>NZ_CADP01000004.1 GCF_000285295.1 Komagataeibacter europaeus LMG 18890 | reverse complement strand
GAACCCGGACCACCGTGCCGTCGATCATCGCATATTCCATGTCGGCCTCGTCAGAGACCGCTTCAAAAAGCCGTTTGAAAACACCGGCTTTCATCCAGTCGCTGTAACGGGAATAGACCGAGTTCCAATGCCCGAAATACGTCGGAAGGTCCCGCCATGGGCTGCCGGTCCGGGCAATCCATAAGACCGCCTCGATAAAAAGACGGTTGTCCTGCCCGCTGCGCCCCCGATCCGTTTTCTTGCCAAGGCACAGCGGTTCCATTTTCGCCCATTGGGCGTCTGTCAGTACGAAGCGATCCATACGGATTTTGAATCACATTTGGTGACTTTGAAAAAGCACAATTCCCAACAGACCCTGAAAAAAGCTTCACCAGAAACTTCTTCATTTTACGGCTTGCGCGGATGCCCGTCCGGCAATAGCCATGAGGGTACGCCCCAGTTCGGTCTTTATCATGCGCCGGGCCAGGGCGCGTAGCTGGGTTACGTCAATATACCCCATGCGAAAGGCCGCCTCCTCGGGGGAACCAACCAGCATTCCCTGCCGCGACTGCACCGTCTGCACGAACGAGGACGCCAGCATCAGGCTATCGGGCAGGCCGGCATCCAGCCATGCGCACCCACGCCCGAGGCGTTCGACACTCAGGCTGCCTTCCTCGAGGTAAATCCGGTTGAGATCGGTGATTTCCAGTTCGCCCCGTGGCGAAGGACGCAGCCCGGCCGCCAGTTCCCCCACGCGCCCGTCATAGAAATACAGCCCCGTCACCGCCCAGTTTGATGGTGCGTGTTCAGGCTTTTCCAGAATATCCAGCGCCTTCCCGTCCGCATCGAACGTCACCACGCCATAGCGTTCGGGATCACGCACCTGATAGGCGAAGATCGTGGCCCCATGTGCCCGCCGTGCCGCGACCCGCAGCATGGCGGGCAGATGATCGGCAAAGAGCAGGTTATCGCCCAGTATCAGCGCGCATGGCGCACCCGCCAGCCAGTCACCCGCAATCCGGAATGCCTGTGCGATCCCCTCGGGCGCAGGCTGGATACGGTAGGTAAAGGACACGCCCAGCAGTGACCCGTCCCCCAGCAGGCGCTGGAACTGGGGCATGTCCTGCGGTGTTGCAATGATCATGATGTCACGGATACCCGCCATCATCAGTGTCGAGATCGGGTAATAGATCATCGGTTTGTCATAGACTGGCAACAGCTGTTTGCTGGCCGCCAGCGTCATGGGGTACAGCCGTGTGCCGGACCCGCCCGCCAGCACGATCCCCTTCAGTCCCGGCGCGCCGGTCATGCCACCTGCCCCAGCCGTTGCCCGCCATAGCGTTGTTTCCGTATGGCCTGCCACCATTGTGCATGGTCAAGGTACCAGCGAACGGTCAGGTCCATGCCCGTTTCAAAATCATGCCGTGCCTTCCACCCCAGTGCCTGTTCGGCATGGGAAGGGTCGATTTCATAACGGAAATCATGGCCCGGCCTGTCGGCCACGTGCCGGATCAGCCGTGCATGCGGCCCCGCAGGATCGGGACGCAGCCGGTCGAGGGTACGGCAGATGGCATGGACCACTTCAAGGTTGGTGCGCGGCTGCCGGGCGCCAATGGCGTACGTCTCGCCCGGCTGGCCCTGTTCCACCGCGCGGACCAGGGCCTCGGCATGGTCGCTGACAAACAGCCAGTCGCGAATATTCTCACCCGTACCATAAACAGGCAGTTCGCGTCCCTCGATCGCATTGATGATCATGAGCGGCACCAGCTTTTCGGGAAAATGCCAGATTCCATAGTTGTTGGTCGTGTTCGTAACAAAGGTCGGCAGGCCATAGGTATGCCACCAGGCCCGCACCAGATGGTCGGATGCGGCCTTGCTGGCGGAATAGGGGCTGCGCGGGTCGTAGGGCGTGGCCTCGGTAAAGGGGGCCTCATGCGGGCCAAGCGCGCCAAAGACCTCATCGGTCGAGATCTGATGGAAGCGGAAGGCCGCGCGCCGTGTCGCGGGCAGGGCCTGCCAGTACGCGCGCGCGGCCTCCAGCATGGCAAACGTGCCGGTCACGTTGGTCTGCACAAAGGCACCGGCATTGTCGATGGACCGGTCCACGTGACTTTCCGCCGCCAGATGCATCACCGCATCGGGGCGGAAGGCCGCGAACACGGCCCCCAGGCGCGCAGTCTCGCAGATATTGACCTGGCTGAACGCATAGCGGTCGCTGGCTGCCGCGACACCCACCGCATGCGGACTGGCCGCATAGGTCAGGCAGTCAAGATTCAGGATCTCGTGGCGGGTCCGTGCGATCAGGTGGCGTANATGACCGCCGATCCGATAAAGCCACATCCGCCGGTTACCAGAATGCGCATGATAATCCGTTACGTCAAAAAGGGTAGCAGACAGGAAAAATGTTAATATCCGGCCAACATTACCTGCCTGCCCGCCCCTTTTGCCGCCCCATCGGGATTCCGGTATGATGCGCGGAAAGGATATGCCGTGGATGAACTGCCGCTACCCAGCGCAGGCATGTCCAAATGCGATATACAGGCCGGGCCTGTATTTTTTCGACCAAGGTATGCCGCCTGCATGATGCTTCCCATACGCCTGATCTGGTTACGCGCCCTGCCCCTGATCACCGTGTTCATGACAGATGCCGCCGCACAGGCCCATGCCGCCCCCCTGCCCGATGCCGCGGTCATGCTGCAGCACGACATGCAGCAGGAACTGGAGGCGCAATCCGCCCTGACACGCCCGAAACAGACCGAACGCGCCATGGCGCTGGCAGATGGCATGCTGGACCATGCCAACGCATGGCCACAGGATGAGCAGGTCATGCTGGTCGTGGACCGCGCGCCCAGGGTCCAGTTGATGTGGATCGTGCTGGCCACCCCTGCCGCGCACCGGCTGACGCCACTGGGCATGGTGCCCGTCAGCACGGGCCTGCCGGGACGCAAGGAACATTTCCGCACGCCTGCGGGCATATTCATCAATGACGGGCAGATATACGGCTACCGCGCCCAGGGCACGAAAAACGAACATGGTATCCGTGGCAACGGCGAAAAAGGCATGCGGGTATGGGATTTCGGCTGGCAGACGACCGAGGACTGGCGACGCAAGGATGCTGTGGCCGTGGTACGGCTGGAGATGCACGCAACCGATCCCACGTTCCTTGAACCCCGGCTGGGACGGGCTGATTCCGAAGGCTGCATCCGCATTCCCGCGCGCATCAACAGCTTCATTGACCGTCATGGCCTGCTGGACCGGCAGCTTGACCTGATCGTCCAGCAGGATGATCCGCAGAAGGCACGCGCCGTACGCGCGCTGCTTGGGCGCAACCACATTCCCACCCCGCTGGAAGGGGACCGGGTGATCGTGGTGGATTCATCCAACCCCGCAACCCGGTTGTCCGATCCGGCGATGGCGCAGAAAATGCAGGACAGCTTCGCGCAGTTCCTTGCCGCGACCGCTCCACAGCCCGCAGGTCCGGCGCAGGCACCCGACCCATCCGCGTCAACCGCGATTGCCACGACAACGTCCGCGCAGCAGACAGGCCCTGCTCCTGCTCCTGCTCCTGCTCCTGCTCCTGCTCCTGCTCCTGCTCCTGATGACTGGCCCAACTGATCAGGCCTGCGCAAATAAAAATACCCATTCATGAAATTTTTTATTTGTGAATATTTCCATTTCCGCGGTCACATCCTGAATCCCATCCATATGCAACAGGGCAACCCGACCCGATATGGACATAAAAAAAAGGGGGAGCATAACCGCTCCCCCCTTTTCATGACCCCTTGGGTTCCGACGCCTTATGACCAGCGCCAGTTCTCGATTTCGGGCATATCCTTGCCATACTGGGCCACATAGCGCGTGTGTTCGACCAGTTTGTCAGCAATGGCCTGATTGGCGTAAGCCGCCTTGTTCGCCAGTCCCGGCACGCGACGGATGACATTCTGCACCAGGTGGAAGCGGTCAAGGTGGTTGCGCACTGTCATGTCGAACGGCGTTGTGGTGGATCCTTCCTCACGATAACCATGCACATGGAAGTTACGGCAGTTGGTCCGCTTGTAGATCAGCTTGTGAATCAGCGCGGGATAGCCATGGAACGCGAAGATCACCGGCTTGTCCGTGGTAAACAGGCTGTCGAATACATAATCCTCCAGACCGTCCGGATGCTGGGACTTCGATTCAAGGGTCAGCAGGTCAACCACGTTGATCACGCGGATCTTCAGGTCCGGCAGGTGTTTGTTCAGCAACTGCACCGCCGCCAGTGTTTCCATGGTCGGCACGTCACCGGCGCAGGCCATGACCACGTCGGGTTCACCACCCTTGTCATTGCTGGCCCATTCCCAGATCCCGATGCCCTTGGCGCAATGCGCGATGGCGGAATCCATGTCCAGCCACTGCGGTTCGGGCTGCTTGCCCGCCACGATCACGTTCACGCGGTCACGGCTTTCAAGGCAGGTCTTCGCCGTGCACAGCAGGGTATTCGCATCGGGCGGCAGGTACACCCGCACCGTCTTGGCCTTCTTGTTCAGCACATGATCGATAAAGCCGGGATCCTGATGGCTGAACCCGTTATGGTCCTGGCGCCATACATGCGATGTCAGCAGGTAGTTCAGCGATGCGATCGGCGCGCGCCACGATACCTCATCCGCCTGCTTGATCCACTTGGCGTGCTGGTTGACCATCGAATCCACGATGTGGATGAACGCCTCGTAGCACGACATGAAACCATGGCGGCCCGTCAGCAGGTAGCCTTCCAGCCAGCCCTGGCAGGTGTGCTCGCTCAGGATTTCCATCACATGGCCATTGACCGCCAGATGGTCATCATAATCGAACGTCTCGGCGTTCCATGCGCGATTGGTCACATCCAGCACCGCGTTCAGGCGGTTGGAATTGTTCTCGTCCGGGGCCAGCACGCGGAAATTGCGTGACGACAGGTTTTCCTTCATCACGTCGCGCAGCCACGACCCCAGCACACGCGTGGCCTCACCAAGTTCATGCCCCGGGGATGAGACGGCTACGGCATATTCCGTCACATCCGGCAGGCGCAGGTCACGGCGCAGCAGGCCACCATTGGCGTGGGGGTTGGCGCTCATCCGGCGGTCGCCCTTGGGCGCCAGCGCCGCGATTTCCGGCATCAGGGTGCCGTTTTCGTCAAACAGTTCCTCAGGCTTATAGCTGTGCAGCCACGTATCGAGCAGCTTGAGGTGTTCGGGCTTGGTCAGGTCGGTAATGGGCACCTGATGGGCGCGCCAGTATCCTTCCGTACGCAGGCCATCGACCGTCTTGGGACAGGTCCAGCCCTTGGGCGTGCGCATGATGATCATCGGCCACATGGGACGCGTGGTGTCATTGTTCTCGCGCGCGGCCTTCTGGATCTTCGAGATCGCGGCAAAGGCCGTATCCATCGCCACGGCCATTTTCTGGTGCATGGTGTCCGGGTCGTCCCCTTCCACCACGATCGGGTCGTAGCCGTAGCCACGGAACAGGCTCAGCAGTTCCTCGGGCGAAATACGGGCAAGGATGGTCGGGTTCGCGATCTTGTAGCCGTTCAGGTGCAGGATCGGCAGGACCGCACCATCGGTTTTCGGATCAAGGAACTTGTTGCTGTGCCACGATGTTGCCAGCGGGCCGGTTTCCGACTCGCCATCGCCCACCACGCAGGCCACGATCAGGTCAGGGTTGTCGAACACCGCGCCATAGGAATGCGACAGCGAATAACCCAGTTCGCCGCCTTCATTGATGGATCCCGGCGTGGTCGGCGCCGCATGGCTGGGAATGCCACCGGGGAAGGAGAACTGCTTGACCAGCCGGGCCAGACCGTCCGCATCCTGCGTCACGGCGGGGAAATATTCGCTGTACGTGCCTTCCAGATAGGTGCTGGCAACAACGCCCGGCGCCCCGTGGCCCGGCCCCGCGACGAACAGGATGCTGCGATCCTGTTCACGGATGATCCGGTTGAGGTGCAGGTACAGGAAGTTCAGCCCCGGCGTGGTGCCCCAGTGGCCCAGCAGGCGCGGCTTGGTGTGTTCCAGCTTCAGCGGCTCACGCAGCAACGGATTGGCCAGCAGATAGATCTGGGCAATCGACAGGTAGTTTGCTGCATGCCACCACTTGTTGAACAGCGCGACATCCGCTGCGGACAGCGGCGTTGCGGATGCAGTTTCACTCATTTCCGTTCCTTCCGAGACATTCTATCCCTGTCCGGCCTGCATTCAGGACAGACACATCAGCACATGCCGACGGATTGTCGTTTCCTCATCGGTGGGGATGACCCGCACCTCCACGGCACTATCCGGCATGCTTATGATTTCGCTGTGCGCGGCATTCGCCCGCGCATCAAGGCGGATACCCGCCCATTCCAGCCGCTTGCAGATCGCGGCGCGGATCACGGCGTCATGTTCCCCGATCCCCGCGGTAAACACCAGCCCGTCCAGCCCCTGCAGGGCCGCCATCATGCCCCCCGCCTGCTGGGCGAAGCGATAGACGAACAGGTCAAGCGCCTGCGTCACCTCCGGGCTGATCCCGGCGCGGGCGTGCAGGTCGCGCATGTCGGCCGAAACCCCCGACACCCCCAGCAGGCCGGAGCGGTGGTAGAGGATATTTTCGATCTCCGCCGCCCCCAGCCCTTCTTCCTTGAGCATGTACAGGATCACGCCGGGGTCCAGGTGCCCGCACCGCGTCCCCATCACCAGCCCATCCAGCACTGAAAAGCCCATGGTGGTGTCGATGCTGCGGCCAGCCTGCAGGGCGCACAGGCTGCCCCCGCTGCCGATATGGGCGACAATGGTACGCCCCTGCCCCAGATGCGGCGCGCGCGCGCGCAGGACGGAGGCAATGTATTCATACGACAGCCCATGGAACCCATACCGGCGCACGCCACGGGCGGCATAATCACGCGGCAGGGCCTGCGCCTGCGCAACCGGCGGCATGGTATGGTGGAAGCCGGTATCGAAGCATGCGACCTGCGGCAGGTCCGGATGCTGGGCCAGCAATGCACGGATGGGGGCAAGGCTGCCGGGCTGGTGCAGGGGGGCAAAGGGGGTCAGGGCCGCAAGACGGGTCAGCACATCAGGCGTCACCCGCACGGGAGCGATGAATTCCGGCCCGCCATGCACCACACGGTGGCCAACCGCCATAAGGTCAACGCTCCCCAGCTGTTTGCCAACCCATTCCATAAGGGTCGCCATGGGACCGTGATGCGCCGCATCCCCGGCGCCCTCGGCCACGGGAGCCCATTTTTCATCAACCAGCACCTGCCCCGACGCGTCATGGGCGACGAAATGGGGATGGATGCCGATTCCCTCCAGTTCCCCCGATGCAATGCGGTGACTGGGGGAAGCAGCCGTTTCCCCCGGTTCAATGGCAAACAGGGCGAACTTCAGGCTGGATGATCCTGCGTTCAGTGCCAGCACAGCGCGTGTCATGCCTGTTTCCCCCTGTAATTTTTACAACCGGCAGTATGTCACGCCGATCTGCCATACCTGACATTGATGCGAATCAATTGGTTGCATCACAGATAGCATCAGGAAAGCGCAATCACAGGCAACGCCCTGCATGCCATGTTCCTGCCAGACAGGACCCTATCGCGGCACTGTCCCAAAAGTTAATTCTGAATCAATCAGTTATGATCAATATTCCGCGCCCCGCACCATGGCGGGCGGGGCCGATCGTCACGTCAACGCATATCACATCCGCGTATGGTCCGGGTGCCACCGGCAGGTCGGTGCGCGGTCCCGTCAGGAAAAGCGCCGTTCCAGCGCGGCCTTTGCCGCCATACGGGCCTGCCCCGCATCACGCCCCACCCGGATCAGCGCCGGAATCTGGAACGGGTTGCACAGGATGCTGCGCGCAAGGGCCCCCACCGCCAGACTGCCATCGGGCCGCAGCGCCACGACCGCGGCAGGCGGCAGGGTCCGGTCCGCCGGATCGCACACGACGCGCATGACCGCAAAGGGCACCTGACGGACCGCGGCCATTTCCGCCACCACGCCACTTTCCATATCCAGCGCCACGCAGCCGGTCTGGCGGAACAGCGCCATCTTGCGCGCAGCCGCGGTGACGATCACGTCACTATGCAGCAGGTCGCCATCAATGACATCCGCCCGGTCGGCGCCCAGCCAGTCCAGCAGGGCGGGGGCCGCGGCCAGACGTTCCCCATTGACCACGACATGACGCGGCACGACGACCGCCCCGGGCTGCAGCGCCGGGTCCAGCCCCGCCGCCAGCCCAAAGGACAGCAGCGCATCCACCCCGCTTTCCAGCAGGTCGAGCACCGCCTGCCGCGCACCGGACAGGGTCGCCCCACTCAGCCCGAAACGGGCCGTCGGCAGGAAGGGACGGATCAGGGCGGCTTCCGCCTCCATCCCCACCACGATACCCAGTCGGGAAAACGGGGTGGCAGATACACTGTTGGACATCGTAAGCATTCCCCCCGTTATCAGAAGCCGTAGCCAACACGGCCGGTATTGCCGATCTGCATGTTCCGGTACCGCGACAGGGCCAGCAGCGGGAAGAACTGACGGTAGCCATGGTACCGCAGGTAAAACACCCTGGGGAAGCCTACGGCGTTATACGGTTCTTCCTTCCATTCGCCATTTTTCCCCTGCGTGCGACCCAGCCAGGCAATGCCACGCGCCACGGCGGGATCATCACGCAGGCCAGCCGCCATCAGGCCCAGAACGGCCCATGCGGTCTGGGATGGCAGGCTCTGTTTATAATCGCCATGCATCCCGCCTTCATAACTTTCACAGCCCTCACCCCAGCCGCCATCGGCGCGCTGGTGGTGGCGCAGCCAGTCGACCGCGCGGATGATCATGGGATCGTCATGCGGCATCCCGGCGGCATTGAGCGCGCACAGAACGGACCACGTGCCATAGATGTAGTTGGTGCCCCAGCGCCCGAACCACGATCCGTCCGTTTCCTGCTCCCTGCGCAGATAGGCGATACCGCGTTCGATCGTGGCATGGTCCTCGACCTGACGCAGCTGCGCGAGGAAGGAAATGCAGCGCGCCGTCACATCCGCCGTTGGCGGGTCGAGCAGTGCGCCATGGTCGGCAAAGGGAATATGGTTGAGCACGTCGCGGCTGTTATCAACATCGAACGCGCCCCAGCCGCCATTGCTGCCCTGCATGCCGATGATCCATTCCCGCGCGCGGGCAACCGCATCCGCATTGGCCGGGTCGCCATCGCGATGCAGCAGCATGCCGACAACGGCGGTATCATCCACATCGGGGTAATAGTCATTGGCGTACTGGAACGCCCACCCGCCGGGGCGGACATCGGGGCGGTTGACGGCCCAGTCGCCCCTGACGTTCAGGATCTGGCGTTCACGCAGCCATCTGCCTGCGGCCGCCAGTTTCTGCTTCGTCTCCTCCGGCGCGATGCCGTCGGGACCGGATGCGGCCTCAATCATGGCATGACCGGCAAGGCCGGTATCCCATACGGGAGAGACGCAGGGCTGGCAGTAGGTTTCCTTGCCCTGATTGACCAGCAGGCGCCTTACTGCCTCCCACGCGGCCTTTGCACGCGGGTCTTCGTCCGATATCCCCAGCGCGCGGAACATCATGACCGTGTTGGCCATGGCGGGATAGATGGCCCCCAGACCGTCCAGCCCGTTCAGGCGCGGTTCAATGAAATCGACCGCAGCCTTTATGGCCCGGCGTCGGGTCTTTTCGGGGATCAGGCGTTCAGCGGGTCGCAGCATCGCATCCGCATACCGGAACACATGCCCCCAGACGGAGCGGTATGGCCCGCGAATCCAGTCCCGTACCTTTCCGGGCGATGTCACGAACAGTTCGTGCACATGCACCCGGCGCGGATTGACCGCGGCGGGACGGAGTGCTGCCAGCACCAGCAGTGGCGCGATCACCGTGCGCGACCAGTACGACATGTTCCATACCGAGAACAGCGCCCTGCGCGGCAGCAGCATGATCTCGACCGGCATGACGGGGGCGGCTTCCCACGGCACATCACCAAACAGGGCAAGCTGGATGCGGGTGAACACATTGGTCCGTTCCGCCCCGCCATAGTCCAGGATGGCATGGCGTGCGCGCACCATGTGCGGCGCATGCACGCTGTCGCCAATCGCCTTGAGGGCAAAATACGCCTTGACCGAAGCCGACAGGTCGAACGTGCCGTCCTGATACAGCGGCCAGCCGCCATGGTCCCCCTGGATACGGCGCAGGTATATGCCGATCCGCTGTTCCAGATCCGGGTCAATGCGGTTCAGGTAGTGTTCCAGCAGCACGTATTCCGCCGGGATGGTGGCATCGGCCTCAAGATCAAAGACCCAGTGCCCGTCATCCGCCTGCCGCCCGCCCAGTGCCGCATGCGCACGGGTCACGGCCTGATCCAGTTCGGCCTGATCCAGCGGGGCGTCCAGCGCCGCCTTCGGCGTGGCGGCCTTGCGGGTGGAGGGGGTCGTCCTGCGGGGACGGGTAACGGTCGCGGTCTCGGTTCTCTTTGCCATCATTCCATATTCCCCGTGTGGTCACGGGGGCCTGTTGCAGATCCGTACATCATCATTTCGGTCGGCCGGGCATACCCCGGCGGGCATGGACAGCCTGTGCCGCGGCATGGCCTGACCTGATCGCGCCCTCGATTGTGGCGGGCAGTCCCGTGGCCGTCCAGTCCCCGGCCAGCAGCAGGTTGGGCGCCATGGTCCGCATGCCGGGCCGCAGGCGGTCCTGCTGCACGGTTGCGGCAAAGGTCGCGCGTTTTTCACGCACGATACGCAGCGGCGGCATGGCGACCGGCAGGGGGACCGTCGCGGCCGGGTCGATCGCGGCGCGGACTTCGTTCCAGATGATGGCCGCCAGTTCATCAAGGTCTCGCGTGGCGTAGCGGTTGGCGGCGCTGACCGTGACCGACAGGATCCTGTCCTTGACGAACACCCATTCACTGATACCGCCCACGACCCCGATGAAACGGGCCTGCGCCAGCCCGCCGGTCAGCACCGGGGCCTGAGGCAGCAGGAAATGCGCATTCAGGATCGACTCGAACTGATCCGGCGCGCTGAACCCCGGCAGGTCGGCCGCAAGCAGGCTGGTCGCCACGGGTGCGGGCACCGCCATGATCACCGTATCCTCCGGCCCCAGCGCAATCCGCTCATCCCCCAGATGCAGGGCCGCGACGCTGCCATCAGCCATCTCGACCGCGCTGACGCGACTGCCGGTCCGCACATCGGCCTTCAGCACCGACAGGTGGGCAAGGGCCGGGTCCACGAAGCTTTCGGACAGGCCTTCCGCCGGGAAGCGGGGCAGGCAGTTACGCCCGCCACGCGCAAGGCTTTCCTTCACCACCGCACCCAGCAGGGCGGCGCTGCCGGTATCGGGCATGGTGTTGAGGACGGATATGGCAAAGGGTTCAAGCAGGCGGCGCGCAAGGCTGCCGGGCTGCAGGCAGTCGGACACCACCATGTCCGGCGTCGCCTCCATCAGCGCCAGCAGGCCGCGCAGTTCCGCCAGCCGCATGCCCGGCACGCGCCTGCGCTTCGACAGCACCCATAGCGGCACCCGCCCGCGTGACAGGTCCAGCGTCCAGCGCAGCCGGTCGGCAAGGTCCACGAACGGGAAAACCGGCCGCTTCGGCCCCACCAGCGTATCCTGCGCCCCGATCAGGCCAAGATAGCGGTACACCGCCGGGTTGCCCGACAGCAGCAGGTGGTTGCCATTGTCAATCCGGCAGCCAAGCTGCCGATCAAGGTAGGACCGTGCCCGGCCACCACAGGCGGGACCGGCTTCGTACACGCTGACACGCTCGCTGCCGCCCGCCAGTTCAACCGCCGCCGACAGACCGGCCAGCCCGCCACCAACAATATGGACATGCCCCGACATGGATCAGGCCACCAGCGCGCGCAGCGCGACCAGCACCTTGCGCGGGCGGGAAAGGGAGACACGCTTGTCCGGCGTGCCCCATCCCTGCCGTTCCTGCGCGGCCAGGATGGCGGCATAGGTCGCGCCCATGACGCGCGCGGGCCGCATGGCCGTGCGGTCGCACAGCCGCATGGCGCGCGAAGCCGCCCGGAAATGGTCATGCGCCCGGCCTGCAAGGATGCGCCCCACCTGTTCCAGCCGGCGCGCGCGCACTACCGCGTCGGGTTCGGGCGGAATGCCAAAGCGTTCCAGCAGTTCACGCGGCAGGTACAGCCGGCCCAGACGTGCATCCTCCGCCACGTCACGCAGGATGTTGGTGATCTGCAGCGCACGCCCCAGATGATAGGCAACCTGATCCGCATGGGCCGAAGAATCACCGAACACCCTTACCGACAGCCGCCCCACGGCGGAGGCCACGCGGTCGCAATACAGGTCGAATGTCGCCTCGTCCGGTGCGACGATGGGACCACGGGCATCCATTTCCATCCCGTCGATCACGTCGTTGAAGTCCTGCTGGCGCAGGTCGAAACGACGGATGGTCGCCAGCAGCACGCGGTCGATGCCATCACGCGCCTCACCCGCATACAGCCGGGCGATCCGCGCGCGCCATTCTTCCAGCCTGCGGCACTTGTCGTCCGGCTCGCCCTCGTCATCGGCCACGTCATCGACAAGGCGGCAGAAGGCATAGACCGCATACATGCCATACCGCCGGTCGGGCGGCAGGATACGCATTCCCTTGCCAAAGGAGGTGCCAGACCGCACCACGATCTGCTCCACCTCGGCCAGATCGGCGGGATCGCAGCCCAGTACCGGGGCCTCATCATGCCGCGCGCGCAAAAAACCCATTCCCGCGTGTTCCGTTCACTTTACGAATTTCAGTTCCGCCTGTTCTTAGCGGCAATCACGACCAAGGACAAAATCCCGTCACGTCAGACCAGCGTACGCACGGCCCCCGCCACCGCGCGCGCCACATCCATGCGCGACAGCTTGACCCGCCCCGCGATGGGGTCTTCCGTCCGCAGCCGCTGCGCCAGACGCCGCGACAGGCCCACGATCACCGCCGCCTCCATGCGCATGCGCCGGTCACGGATCAGGCCGGGCAGCAACGATGCATGACGGTTGAGTTCATCCACCCGGTCCAGCAGCGCATTGAAAACCCGGCGCATCCCTGGCAGCGCGTAGCCATGGCGCAGGTCATCCACGCCCACCCCTTCACGCTCCAGCCACGGGCGCGGCAGGTAGCAACGGTCAAGGTCACGCAGGTCATCGGCGCAGTCCTGCAGGTGGTTGATGACCTGCAGCGCGGTGCACAGCGCGTCGGACGCAGCAAACGTGCCAGCACTCTCCCCATGCAGTTCCAGCAGGAAACGGCCGACGGGATTGGCGGAATAACGGCAGTATTCCTCCAATTCCTCCCATGAATCATAGCGATTCTTTACCGCATCCTGCCGGAAGGCCACGATCAGGTCGGTGGCGGTATCGGTGGAAACCCCGGTCTGCGCCAGCGTGCGGCCCACGCGCACCGCCGTCTGCGCATCCGGCCGCTGCGGTGCGGTGCGTTTGCCCAGCACCACGTCCTCCATGGCGTTGAGACGGGTGATCTTGGCGTCCGCATCCAGCCGGTCGGTATCGACGATATCGTCGATCACGCGGGCAAAATCATAATAGGCATGGACGTGCGGGCGCAGCCTGCGGCTGATCAGCAGGGAGCCGACGGGAAAGTTCTCGTCCCCGGCATCCTTGCCCGACGAGACATCCTCGCTGCCCCACACGTTCCGCTCATCAGTATTCACCCTACATCATCCCCCATGCTGCGGTTCATTACGGCTGCGGTGCCCTCACCGCGCATATGTGTCGAAATCGCGCCGTCCGGTTCGGTATAGGCGCGGTTTTTCCACACCGTGCCCCGGCCCCGATGGTGGTCCAGCGCGGAACCGACCGTCGCCAGCGTATAGAACCCGGCAATGACCGGCAGCAACAGCGCCCATGACGGCGACTGGTTGAAACGCCGCAGGGTGGGGGTGTACGACGCCATGGACATGACCCATGCCCCCGCCCCCAGCAGGCACGGCAGGCCATGGCTGAACAGCGCAAGCTGCAGCGGCGCGATCCACACCAGCACCATGCCGATCACCGTTCCCACCAGCATGAGCGGCGAATACCCAAGCTGCACATAGGCCGTGCGCGCCACCATGCGCCAGATATCCGACGGATGGGGATAGGGCCGGATGGAGCGGGCCAGGCAGCTATGCCCCAGATAGATGCGGCCGCCACTGTGCTTGATGTGGGCGGCCAGCGTGCAGTCATCGATCAGCGCGCCACGCAGGCTTTCGATCCCGCCAATGCGGGCAAGGGCGCTCCAGCGCACCAGCACCGTGCCGCCAGCCGCCCCCGCAACCCGGCTGCGCGGGTTGTTCACGCTGGCGAAGGGATAGAGCAGCGCGAAAAAGAACACGAACGCCGGGACCAGCATGCGCTCGGCCGGACTGGCGCAGTTCAGTTCCACCATTTCCGAGACCTGGTCCAGCTTCCCCGCCTGCGCCTTGGCCACCAGTGTCGAGACATGGCGCGGGTCATGGGTGATGTCCGCATCGGTCAGCAGCACGAACCCACTGGAATCGGGCACCATCTCACGCGCCCGCGCAACGCCCTGCGCCACGGCCCACAGCTTCCCGCTCCAGCCCGCTGGCCGCGCCTTTCCGCTGACCACCGTCAGCCGGCGCCGGGGGTCGGGCACGGATCGCGCCAGCCGACCCGTGCCATCGGTGCTGTTGTCGTCCACCAGAATGACGTGCAGCAGGCCGGGATAATCCTGCGCCAGCAGCGACCCCACGCATTGCTTGACCGATGCCGCCTCGTCACGCGCAGGCACCACGATGCAGACTTCCGGGCAGTCCGCGCGTTTGAGTTGCGCACCACGCACGGGGGAGAGGATCGGCCCCGCCTGCCAGAACCAGCCATGACAGAAAATCAGCCCGACCCAGATAACGAACACCAGAATGGATAGGGGAAGCAGCAACATGACAGGGTCCTCAATCCAGCATTCCATGCTGTCGGAACCAGTCGATGGCATCCTTCACCGCCTCACGCGCGGGACGGGGGGCATAGCCCAGTTCGCGGATCGCCTTGTCGGAAGAAAAGAACATCTTCTTGTGCGACATGGCCAGCATTTCGGTCGTGACCCTTGGCGCGATGCCAAAGGCGCGCGACAGCCATTCGCTGGCCACGGCCACGGGCCAGATCACGGCCTGCGGCAGGCTTATGCGCGGCGGGGCCACGCCTGCGATTTCCGCCGTCATGGCGAACAGGTCGCGCAGCAGGTAGTTCTGGCCGCCAAGGATGTATTTTTCCCCGATCCGCCCGCGTTCCAGCGCCAGCGCGTGCCCTTCGGCCACGTCATCCACATGCACGATGTTCACGCCGGTATCGACATAGGCCGGCATGCGCCCTGCCGCGCAGTCCAGGATCATCTGCCCCGTGGGCGTGGGCTTGATGTCACGGGGTCCGACGGGGGTGGACGGGTTCACGATCACGGCAGGCAGCGCGCGTTCATGCACCAGGCGCAGGACTTCCTGCTCGGCGCGGTATTTCGAACGCTTGTAGATACCGATCACGCCATGTTCATGGACCGGCGTTTCCTCATCGGAAATCGTGCCATCCCCGATCAGGCCAAGGGCCGCGACGGACGAGCAGTACACGATCCGCTCCACCCCGGCCTTCTGCGCCGCCAGCATCAGCGCGCGCGTGCCTTCCACGTTGGCGATCATCATCGGCACCGGGTCGGGCACCCACAACCGGTAATCCGCTGCCACATGAAATACGTAGCGGCAGCCCTTCACCGCCGCATCGAAGCTGTCGGGGGTGGACAGGTCCCCTTCCACCAGTTCGGCGGGAAGGTCGCGCAGGTTGGTCAGGTCGCTTCCCTTGCGTACCATGAGCCGGAGCGTATGGCCGCGCTCCACCAGATTACGGGCAACGGCGGAGCCGACAAAACCGGTCGCACCGGTTACAAGGGTTGGGGCAGTCATGGTCTGAACGATCGCTCCGTCAGGGGACAGAAATCACGATTGCGATTACGGACTCGCAACCAGCGGGCGTTCCATTTATCCCGACACCTCCCGGTGGCGCCAGACCCTGCTGTAGTGTAAGTCAGGCACAACCGGCCAGTGCGGCACGAATTTTACCCGGTGTTCCCACGCCAACAGACCAAGACGGATCTTTTTTGAGAAAGCTCACCATCCTGCTGGCCATCCTTGGCCTGGCCCTGCTTACAGGCTGCACTGCGTGGCTTGGCGCGGGTTCGGTCATGAAGGCCATCGTCTCCATCGGGTTCATCGGTTTCATGGCGACCGTCATGGCCCAGCTTGCAGTCGATGCAATACTGGGTCTTGCGTGGCACGCAGCTTGCCGGGACATACCGTTCGTGCAACTGCTGGTTTCGCGCATGATCCGTGACGCCGCCGCATCCTGCCTGCCGTTTTCACAGCTGGGCGGCATGGTGCTGGGGATCAGGGCCACGTGTTCGAGCGACCTGTTCGCCGGGCCGAAGGGCCGCCATGTTGATGGGAGCGAGGCCGCCTGCGCCAACCTGGTGGACATCACCACCGAAGTCATGGGCCAGATCCTGTTCATCCTGACCGCCGTGGCATGCCTGGTGGCCCACCAGCAGTCCAGCCCCTTTGCCCGCCCGGTCATGATCGGCCTTGTGCTGCTGAGCATGGGCATCGCGGGATTCATCTATACCCAGCGCCGGGGTGGCGACCTGCTCAAGCGCGCGGGCAAGATGCTGGGCCACAACATGGCCGCCCAGTGGCAGGACGCGATGCTGAGCAGCGCCGACAGCATACAGGAACGCTTTGACGCCATCTGGTCCCATCCCAGCCGCATCGTGCAGGGCGCGCTGCTGCATTACGTGGGCTGGCTGGGCAGTGCGGCGACGATCTGGGTGGCCTATTATTTTCTTGGCGCGCATCTCGGCTTCGGCGGCGCCATCGCGATCGAGGGCGTGGCGTGTGGCATCATGTCCGTCTCGTTCCTGGTGCCGGCGGGACTGGGTGTGCAGGAAGCCGCCTACATGGCCCTGGGTTCCGCCTTTGGCATCGCCCCTTCCGTCTCGCTGGGGCTGTCGCTGCTGCGGCGCGGGCGCGAACTGGTGATTGGAATTCCCATGCTGCTGCTGTGGCAGGCAATGGAAATGCGCGCCCTGCGCCGCCGCTCCGCACAGGGGGAAACCGCACCGGCCGCCGCCCCCGTATCCATTCATGATTCCACCCCACCCACGGACATCACGCGGGATTGATCCCGCGCGCCGTGCCCCTTCAGACAGACAGACATTCCCCACCATGACGGACCAAACCGTACCCCTGTTCGATACGCTGGTCATTATCGGCCCCGGCCTGATCGGGTCGTCCATCCTGCGCCGGGGGATGGAGGACCGACGCATCGCGCGCCGCCTGGTGGCCTGTGACATAAGCCCAGAAGTCCGCGCCCGCGTGGCCGAACTGGGCATTGCCGATACGGTCGAGGCCGACCCGGCCACGGCCGCGCGGGATGCGGACTGCGTGATCATATGCGTGCCCGTGGGCGCGATCGCGATGGTGGCGGCCCAGGTCATGCCCGTCATGAAGAAGGGTGCGATCCTGAGCGAAGTGGGATCGGTCAAGGTCACGGTGATGGAGGCCATGCAACCGCTGCTGGCCCGGTATCCCGATATTGCCTTCGTGCCCGCGCACCCCATGGCGGGCACCGAATTTTCAGGCCCGGACGCAGGCTTCGCCACCCTGTTCGAGGACCGGTGGTGCCTGCTGACCCCGCCCGAACACACGCCAGCCACCGCCATCGCGCGCGTCACTGCATTGTGGGAGATGATGGGCGCGCGCGTGCGCAGCATGACCGTTGACCATCATGACCGTGTCTGCGCCATTGTCAGCCACCTGCCGCATCTGCTGGCCTTCACCATATGCGGCACGGCGGATGACCTGGCGGATGAAACACGATCGGAAGTGCTGGATTTCGCGGCGTCGGGCTTTCGCGACTTCACGCGCATCGCGGCGTCCGACCCGACCATGTGGCGCGACATTTTCCTGAACAATCGCGAGGCGCTGCTGGACATGCTTGACCGCTTCATCGCGGACGCGCAGGCCATGGGCGACGCCATCCGCACGGGGGATACGGACGTGATCGTCAGCCGTATCCAGCGCGGCCGCGCCATCCGGCGCAGCCTGATCGAAAACCGGCAGGCCTGATCAACTATCTGTTTTAAATATACCATTTATGAAAATAGAAGTTTTTGGTGAAGCTTTTTTCAAAAAGCTTCAGGGAACGCCGCCTTTTTGAAAAAAGGCGGCACCCAACAACTTCTGACAGTTTCTGATCAGGTAATCGTGGCGATCCGCAGCGTATTGGTGCTGCCCGCCACCCCGAACGGCAGGCCCGCGACGATCACCACCGCGTCCCCCGCCGTGCCATAACCATCACCCTTCGTCACCGCCAGCGCCTGGTCCACCACGCTTTCGATATTGTGGACCGGCGTTTCCTGCCCCACGGATACCGCCTGGACCCCCCATGCCACCGCCAGCCTGCGGGCGATGTCATCGGTCGGGGTCAGGCCAAGGATGGTGCAGGTGGGCCGTTCGCGCGCAATGCGCAGCGCGGTGCGGCCCGACAGGGTAAAGGCCGCCACGGCCGCGGCATCAAGGGTGGATGAAATCTGGCGCGCGGCGGCGGCAATGGCGCCGGGCACGTCATGCTGGGGGTCGGGGCTGGATGTTTCCATCTGGCGACGCCAGACTTCATCCTCCTCTACCCTGCGCACGATCCGGTCCATGATGGCGACCGTTTCACGCGGGTATGACCCCACCGCCGTTTCCGCCGACAGCATGACCGCGTCCGCCCCGTCAAACACCGCCGTCGCCACGTCCGATGCCTCGGCCCGGGTGGGGGTCGGGGCATGGACCATGCTTTCCAGCATCTGGGTCGCCACCACGACCGGGCGGCCAAGCTGCCGGGCAACGCGGATGATGCGCTTCTGCGCCAGCGGCACGCGTTCGGGCGGCAGTTCGACCCCCAGGTCGCCGCGCGCCACCATCACCGCATCCGACAGGGCCACAATCTCATGCAGGTTGTCCATCGCCTGCGGCTTTTCCAGCTTGGTCATGATCCATGCCCGGCCAGCCGCCAGTTCCCGGGCCTCACGCACGTCCTCGGGGCGCTGCACGAAGGACAGGCCGACATATTCGATGCCAAGGTCCAGCGCGAAGGCCATGTCCGCCCGATCCTTGTCCGTCAGCGCGGGAATGGGCAGGACCACATCGGGCACATTGACCCCCTTGTGATCCGACAGCGGGCCGCCAAGCGCCACCTCGGTAACAAGGAAATCGTCGCCGCGGTCACATATCCGCAGCGCCAGCCTGCCATCATCCAGCAACAGCGTGCTGCCCACGGCGGCGGCGGCAATGATTTCGGGATGCGGCAGGCAGACCCGCGTCTCGTTCCCCGGGGTGGGATCAAGATCCAGCCGGAAGCGTGCCCCGGCGCTCAGCTGCACCTTTCCATTGGAAAAATTGCCCACGCGCAGCTTTGGTCCCTGCACATCGGCCAGAATGCCGACCGGACGCCCCAGTTCGGCCTCCACATTGCGGATCACGGCATGACGGGCGGCATGATCGGCATGGGTGCCATGGGAAAAGTTCAGCCGGAACACATCCACCCCCGCCACCGCCAGCGCACGAATGGTCGCGTGATCTGTCGTGGCCGGGCCCAGTGTCGAGACAATCTTGGTCCGGCGCATGGCGCGATAGGGTGTATCCGGCATTTTCTTCTCCAGCCTGTTTACGATCAACCGTCAGGAGGGGGATATGACCTCCTGCGGCAACAGTCCCCACACGGCGCTGCGTTCCAGCCAGCCGCTGTACTGCTTGACCGATACCTTGCACCACGACGTACCCGTCTGGCACTGCCGCAGCGTGCCCACCACGCCGGGACGCAGTACGGCGACGACGGGTGATGTCGTGCTGGCATCCGAATGCAGCATGACAGCCCCCCTGATATCCGCCGCGTCAGCCGCATCCGCCACATGACCGACAATACGGGTATCCGCCCGGCCGATCACGTCGGTTTCCTTGGCGGCAGGCTGTCCTGCCTGCCGGGCATCACCCTGTGGGGGCAGTCCCGGAATGACAAACGTGCGCGTTCCCACCAGGGTTGCCTGATGGACCCAGCCCTTCTGGCCGTCCGAATCCTCCACCAGGCGCCAGACATCAAATTCCCGCTCGATCTTCACCGGCAGGCCGCGGCGGTGGTACACCCAGTCGATGGGATAGCGCTGGCCCGGCCCGGTGCGCAGGTTGACCTCATCCGCGCGAAAGGCGGCGAAGCGCGGCAGCGGCAGGCCGGTCACGCTGCCCTTCGTATTGTCCACCGGCGCAAGGGCCGCGGGCGCATCCGGCGGCGCGGCCGCATGCGCAGGTGGCGGCGGAGCGCTGCCGCCGGCAACCGCGGCAGCCCCTGCCGCCCCGGTCGCAGCCCCCGTCGCCGCACCGGCGGCCGCGGCCGCATGATGGTGGTGATGCGCCCCGGCCGCGTGGGCCTTCTTTTCCTTGCCCGCATGGGCATGGGCGGACGTCGTGGCCTCGGCGGTCCTGGCATGGTGGGCATGATGGTGCGTCGTGGCCTGCGCCACGGCACGGTCCATATGCCCCCCACCCATGACCAGCACGGCTGCACAGGCTGCCAGATACCCCCGCCGCACGGGGACGCGGGACGGCACGCGGGCCGGTCGCGCAAGGAATTCATGCCGCACGCACTGCGCCATCGTGTTCTCTTGTCCTTACAGGGTTATGATCTGCCGCCCCCGGGCGGCTTCAAGGAAAGTCGGGACGCCCGCCATCTGCACGCAGGGCAGCAGGCGGTACGCCGGAAGATCGCACAGTTTCAGCGCCGCTTCACAGGCCATGAATTTCGCATCCAGTTCAATTGCCGCGTCACGCAACGTATCCATGCCCGCGACCCCACGCGCGCGCACCAGTGCGTCGTCACCCGCATCATGCAGCCCGCTCCAGTCACGCGCCAGCGCATGCACCCCGCGCCCCGCCGCAAACACGATGACGGGCCGGCCAATGGCCAGCGCCCCCGCCGCCAGAACGAAGGCATAATGCGCGCGGGCGTACGCCCCGTCATATAACAGGATGGCCAGGGCGCCGTCGTCCCCCATCATGATGCCACCCCTTCGGACACGCCGCAGGTCACGGGGGCGGCGTCATGATGGGCGGACAGGTCATGGATGGTGGGATGCGCGCCACACAACGCGCAGTCGGGGTCGGCCGGCAGGGTAATGGTGTGGAAGCGCATGGCCAGCGCGTCCCATACCAGCAGCCGCCCGGCAAGGCTTTCACCGATACCAAGGATTTCCTTCAGCGCCTCGGTCGCCTGCAGCGTGCCCATCACACCCGTCACCGCGCCGAACACGCCCGCCTCGGCGCAGGACGGCACCGTACCCGCAGGCGGGGCTTCGGGATACAGGCAGCGGTAGCACGGACCACCGGGGCGGAAGGTGGACAACTGTCCCTCGAACCGCAGCACGGCGGCGGAAATCAGGGTCCGTCCCTCCAGCGCGCAGGCATCGGCCACCAGATAGCGGGTGGCGAAATTGTCGCAGCCATCACACACAAGATCGTGGTCACGCACCAGCGCACGCGCGTTATCCGCAGTCAGGCGGACGTTATGACAATCGACCCGTGTTCCCGGATTGATCGCATGCATGGCCCGGGCAGCCGACTCGACTTTCGGCTGACCGATCCGGTCGGTCACATGCGCGACCTGACGCTGCAGGTTGGACAGTTCGACCACGTCATCATCAACCAGGCCGATACGCCCCACCCCCGCCGCGGCAAGGTACAGGGCAACGGGCGACCCGAGTCCGCCCGCGCCAACGATCAGAACACTGGCCTTTTTCAAGGCGTCCTGCCCCGTCCCGCCAACTTCGGGCAGCAGGATGTGGCGTGCATAGCGCTGGATTTCGTCCTCGGAAAAATTCATCCCTGCCTCCTGCCCCGGCCCGTCGCGCAGCCATGGCCGGTATACCGTGCCTGTTGCGTGATGCAGCCGGAAGCGATAGGCATGCAATCACGATTACGTGATAATTCTTTCAGCCAATCATGAAACCAATGCATGCCGGATATGTTTCCAGTATAGTCTAGAAGAGCCGTGAAACCATCTGGGGGGAGTATAAATCAATGTCATATCTTTCCCGCATGGAAATTCCCGACAGCATTGCCTCCCTGCGCCGCCAGCAGGCGCGATGGGTCTGCGCGGGCACGCTGGCGGCAGCGACCTCGCTTTACGCCGCATCGCCCTTTTTCACGCTATGGTCCATCACCTCGGCCATCCGCACGCATGACATGGGCAGCCTGAACACCTGTCTCAAATGGGAATCGGTACGCAACGGGCTGAAGACACAGGCGGTCGACAGCCTGCTTGGCCCCCCGCATGCGGATGACGAACTGCCGGAATTCGGCGCATCCTTCGCGTCCTCCGCCGTGTCGAACGCCATTGACGAGGAAGTGCGCCCTGACAAGCTGGGCATGCTGGTGGACCACCTGATGCCGTCCGAACAACCCGGCACGCCACAGGCACTGTTTGGCCTGATGCGGCATGTGCATATGCATTTCACCCATCCGGGCGTGTTCGAGGCAAGCGTCATCATGCCCGGGCATGAAAATGAAACGCCGCTGCGCCTGCAGATGCGCATCCATGCCTTCCAGTGGAAAATCCATCACATAGACCTGCCTGCCCCCAGGCATGCCCCACTGGTCGAGGCTTCGGCCGGACCCATGCCCCAGCCGGTCACCCAGCCCTGACGCGGCTGTAACGGGCGGGCGTTCCGCCCGCCATGTGGCCGGTTGATGGATTACTTCGGGGCGGGCAGGTCTTCTTCCAGAACGGTCATGTGGACGGCATAGGAGACTTCGCCTTCGTCCTCGTCACGGTGGACGGTACCCACCACTTCACCATTGACCGCGAGTTCAACGGACAGACCGGCACGCGGCGGCGCATTGACCGTCAGCCCCGGTGAACCCAGCAGACGACGCAGGCAGACCTGAAGACGCGAAATTTCGGAAGAGGACATGGCAGCCATGAAACGTATGTTCTCCAAAATGGCAGGACCCGCCAGAAATAGGATCAGGGCCGGATATGGCCCGGTGGTCAACGCGCGTGGCAGGTCCGGTCAGGATCGGGCGGCTGCCCCGTGACACGTGCGGGCATCGCCGCAGGCTATAGGCGTATGTGTCCGCCCCTGCAACCGCATGCCCATGATTTTCCCCGGCATCGCCGCGTCCCCGCCACGATTCCCCTGTTCCCTGACCATAGCGCAACACCAGTAAGAAGGGAGAACAAAGACCATGTGCCTACGATCTTTTCCCCGGCTGATGCTGCTTGTGGCCCTGCTTGCTCCCCCCATCGGGCTGACAGCGCTTGCAGCCAGCCTGCCACAGTCCGGTCCTTCCCCGACCGAAACCGGGATGGACCTGAACGCGCGCAGCCTTTCACGCCAGATCCATGAAGATGGCGCGGAAGCCACCGTCAGGACACTGGACACGCACCGGGCATGGCCCCGCCTGCGCCGGGCCGTGGCGGCGGGGTGGGATGGATGGATTGAACTGGTGCCCGACCTGATCGCCCATACGGATGACGCGACAGCCCGCCAGCTCCGCACCGCCCTGCGACAGGCGCTGCCCCGTAACCCGCATGCCGTCCTGTCCGTGCTGGACCCTGGAAACGGGCCACTGCTGGGCGCGGGCGCGCTGTGCACGCCCCATGGCATGCCCGTACGCTGGGCGCGTGACAGCATGCGCGCCATAAGCGCCGAACATGACATTCACCTGACCCATCAGGTCAATGACTGCCTCGCGGCGCTGTCAGCCAGCACGACGACTACTGGAAAGGCAAATAGCGGAACGTGACGTAAATGGTGTTGCCACCGGTGGTGGGGGATGCCCCGTCACCACCTTTATAGGCCAGCTTGCGCAGATAGGTGTACTGCACGCCGCTCATCACCGCGCCATAGCCACCCTGCAGCACATGCCACCAGCCGCCTACCGTCAGGTCGGCCAGTGTATGGGTCTGCGCGTCACAGCTGCCGCCACTGATCTGTTCCACGTTGCAGCTGCTCAGCGCGAGGTCATTCACCCCATAGCCATACTGGTAGCCATTCGCGTTATAGGTGCGCCGCCCGGCACTTTCCACACCACCATACAGATAGACCAGCAGGTTGGGGGTCGGATGGCCGATCAGCCCCATGCTGCCGATGATTTCAGGAATCGGCGCGGGCGTGCCATTGGCCTTGAACGTGGCGTCGGGCAGCATGCCGGGGCCGTAGCGGCCAATCCCCTCGCCCGCCAGCACGTTGCCGGTAAACTGCAGGTAGCGGGGAATGACATGCACCGTCACATCGCCACCAACGCCACCAGCAAAGGACACCCGTTCGCGGATCGGGCCATTCGGGGCCTGCGCCATGTCCTTGAACCAGCGCGCAAGGCCATAGATTTCGTAATGGGCGGGTTTGGTATCCAACGCGCCTTTCAGAACGATGTCGGGGGCGACATCCATACTGTATTTGGCATTGGGGTTAAGCATGCCGGAGCCTGCATTGCTGTACAGCAGGGTCGTGCCGGATGATGCAATCGTATCATCGCTGGCCCCCGTCAGCATGGCGTGGCTGCCACCATTGGCGGCATAGGCCACCTGTGGCGCCTCCAGCGACAGCCCCAGCCACCATTTGCGCCCGAAATCCTTGATGAAGCGGATCTGCGGCACGCGGGTGAACACGATGCCCGGTATCTGGTTGTTATCGACCACCGGCGGCAGCTGTTCATGACGTGACAGCAGGCCCTGCGTATAGCCGGTGGTCAGGCTCCATGCCTGGCCCGCCAGCACGTGGAAGCCCCATTTCGTGTTGCTGTAGGTCATGTACGCCTGGCGGATTCGCGGCGTGTAACTGTTGGTCTGGTAGCTGTTGGCCGTGCCCGCGGCCCCCCCGAAATCGGTTTCGATATAGCCCGACAGTGTCTCGTCCTTGGTGGGGGATCCCTGCAGCAGCACGCTCAGACGCGTCAGCTGCGCGGAGGGACGATATTCCCCCGTATGCGCATTGGGGCTGTTGGCATAGGGGAAGCTGCCCCAGCTTGTGGCGGGACCGCTGGTCAGGTTTTTGCTGCGGTAGATGTTCGAAAAATCAATGAAACCACCCAGGCGCACCGATACCCCGCCAATGCGGAAGATGGGGGGCAGGCTGTCCACGCCCGTCTGGGTAATGGCCAGCGGACTGGAGGAATCAAGGTCAAGCTTGGGCTGCGCGGGGACGATGGATTCCGTCATGGTGTTTTCAGCCGCGGCCTGAGCCTGCGCGTCATCCGACAGGGTCGGACCACCAATGGTCAGGCGCGACAGGTCGGGCATGGCCGTGATCTGTCCCATCGTACTGCCACCCGACGTCCCCCCGCCCGATGACGCATGACCGCCTGAACGCAGCGTGTGACCGGCCAGGACATGCTGGCTGCCATGCGTCATGCCATGACGGGATTCCAGCTGTTCGACCTTGGCTTCCAGCCGGCGCATTTCGGCATGAAGGGCGCGGATTTCCGCCATGTCGTCCGCACGCGCATCAGCGGATACGGCCATGCCACCCAGCATGACCATCAACCCGCCAAGCAGCAGGCGCGACCGCCGCATTCCGTCAGGATGACAGGAAAAACGATCCACTTTCCAACAGTAATCCATCAGTCTGGCGCGTCTGCCCCTGAACATGCGGTTAATAAAAAAAACCTGTCCGCACCCGCTGCATGTACTGATGGTGAATACAGTAACAGACGGACACGACAGATAAAAACCGATCCCTTCCTTATCCGTCATGGACCGGACGGAGTAGAGGAATGGCCCGACACCCTATATAGAAAAAACGTTCAACTGCTATGCATTAACTATTCTCATGTCACGGCATATATTCGCATGATTTCGTTTATTTCACACCATTTCTTCCCTTAACTCAAGACCTCTACCTGCTTGAATGAAGGAGTAATGGACATGACCGCAGCCCGGCTGCCCGGTTCCCACCCCATTGAGGACCGGCCACTCGCCGGGGCGCCGCACCCCGATCATCCCTTCCACTGGAAACTGTATGGCTGCGAACTGGTGGCGACAGTGGCCCTGATGATCTGCGGGATCGTGTCCGTCACGGTACTGACGACACCCTATACCGCCATTGGCCGGATGCTTGCCCCCCATCCGATCGTGCAGACGGCGCTGTGCGGTCTGTTTTTCGGACTGTCGGGCACGGTTGCGGCATTCACTCCGTTCGGGCGGGTCAGCGGGGCGCATGTCAGTCCCTCCGTCTCACTGGCATTCAGCCTTGCGGGGCGGCTGGGGGTGGTGGACCTGTGCGGGTATGTGGCGGCACAGATGACAGGGGCGTATGTCGCGACCCTGCTTCTTGCGGCGCTGGGGCATGTGCTGCCCGAATGGGGCCGGATGGCGCAGGCTTCCGCCTATGCCGCGACCGTGCCCTTTTCAGGGGTCGCCATCGTGTGGCCACTGGTGAACGAAGTGGTGCTAACGGCACTGCTGGTGCTGATGCTGTGCTACCTTGCGGGCCATCCCGTCCTGAAATGGGTGACGCCGTGGGCGGGGGGCCTGTTCTTTTTTGTCTGCAACCCGATTTCCGCATGGCTTTCGGGCAACAGTTCCAACCTTGCGCGCAGCTTTGGCCCGGCCATGGTCGCGGGACAGTGGGAGTCGTTCTGGATCTATGCGCTGGGGCCGTTCATGGGGGCTGCGCTGGCGATATGGCTGATCCGCACGCGCGTGCTGGGCCGGATCGAGGTGGAGGAAGCGCGACTGGTCAATTTCGGCCATCATGGCCGCATTCCCTCCCTGCTGCACCCCGGACACCATGCCGGGGAGAAGGACTGAAATCACGATAAATTATAGTGATTAGCCAACGTGGCACTTGCAATTCGTTAAAATCATTCCCAAGATCATTTCACTGAATAACGAATCGGGCAGCCAGCCCGGTTCGCAGGCGTTCTCAGGGCGGGGCGAAATTCCCCACCGGCGGTGTTTGTTCCCTGTAACAGGGGCACATAAGTCCGCGAGCGCCCGGCCGCGGGACATGCGGGCGGGGTCAAGCAGATCCGGTGCAATTCCGGAACCGACGGTTACAGTCCGGATGAGAGAGAACGGAAACTATGGCCCTGCCTTCCATCCGTGAAGGCAGGTGGATGGTTTTACGCGCCCTGAGTCCGTCCGGATGGATGGAGTACTGTGTTTTGGACGCGTTGCCACAGGGTGTCACACCCCATTCAGGCCCAGACATGCCAGCCGCTATCGCGCATGCCTTCCGTGCCGCGGTGGATGAGGCCGCGCGCCATGTGGGTGCGACCGCCCCCAACCCGCCGGTGGGCTGCGCCTTACTGGATGCTGCGGGCACGATCCTGGCCGTTGGCGGCCACCACCGTGCCGGTACCCCCCATGCTGAAATACAGGCCATAAGCCAGTGCCGCGAACGCGGGTTGCTGGATCGCGCCCACACGGCGGTCGTGACACTGGAGCCATGCAACCATACCGGTCGCACCGGCCCGTGTTCACAAGCGCTGCTGGCGACGCCGGTGCGCGATGTCTGGATCGGCGTGCGTGACCCCAATCCCCATGTCGAAGGGGGCGGGGCGGATCACCTGCGCCAGCATGGCCGCCACGTGCATGTCCTGCACCCGACCGGCCCGCAGGCGGAAATCCAGTCCATGTGCCGCAGCCTTCTGGCCCCGTTCGCCCATTTCATGCGCACGGGACAGCCGTGGATCACGGTCAAGCAGGCGCTGGACGCTACGGGGTCCATGGTGCCGCCGGCAGGGCGCACCACCTTTACCTCCGCCGCGTCGCTGGACCTTGCCCACCGCCTGCGCCGCGCAACGGATGCGGTCATTACCGCGGGCGGTACCATCCGCGCCGACAGGCCGGGCCTGAACGTGCGCCGGGTGGCCGACCACCCCGACCGCGCGCCGCGTGTCCTGGCCATCTGCACCCGGACAGGGGAAGTGGACGAGGCTTACCTGCAGGCCGCACGCGCACGCGGCTTTGCGGTGCAGGTCTGTACCGACATCAACGCCCTGCCCGACATGCTGGGCATGGCGGGCGTGACATGGGCCATGGTGGAAGCCGGCCCCCGTCTGCTGGCGGAAATCGAGGCCCGTGGCCTGTGGCATGACTGGCTGACGATTACCGCCCGCCCCGATGCCACGGACCGATACAGCATACGCGTGCGGACGGGGGATGCGACGCCGCTGCGCCTGTTCCCCGAACTGGCCGCCGTGAAGGAGTAAGCATGTTTTCCGGCATTATCGAACACCAGGGCCGTATCACCGCCGCGCGCCGGCTGGACCGGGACCTGGACATAACCGTGGCCACCGGCATTCCTGACCTGGCATTGGGTGAAAGCATTGCCGTCAATGGCGTGTGCCTGACGGTCACGTCGTTTGACGCGGCGGGGACGGCCACGTTCTTCATCAGTTCCGAAACGTTGGACCGCACGGCGCTGGGGCGGATCGCGGCGGGGCACACCGTCAACCTTGAACGCGCGGTCACCCCCACCACCCGCCTGTCGGGCCATATCGTGCAGGGGCATGTGGACGGGACGGGACGTCTTGCGGCGGTGAAACAGGCCGGCGAGGCCCGTCACATCACCTTTGCCGTACCCGCCCGCCTGCGCCGTTACCTGGTGGAAAAGGGATCGATCACGATCGACGGCATCAGCCTGACGCTGAATGAAGTCGGCGCACCGGGGGAAGATGGCTGTGACGCGGATGAATTCCGCATCGCGCTCATGATCATCCCCCACACATGGGACCACACGACCCTTGGCACCCTGAAGGCCAGGGACCCCGTGAATATCGAAGTCGATGTCATCGCAAAATATGTGGAGAGCGTATGTCAGTATCGTTGATGCCCCCGGCACTGGCACAGGCCGTTGCCACCATCCGCCGGGGCGGGATGATCATCCTTGTGGATGACGAGGACCGCGAGAACGAAGGTGACCTGGTCATGGCCGCCGAACTCATGACGCCCGCCGCCATGAACTTCATGGTCACCCATGCCCGCGGGCTGGTGTGCATGCCCATGTCGCCCGAACGCATTGCGCAGCTGAACCTGCCGATGATGACGCAGGTGAACACCTGCCCGCGCGGCACGGCCTTTACCGTATCCATCGAGGCGCGTGAAGGTGTGACCACCGGCATTTCGGCCGCCGACCGCGCCGAAACCGTACTGGTGGCGGCAGCCCCCGATGCGAAGCCCGGGGACTTGGTCTCACCCGGTCATATCTTCCCGCTGCGCGCGGTGCCCGGCGGCACGGTGGCGCGTCCCGGCCATACCGAGGCCTCGGTCGATCTGGCCCGCATGGCGGGGCTGATCCCGGCTGCCGTGATCTGCGAGATCATGAACGAGGACGGCACCATGGCCCGCATGGACGACCTGCGCCCCTACGCCACGCGCCACGGGCTGCAGATCCTGTCCATCGCGGAGCTGGCGAAATGGCTGGAAGCCAACCCGATCCACACCACGCCAGAGGCAAAACCCGCCATCGAGCAGGTCGCCCGCGCCCACCTGCCCAGCCGCTTTGGCGGGCCGGACATGATGATCCACGCCTTTCGCGCGCCCGATGGCACCGAACATGTCGCCATGGTCAAGGGGCAACCCGACCGTGCGGGCGCCGTACCACTGGTGCGCCTGCATTCGGAATGCGTGACGGGCGATGCGCTGGGATCGCTGCGGTGCGACTGCGGCGCGCAACTCCAGGGCGCGCTGGAACAGATCGGGCGCGCGGAATCCGGGGTGCTGGTCTATGTGCGCGGTCATGAGGGGCGCGGCATCGGCCTTGCCAACAAGATCCGCGCCTATGCGCTGCAGGATGAAGGACTGGATACAGTGGACGCCAACCACCGGCTGGGTTTCCAGACCGATGCGCGCGACTGGCAGGCGGCATCCGACATCCTGCGCGCGCTGGGGGTGAACCGGCTCGACCTGCTGACCAACAATCCCGACAAGGTACGTGCGCTGGAACGTCATGGCTTTGACGTGCGTGAACGCATTCCCCTTGCGGTGGAGCCCAATCCCTTCAACCGGGCCTATCTGGAAGCCAAGCGCACCCGGATGGGGCATGCCCTGTGCGAACCCGCGACAGCAGACGCACACTGACAAAAGTTTCCGGTGAAGCTTTTCCCAAAAAGCTTCGAAGAATGCCGCCTTTTTGAAAAAAGGCGGCACCCGGAAACTTTTATTGTTTTTTATCAACAGGTTATTTTCATACACACTCTACACCTGAAAACGGAAAACGCCGGATATGAGCACCAACATCCCTTCCACCCCCGCAACACTTGAATTCGCCCACCCGCCGCGCGTCGCCATTGTGGTCAGCCGCTTCAATGAAAACGTGACCCATGGCCTGCGTGATGGCGCGCTGGCATGGCTGGGGGAACATGACATTTCCATGCGTGATGAAGATGTCATGTATGCGCCGGGTGCGTACGAACTGCCGCTACTGGCGCAGGCGCTGGCGCGCACCGGCCGGTACGACGGCGTGGTATGCCTTGGCTGCGTGATCAAGGGCGATACGGCGCATTTCGAATTCATAAGCCTGGGGGCCGCCGTGGGCCTGCAGCAGGCGGCGCTGAACACGGAAGTGCCGATCGCGTTTGGCGTACTGACCACCTACACGGACGAACAGGCGGTAGTCCGTTCGCGTGACGATGTGCACAACAAGGGTCGCGAAGCCGTGGCCGCCTGTGTTGAAAGTATCGCATTGCTTCAGAAAATCAGAGGCTGCTAAGATATGCTGGCAGTCCATTAAATGGCTGAAAACAGCCTTTTAATGGTCCTGTTTCTGGGAATATGGACAGGGATGGCGAATGCGGCAGCTTACCTTCATCGCCGGGGCATTCGGTATCGGTCTGACGATATGGATGCTGGGGCGTTTTGGCCTGCATGACATCCTCCGGCTGATCGCGGCCGGGGGGTGGAGCATTCCTGTCATCATCATTTTCCATGCAAGCCAGGTCTGTGTTTCCGCGCAGGCATGGCGCCTGCTGGCCCAGAGTGGCCGCCCTCGCCTGTCCTTTACCGACTTTTTCGCCCTGCGCTGCGCGCGTGAAGGGATCAACAACCTGCTGCCGGTGGCACAGGTTGGTGGCGAGGTCATTACCACCCGCCTCATGGCCCGGCGTGAAAACCTCGGGATCAGGCGCGCCGCCGCCGCCACGATCTGCGACCTGACCATTGAACTGCTCAGCCAGGTGACATTCACGCTGATCGGGCTTGGGGTGCTGTTCTGCCTGGTCAACCGTTCGCATGTGACGGACGAACTGATGGAAAGTGCCGGGGCGGCCGTAGCACTGGGTGCGGTGTTCTTCGGCAGCCAGTACCTGGGCGCCATTTCCCTTGTGGAAAAACTGCTGGTGCGCATCGCCGCCCATCTGGGATGGGACGGGGTGGAAGACATCCGTGGCCTGCATGCCGAAATCATCGCCCTGTACCGCACGCATGAAAATTCGCTGCGCGCGGGGGCCCTGCAACTGCTTGGCTGGTCGCTTGGCACGTTCGAGGTGTTCCTTGTCCTGACCGCCATGGGGCATCCGCTCTCGCTGGCTGACAGTTTTGTGATCGAAAGCGTGGGGCAGGCCGCGAAGTCGGCCGGTTTTGCCGTACCCGGCGCGCTGGGCGTGTCGGAAGGGGGATATATCATCATCGGCAGCCTGTTCGGACTGTCGCCACAGGTCGGGATCGCGCTGTCGCTCATCAAGCGCCTGCGGGAGATTGCATGGGGGCTGCCCTCGCTCGTGGCATGGCAGGTGATGGAAATACGCTGGATCCGTCCCGCCCCGTCCACCACCGGGGAGATGCACCTGCCCGGTCAGTCATGACGTCCGGGTACGGCGCGGTACATCGTGTGACAAAGAACCACCTTGCATCGGGACCACATCATGGGCCAAACCGGGCCTCTTCACCGACTGCCGCGCTTCATGCGGCACGACGTAGGTTTCTGAAGGGCTGAATACTCGTCATGCTATCGGTACCGCTTGGGCGCCTTGTCGCTTTCTGTTCCCGTCGTGCCATTGCGGTGGTACTGGCATTCGCCTGCCTGATCGCGGGGGCGACCTATGCCAGCTATGCGCTTCTGGGCGTGACCACGGATACTGGGACGATGTTCTCGGCCTCGCTGGACTGGAAAAAGCGCTCGGACGAGATGGGACGGCTGTTTCCGCAGAAACAGGACCAGCTTGTCGCCGTGATCGACGCGGCCCTGCCTGAAGAGGCACAGCAGACCGCGCTGGCGCTGGCGGCGAAGCTGCGTGACGACCATGATCATTTCAATTATGTCACCACGCCGCAGACAGATCCCTATCTGGTGCGCAACGGTCTCATGTTCCTTGACCCCAAGGCGCTGGAACGGGTGCTCAACACCACCATTACCGCGCAGCCATTCCTGAGCGAACTGGCCGCCGACCCGTCGGGGCGCGGCCTGTTCAACGCGCTGAACCTGATCGCGCTGGGCATAAGCCAGGGACAGGCCGACCTTGGTCCCTTCCATGCGGCACTGGACGGTTTCGCCACAACGCTGCAGCATTCGGTATCGGACACGCCCGAACCCCTGTCATGGGAACGCCTGCTGGCGGGTGACCTGGCCGACCTTGGTGGCAAGTACCAGTTTGTCGTAACCCAGCCCAAGCTGGATTATGATTCCTTCCAGCCCGGTGGCGCCGCGTCGGACGCCATCCGTAATGCCGCCAATGACCTGCCATTCGTCAAGAGCGGCCGGGCGCATGTCCACATTACCGGCGATACCCAGATAGCGGATGAGGAATTCGCCACCGTGGCCGAAGGCATGGTGGCCGGATTGCTGGGGTCGCTGGTGCTGGTCACGCTGTGGCTGATCCTGGCGGTGCATACGTGGCGCATTATCATTCCCATCATCATCACGCTGGTGTCCGGGCTGCTGCTGACCACGGGTTTTGCTGCGATCGTGGTGGGCAAGCTGAACCTGATTTCAGTCGCCTTCGCCATCCTGTTCGTTGGCATCGCGGTGGATTTCGCCATCCAGTTCTCGGTCCGGTTCCGTGCGCAGGCGCTGCCGGATGGATCCTCACCGGGGCTGCTGGAGGCGCTTGAGCAGACCGGCAATGAAACCGGGCACCAGATCCTTGTCGCCGCCATGGCGACCTCGGCCGGGTTCCTGGCCTTTACCCCCACCGCCTTTGTCGGCGTGGCCCAGCTTGGCCTGATTGCCGGTTTCGGCATGCTGTTCGCCTTCATCTGCACGCTGACGCTGCTGCCGGCGCTGCTGCGGCTGTTCCGCCCGACTTCGGGACATGGCAAGATCGGGTTTGCCTTCGCCCGCCCGATTGACGTTGCGATCCGCCATCACCGCAGGCCGATCCTGGGCGCCTTCGTCGTGATCGCGCTGGTGGGCGTCGCCCTTGTCCCCCGCCTGACATTCGACGCCGACCCGCTGCATACCAAGAACCCCAGGTCGGAAGGCATGGTCACGCTGGGCATGCTGATGTCGGAACCGCAGTATTCGCCCTATACGGTGGATGTGCTGATGCCGAACCTGGACCAGGCTGCCGCCATGTCCGACAAGCTGTCGGACCTGCCCATGGTGCATGACGCGCTGTGGCTTGGGTCGCTTGTGCCCACGGACCAGAAGACCAAGCTGCCCCTGATCCAGGATGCCGCGAACATCATGCTGCCGACCCTGCTGGTCCCCAACCCCAGACCCGCGCCGAATGCGGACGACCTGCGGACGGCGGCGGCCAAGACGGCGGCGGCACTTGGCGGCGTGATGGACAAGCTGCCCGCCAATGACCCGCTGCGCCGCATCCAGTCGGCACTGGCCCACCTGTCGCAGGCGGATGACCAGCGCGTGCTGGCCACCAATGAGGCGCTGGTGCGCTTCCTGCCCATGCAGCTGAACATGCTGCGCGACATGCTGCAGGTGAAGCCGGTTGCGATTTCCGACGTGCCCGCGCAACTGGCGCATGACTACCTTCTGCCCGATGGCCGCGCTCTGGTCGAGGTCCACCCGACCAAGGAGATGAAGGGCAACCGGGCGCTGCACACCTATGTGGATGAAATCCAGAAGGTCGCCCCGATGGCGGCGGGTTCCGCCATCGACATCGTGCAGAGTGCGGCGACCATGGTGCATGCCTTTGTCACGGCGGCTGCCGCCGCCATCGTGATGATCGCCATCATCCTTGCCGTCGCCCTGCGCAAGCTGCTGGATACGGTGCTGGTGCTGGCGCCGTTGCTGCTTTCGGCGCTGATGACGGTCATCCTGATCATCGTGGTGCCCGAACAGCTGAACTTCGCCAACATCATCGCCCTTCCCCTGCTGCTGGGGGTTGGCGTGTCGTTCAACATCTATTTCGTCATGAACTGGCGGGCGGGAATCAGGCTGCCCCTGTCCAGCCCAACAGCACGCGCAGTGCTGTTTTCCGCGCTGACGACCGGCACGGCCTTTGGTTCGCTGGCGGCGTCCCACCATCCGGGCACGGCCAGCATGGGCCGGCTGCTGCTGCTGTCGCTGGCGTGCACGCTGGTGGCGACGCTGATCTTCGTGCCCGCGCTCCTGCCCAAGCGCCCGATTGATGAGGAATGATCCCATCCTGCCGGGAAAACAGAAAAGGCCGCACCCGAAAGGATGCGGCCTTTTTTATACAGACCCCGATCAGGACGGCTTCCGAAGCCCTGCGGATCATGAACGGTTCCGGGCGCAGTCTCCCGTTACGGTCCTGCCTGTAGCCAGTCCTGTCTTTCCTGTTCCGTCAGGGGCAGGGGAAGGGCCATCTGGCGACGACTGGACAGGACGCAGGTTTCCAGGACCGCCATCAACGCCACGGCCTGTATGGGGGGTACGGGGTTATGGCCACGGCCCATGATCGCATCGCGCAGCATGGCATAATAGATCCGCTGGTCACCGGGCGGTGCAGGCAGCGCACGCGGTGCATCGGCACCATCGAACACAAGCATGTCGTCAGGGTCGTCGCCCCAGCCCGGGTCACCGGGACGCATTCCGGCCCGAAGCTGGTTTTCCTGCTGGTCGGCCTGATGTTTCACGATCGTGCCACGTGTCCCATGCACGACAAAGCGTGGACCGATGCCGACAGCAGGCTGCAATGCAGGCTGACCCGTCTTTCTCCATAGGTCAGCAGTACCTGCGCCCAGTCATCACCACGGGCATTGTCGCGCTGGCGGGCCAGGCTGGCCTGCACAAGATCCGGCAGGCCAAACAGTTGCAGGGCCTGATCGGCCATGTGCGGGCCAAGGTCGAACCACAGTCCGCCGCCCGCTTCATCCGTTTCGCGCCAGCGTTCACGCACCTGCGGGCGGAAGCGGTCCATGCGCGATTCCAGTTCGGTGACCCGCCCGACCTGACCGGTCGTAATCAGGTTGCGGATACCAAGAAAATCGCTGTCCCATCGCCGGTTCTGGAAAACGGACAGGAACCGCCCCTGCTCACGGGCAACCTGTGCCACCATGCGCGCCTGTTCCAGCGTGATGGTGAATGGCTTGTCCACCACCACATGCAACCCGGCGCGTAACGCCGTGATGGCAAGGTCGGCATGGGTCGCATTCGGGGTGGCGATGACCACCATGTCCAGATCAGGCAGGGTGAACAGGGTCTCGGGCGTCGTCGTGACCGTTACCTGCGGCCAGTCACGTAAAACCGCATCGCGCTGTCCCGAACAGACGGCGACCAGTTCAAGCCCCGGCGTCGCGGCGATCAGGGGAGCATGAAAAATACGCCCGGCAAAGCCATAGCCGACAAGGCCGACCCGTAATGGCCAGCGTGGTGGTGTGGACATGCGTCTCCCTTCCCTATGGTTTCCCATGATGATGGAAACCAGCACATGAAGGGGACAATATCAGAAGCCGTTTCAAAACAGTCTACTGACGAAAATAATAAAAGTTTTTGGTGAAGCTTTTTCAAAAAGCTTCAAGGAACGCCGCCGTTGTGAAAAAAGGCAGCACGCAAAAACTTCTCTGGCATCAGTCAGACGCTTGTGGGCTGCACTGTTTCCATCACGCAGCCCGGCACATCAGAACAGCAGGATCATACCGCCGGATGCACTGTTGTCGCTTTCCTTGTACGGGCCATGGGCTGCGGAACTGGTATGGGCGTATTCGGCCACAAGGTTCAGCCAGTCCGTCATCTTGTAGTAGGCGGCGCCCACTTCGGATTCATTGCGGCGGACAAGGTCGGGATTGCTTTCACCCGGTGCAAGGTAGAGGTTACTGACACCATAGCTTCCGACCAGTTTGAACTTCTTGGTGAAGTTATACATCATCTGGACATAGTAGCCTTCCGACGAACGCTTGCGCCCGTTGGCAGCCACACCGTCAAAGAACAGGCCGGTCGTGCCCAGCCCGCTGCCACGATAGTAGTAGCCCACGAACTGCGCCGGGCCGTAGGTCAGCTTCGTGCCGATTTCGCCCGCTTCCGCCGTGACGCCATGCTTCTGGCCGGGAATGACGGCGACATCAGCGGTACTGCTGGTGGTCATATTGTAAATGCCACCATTTTCTTCAAGCAACTGGGTGGAAACCGTGGTCGTCTTGCTGACCGTCAGGTTCTGCTGGTGCTGGGTCAGGAAGCTGGCCCAGATACGGGCACTCAGCCCCCCGATCTTGAAGTCATAGGTCACCTTGCCCTGGATCATGGGCGAACTGTGCTGGGTGGACCCGGCGGAATAGGCAGTGCCGTTGGGATCATCACCGGAGAAATCGAACTCATCCAGCGGCTGCAGGATACCGATCGTGCCCTGGAAGCCCTTGATGGTGGGCGACTGATACGAAATCTGCGGGATCCAGTCGGCATACACGTAACCGACGCCGATACGGCCCAGCGATGTATTGCCCGGGGCCGAGTTGCTGCCGGTGGAACCGACGCTCAGCAGGGTCGCGTCATCGAGGATGGCGTCACCGCCAAAGATGCCAAGATCACGACCGATCTTGAACGTGCCCCATTTCTTGTTGCCCGCCGTCACGTAAACCTGACGAAAATCGATGCCGGCGGTGCCAAGGCCCACCGGGCTACCGCCGGTATTGGCGTTGAAGGCGCCGTTCTTGGCGTTGTCGATACCGGGATACATGCCCATGACGGCGGCAAGGTCGATGCCGTTCTGCGTTGTCGAGAGCTTGAGGATCAGGCCAGCAGGCAGCAGGCCGTTACGCAGCGCTGAGGAATCGAACCCGCTTGCCCCGGTCGAGACGCCACCCGCCACCGGCATGCCGCCCGCCGGACTGTTATAGGTATAGAATCCGTTGATGAAGCCCGACAGGTTGATATCGACCGGACCTGCCTTGAAGGTCAGGCCCTTGCCGGGCTGATATTTCTCCATGCGCACGAATGACAGACCGCCGCCAAGCCCCATGGAATGCTGGGCGGCCAGCCAGGTGGATTCGGCCGATGCCGCGCTGGCCTGCGCGCTGGCTGCCGCCTGCTGCGCCTGTGCCAGCACATAGTCGGGGTCCATGCCGCCACCGCCAATGTCGATCTGGCCGGGGGGCTGGACCTGCTGGCCCATGGCGGTGCGCATCTGGGCATGGGCGGACGTGGGGACGGCCATATGGCGCTGTGCGGGCATGTACTGCGTCGTGCGGCTGGCGGATGCCGCTTCGCGCACATGCTGCATGTGATGGGCCAGAAGCCCCTTGTACTCACCCTGTGTCAGGCTGCCCTTTGCCTTCAGGATGTCGAGAAGTTCACTATAATCGTCAGCCCGCGCATCTTCGGGGCAGGCAAGGGACGCGCTCCCGCTTGCCATAACAACTACCGCGCCAATACGCGCCAATTTTCCTGCCGACATAGTATTAAACTCCCTGCCAGCATTCATGTTGTATAAAACCCTGCGGGTCAATGGCCCCCATCAGGCGCAACAGGTGCCGTCCAGCTACATGACATGTATGTAATAACACAGGGACTCTTCCCCCCGCAGGGGATGAAAACAGGTCATGTGTTCCCGTATCCGGATGGATTCGTTGGCAAATCTTCCTTCTTTTTCATACAATGTTCAAAATATGGTCAGTGGAGAACACATGTGCGTTTTCCGACCGGAAGCGTACGATATCGCAGTACGACAGGGACCGCGAGACAGGGAAAGAGTCGGTATCGTAACATTTCGAAGGATGCATCAAACAATCGTGTGCGCATGTTTTTCTGCCCCGTGATCAGTAAAAAACAACACAGGTACGTTATCTGCATTCAGGAATACAGAATATATCATCACAAAGCTGTGTTTGTATTCTATTGGTTAATTATTGACTGTATCCCATATGCCCTATCCCGCATTCAGGGCCGTGCGGGCTTGCCGCCACGCGGCTTCCAGCGCATCGACCATCGTGTCATGGGGCCTGGTCCATTCCGCCGCGTCCTGTCCGGGCATGCCCAGGCGCGCACGCCACTGGACCGTACCGGTGGATGAAGGCTGGCGGTCAAGGCTGAGCGTCCAGTCCACCGGGATGCGCGCCAGAACACGCGCCAGCCGTTTTTCCGGTGTCAGTGGTGTTGCGTAATTATGTGACATGGACTCTCCTTACGTGTGCGCAATATCGACTCTGTCCTTGACGTGGACGGTGATAAGCCCAAAAAACGCAGGCTTTGCCCGTAGCCAAGGATATGCCTTTCGTGTCTGCCTTCCCCGGCCTTGTTCCCGATGCATCCGTTGATGGTGTCGCCCACCTGATCCAGACCGCGCTGACACCGGTTTTCATGCTGTCGGGTATCGGCACGTTGCTGAACATGTTCAATACACGACTGGCCCGTGTCAGTGACCATATCGAGACGGTACGCGACAAGCTGGAAAATGCCGATGACAAAAGCAGCACGGATTCCGTGCTGCTGTTACGCCGGTTGACGCATCTGCATTACCGTACCCTGCTGCTGGATGCGTCCATCCTGTTCGCGGGCGTGGGTGGGGCATCGGCCTGTGGCTCAGCCTTTGCGCTGTTCATGGGCAGCGTGCGCGATGCGTCGATTGCATGGTGGCTGGTACTGATGTTCGGCAATGCGCTGGTCTGCACCGTCATTGCGCTGGCCATGTTCCTTGGTGACAGCCTTGTTGCGTGGCATGGCCTGCGGGTCACGACCTTCCTGCCGCACAAGCAGGACATGCTGAACAACATCGTTGACTGACATGCCGGTCAGGGTACCGCAGTCCGGTTGAACGGATCGATGGCGTACTGTTCCAGCGGCATGTCATGCGTCATCATGCCATGGGCATGCAGGAACGCGGCGAAAGCGGTATAGCGGGGCACGTCCAGCAGCGCTGGCTGCTTGCAGATGCGCGGCAGGGTGGCCTGCCATGCCGCCCGGTTCAGCGGCGTATCGAATTCCGGGTGGTCATGGATCGTCTGGGCCAGCATGGCGTCGGGGTGGTTGATCAGGGTATTCGCCCCCTCCGCCAGCGCATCCATGAACTGGCGTATCCATGCATCGTGCGCATGGTCGCGACCGGCCAGGAAGATCAGTTCATCTGACATCGGCACGCCATGTTCCTCGGGGAAAAACGCGGAAACCTTTATCCCTTTCTGCTGCAGGTCGATCAGTTCATATGTCCGCACCGCCCCGATCACGCCATCCACGGCATGACTTATGATGGCCTGTTCCAGCTGGAAATTGACATTGACCTGATGCACGTCGGTCATGGCCAGTCCTGCCGAATGCAGCATGGTGTCCAGTGCCGCGTCATCCACCCCCGGCATGGACACGCCAATGGTTTTGCCCTTCAGGTCGGCGATGGTGTGGACACCTTCCCCCGTAATCAGGACATTCAGCGGGGTATCGATCAGGGTGCCCACCCGTACCAGCGGGATGTTCTGGTCCGCCAGCATGCCAAGCTGCGTCTGGTAGGATATGGCCAGGTCCGCCTGCCCCGCCGCGACCAGGCGCGCGGGGGATCCGGGGTCCGCTGGCGCGACCAGTTGTACATCCAGCCCATGACGGGCGAATGCGCCGCTGTACCGGGCGGCCAGAAGGGCGGCGTGATCGGCGTTGAGGAACCAGTACAGCACGACCGTGACCTGCTGGCTTGCGGCATGGGCAGGCAACGCCAGCGCCGTGCAGGACAGGATACCTGCTGCCCAGAAGGCGCGCATGAAGGTTCGCATGGATGACGGGCTCCCTTTCCATGACGTCCGTGATCCACGGCAGGCAGGGAACGGGTGCTTGCGTCCCGATCGGGACAGCCTCCCTTCGCTGGCATGACCCAGATCAGGTTCAACGGGTGTGATCTCAGCCCACACATGTCATGGGCACCCCGGTCAGGCAGGAAGAGTGTGGGCACAGCCCGCATCCGTCAAGTCACGGATGAAAGACCATGCCCGATCCCGTATCAGGCGTCGGACTGCTGCCGTTCACGCCGTGCGCATAGGGGCAGCAGCACAAGGAAATAACCGAAATAATACAGTGCCGCGATCCGGCCCGCGATCATCCAGCCGCCTTCGGCATGGTGACGGCCCACCAGTCCCATCAGCACGAACGATATGACCAGTCCCGCCATGCCCATCCGGCAGGCCGGGCGAAAGCGCGCCGAACGGACGGGCGAACGGTCCAGCCACGGCACCGCAAACAGGATCAGGATCGACCCCGCCGCCGCCAGCAGACCGCCAAACTTGGACGGCACCGACTGCAGCAGGCCATAGAACGGCAGGAAATACCATTCCGGTTCAATATCGGCGGGCGTGTGCATGGGGTTGGCGGGGCGGTAGTTTTCCGGCTCGGACAACAGGTCGGGCCACAGGAACGCAAGGGCTACGAACACCAGCGCGAACAGCACGAGGCCCGTCAGGTCCTTGGTGGTGTAATAGGGGTGGAAGGGCACGGTCTGGCGTTCGGGCACCGGCTTGCCATCGGGATTGTTCGGCCCGCTGACATGCAGCGCCGCCACATGGAAGGCCACGACAGCCACAATGGCGAACGCCATGAGGAAGTGCAGCACGAAGAAGCGGTGGATGAAGATATCCCCCAGCTGGTCGCTGCCTTCCATGATGTGTTCAAGTGTTCCGCCAATGACCGGCACGGCGCCCACCGCCTTGCCCGCGACATCGGCCCCCCAGTAGGACATCTGCCCCCATGGCAGCACATAGCCCGCGAATGCCGTGACCATGACCATCAGCAGCAGCCCCAGGCCACTCAGCCACAGGATTTCGCGCGGCTGCTTGTATGACCCGTAATACAGCCCCCGGAACAGGTGGATATACAGCGCGGCCATGAACAGGCTGGCCCCGGTCATGTGCATCGCGCGCAGCATCCAGCCACCCGGTAGCTGGCGTTCAATCATCTCCACCGACATGAAGGCCCCGGCGGAGGTGGGGGTATAGTTCATGGCCAGGAAAATGCCCGTGGCCAGCATCAGCACCAGCACTGCGGTCAGGATCGCCCCGAAATTCCACAGCGCATTCAGGTTCCATGGCATGCGGAAGTCGATATATTCCTGCCGGAAGCCGCTTATGACCGGAAGCCTGCGGTCGATCCAGGACAGGATGCCGCCAGAACGTTCGGATGGCGCATGTGGGGGAATGTTTTCGGGGAGGCTGGACCCGCTCATTCTGGTTTCCTGAATTCAGACGAAAGAAAAATCAGGTAACGGTGTAGCAGCCACGGGGGCGGCAGGCACCTCATCTTTTTGAATCAGGAACGATTTCATGCCGCGATATAGCGCAAGGGTGGCAGGCATCCATGCGCCCGGACATGCGGACAGGCACAGGACCAGAAGGCTGCGCCACAACGGTAATTTCTGATTTCAAGGAAAGTGGCGCACCCGAAAGGACTCGAACCTCTAACCCCCAGATTCGTAGTCTGGTGCTCTATCCAGTTGAGCTACGGGTGCGCTGTGAGGCGGCTTTTAACTGACCCTGCCGGACCCCGCAACCCCCTATTTTCAATTATCGAAAATTTTCTTGTCCCTTCGTGCGCGACAGCAGCCTGCCCATGGTCCGCCGGGTCCATAGCCGGATGCGTTCCATGTAAAGATAGATGACCGGCGTGGTGTAGAGGGTCAGCAGCTGGCTCATCATAAGCCCTCCCACCACCGTAATGCCCAGCGGGCGGCGCATTTCCACGCCATAGCCACTGTTGGTAATCAGTGGCACGGCCCCAAGGGCCGCTGCCAGCGTGGTCATGAGGATGGGGCGGAAGCGCTGGATGCATGCATCGCGAATGGCATGGCGGGCGTCCAGCCCCCGGTCACGTTCGGCATGCAGCGCGAAATCCACGATCAGGATGGCGTTTTTCTTCACGATTCCCACCAGCAGGATCATCCCGATCATGGTGATCAGCGAAAACTCCTGCCCCAGCGCCCACAGCGCCAGCACCGCCCCCACCCCGGCCGAAGGCAGGGTGGACATGATGGTCAGCGGATGGATGTAGCTTTCATACAGGATGCCCAGCGTCACATAGATCGTGACAAGGGCCGCGATGAAGATCAGCACCTCGTTGATGATGGCGGACTGGAACTGCGCCGCCTGCCCGGTAAAGCCGCCATGGATGGTCTGTGGCACATGCAGCCGCACCATGGTGTCGGCAATGGTGGCGGCGGCGTCACTCAACGCCATGCCGGGGGCAAGGTTGAAGGAAATGGCCGCCGATACGAACCCCGCCTTGTGCGACACGGTAATGGCGGTGGGGCGGGGTTCAAGCCGCGCCACGTTTGAAAGGGGCAGCATGGTTTCGGTGCTGGATGACACGGCCGACCCGTTTGACGCGCCCGTGCCGCCCGCCAGCCTGTTGGCGATTTCGTTGCGGAAGGACTGCTGGCTCAGCTGCGTGCTGGTGCTGGCCTGCGTGGTGGTGGCCATGCGGGCGCGGACCGTATTGGACACCGTGCCGCCGCCGGGGCTGCCACCGGCGGTGGAAATGCGGAATGACTGCAGGATGTCGGGCGATGTGCGGTACTGGTCCGCCACTTCCATCACCACATGATAGGTCGCAAGCGATGTGGAGATGTTGGATGCGATGCGCTGGCCAAACGCGTCATACAGCGTGTTGCTGACCAGTTGCGGCGTAATCAGGTACCGCGCCGCAAGGTCGCGGATGATGTCGGCATGGATCGCGGCCCCATTGTTCATGACATCCGTCGTGACATCGCGCAGGGCGGGGGCCGTGCGCAGCGCCGATGTCAGGGCAGGCACCCATGTGTAAAGGGCGTCCGCGTCATCACTGGTCAGCAGGTAGCGATAGGCGCCTTCCTTCTGCCGTCCGCCACCGCCGCTTATGTCGCCCGCCGAAAACAGGGACACGTCAAGCCCCGGAATATCGGCTAGCCGCTTGTGGATGCGTTCGATCATCTCATCGGGGCCATCATCGCGCCGGGTGCGGTCGACCATCTGGGCGAAGGCCTGTCCCTCGATATTGGTGTCCCCGGAAAAGGCGACGACTTCCTGCGTGTCCTTGTCGGCGGTCAGGGCATTGCTTATGGCGCGGATCTTTTCCGTCATGGCGGGAAACGACGTGGTCTGGTCCGCGCGGAAGAAACTCATGACCATGGCCACATCTTCCTTGGGCAGTATCCCCTTGGGCATGAGCACGATCACCCCGATCATGATCGCAAGGCTCAGCGGCAGGGTCACGGCGGTCAGCACATGGTGGCGCAGCGCCACATCCAGCGTGCGTTCATAAAACCGCAGCAGATGCTGGTAGCCCGCTTCCAGCCAGTCGCCCGCCATGCGGGGCCAGCGCCGCCACCACGGCGCGTCGGGGGGCAGGGGCGTGTCATGGCTGACTTCCAGCAAAAGGCTGCACATCATCGGCGTCAGGCTGAGGGCGAGCACCAGCGAAACGGTGACGGTAATGGCCAGCGTCATGGAAAATTCGAAAAAGACCTTGCCCGGCGTCCCCCCCAGCAGCAGCAGCGGCAGGAACACCGCCACCAGCGATATGGTGATCGACATGACGGTAAACCCGATTTCACGCGATCCCTTGAGCGACGCCTCCATCCGCCCCATGCCCGCCTCCATGTGGCGGGCGATGTTTTCCAGCACCACGATGGCGTCATCCACCACGAAGCCGGTCGCGATGGTCAGCGCCATGAGGGACAGGATATCGAGCGAGAAATGGAACAGCGACATGATCGCCAGCGTGCCCGCCAGCGAAATGGGCACCGTAATGGCCGGGATCAGGGTGGATCGTGGCGTGCGCAGAAACACCAGCACAACGGCCACAACCAGCAGCACCGACACCAGCAGCGTCCACTGCGTATCGGCCAGTGACGCGCGGATGGTGATGGAACGGTCCATGGCGGGGGTCAGCGTCACCCCGGCCGGAAGGGCCGCGCGCAGGGCGGGAAGGCGGGCCTTGATCTGGTCGGTTACGCGAATGACATTGGCGCCTGCACGCGGAAGGATAATGGCCATGGCGGCCCTGTGTCCGTTCAGGAAGCCGACCTGGCGTTCATTTTCCACGCCGTTATGCACATAGGCCACGTCCTGCAGCCGCACGGGGCGGCTGTCGCGGTAACCGATGACAAGGTCGCGATACTGCGCCGCACTGCGCGCCTGGTCATTGGTGGCCAGTGTGTAGCGCGTGGTGTCGTTCTCGATCACGCCTTTGGGGGTATTGGCGTTGGCCGATGCCAGGGCGGAGCGGATGTCCTCGAACCCCAGCCCGTATTTGAACAGTGGCCACGGGTTGATCTCCACCCGCACGGCAGGGGCGGAACTGCCCATAAGCTCGACCCAGCCCACGCCCTGCACCTGTGACAGCAGGGGCTGCAGCCGTGTCTTGGCGATATCATACAGTTCCGACATCGGCTGCGTGTCCGATGTCAGGGCCAGGATCATGATCGGATTTTCGGACGGGTTGGCCTTCCAGTACTGCGGCTGTGATTCCAGCGTCGCGGGCATATCGGCACGGGCCGCGCGCAGTGCAGCCTCCACGTCATTGGCGGCGGAATCGATATTGGTTGAATCATTGAATGTCAGCAGGATGAAGGCGTTATCCTGGCTGGAATCGGATTCAATCTCGCTGATGCCCGCGATCTGTCCCAGCCTGCGTTCCAGCGGGGTGGTGACGGAACTGGCCATCTGCTGTGGCGATGCCCCTGGCTGGTTGGCCACGACATAAATGACGGGCACCGCGATGTCGGGCAAATCGCCCACCGGCAGGACCCGGTAGGCAAAAAGCCCCGAAAGGACGATGGCTGCCGCCAGCAGAATGGTCGCGACCGGACGCAGGATGAAAATACGGCACAGGTTCACTGCCTGTTCCCGGGTGCTGGATGCATGCTATTCCTGATTGTCGCAAGCGGCGGGACTGCCTGTTTCCAGCCCGGTTTCCGCCATGGTGCCCGCCTGTCCCGCAGGCTGGCGATAATAATAGTATTCCGCGATCCGCATCGGCAGCAGGTCCATGAACCGGGATCCCGCCACCAGCCACCGCGGGAACGAGATGCGCCGCCTGCCTGCCGCAATCCCCGACAGGATGGCGCGCACGGCGTCACCCGTCTGGGTCAGGCCGGGCATGTGGAAACTGTTCTGCGTGGTCATGGGGGTGGCGACAAAACCGCAGCATACGCTGGACATGACAATGCCCGCACGTTTCATGTTGGCCCCCGTCGCCACCATGAAGCGGTCCACCGCCGCCTTTGACGCGCAATAGGACGGCGTGCCGGGAAAGGAGACAAGCCCCGCCACCGAGGACATGGCGCAGATACGCCCCCGCACCCCATCACCCGCGCGGGGCTGCGCGCGCATGACGTGGATGGCGGGCAGCACCGTATTCAGCACGCCATCCATATTGGTCGCGAACATGCGGCGGACCTGCGCATCGGGTTCATGCGGGGCTTCGTCCCCGCCCCTGGTGGAAGCGGTAATCCCCGCGCAGGCAAAGACCAGGTCCAGCGGGCCGGCGGTCGTGATCCATTCTTCCATGCCCGCCTGTTCACGGACGTCCTGCACCCGTATGCGGGCATCCGCGCCGCGTGCGATGCAGTCTGTCGCCACGGCGCGCAGGTTGCCGGCATTGCGTCCGCCCAGATGCAGCGTACGCCCCGGCCGCGCAAGGGCGAGGGCAAGCCCGCGTCCAATTCCGGACGAGGCACCTGTAATCAGTATCGAATCCTGTTTCATATTCGCAGAATACATACACCCTGTTAGAACAACGCTACCCCGTTTACGCATCCGGCGCGCATTTGCACCGTCAAGGAGAACCGCATGACCCAGACAACCATCCCCACCCGCACGCCCCCAGTCGCCCCGGTCCGGCGCCGTGGGGTATGTCTGGTCATTTCAGCGCCATCAGGGGCGGGGAAGTCAACCATTGCGAATGCGTTACGTGCGTCGGAGCCACAACTGCTGCATTCCGTATCCGTCACCACCCGCCAGCCCCGCCCGGGCGAAAGTGACGGAATCCATTACCATTTCCGCAGCATGGAAGAATTTACCCGCATGGCGGAAGCGGGTGAGATGCTGGAATGGGCCACGGTGTTCGGGCGGGGATATGGCACCCCGCGCGCCCCGGTGGAGCAGGCCCTGGCGGAGGGGCGCGACATGGTGTTCGATATCGACTGGCAGGGGCACCGCCAGATCCGTGCCGCCCTACCGGGGGATGTGATCAGCCTGTTCGTCCTGCCACCCTCGATCGCGGAACTGGAACGCAGGCTGCATGGCCGCGCATCGGATGAGGCGGACGAAATCGCGCGCCGCATGCAGGCCGCGCGCGACGAGATCTCGCACTGGAATGAATTCGATCACGTCATCATCAATTCCGACCTGGACCAGGCCATCGCCGAAGCCCGCGCCGTGCTGGTGGCGGCCAGGCTGGAACGCCACCGTCAGGTGGGGCTGGCGGACCTGGTGGCCAGCTTCGGGGTCTGAAGCCGCCGCCGGTCAGCCATCCTTCGGGTCATGCATGTGTTACATGCGCCATGAATGATGGACAAGCCGCCGGGAATTGATATGCGGGATGGCGCGGCATCCGCCGCGCCACTCCCTGACCGCCCGGATTCCCATGCCCACGCGTCGTATCCCCGTTCCCGTCATGCCATTCTGGATGATTGCCCTGCTGGGGCTGCTTACGGCCATCGGTCCACTGGCAACCGACATGTACCTGCCCGCCTTTCCCATCATGGACGCGGAACTGGCGGGGGGACGCGCGGGGGCCAGCCAGGTCACGCTGGCGGCATGGTTCGCGGGGCTGGCGGTGGGACAGTTCAGCCTTGGCCCGATTTCCGACCGGCTGGGTCGCAGGCTGCCGCTGCTGGGGGGGCTGGTGCTGTTTACGGTGGGATCGGTCGGGTGCGCCGTGGCCACGGGCTTCGACCTGTTCTGCCTGTGCCGCTTTGTCTCGGCGCTGGGCGGGGCGGCGTGCGCGGTCCTGCCGCGCGCCATCGTGCGCGACGTGGCAACGGGGGCCGCGGGCGCGCGCATCATGTCACAGCTCATGCTGGTCTTTGGGGTCATGCCCATCCTTGCGCCGTCACTGGGCAGCCTGGTGCTGATGATGGGCCACTGGCGGTGGATTTTCACGATCGCGGTCATCTATGGCGTGCTGGGGCTGCTGACGGTGCTTGCGACCATGCCCGACACCATGCCGGTGGAAAAGCGCATCGCCTTTTCGCTGACCGGCACGATCGCCCGTTATGCCGGCCTGATACGTGAACCGGTGTTCATGTCCAGTGCGCTGATCAACAGCTTTTCCTCGTTCGTCATGTTCGCCTACATCACCTCCGCGCCCATGGTGTTTGAACACCTGCTTGGGTTCACGCCCACCAAGTTCGGGGTGTTTTTCGGCATGAACGCCGGGATATTCATCGCCTGCGCGCAACTGAACGGTAGCCTGGTCCACCGGATCGACCTGTCACGGCTGCTGGACGGTGGCATCGCGTGCAGCGTGGTGGCGGCGGTGGCGTGCCTGGTGCTGTCGCTTGCAGGCATTGCCGGTCCCGCGCATCCCGCTCTGGTCTGCGTGCTGATCAGCTGCATTACCGGCTGCCTGGGGTTCGTGGGGCCAAACGCCACGGTGCTGGCCTTTACCCATCATGGCCACCAGGCGGGCAGTGCGTCGGCATTGATGGGCACCATCCAGTTTTCCCTTGCGGCGGGCAGCGGTTTCATCCTCGGGCACGTGCCCTTCCATTCCCCCGCGCCGCTGGCGGTGGTGGTCATGGTGGGCGTGGGCTGCATGGTGGCGTGCAACACGTGGCGTCATGCCTGCAACCGACGGGCGGACGCATCCCACGCACCCTGAGCACGCGGGCATGGCGGAGGTACGCGCTTTCGCTTTGACGTGAGTGGCCTGCCGCGCTACGGCAGGAACATGTCTGCTGAACCTGTTGTCCGGCATGGCGATCACCCACATGCGCGGGAGGCGTTGTGAACGGCATTCTCGATTTCATTGCCGGGCTGGGCAGGGCCGTTCTGGATATCGTCCGCATGGCGGGGCGGGTGGCGCTGTTTGCCGCCGTCGCCCTGTCGCATGTGGTCCGTCCCCCCTTCTACTGGCGCACGCTGTGGGGCACGCTGGTGGAAATCGGCTTTTTCTCCCTGCCGGTCGTGGCCCTGACGGCGCTGTTTTCTGGCGGCGTGATCGCATTGCAGTCCTATACCGGGTTCGCCCAGTACCATGCCCAGAACGCCATTGCCGGGATTGTCATCCTTGCGGTCACGCGCGAACTGGGACCGGTGCTGGCGGGACTGATGGTGGCGGGACGGGTCGGCGCCGCCATGTCGGCCGAAATCGGGACCATGCGGGTGACCGACCAGATCGATGCACTGACCACCATGTCTACCAATCCCATCAAATACCTAGTCACGCCACGGCTGGTGGCGGGCACGCTGGCGCTGCCGTTCCTTGTGCTGGTGGCCGACATACTGGGTGTGCTGGGCGGGTTTACCGTATGCGTGATGAAGCTGGATTTCTCGGCTTCCGCCTATATCACGGCAACGATTGCCTCGCTCAAGGTCATGGACGTGACGGTGGGACTGGTGAAGGCGGCCATATTCGGGTTCCTGATCGCGCTCATGGGCTGCTACCATGGCTATCACAGCCGTGGCGGGGCCGAGGGCGTGGGGGCGGCCACCACGGCGGCGGTTGTCGCGGCCTCGATCCTCCTGCTGACGTTTGATTACCTTCTGACGGATGTGTTCTTTTCCCAATGAGTGACGCAACCCCCAAGATCCGCATTCGCGGCCTGAAAAAGGCGTTCGGTCCCAAGGTGGTGCTGGATGGGGTGGACCTTGATGTTATGGGTGGCACGTCATTCGTGGTCATCGGTGGCTCGGGCACGGGCAAGTCGGTGCTGCTGCGCTGCATACTGGGCCTGATCACGCCCGATGCGGGGTCCATCGAGATTGATGGCGTCGATGTCACGACGCTTTCGTCCCGGCAGCGCGAACCCTATATGGCGCGGATCGGCATGCTGTTCCAGAACGGCGCGCTGTTTGACAGCCTGAGCGTATGGGAAAACGTGACCTTCGGTCTTGTTGCCGCCGCCCGCGCGGGGCATGGCCCACGCATTACCCGCGCGCAGGCCCGCGTGCGCGCGGGCGCCCTGCTGGAACAGGTGGGCATGGACCCCGCCGTGGGCGCGCTGTCGCCATCCGAACTGTCGGGCGGCATGCAGAAGCGCGTGGGACTGGCGCGCGCCATCGCGGCCCGCCCCGAAATCCTGTTCTTTGATGAACCGACGACCGGGCTTGATCCCATCATGGGCGCGGTGATTGACGGACTGATTGCCGATTGCGTGCGCAAGCTGGGATCAACCGCCATCGCCATCACGCATGACATGGCGTCCGCCCAGCGGATCGGGGACCGGGTGGGCATGCTGTATGAAGGCCGGCTGATCTGGCAGGGACCGCCCTCCACCCTGTTTGACAGTGGCAACCCGGTGGTGGACCAGTTCACCCATGGCCGCCGCGAAGGACCGATAAAAATCGATGTGCGTAGCTGACTGATAAAAAAGACAAAAGTTTCTGGGTGTCTCCTTTTTTCAAAAAGGCGGCATTCTTTCGAAGCTTTTTGCAAAAAGCTTCGCCAAAAACTTTTTCATGTTTCCGAAGGGGTTTTTCAGACCACATCTGACTTTCGCGGCCGGTCGTTCCATATATGATATACACGATCTGTTCTTGCCCAGGGAGCCCTCATGGCGCGTCGGCCCGCTAACCGTTTTGTCTGTCAGTCCTGCGGGGCGGTCTTTCCCAAGTGGTCGGGCCGGTGCGACGCCTGTGGCGCGTGGAACAGCATTGTCGAGGAAACGGTCGAACCCACGGCAACAGGCGGCACCAACGCCCGCAGGCGCACGGGGGCCCGCATCAACCTTGTGGGGCTTGCGGGTGATACCCCGCCGCCGCCCCGCATCGAAACCCACATCGGGGAACTGGACCGCGTGCTGGGGGGCGGACTGGTTCCGGCATCCGTCGTGCTGGTTGGTGGTGATCCGGGTATCGGCAAATCGACACTGCTGCTGCAGGGCGCCTGCGCGCTGGCACGCGCCGGACGCCAGGTCATGTACATATCGGGCGAGGAAGCGGTGGACCAGATCCGCCTGCGCGCGCGCAGGCTGGGGCTGGAAGCGCCGACGCTGGAACTTGCCGCCGCCATAAACGTGGCCGATATCGTCGCAACGCTGGAGGCGGAAAAGGATCTGGCCCTGGTCGTGATCGACTCGATCCAGACCATGTGGATGGAAACGGTGGAAAGCGCGCCCGGCACCGTAAGCCAGGTCCGCGCCTGCGCGTTTGAACTGATCCGCCTGGCCAAGCAGCGTGGCTTCAGCCTGATCCTGGTGGGGCACGTGACCAAGGAAGGGGCGCTGGCCGGTCCCCGCGTGCTGGAACACATGGTCGATGCGGTCATGTATTTCGAAGGCGATCGCGGCCATCAGTTCCGTATCCTGCGCGCGGCCAAGAACCGTTTTGGCGCGACTGACGAAATCGGCGTGTTCGCCATGACCGACCAGGGGCTGGAGGAAGTGCCCAATCCATCCGCCCTGTTCCTGGCTGAACGGCGCGGGCATATCGCAGGCTCCGCCGTGTTTGCGGGCATGGAGGGCACGCGCCCCGTGCTGCTGGAGGTGCAGGCCCTGCTGTCGCCCAAGGCAGGCGACGGCGGCGCGCGGCGCGCGGTCGTGGGATGGGATACGGGGCGGCTGAACATGCTGCTGGCGGTGCTGGAAGCACGGTGCGGCATCAAGCTCAATGCCATGGATGTGCATCTCAACATTGCAGGCGGCCTGCGGGTGGGGGAGCCTGCCGCCGACATGGCGGTGGCGGCAGCCCTTGTATCCGCCGCCACCGGGCAGCCCACCAGCGCGGGTTCGGTCTATTTTGGCGAGGTCGGCCTGTCGGGGGAGATCCGTCAGGTCTCGCAACCCGACACAAGGCTGAAGGAAGCTCACAAGCTGGGGTTCGAGCAGGCATTCCTGCCGCGCCGTATCGCACGCGGCAACCGCAAGCCCACCGCCCCCGACGGGCTGGGCATACAGGAAATCGGCCATCTGGGCGATCTGGTCAGCCTGTTTACCGGGGCGATGGAGGAGGCGGAGGCGTGAGTGCGCCCGAACGCTTCATGCTGCGCAAACCCGCGATGCTGGAGCGGGAGGTCAGGAAAAGCATCTTCCTTGCACAGGCCGCCCCCGTCGCAACCCCGGCGGACGCCATGGAATTCATTGCAGCCGTCAGCGATCCCGACGCCACCCATAACTGCTGGGCCTATCTGATCGGCCAGACCTATCGCAGTGATGACGCGGGCGAACCCGGTGGCACCGCGGGCCGGCCCATCCTGCAGGTGATCGAAGGACAGGGTTTCGACCGCACCGTGGTCGTGGTCACGCGGTGGTTTGGCGGCACCAAGCTGGGGGCGGGCGGTCTGGTGCGTGCCTATGGCGGGACGGCAGCGGAATGCCTGCGCACGGCGGAACGCATCCCGATCGTGGAAATGGTGTCCCTGACGTTTGGCTGCGGTTTTTCCGACCATGCCCTGCTGCGTGCACGACTGGAAAGCATGGACTGCCAGATCGTGGAAGAAGACTTCGGCGCCAAGGGTGTCGGCATGCAGATCACCCTGCCCGCGATACGCGAGGCGGAGGTCCGCACCCGCATCACCGACATTACCCGTGGGCAGGCCACCATCCGCGTGGTGGAGGAAGACACCACGCCGGGTGTTGGAGACTAACGCTATTGCCGCTATGTCAGACAGCGTTTCACGTTCACCATACGGAAAAAGACCATCATGACCGATACCCCGCCGGACCGTCTGTCCGTCAATCCCGCCAGCCCCTTTTACAACGAGTCCCTGCTTGATCGTGGCATTGGCGTGCGTTTCAAGGGAATCGAGAAAAACAATGTCGAGGAATACTGCATAAGCGAAGGCTGGGTGCGTCTGGCCGTGGGCCGCGGCACCGACCGTTTCGGCAACCCGATGGCCATGAAGGTCAAGGGCCCGGTCGAGGTCTGGTTCAAGTCCTGACCCTGTTACACTGGGCTGGCACAGGTAAGACGACAAAAGCACGTCGTGGCAAGTCGGCTGGCCCCTGCTGCCCTCGGGCCGCCTTACCGGATTACTGCGTTGCGGACATATTCGCATGAAGTATTGCAGTGATCATCGGCATCACGCGCGATACGGCCACCCTGCTCTGCTGCTGGCTTCGGGACATCGTGGCCAGGCATGATGCCCTGCAGGAAAGATCGAAGCCGATAAACGCCATGTCGGCGGACATCGGAAAGGCAAAAGATGCCGTGGCGCTGCCGGGCAGGTCACCGTTTCCTGGCTGACCAAGTGCTGCGGCCATGTTCATGCGGTGATGATCCCTGACGCGGGAAGCAGGAAATGCCTGTTTCCCACAAAACAGGCTGGCATTCCGGTCGGCGTGCTTATTTAATCTCCTGATCCCATGTCAGCCGCCCATTTTTTATAAATGGTTATCGCGCTGCTGGCGGGACGACGGCATACAGACCGATTTCCAGATGCTTCCCCGTTGAATAATTCAGTCCCGTCTGTTGTCCCAGTTCATGCACATCCAGGCCGTTTTCCATGATGCGGGCACTGAAAGCGCCCAGATCCCGCGCGCCTACCAGCGCCATGCCGCATTTGGGGTTCTGCTGCAGGAAATCGGCGGCGGCCGTGGCGTTGATCAGACGCGTATCCTGACCCAGCAGGAATACAAGACTGGGTTCCGAATCCGATGTCGAGGCCACGATGGTCCGCGCGCAGGGGCGGTGCGCATCCACCATCGCCGCAAGGCGGGGACTGAGCCAGATGGTCTGCAACCGTGGAATGACGGTCGTGAACAGCCCGACATGGATGATGATGGCGGCTGCCACTGCCGCCATGGCCGCCCGCAGCGCATCACGGTGCAGGATCATGTAACCCGACAGGCCCAGCAGCGGCAGTGCGCCCGCAGGCACCAGCATGGCGGCAGGGGAAACCATGCCTTCCATACGCCACAACAGAACCGGCCCTGCGAACGCAAGCACCGACCCGATCGTGAACCAGATCAGCCCATAAGCCGCCAGCAGGCTACGTCCCCATATTGCCCGTGGCCATTCCCAGTCTGTAGGAAAGGAAACAATCGCCGCCGCTGTCAGGATCGCAATGGCCGGATAGGTCGGCAGCACGTAATGCGGCAGCTTGGTCGCAATTGCCTCGAACACCAGCCAGTGCGGCACGATCCAGCACAGCAGATAACGCACATGCGGCTGAAACCGGCGTTCCCATACAAAAGGCAGGCTCATGGCCGCGAAAACCGACCCGGGCCAGAATGCAATGGCAAATACAGCCAGATGATAGCCCGGCGGCAGGCCATGCGTTTCCTGCCCGCTGGCGACCTTACCCAGAAAATTGCGCCCGACCGCCCGTGAAAAGAAATCGCCGTGACTGATAACCCCGATGGCGACGCACCATGGCAGCACAATGGCCAGCATGACCAGCCAGCCCCATGCCGGCCGCAGCCGTTTCCACCAGTCAATGCGCCGTTCCACCAGCGCCAGCGCAAGGGGCGTGCCAAAGCCAGGAATCAGGATAACCGGTCCCTTGAGCATCAGCCCGCACCCCAGCGCGGTCCAGTATAACAGGGCCGCGGCAAGCGGAGTGGCAAGGTCGCGTTCACGATCCAGATAAGCCCGCAGCAGCCCGCATTGCGCCAGCAGTACAAACAGCAGCAGGGTCGTATCAATGGTGGCCATCCGGCCTTCGGCCGTCATCAGCACCGACACCGCCAGCAGCGCCGCCCCCAGCAGGCCACACATGGAGCCAAACAGGGCCGCGCCAATCCACGCGGTCAACACCGCAGAAGCGGTCACCGCCAGAAGGGAAGGAATACGATAGGGCCAGACCGCGTGCGCGTCCTGCATGCCCGTCAGGCGGACAGCAGTGGCTTCAAGCCAGTATATGCCAGCAGGCTGGAGATAGCGGGGCTGATCCAGAAACCTGACATCGACATAGTTGCCGCTGTGCAGCATCTGCGCGGTGGCTTCCATATAACGCGGTTCATCACGGTCCAGCGGTGGAAGCGACGCACGCCCCGGCAGGAACAGGATAAATACGGACAGCGCCACAAGGATATAGTGACGCAATGTCAGACGCGTCATGGGCACGGTCCCTTCAGCGTTCGGTAACGCGTTTCGGTATCCTGGCGCGGTTGTTAAGCCACATTACACCCAATATGTCCCGGATGCCGACAATGGCCCGGTTGAGATTGGTATATTTGGAAGATCCATGCAGCCGGGTACGGTGATCGACCGAAAGACAGGCCAGCGGCACGCCCCGCCTGCCCATGAGGGACGGCAGGAAACGGTGCAGTCCTTCAAACTGGGGCAGTCCAAGGAAATCCACGCGCCGGAATGCCTTCAGCGACGCCCCGGTATCGGGGCAGCCATCATCAAGCAGGCGACGACGCAGGCCATTGGCAAAACGTGAGGCCAGCCTGCGTGACATGGTGTCACGCCGTCTGGTCCGAACACCCACAACCAGGGGCGCGCGCCCTTTTGCCATGCGGCACATTTCCAGCATGGCGGCAAAATCAGCAGGATTATCCTGTCCGTCACCATCCATCAGGATGACCCACTCACCGCGCGCGGCTTCAATGCCGGTGCGCAGGCCAGCGGATTTTCCGTAAACCGTATCATGGCCAAGGATACGCAGGTCAGGCAGGATACCGTCACGCCTTACGGCTTCAAGCTGTGCGACCGTATCGTCCGTGCTGCCGTCATCAACGAAAATGACTTCAGCCCCGGGCAACTGGCCAAGGACATCGGAAATTTCCTGACATACAGGCCGAATATTCGGCCCTTCGTTCAGTACTGCCGCGATAATGGAGACAATGGGACGGTCGTCCGCCCCATTACCTGACATGCCGGTTGTCACCAATGATGATCAGGCAGCACGCTGGGACAGGGCCGTCGGCAGATCACCGATGGACTTGTCAATAATCTTGCCGTCCACATCTGCGGGCAGACTTGCAGCCAGCGTTTCACGCGTGGCCTGAATGGCGATGTCAACAGCCGTCTCACGCACTTCGCGCAGAGCGGAACGTTCTGCCGAAGCAATCCGGTCCTTCGCCATCTGTTCACGCCGTGCGGCGATTTCCTCGGCGTCCTTGCGGGCCTTCAGTGCAATATTGGCGGCTTCACGCAGGGAATGTTCAACCAGTTCCTTGGCTTCGGCCAATGCCGCTTCGCGGTCACGCGTCGCGTCCTCAAGCATCTGCTCGGCTTCACGGCGCAGGCGCGCTGCTTCATCAAGCTCTGCACGGATGCGCTCTGCCCGTCCGTCCAGCGCGCTCACCAGGGGTTTCCATAGTGAACGCCCGAACAGGACAAAGAACAGGACAAAGGCAACAGCCGACCAGAAACGGGGATCATGAAACATGATTATGACCTGTCTGTCTTGGGCAGCGGGTCAGAGACCACGTGCTGCCGCAGCAGAACCGACCTTTGCCGTCACGAAATCGGCCGGGGCGGCAATGCCGGATAACTGATGGATCAGCGTTTCCGCCGTCGTTGTCGAAATCTCACGCACGGATGCCAGCGCCTGCCCACGTGCCTGGGCAATGCGGGTTTCGGCATCCTGGATTTCCGTCGCCAGACGCGCATTCATTTCCTCGGTCTGCCGGGCGGCGGCAAGACGCGCCTCCTCGACAACCTTGTCCACATTAGCCTGTGCGTCAGCCAGTGCCTTGCGGCGGGCTTCATGCAGGTCGGCCACTGCTTCATCAGCGCGGGTCTTGGCCTTGTGCGCAATCCCGAGATCCGTCTCGATCGTCTGGCGACGCAGCGACAGGACCTTTTCCACCTTCGGCAGGGCCGAGCGGCTCAGCAGAAGGTAAAGTACCAGGAAAATGCCAGCGCCCCACACCACCTGTCCGATGACATAGGGATTGCCGAAATCAAGCTGGGGCATGCCCTCGGCGCGCGCGCCAGGGGCAACCATGGCCATCAGCGGCAGAGCCAGCGCGGACGAGGCCAGAACTGTCCCCGCCCTTCGGATGTTGTCATACATCACGGCGCGCGCCATGTTCGCCTCCAGCGTATCAGACGAACAGGATCAGGAACGCGATCAGCAGCGCATACAGGGCGACGGCTTCCGTCAGGGCGAAGCCCAGCATGCCGAGACCGAACACATGCGGACGCGCGGACGGGTTGCGCGCAATGCTGCTGACCAGCGTGGAGAAGATGTTACCCAGGCCAATGCCAACGCCAGCGAGGGCGATAACGGCGATACCGGCACCAATTTCACGGGCTGCTGCGATATCCATGTCTTGTTTTCCTTGTTTCAGACGTTCTGGATTGAAATATATGGAAGCGGGGTTGGGGCCCGTTAGTGGGCCACCGCCTCCCTCAGATAGATGCAGGTAAGGATTGCAAACACATAGGCCTGCAAGGCACCGACCAGCAATTCGAGTGCCATCAGCGCGATATTGATGACCACGGGACCAACGGCGATGATGTCACCGAAGAAGCCCAGACCGGCCAGCATGATCGTGAAGGCGGCAAACATGTCGAACATCACGTGACCGGCGACCATGTTGGCAAACAGACGGATCGACAGGCTCACGGGACGCGAAAGAAAGGAAAGGATCTCGATCGGGATCAGCAGCGGGGCCAGTGCCTTGGGGGCGCCGGCGGGCATGAAATGGGCTAAGAACTTCGCCCCCTGCACCTTGAGCGACACGATGATCGAGAGGCAGAACACCATCAGCGCCAGCGCCAGCGTCACGGCGATATGGCTGGTGAAGGCAAAGGAAAAAGGCAGCAGGCCGAGGTAATTGCCAGCCAGGATGAAGAAGAACAGCGTGAACACGAACGGGAAGAAGGCCCGGCCTTCCGGACCAATCGTATCAACCGCCATGTTGTGGATGAAGTCGTAGCACATTTCTGCCGCGGACTGCAGCCGGCCCGGCACCACCGCCGCGGGACGCATGCCCACGTACAGGAATGCCAGAACCACAATGGCGGCAACAATCATCATCATGGGGGACTGGCTGAACCGCAGGGATTCGCCAAGTGCACCCAAAACTGGATGGAGCTCGAACTGACCGAGCGCGTCGATGGATGATCCGGCCGCCAACTTCGTTCTTCCCTATATCCGTCCTGAGCCGTCGTCCGGCCCCTTTGCCTCAGCGTTTATGGCATCGGGCCTGACAAGACGCCAGACATTAAGCACACCTGCCACACCCCCCAGAAGCGAAAAGATGATGAGGAACCAAGGCTTCGTATGCAGCCAGTGGTCAAGCCCCCAGCCAATCGCAACCCCGACCACCAGCGCCGATACAAGTTCCGTTCCCGACCTGATCACCAGGCCCAGATCGGACATTGTCCCACCGGTGTCACGGACGGCAGGCGCGGGCGGGTTCATACGCTCGCGGGCTGCTTCCAGTCGCCGGTCAAAGGACTCGTCGGACGGGTCGTTATCCTTATCCACTTCTCGCACCTCCCAAGGGTGCAGGCGCTAGCTAACGATGCTGCAATAACCTGTCAAGCAAGGGGTGGCAAACAAACGTGCCATCCCTGCATCTTTTTTCCCCGGCAGGGGTTCAATATGCCCTTATTCGCCGGAAGAACCGCCGGGGATGACATCATAGCCGGCACTGCCGGGAAACGCGCCTGGCGGCGGGGCGTCGGCGGGTTCGACATGGATGGCCTGATTGACATCCGGCCCGATCTCACGCGCGTTGATGGCGGTCCCATGGTCGCCTGTCACGCCGGTGCCGATGGCGTGCAGCGCCGCCCCGGGCCTGAGCCATGCGACAAGGCGGGCCGCGTTCTTTTCGCCCACGTACACGACGCTGTGGTCGCGCATGATCACGCCCTGCGCCTTGCCCTGCATGTCATACAGGGGGGCAAGGATGGTGCCATCCACCGGCACGTCTGGGCCGATGCTGGGGGAATCAACCGGCGCCGTGGCGGATGCGGGCGGATGCACGTCGGCAATACGGCGCCCACGCGGGCCGCTGACGGCATACGCCCGCACGATCGGCTGGCTGATGCCCTTCAGGCCACTGACGCTGACCTGTTCGCCCGGCCGGGCGATGGCGGGCAGTTCTTCCCCCAGATCGTGGGAAAAGAAAACCTGTGTCCCGTCACCCAGCAGCATGCCGGACACCTGACCCGCCGGGGTCAGGATATACTGCACAAGCTGCCCTGTGGTGACCGGCAGCGGGGTCATGTCGAACACCGGCGCGACCTGCGCCGCAGCCGGTACGGCCGGTGCGGGCTGTGCGCCACCCCTGCTGGCGGCATGGGCACTACCCGCCGCCAGACTGCCAGCCACAAGCACGCCCGCAAGCAGGCGGCAGGAGGAACGTCGATGAATGTCCATGCGGGTACCCGTCTTTCGTCTGTCTTAGAGCCCCGGTCGTCCACCGGGCGTGCTATCTCATGCCATCCTCGGCGCGCAGGCAAGGGGCCTTGCTGTGGGATCAGTGCCGGAAATGGCGCATACCTGTGAAGACCATGGCGATGCCAGCCTTATCGGCGGCGGCGATCACCTCGTCATCACGGATGGAGCCACCGGGCTGGATCACGGCGGTCGACCCCGCGGCGATTGCAGCTTCCAGACCGTCCGCAAAGGGGAAGAACGCATCCGACGCCACGACGCTTCCCTGGGTCAGTGGATGGTCGATGCCCGCTGCCTTCGCGGCGTCTGCGCTTTTGGTCGCGGCGATACGCGCGGAATCAACGCGGCTCATCTGTCCCGCGCCAATCCCCACCGTGCTCTGGTCCTTGGCATAGACGATGGCGTTCGACTTGACATGCTTGGCCACGCGGAAGGCAAAGATCAGGTCCGCCATTTCCGCTGGCGTCGGCGCGCGTTTCGTCACCACCTTCAGCGCATCGGGCGTGATGCGGCCATTATCGCGTGTCTGCGCCAGGAAGCCACCCGCCACCGAACGCACAACCACGCCACCGGCTGCCGGGTCAGGCAGGGCGCCGGTCAGCAGCAGGCGCAGGTTCTTCTTGCGGGCAAGGATCTCACGCGCTTCGGCACTGGCGTCGGGGGCGACGATCACCTCCGTGAAGATCGCGACGATGCGTGACGCCGCCTCGGCTTCCAGCGTGCGGTTGAGCGCCACGATCCCGCCAAAGGCCGAAACCGGGTCACAACGCAGCGCCCGGTCCCATGCTTCGGCCTGCGTCGCCGCCACGGCCACGCCACACGGGTTGGCGTGCTTGACGATCACGACGGCCGGGGCGTCGAATTCGGCCACGGCCTCAAACGCCGCATCGGTGTCGTTGATGTTGTTGTAGGACAGGGATTTGCCCTGCACCTGCGTCGCCGTCGCCACACCGGGGCGGGTGGAGCCATCGGTGTAGAAAGCCGCCTTCTGGTGCGGATTTTCGCCATAGCGCAGGCTTTCGCGCTTTTCACCCGCCACGATCATGCGCGGGGGCAGCACCTCGCCTTCCTGGCCTGCGAACCATTTTGCGATGGCGGCGTCATAGGCGGCCGTGCGGGCATAGGCCGCACCGGCAAGCTTCCTGCGCTGCGCCAGCGTGGTGCCACCGTTTTCCAGCGCGGTGATGATTTCGCCATACTGCGCCGGATCGGTCACGATGGCGACATGGGCATGGTTCTTGGCCGCCGCACGGATCAGGGCCGGACCGCCGATGTCGATGTTCTCGATGCAGTCCTCCGCGCCCGCGCCAGACGCCACCGTGGCCTCGAACGGGTACAGGTTGACGGCCACGAGGTCGATCGGGGCGATCGCGTGTTCTTCCATCTGGCTGACATGCGCGGGCAGGTCACGCCGGCCTAGGATGCCACCATGCACCTGCGGCACCAGTGTCTTGACGCGCCCATCGAGGATTTCCGGAAAACCGGTATGTTCGGACACATCACGCACCGGGATGCCGGCTTCGCGCAGGGTACGGGCGGAACCACCCGTCGAGAGGATCTCCGCGCCATGGGCGACAAGGGCGCGGGCAAGGTCAAGCAGGCCCTTCTTGTCGGAAACGGAAATCAGGGCACGCCGAACCGGCACGGTCTTCGGGGGGGTCATCAGCAGGTGACCTTTCACGCAAGCTGGAAATGGGCCAATCCGGGTGGATTAGTCCAACCGCGTGATGCGGGGCAATAAGCGAAATGCCATAACTGGCCCGTCTGGGGCGGAAATCAGCCCTGACAGGCCGCCCGAAGGGTCGCCAGCAGGTCGGGACGGCGTGGAAATGCAACCCCGTCCCATTCCACGACTTCCCGCACGGACAGGCTGTTAAGGGTGAAGACCGCCGTCGCCTGCCGCAACAGCGCGGGGGAAATACGGCCCACCTGCACGATCCCTGCATCCACCAGCACCCCACGGGCCGTTCCGGGCAGTGCGCCATCGCTGACCGGGGGGGTTACAGCCTGCCCGTCAATGCAGGCGACCAGCGTGCTGGCGCTGGTTTCGGCCACGAAACCCGCGTGGTTGAGCATGATGGCGTCATCCGCGCCCTGTACCGCCGCCTCCATCCGCGACAGGATGGATGGCAGGTAATTCAGGCTTTTTATCCGTGACAGGATACTGCCCCCGTCACGCCGGTGGGAGGCGGTGACCAGACGCACCGGGGTCGCGGGCGGCAGGCCGGCTGCCGCAGTCAGCAGCAATGTCGGCGAGACCTGCGCGGGCGGCAGCAGCCCGCGTGGTCCCACACCACGGGTGCAGGTCAGGCGCAATGACCCCGTTTGCAGCCCGCAGGCGTCCAGCAGGGCCGCAATACCCACAGCTATGGCCGTTCGGTCGGGGGGCGGCAGCCTGATGGCCGCCGCCCCCCGCGCCAGACGGTTCATGTGACGGTCAAGATGCCGGACCTGTCCCCCCGCCACGCGCATGGTCTCGAACAGGCCATCCCCCAGCAGGAAGCCCCGGTCCGCCGTGTCCACGCCTGCCCCCCCGTGGGGCAGGATCCGGCCATTGAGCCATATGGGCAGGGAAACGGGTGCGGTCATGGGGACGCTCCATCCGGGCTGTCATGGAAAATATCCAGCAGGGCCGCGATTTTCAGCTGCATTTCACGGTATTCGCGCATCGGGTCGGATTCAAAGGTGATGCCCCCACCCGCCGCCGCGATGATGCGCTCCGCCGTCATGGACAGCGCGCGGATGATGACGGAACTGTCCATGGCCCCATCGCACCCGATCCATGCCACCGTGCCGCAATAGGCCCCGCGGGCGGAGGCCTCCAGTTCATCAATGATCCGCATGGCGCGGTGCTTGGGCGCGCCCGTAACCGAACCCGGTGGCAGGGTGGCGGCCAGCAGGTCGAATGCATCACGCCCCGCATGCAGCTGCCCCGTGACCTCGGACACCAGATGATGGACATGGGCAAACCGTTCCACGCCGAACAGTTCGGGCACGCTGACGCTGCCGATACGGGCCACGCGGCCGATGTCATTGCGCATGAGATCCACGATCATCAGGTTTTCGGCCCGCTCCTTCGCATCATGTCGCAGGCGGTGGGCCAGTTGCGCGTCTTCCGCCGCCGACCGGCCACGCGGGGCGGTGCCCTTTATGGGCCGGGTGCGCACCGTGCCATCGGGACCAAGGGCGAGAAACCGCTCGGGCGAGGCGCTGAGCAGGGCGAATGCCCCGTCACATGACAGGAAAGCCCCGAACGGCGCGGGTGATCCGGCCCGCAATGCACGATACACCTCCACCGGCGCCAGGCCGGCGGGACGGGCCGCATACATGCGCCCGGTCATGTTGACCTGAAACACCTCGCCCGCCGCGATCCGCTCCACTGCCTCCGCCACACCGGCGCGATAGGCCGCGCCATCCTGATCCGGGCTGAAAGGCAGGGCGGGCAATGCGGGGATCGCCCCTGCCGAACCAACGGCTTCCCACTGCGCCACAAGACGGGCGATACGATCGGCAGGCAGGGCCATGGCGTCATGACCCGCCAGCCATGCCCGGCCATGCAGGCGATCAAGGACAAAGGCATGGTCATAAATACCGAACGCGGCTTCCGGCTGCATGGGGTCGTCCCCATGCCGTGTCATGATGCCCGTCCCGCGCAGCCCTGCGCCGTACCCGATAAATCCGACCGCGCCACCGGCAAAGGGAAGACCAGCGGGACAGCCGCCAGCAGGCAGGCTTTCCCGCAGCACCGTCAGCAGGTCAGGTTCCGCCGCCACGCCATCCAGCCAGCATCGGCCTGCACGCTGGACCACCACATGTACCGGGTCGCGGCAGATGATGATCCATCGTGCCCGGTCACCAACCTCGCCCCCGCTATCCAGACAGGCAAGCCAGGGCAGATGTCCCCACGCCGCAAGGATGGCGTCCACATCCCGCCAGGGCAGGGGCAGGCTTACGCCGTCCCTAGCCATCCCCGGGGTGCCGCAGGTCGTGGGTGTAGGTTGCCAGCATGGTGCGGACTTCCTCCCCATCCGTCGCCTCCAGCGCACGGCAGGCCATACGGCGGCAGTCATCCATGGCGGCCGCGCGGATCGCCCGCTTGACCCGTGGCACGGCGGAGGCATGCATGGAAAAGGACCGTAATCCCAGCCCCACCAGCAGCGGCACCGCCAGCGGGTCGGACGCCAGTTCCCCACAGACGGAAACCGGCCTGCGCTGGCGCAGCCCCGCATCCGCCGTCATGCGCACCAGACGCAGCACCGCGGGGTGCAGCGGGTCATACAGGGCCGCGACATCCGCCGCCGCCCGGTCGGCGGCAAGGGCATACATGGTCAGGTCATTGGTGCCGATGGCCAGGAATTCGGCTTCCTGCGCCAGCACATCGGCCATGAGTGCGGCGGCGGGCGTTTCAATCATGATGCCAAGCGGCGGCAGCGGGTCGGGGATTTCCACCCCCCTGCGCCGCAGCCTGCGCCCGACACGGGCATAAATGTCACGCGCGGCCCGCAATTCCCCCACCCCGGACACCATAGGCAACAGGACCCGCACCGGCCCCGCATGGGCCGCGCGCAGGATGGCGGCGAACTGCGTTTCCAGCAGGGCGCGATGCTGGAGCAGCAGCCGGATGCCACGCACGCCCAGCGCCGGATTGACATCGCCCCCATTGCCAATACCCACGCGCGACAGGGCATCGCTGTTCTTTTCACTGCCCCAGTCCACCACGCGGATCGTGACCGGATCGCCTGCCATGGCCTTGATCAGGGGCAGGTAGATGGCTTCCTGCCGCGCTTCGTCAGGCAGGGTATCGGTGTTCATGAACAGGAATTCGCTGCGCAGCAGGCCAATGCCCGCAGCCCCCGACTGCGCCACCATGGGCAGTTCGGCCGGGATTTCCAGATTGGCCTGCAGCGTCAGCACCTCACCGCTGGACAGGCGGGCGGGCAGGCGACGCAGGCGCCCCAGCATCTGGCGTTCACGTGCATAGGCCGCGACATCCACCCGTGCCGCCGCCGCCGTGCGGCTGGAAGGGCGGATAACGACATGCCCCGTCGTCCCATCCACCACCAGGCGCGTGCGCCGCCGCACCTGCGCCAGCAGCCCGTGGGCGGCCAGCACGGCGGGAATGCCCAGCGCACGCAGCAGGATGGCGGTATGCCCGGTACTGCCGCCTTCTTCCGTCACGACGGCGGCAATGCGGGAGGGATCGATCAGGGCGGCATCTGCGGGGCGCAACTGCTCGGCGACCAGAATGGCCCCATCAGGCAGGGTGGAAAAGGAACGGTAGGGCGTGCCACTGAGGTTACGGACCAGCCTGCGCCCGATTTCACGGAATTCGCCCGCACGCCTGCGGGCCGCCACCGCGTCCTCCCCCTGCGGCGCGGGACGACCGGGGGGGGCGAGCATAAGGGTCGCCAGCGCCTCGGTTTCCTGCATCACGGCGGCTTCGACCAGCATGCCATGTTCCAGCCGGGCCTCGATCCCGCGCCGCAGCCGCGAGGGGCCAAGCATCCGGCGATAGACTTCCAGCAGGGAGCCGATTTCCACCTGACCATCTTCCGGCAGCAGCGCCAGACGGTCATGCAGGCGGCCAAGCTGGGCCACGGAACGGCCTATGGCATCGTGCAGGCGGGTGCGTTCATGGGCAGGGTCACAGTCCCGGCGCGCCATGTCCACCGGCGGCGGGGCCGGTTCATGCGCAACGGCGGCCTGGCCGATCGCGACGCCGGGGGAAACAGGCTGGCCTTCCAGCCGGACTTCACCCGCGCGGGGACGGCGCGGGGGACGACGTTCAGTCGTCTTCATCAAACCCGGCCCCGACCAGCCGCGCCAGCGCCGCAAGCGCCTGCGGCCCCTGGGGGCCGGTGGTGGTGATGGTGATCGTCTCTCCCCGGCCCGCACCCAGCATCATGAGTCCCATGATGGAATGGCCCGAAACCGTCATGCCTGCATGGGTGACATCAACGCCTGCATCGAATTTTTCCGCGACCGTCACGAATTTCGCGGCCGCCCGCGCATGCAGCCCACGCTGGTTCACGATACCCACATCCATCCGGTGCGGCACGGGCTGTATCGCCGGTTCAGCCACCGTGGCCTGCCACGCTGTCCGCCTCATTCACGCATTCCCCCACACCCGACAGGCATGCCGCCGGCAGGTGGGAGGCGACGGATATGTAACGCCTGCCCGCCGATTCCGCGCCATTGAGGCATTCGCGCATATCCGCATGAATGCGCATCTGCGCCAGCTTGACCAGCATGGGCATGTTCACCCCCGCCAGCACTTCCACCCGGTCGGTTTCCAGCACGGAGACCGCAACATTCGATGGCGTGCTGCCAAACATGTCGGTCAGCAGGATGACGCCCTGCCCGCTATCGACCGAATCGATCGCCCGCTGCAGGGCATCGCGGCATGTACCGGGCAGGGCGGTGGCGGTGACGTTGAACACCGCTGTCTGCGCCTGCGGGCCGACCACGTGTTCGAGTTCTCCCTTCAGGGTCTCGCCAAGCACACCATGCATCACGAACACAAGACCGATCATTTCGGGTCCGTCTGCTCCGTTGTTTCGGGCAGCCCGCGGGGCCGGTTGGCCCACCGCCAGCTGCTGCGGCCCTGACGGGCCAGTTCACGATGCATGATCACCACCGGCCATGCATCATGTGGATGGGTATTGTCCGCACGTTGTGCAAGCCGGAGGGCGAGCGCCTCCACCAGCGTGACGGAACGGTGCCGCCCACCCGAACAGCCTATGGCGATGGTGGCGTATTTCTTTCCTTCCCGCACGAAACGCGGCAGCACCAGTTCCAGCAGCCCCACGATACGGTCGAGGAATTCCTGATAATCGGGATCACGGGCTACGTAAGCCGCCACATCCGCATCCAGCCCGGTCATGGCGGACAGGGCGGGGTCATAATAGGGATTGGTCAGGAAACGGGCGTCGAACACCATGTCCGCTTCACGCGGGAGGCCCGCCGGAAAGGCAAATGACATGAGGGCGACCGTCAGGCCGTCGAGTCCCCCCGCCGTCCATTCCCCGAAACGGGCCTCGACCAGCTGCCGCAGTTCCGGCGGCGGCAGGTCGGAGGTGTCGATCACCACATCCGCCGCTTCACGCAGGGGGGATGTCAGGGCGATTTCGGCCTCGATCCCTTCCTTCACGGTGCCATGGACGGCCTGCGGGTGACGCCGGCGGGTGGCGGTATAGCGACGCAGCAGCACGCTTTCCTCGGCTGTTGCGTAGATCAGTTCCGCATTCAGGCCCGGGTTGACGCGCAGCCGCGCCAGCGCCGCCAGCACGGCGGATGCATCGAACCCGCGCGTGCGGGAATCCACGCCAACCGCCACGGGGCGTTCGGCACGGGCCACGATTTCATCGAGCATGCCCAGCGGCGGATTATCGATCACCTCATGCCCCAGATCCTCCAGAATACGCAGAATCGAGGACTTGCCCGCACCGGACAGCCCGGTGACAAGCAGGATACGACGGGGAAGAGGTGTGTCTTCATGCATGGTGTCAGTCACGCAAAACCCTGACTTCTGTCAGCCACATGCCCAATGACAGATCGCTGTATCATGGCGGGATCGAAACCTTTTCTCGAACCCATTGTTCCCTGAACGGGCGACAATGGAAAGTGGCGACGATATCACATCTGCCTTCCATCAAGCAGTTGCCTGCGACCGGCGATGTAGTCCAGCACCAGCCCGATCCGGGCGACAGCGGAAGGCTGCGCCGGATCAATGAAGAATACCGGCTGTCCCACGACCTTATCACAGTGTGGCGGCGGAGGGAGTCGTGGTGGACGGTCAGCCGGGGAAACCAGCCTTGCAACCGCCACAACGCGCACGCGCGCACGGTAGCGCATGCGCACGATCCCGATGCCGCGCACTTCCAGCAGTCCGGCCAGGGGGGCGGGCGCACTGGCCCAGCCTTCGTGCAGGCAGACCCGGTCATCGGCCACCAGGTCATAGCCTGCGTCAATCAGGCGCAGCAGCAGGTCGGACTTGCCCGCCCCTGACGGGCCGGCCAGCACGATGCCGTGCTCCCCCCGCGCCGCACAGGACGCATGGATCTGGACCGGATCATTCATGGGAAAGGGACTTAACGCAAAGTCATCATTTCGGGGATGGAAAATTTTTTATGGACAAAACATGACCATTTTGTGATTCTGGCTTCAATGGAAGAAAACATGCCGTTCCACCCTTCGCCGGAAATACATATCCGGCATCTGACCGGCGTCGATGCCACGACCGGGCAGTTCCCGACGGAACTGTTTCCCCAGATCAGGCAGGCACTGGCAACGGGCATGGCCCGGCTGGGTCAGCAGGGCATGACTGCGGAAAACGTGACCCGCATCACCTTCACCCTGCGTGAGACCGATGGCTTCAGCGCCTGCTTTCCCCTTCTGAACGACCTGTTCGGCAGGACCTGTCCAGCAACGACGCTGCGGCTGGTCAGGCAGTTCGACCAGGACGGGCAACTGGCGGAAATCGAACTATTGGCCCTGCCCGCACAGCCTGGTGACGCAGCGTTCCAGGAATCTGTTTAAAAAATAAACGTTTCTGGGTTCTGTCTTTTTTCAGGGAGCGTCACCAGAAACGTCCCTGATTCCCACAATATCCTTGTGGTCAGCCTGCCTGAAACAGTCCCCGAGCCCCTGACCACGGATCCGGCCCCATGGGCAGATCTGTCGGATACGATCATTCGGGGGAAAGGAAAGTGGTGGAGCTGAGGGGAATCGAACCCCTGACCTCCTCATTGCGAACGAGGCGCTCTCCCATCTGAGCTACAGCCCCACATTCCTCGCGCGATACATACCCTGCACGGGCCGCAAGTCAAGACCCATTTTTGGGATGGCAATCACCTTCCTTCCCTCCCCGCCCTGTTCATGGCGGTTGTATGCGGGCATGACGGACACTAAATTCCAGTTCCCATCATCCATGAAGGTTGGCCCGTTGATCACCATTATCTTTAACCTGCTGGCTGAACTCATACAGCTTTATTACTATGTGGTGATGCTGGCCTGTCTGTTCAGCTTCCTGCTGGGGTTCGGCATCCTGGATCCACGCAACCAGATTGTCTGGAACATCTCGAACTTCCTGTTCCGCATGACCGAACCGGTCCTGCGTCCCATCCGGAACATCATGCCCAATATCGGCAACATCGACCTCAGCCCGCTCGTCCTGCTGCTGCTGCTGCAGTACGTGCTGATGCCGGTCATGAGCAAGATTTACGGGATGCTCATGGTCGGTATTGCATAAAAGCCGGGGCTGCGGGCTATCCACCGTGCGCCGGAGACGGATATAACAGGCCATACAAGCCTTGGCTTTCCTTCGGCCCGGATTTCAGGAGTTTATCATCACATGACAAAAATGCACCGTTTCCTGGCTCTCGCCGCGGCCCTGCCACTCGCTGCCGCCCTGTCCGGCACGCCCGCACATGCACAGGGTTTTGGTGACCTGACCGGTGGTTCGGGCGGGCTGGGCAAGGCGGGCAGCCTGCTTTCGGGCAGTGGCCTGAACGTGCCGTCCGTCTCGTCGCTGGCCCCTTCCAACGTCACGGGCCTGCTGAGCTACTGTGTCGAGAACAATTACCTGAAGGGCAACAGCCCCACCACGCTGCTTTCGTCGCTGAAGCAGAAGGCGGGCCTTGATACCTCCAGCAGCCAGTATTCCAACGGCCAGAACGGTATTCTTGACACCGGCAATGGCAACACGTTCTCGCTGTCATCGCTGAGCGGCAACCTGAAGCAGAAGGTTACGACCAAGGTGTGCAACGCCGTGCTGAAGCAGGGCAAGTCCCTGCTCTGACCCGGCCAAATGTGTGTCCGCCCGGTTCAGAACGGGCGGACAACCACCATGATTACGATGACCATCATGAGAACGGTCGGCACCTCGTTCGCCATGCGGTAGAACCGTTCGGGCCGCGTATTGCGGTCATTGGCGAAATCCCGCCGCCAGCGCCCGCATGCGCCGTTAAATCCCGCCATCAACAGCACACAGGCAAGCTTGGTGATCCACCAGCCGGAATGCCAGTCGATCAGCCCCGGAATGACCGACAGCAGGCCACCGAACAGGAACGTGCTGATCATGGCCGGCATCATGATGAACCGCAGCAGCTTGTATTCCATCACCTTGAAGCGTTCGGATTCAGCCGTGCCCGCCGCCACCTGGCAGTGATAGACAAACAGCCGCGGCAGATAGAACAGCCCCGCCATCCATGCGATGAACGACATGATGTGGAATGCCTTCAGCCACAGCATGATGGAGGCCAGCGCATCAATCATGCGCGGCGCCCTGCTGTTTCTGGCTGTCCAGTATACGCCGCAGCAACGGCACGAATTCATCAAGATGTGTGATCCGCAGCAACCCCGGCCATGATGGCGCGGGCAGGTCGGCCGCCCGCAGCAGCACACATCCCATGCCCGCCGCCTGCGCCGCGCGCGCACCGGTATCGGTATCTTCCAGCACGATGCAGTTTTCAGGCGGAACACCCTGTGCCTTCGCCGCCGCCAGGTAGACGGCCGGGTCCGGCTTGGGCTGGCCCATGTCGCGGGCGGAATGGATGTGCGCGGGCGCGATCAGGGCATCGAGCCCGGTACGACCGAATTTTGCTTCCATTTCCATGACCGAGGAATTGGAACCGATACGGTAGGGCAGCCCGAGGCCCGCTACCCCACGCAACATGGCGGGGGCACCGTCTATGGTCTCCGCCTCACTGCGCATGAGGGTGACAAGGTTGTGCTGCATCTGCGCGGGCCAGTCATCAGGCAGGGTGATGCCCTCCGCCTGCTCGATCTCATGCTTCAGCGCCGTCAGGGCATGGCCCGCAAAACGGTGGACCGCGTTTTCATCGCTTATGGCAAGGCCATATTCGCGCAGGTTGCGGGCAATCATGCGGCATGACGGCCCTTCACTGTCGATCAGGACACCATCACAGTCAAAAATGACCAGTTTGAGCGCGCCATCAGGACGCAGGGCGGCAGGCAGCATCGTTCATACATCCCGTATGGTCTTGATCAGGTCGCCCACATGTTCGGGCGGCGTGGTCGGAATGACCCCATGGCCAAGGTTGAACACATGGGGGCGGCCCTTCATCGCATCACGGATGGAGCGGGCCTCGGTGCGCATGCCCTCCCCCCCGGCCAGCACACGGATCGGGTCGAGGTTGCCCTGCAGCACCAGCGTATCGGGCACCTTTTCCGCCACGGCCTTCATGTCCGCCCCGGTGTCGAGCGCCATCGCGTTCACGCCCGTCACATGCCCGTATTCAATTGCCATAAGCCCGGCCAGGCGCGGGAAGCCGATCACCGGCACGCCGGGATGGCGCGCATTGATGATTTCGGTAATCCGCCGCGCGGGTTCGATGACATGCCTGCGGAACTGCGACGGCGGCAGAAGCCCCGACCAGCTGTCGAACAGCATGACCGCTTCTGCCCCGGCCATGATCTGGTCGCACAGCATGTCCGCCGTGGCGGTGGTCAGCAACTCGATCAGCCGGTCGAAGAATGCCGGGTCGGTATAGGCCAGCCTGCGCGTTTCCTCGAACTCACGCGAGCCATGGCCTTCCACCATGTAGCACGCCACGGTGAACGGGGCGCCGGCAAAGCCGATCAGCGTGACCTGCCCCGGTTTTGCAGGACCGATCGCATCCGGCCCGTCAACGGCCTTGCGCAGCCGTGCCAGCGTTTCCATGACCGGCTGCGTCGCCTGCTTCACCCGCGTGGGGTCCAGGCGTTCCAGGTCGGCCATCGAACGGACAGCCCCAAGGACGGGGCCCCGGCCGGGCACAAATTCCAGGGACTGCCCCATTGCCCATGGCAGGATGAGGATATCGGAAAACAGGATCGCGCCATCCATGCCAAAGCGGCGGATGGGCTGCAGCGTGATATCCACCGCCATGTCCGGTGTCATGCAACGGGTTATGAAATCCGCCTTTTCACGCAATGCCCGGAATTCTGGCAGGAACCGACCCGCCTGCCGCATCAGCCATACCGGAGGTGGCCATGTTGCCTCTCCCAACAGGGTGGCGAGCAGGGGTTTGCGTGTTTCAGTCATCGATCCGTCGTTCTGTTTCGTTGTGGCCGGACTATCTCGTACTTTCGCCGTGACGGATAGCGGGCAGGTGAAACGCGCGCGCTTCTTTCAAAACAATAAAAGAAAAGAGAAAGAAATTTTTTGATGTGCTTTAAGTGCTGTGGATGACGGGGTACCCACGTTTCCGAAAACGTACCCCACTTTTCCCACAGAGTGTACAGTTTCCGACTCCAAGGATTCCCGTGGGCGTGGGAAGTTATCCAGATTGTACCGACATGACCCTGTGTACAACCCACCGCGAACGGAGGTGTACCCGTTGTCCACGGTACTCGGTACGGCACAGAATTGTTTGGAGTACTGTCCCCATGTACCCCAGTACTCGAACGCGCCGAATTTCCTGTTTCACTTCGGCAGTACGGAGAGGGCGATGCCAGACGACTCGAATTTAGTACTAAAGCCGCCGCCATTACAGGCGGAGTCGCCGCCGATAGTACTGGCCAGCCGTTCTGCCGCGCGGCGGAGTCTGCTGGAATCGGCAGGGATACGGGCGGATTACCGCGCGGCGGATGTGGATGAACATGCCATTCGCGACCATGCCCGCGCCCGCGGGATGGAAGCGGGCCAGACAGCCCTTGAACTGGCCCGGGCCAAGGCGCGGGCCATCAGCATGGACAATGGCGCGGCGGTGATTGGCGCGGACCAGATGCTGTCATGCGATGGGGCATGGTTTGACAAGCCGGCAAGCATGGACGACGCCCGGCAGCAGTTACGCACGCTGCGCGGCAGGCCGCATGTGTTGCATACGGCGGTGGTGATGCTGCGTGACGGGTGCGAGACATGGCGGCACGTCGCCTGCCCCGTGCTGCACATGCGTGCCTTCAGCGATTCCTTTCTGGAACGTTACTTGGCGCTGGAGGGGGAGGCGATTCTGTCCTGTGTCGGGTGTTACCGGCTGGAAGGCGCGGGCATTCACCTGTTTTCCCATATAGAAGGGGCACATTCCGACATCATGGGGCTGCCGCTGCTGCCATTGCTGCAGGCGTTGCGGGCACAGCGTCTCATCATGCAATAAATTGGTTTGTAGGGGGTTGCATTGCCAGGATCTTACGGTTATACCCCGCGAACCAGACCACGGCAGGCCATGAAAAATGGTCGCTCAGTCAGGACAGTGGGGCCATAGCTCAGTTGGGAGAGCGCCTGAATGGCATTCAGGAGGTCAGGGGTTCGACTCCCCTTGGCTCCACCAGATTCCTTATCTGGTACCCCCTTTAAAAGTAAAACATCTGACGGGTCACTTGGTAGACTGGTAAAAGGTTCTACGAACTGAAGTGTCCTGAAGACGTTTTTGGTGAGGCTTCTTTCAAAAAGCTTCAAGGAATACTGTCTTTTTTGAAAAAGGCGGTACCTGAAAACTTTTATTGCTTTTCATCAACGGCCTGTTTTGAAACAGCCACTGGACCTGTGCGTGCAGTCCGTTTCCGGACTGCCTTAATCGGTTCGTAATACGTGCTGCGTTAAAACTGCATTTCATACGAATGAAACACGTAACCAGTTCGGCGAGTTCCCGACCGAATGAAAAGCAGATCCGGATGCAGATTTTAAGTGATCGCCCACCCATGCCCGCATCGGGGCATGACCTGTCACCCGTATGTCAGGCACGGAGCGGATGATGGACAGGCATCCCGTCCTGCCTGTCACGTCCGCCGGGTATGGGGGGCAGGACACCGAACTGGCGGCACTGTCGCTCAGCGGGGTGTATGTGCTGACATCCCGATCAGGTCACCATGCCAGTCCCGATCCCGACCTTTTGCACCGGATCGGTATGGAAGGAGATTTCACGTACAGTACCTGCCTGCTGTCACATCACAGGAATCATGTCAGGGGTCTGTCCTGTCAGATAGAACCCGCCCCGCAGGGCAGGCTTGTGCAGTGTGAACGTGGGGCGGTGTGGAATGTGGTGGTTGACGTGCGCACCGGCTCCCCCACTTTCGGACAATGGGTTGCGGAGACCCTGAGTGCGGGAAATGGCAGACGGTTATGGATTCCGCCGGGTTTCCTGCATGGATCATGTACGCTGGATGACCGGACGGCGATCCGTTACCACTGCACCACCCCACCACAACGGCAGTACGAACGGACCGTGCGCTGGAATGATGAAGCACTGGGGATCGGGTGGCCCGTGGCGGACACGCAGGCCGTCCTGTCCCGGCGGGACCTGTTGGCAGCGCCTTTTTTCAGCGTGATCGACTGGTTTGATTATGCCTGATTATAAAAGATTTTTTTATAAGTTGTTGATAAAATAAAAGTTTTTGGTGACCCCTTTGAAAAAAGCTTCACCAGAAACTTCTTTTCTTTGCCCTTTCGGGGATGTCGGCCTGTCAGGTGGAATGATCGAGTTCGTCGAGTTCGATCATCCCGGCCTCCCCCGTCTGGGCAGGCGGGATAACCGGCATGGCCTGCTGCGTTGCCCTGTCACCCGGATGCAGCCTGCGGACCACGCCAAAGGCGGTCATGACCGCACAGGATCCGAACAGGACACACCCCAGCACCTGTCCCACCTGCACTCCGGCCGGGCCGAATTTCATGCCGAACCAGACGAACGGAATGGTGCCCAGCGTCGCCCGGCCCCAGTTGAACAGGGTGGAATAAAGCGGGAAACCCAGATTGTTGAAGGCGGAATTGGCGACAAACAGCATGCCGATAAAGACGTAACCGGCAATGGTCCAGTTGCAGAACAGGTGAATCAGCATCGCCGCCGTGCCCTGTGCCGAAAAGACCTGCACCACCATGTCCTGGGTCAGGAACAGGACAGCCCATGTAATCGCCACGCACAACGCCACCAGCCACAGGGACGCCACCAGCGTGGCGCGTACCCGGTCCAGCTTTCCTGCCCCCAGGTTCTGTGACATGATCGGTCCCACCGACCCTGTCAGGGCAAAGACAAAGGCGAACGCTACCGGCACGATCCGGTCGATGGTCGCCTGCCCCGCCACGGCGGCCAGGCCGAAGCTGGCCATGGCATGGGTGACGAACACCCCGCCGACCGGGGTCGCCAGATTGGTCAGGATGGCGGGCATGGCCACCTGCGCCACCAGCCGGGTATCCGTGATGACATGGGTGCGCACCGGCAGCGCCAGCAATCCATGACGGCGCGCGCACAGGAAACCCGCCACCGCCACCGCCAGACGTGACAGGATGGTGCTGATCGCCGCCCCCTTCAGCCCAAGCCCCATCACCACGATCAGCAGCGGATCGGCAATGGCCGAGATCATGGCCCCCATCAGGGTCACGTTCATGGAAATGCGTGCCGCCCCGATGGCGCGCAGCAGGCCCGAACATCCCATGCCCGCCGCGATCAGCGGCAGGCCAGGCGAGACGATCTCAAGGAAAAGGGTGGCCTGGCGGGCCGCTTCCCCCCTGGCCCCCAGCAGCGCAAGCAGTGGTGCCGCCAGCCATGCCGTGAACATACCGATCACCAGGCACGCGCCAATCATGAAAATCCCGAAGGAGGACGCGACCCGTTGCGCCTGTTCCATCCTGCCCGCGCCAATCAGCCGCCCGGTAATGGCCCCGATGCCGATGGACAGGCCGATGGACACGGCAATCTGCACATAGCTGATCACGCCCGAAAACCCGATGGCCGCGGTCAGCGCGGGATCCCCCAGCCAGGAGATGTAGAAAAGATTCAGCAGGTCGACAATGAAGACAGCCATGAGCCCGATGGCCCCGGTCCCCGCCATGACAACGACGTGGCGGACAATGTGCCCCGTGCAGAAGGCGGCTTTTGGTCGGGTTGCGGTATGTCCCCCCATTCGGGTGTCCTGTCTGCTGGCGTTCATACGGTCAGGCCAGAGCTGCCGCGATCTCTGGGTGCATGATGCGGGCCAATGAAATCTGGCACAAGGCCCATGTCGTGCCTGTCTTTCCCATGTAGCCTGAAAAAACATTGTGATGGCGCGTATATACTGTCAGCGCATTGTGCGGTGCAAAATAAACAGAATGATTGTGCAGTGCAAAAAAAGTAAAATTTCATTTTTATTTATATTTATGTTGACCAGTTAAAATAAGCATGGCATACAGAATCACACGAAGCGATCAGGCTTCCATAAATACAAAGAACATTCGGTAAAAATACCGAAATGGATGCAACACCCCCAGTGTCAGCATTCCACTGCAGGGTTCCCTCATGACGGGGGAACCCTGTTTTTTTGCGTATGGCATAAAATAACGGGGTGCCATCCGTCTTTTACGTATCTTGTCACCGTTGGCTTTCTCTACCCTGTTGCTGGTTTCCAAGCCTGTGGGGACCATTCCGTTTAGGGAGAAATACCAATGTCCAGACTGACTGCGGCCGAACGCAACGCCTTGCCGGATTCAGCCTTTGCCCTGCCGGGGCGGCGTTATCCGATACCCGATGCAACCCACGCACGTGACGCGCTGGCGCGCGCCAGTGAAATGCTGCATCGCGGTGACCTGACACAGCAGGAATACGATACCGTCGTCGCCCGCGCCCATGCCGTGCTGGAAGAGGAATAGTCACGCATGAAAAAGGGGCGCGGAAGTTTCCCTCCGCGCCCCTTCCGCGTGCCTTATGAAGCGATCAGGCTTCAGCCCGCCTTGTCCAGTTCAGCTTCAAGCTGCGGCAGGATGGTGAACAGGTCGCCCACGATTCCGTAATCTGCCACCTGGAAGATCGGTGCTTCGGGGTCCTTGTTGACCGCAACGATGACCTTGCTGTCCTTCATCCCGGCCAGATGCTGGATCTGGCCCGAAATCCCCATGGCGATATACAGTTCCGGCGCCACGATCTTGCCGGTCTGTCCGACTTGGTATTCGTTGGAAACGAAGCCCTTGTCTACTGCCGCACGTGATGCGCCGATTGCCGCACCCAGACGGTCAGCCAGTGGTTCCAGCAGCTTGAAGTTTTCTTCGTTCAGCATGCCGTTGCCGCCCGATACGACCACGCGGGCGGATTCCAGTTCCGGGCGTTCGGACTTCGACAGTTCGGTGGCGATGAAGGTCGATCCACCCGGGCCCGCGGGCAGGGCCACTTCCTCGATCGTGGCATTGCCGCCTTCGCTTGCAACCGGGTCGAAGGAGGACGCGCGGACCGTGATGATCTTTTTCGCATCCGCCGACCTGACCGTCGCCAGCGCGCTACCGGCATAGATGGGACGGACAAAGGTATCGGCGTCATTGATGGCGACGATATCGGGGATCGGCTGTACATCCAGCAGGGCGGCCGTGCGCGGCAGGACGTTCTTCGCCGTGGCCGAGGACGCAGCCAGGATATGCGTGTAACCCGCCGCCAGTTCCGCCAGCAGGGCCGCTACCGGCTCGGCCAGTTCGCTGTTGCCGGTGGTGTCGGTCACCTGCAGCACCTTTTTCACGCCCGGGATGGCGGCGGCGGATTTTGCGGCGGCAGCCGCGTCCGGCCCGGTGACCAGCACATCGACATCACCCAGCCGGGCTGCGGCCGCAATGGCGGAACGCGATGCCTGGCGGATCGCCCCGCCTTCATGATCCAGATAAACGAGTACGGTCATGATCAGATCACCTTTGCTTCGTTACGCAGACGCGACACCAGTTCCGCTGCCGAGTCGAGCTTGATCCCCGCCTTGCGTTCCGGCGGCTCGGCAACCGAGACCACGCTCAGCCGCGGCGTCATGTCCACGCCCAGATCGGCAGGCGTGATCTTTTCCATCGGCTTCTTGCGCGCCTTCATGATGTTGGGCAGCGAGGCGTAGCGTGGCTCGTTCAGGCGCAGGTCGGCGGTGATGATGGCCGGCAGCGCCAGCTTCACGGTCTGCGACCCGCCATCGATCTCACGCGTGACGGTTACCGCGCCATCGGCTACTTCCACCCTGGAGGCAAAGGTGGCCTGCGGGCGGCCCAGCAGGCCAGCCAGCATCTGCCCGGTAGCGTTCATGTCATCATCAATGGCCTGCTTGCCAAGGATGATCAGGTCGGGCTTTTCCTTTTCCACCAGTGCCTTGAGCACCTTGGCCACCGATAGCGGCTCGGTCACCACATCGGTTTCCACCAGGATGGAACGGTCGGCGCCCATGGCCATGGCCGTGCGCAGCGTGTCCTGCGCCTTGGGCTCGCCAATCGAAACCGCGATGATTTCGCTCACCACGCCTTTTTCCTTCAGGCGCACGGCTTCCTCGACCGCGATTTCATCAAACGGATTCATGGACATCTTGACGCCGGCGGTTTCAACACCGGAACCATCGGCTTTCACTCGCGGCTTGATGTTGTAATCAATCACGCGCTTAACGGGTACAAGAACCTTCATTGCATATTTGCCTGTCTGTCTTCGGATAAGGGCAATCGGTGTGGCGGATACATACCGTACCCGCCGCATGATTACATCCCGCCGGGATAGTTCGGGCCGCCTGCCCCCTCCGGCGTGACCCAGTCGATGTTCTGGGCGGGGTCCTTGATGTCGCACGTCTTGCAGTGGACGCAGTTCTGCGCGTTGATCTGCAGGTGCGGGTCCGTGGCCTCATCCGCCACTTCATACACGGCCGCCGGGCAGTATCGGCTTTCGGGCGAACGGAAGACATCCCAGTTCACCGTCTTCCACAGCGACATGTTGCGCACCTTCAGGTGGACCGGCTGGTCTTCTTCATGGTTGGTGCTGGACAGGAACACCGAGGACAGGCGATCGAACGTGATCTTGCCATCGGGCTTGGGGTAACTGATCTTTTCCGAAATCGAGGCCGGTTCCAGCACTTCGTTGTCGCCGTGGCGCGTATGCAGCGTCCATGGCGCACGGCCACGCAGCAGCATGGCGTCGATGCCGGAATACAGCGCGCCGCCCTTCATGCCGAATTTGGCGAAGGCTGGGCGGATGTTGCGCACCGAACGCAGTTCCGTCCACAGCCAGGAATCCCGGATGCGGCGGGTATAGGAACCCGGTTCCACCCGGTCCGTCGCCAGTGCTTCCGCCACGGCTTCCGCCGCCAGCATGCCTGACTTCATGGCCGTGTGGGTGCCCTTGATCTTGGGCACGTTCAGGAAGCCCGCCGTGTCACCGATCAGCGCCCCGCCGGGGAAGGTCAGGCGCGGGATCGACTGGATCCCCCCTTCGGACAGCGCACGCGCGCCATAGGCGATGCGGCGTCCGCCCTCGAAATACGGGCGGAAGGCCGGATGCAGCTTCACGCGCTGCATTTCATCAAACGGGGACAGCCAGGTGTTGGGATAATCCAGTCCCGTGACAAAGCCGTAGGATACCAGGTTGTCACCAAAATGGTACATCCACGCCCCGCCATAGGTCCGGTCATCCAGCGGCCAGCCAAAGCTGTGCTGCACCAGGCCGGGGCGATGCATTTCCTTGGGGATTTCCCACAGTTCCTTGATGCCCAGCCCATAGGTCTGCGGGTCGACGCCCTTGCGCAGGTTGTACATCGCCGTGACCTGCTTGGTCAGCGATCCACGGCAGCCTTCGGCGAACAGCGTGTATTTCGCGCGCAGTTCCATGCCCGGCGCGTAATTGTCGCCCGGCTGGCCATCGCGGCCGATCCCCATGTCACCCGTGGCGACGCCGGTTACCCGGCCGCTGTCATCCACCAGCACTTCCGCACCTGCGAAACCGGGATAGATCTCGACGCCCAGTTCCTCGGCCCGGCCCGCAAGCCAGCGGCAGAAATCGCCCAGGCTTACGATATGGTTGCCGTGGTTGCTCATATGCGGCATCACGCGGTCAAGGAACGGGATTTCAAGGCTGCCCTTCCGTGTCAGGTAGAGCATCTGCTCCTCTGTCACGGGGGTGTTCAGCGGGGCCCCTTCCTCGCGCCAGTGCGGCAGGAGTTCCGCCAGCGCGCGGGGTTCGATCACGGCGCCGGACAGGATATGGGCGCCAATCTCGCTGCCTTTTTCAATCAGGCAGACGCTGGCATCGGGGGCTACCTGCCGCAGCCGGATTGCCGCCGCCAGGCCCGATGGGCCGCCGCCGACAATAACGACATCAAATTCCATAGTCTCGCGCGGGGTCTCGCTCATACCTCTGTTGTCCTCTTGCGTCATGACCGGGATGACATGGGATGAATGGGATTACATTTTATAACTGTGCTTCCTAGAACCGTTTGGGGCGCGAATAAAGGCTTGTTGCGCATTCCGTGCCCTACGGGCGTGCAATGGCGGTGCGTTTACACTGCCTGTATCCTGCGGGCCAGTTCCTCCGTCGCCCGCCATTCGGGGCCGACGTAATTGACGATCAGCGTCCTGCGGGTGGCGGCCAGCGGGCGGGGGACGAAGCCGTGCCACGATTGCGCGGACGGAATGAACAGCAGCCCCGAGTTGAACACGCCCGAAGCCCGTGCGACGGGGTCGCCCCGTGGTGTCATGAGGTCCGTTCCCCATTCCGCCGCCTGCGCCCCCATGGACAGCGAAACCAGCAGCGTGAGCCGCTTGGCCCCGATATCGGTATGGGGTTCCAGCCAGAACCCATCCGTATCAAGGCATAGTTCAAGCCGCAGGGCCGCGTTTTCAAGGTGCGCGCCGCATATGTCGGTAAAGGCGGCGCGGGTCTGTGCATTGTCGAACAGGTCCGCCAGTTGCGCCAGCGCTGTGCCGGCCGCCTGCAGGGCCGGGGTGATGAACAGCCGGTGCCCGTTGCGGCCCGCCCGCTGTCCGCCACTGTCGCCACCCATGAAATGTGGATCCGGGACCCATGCCACCAGCGCCGCGGCCACCGGGGCGGGCAGCACGTCATATAGCTGCCAGTGCGCAAAGGGCCGTGGCGTGACCGGTGTGGCGGCAAGGGCCGCGATGACGCAATTCGTTTCCATGAATGGATATTCTGCTGCTTGGGCCATTTTGCCACAGGGGGCTGCTGCCTGTGGTTACAGGGCGCTGGCGTGGCGGGTGGCGCTGTCGGCCGTCAGGTAGCGGTCAAAGACAGCCGCGACGTGGCGCACGAAACTGCGCCCCTTTTCCGTAACCCGTACCTGCTGGTCCGCAATGTTGACCAGCCCGTCTGCCACCATGGGCGCAAGACGGGACAGTTCGGGGGCAAAATGGCTGGCAGGCAGGTGATGCTGCGCACAGACCTGCCCCAGATTGACCTGCATGTCGCACATCACCTGTTCTATGATCGCGGCGCGGATGTGATCGTCCGGTCCCAGGCGCACGCCACGCACGACGGGTAGCGTGTCCGCGTCTGCGGCCATGAGCCGGGCATAGGCGGCGGATGATACCGCATTCTGCGTCATGCCGCCGGGCAGCGAGGAAATGGCCGATGCCCCAACCCCGATCAGGTTTGGCGCGCTGTCGGTGGTATAGCCCTGAAAATTACGGTGCAGGGTGCCCGTGGCCAGGGCGCGGGCCATGCTGTCACGCGGGCTGACGTAATGATCCAGCCCGACCGGCAGGAACCCTTCGTCACGCAGGGTCGCGTCAATCGCCGCGCGCTGGGCAATGCGTGCCTGCGGGCCGGGCAGGTCGCCCACCGGCATCAGGCTCTGGCGTTTCTGCTTCCATGGCACATGCGCGTAACCGAATACCGCCAGCCGGTCCGGGCGCAGGCTGGCCACCGCGCGCGCCGTACGCGCGACACCTGCCGCATCCTGCCGTGGCAGGCCATAGATCAGGTCGATGTTGATGGAGTCCACCCCGGCATCCCGCAGGGCGTTCAGGCAGTCGCTGGTCTGTTCCCAGCTCTGGATCCGGCCACAGGCGTCCTGCACGTCCGCGTCAAGATCCTGCACGCCCATGCTGGCACGGTTGAACCCGAGTTCATGCAGCAGGGCGGGATAGTCGGGGGGAAGATGACGGGGATCGACTTCGATGCTGATTTCAGCATCCGCGGCAATGTCGAAATCCCGGCGGATGGCCTGCATCACGCGGCGCATGGCGCTGCCCGGCAGGGTCGTGGGCGTGCCGCCACCCCATTGCAGGTGAGTGACACGGCGACCGGGGCCGATCAGGGCGATGATGCGGCGCAGTTCCTCATGCAGCAGGGCGGCATAGGCGGCCCGGGCATCCACATTGCGCAGCACGGCGGTATTGCACCCGCAGAACCGGCATAGCGTGTCACAGAAGGGAACATGCAGGTAAAGGGAAACCGGCTGGTCCGCCGGGAGGGAGGACAGCCATACGCGGCTGTCCTGCGGCCCCACCGCATCACTGAACTGCGCTGCGGTGGGGTAGCTGGTGTAACGCGGCAGGTTGCCCCCATAGCGGGAAAGCAGGGAACTGTCCGCCGCGTTCATGCCATTAGAACCGGTAGGCGATACCGGCGGAAACGACGGTCGGATCCAGCGAGTCGTGGGCCGTGACATGCACGCTTTCGCTGGAGTTTTCAGCCCATGCGTGCATGCGCACGAACATCTGCTTCACGTCGAAGTTGAAGAACCAGTTGCCAACCAGCTGGTAATCCACACCGGCGTTGATGGACGGGCCACCGGTGAAGCCGGAGTTCAGCTTGCTGGTCAGGCCGTTGTTCGCAGCACTCATGTTGTGGAACCACATGAACGTGCCGCCAACACCCACATACGGGTTCAGGCGCTTGTGCGGACGGAAATGCCACGCGACGGTCACCGTCGGCGGCAGCACCCATGCGCTGCCCACGTCAAGCTTGCCGCCCACGGCACCGCCTTCGGCCGCCACTTCATGACGGGTGCTGGTCGCGATCAGGTCCAGCGAGATGTTGTCGGTCACGAAGTATTCGAACGTCAGTTCCGGCATGACCTGGTTGGTGGTCTTAATCCGGGTGCCAGCCAGTGGCGCGCCGTTGGCCCAGACGCGGCTGTCGCGATCTTCGGGCAGCACGCCCACAGCGGACAGGCGGATCATGAAGTCACCCTTGCCCAGGCCGATCTTGGTGGTCGAGCAGGTCTGGAAGATCCCGCAGTGACCCTTGGGCTGTGCCACGGGCACGGGCTTTGCCAGCGGTGCGTTGACGTAGGTGGAGGGAGCTGTCGTCTGCGCATGGACCGCGACAGGGGCCAGTGCCGTGGCGCCCAGTGCTGCCGACATGGCGAGTTTACGGATGTTCTTCATCGTGAGCAGACCCTAGTTTATTCCGGCTGGCATGCAGGCGGGATCGTTAAGAATGTTCAATTTGATTTGTCAGGTGCAGAAATCACGCCCACCTTACATTCGGCTTTGATATGAATCAATCAGGATGGGTGAAGTATTTCCTTATTATGGTCCAGCCTGACTGTTCTTTCGGTAATGTGGCTTGTTGAACACAGTTTCCGGACCGTGGTGTCCTGATTTAGCACCCGGTTACTATGGGACAGCGTGCGTATTGCATCACACCCCATTTCGCGGGCCAGTGTTTCCATGGCGGGCAGCAGTGCATCAATGATCTTCTGCTGGTGGGTACAGGACAGGGTCAGGATGTAATCCGCCGTCAGCGTGTCGCCCGAATACAGGTCGAACCCGCGGCGGAAGGTGGCCATGGCGCAGGGTGGCCGGCCGGGGCCGTAATGGGCGACCAGGATGCCTTCATGCACGCGTGTTCCCGGCCGGGCCATCCTGCGTCCGATGCGTATCCAGTCCCGCAGCGAGATATGCGGCAGCGATATCCGGATCAGGGGATAAAGGAGCGGCACATCTGTACGGTCCAGTCGTCGGACCATAGGCGGGGGGACGGCCTGCACGCGTCGGATTTTCCTCAAAGGCTTGGGGATTTTTCTGTGATACGTGTCTGTTTACCCGATATTTCCCGGCGGAATGCATTGATTTACATCAAACCATCCGCCATACTCGGCGCTCTTGGCAAATGCATTAGTGTATTTCTAGGGAGCCAGGCATGTCCGGTTACTTCGGCGCCGGAACGCAGGCGCCTGAAAGTGATTAGGAATAATTATGTCGGATATGCCTTCGTGTCAGTTTGAATCGAGGCCTCGGCGTATCGTCATCGGCGCGGGTGGTGCACAGACCGATTTCTGCACGACATGCAGCGTCCGGCCCACCAGCGTATGCAGCGTGATCGGGCCGGATGACATTTCCCGCCTGTCCGAAGCGGCGGTGGAAACCATCATTCCCCCCGGTCGCGGCTTTATCGAGGAAGGCGCGCCGGCGACCGACTTTTTCAATGTCACCTCCGGCACGGTCAAGCTGTTCAAGGCATTGCCTGATGGACGGCGCCAGATCACGGGTTTCGCCTCACCGGGGCATTTCCTCGGCCTTGCGGTGTCGGACAATTACGCCTTTGGCGCGGAAGCGGTGGATACGGTAAGGGTATGCCGTTTTTCACGCGACAAGATGGCCGACCTGCTGGATGATTTTCCCAAGCTGGAACGCCGCCTGCTGGAAGAGGCGTCCAATGAACTGGTCGCGGCCCAGAACCAGATGCTGCTGCTGGGACGCAAGACCGCGCGTGAGCGCGTGGCCAGCTTCCTGCTGGACCAGATGCACGCAAGCCAGCTGCCCGGTCAGGAAAATGGCGGCCGCCTGCACCTGCCCATGACGCGGGGCGATATTGCCGACTACCTTGGCCTGACCATCGAAACCGTCAGCCGCACGCTGAGCTGGATGCGCAGCCAGGGCATGATCGAAGTCGGCAAGGGCTATGCCATCACCATCCTGTCGGTGGCGAAGCTTGATGTGCTGGCGGCGGGCAATAGCTAATCATCTTCAGCCGGCCTGTCGTCGGACAGGTCGGCTGCATCCGTAAAGAGCGGTTTGGGTGGGGTGGTGCGCGCCGGTCCCCCCACGATGTGGCCGATCGGGGTCAGGATCTCCACATGGTCACAGATGATCTTGAAGACCGCCAGCAGGGGCACGGACAGGAACGCCCCGAAAATACCCCACAGCCAGTCCCAGAACATCAGTGACGCCATGACCAGCACCGGGTTGAGCGTGAAACGACGCGCCAGCACCATGGGGGTGATCGTCTCGCCTTCCGTCAGGTGGATGCACAGGTAAATGGCGGGTGGCAGCAGCGCCTGCCACGCGGACGGGTAAATGAACAGCCCCACGAGGAAATAGATGATGATCCCCATCATCGGCCCGATAATGGGAATGTAGTTCAGCAGGAACGCCATGACCCCCCACAGCAGCGGGTTGGGCATGCCCAGCAGCCAGCACTGCACCATGTTCACCAGTCCGACCAGGCTGTTGATGATGGTGATGGTGGCCAGGTACTGCGAGACATTGCGTTCGATCTGGTAGGCGATCTGTACCGTGCGGCGCTTGTCGGCAAAGGTGGGCATGATCTCCACAAAGCGGCGCAGCAGGCTGTCCCCCTGCGCCAGCAGGAAGAACAGCATCAGGATCATGGTGAAGAACTGGCCCATGAATGCCTGCGTGCCCAGCAGGATGGAGGAACTGAACCGGTCCAGCCCGCCCCCGCCGGGGTTCGCGACCACAATGACATGCCCGTCAGGCGTATCGGTCACGGATGCCGGGTGGTCCACGTGGCCGCCCGCAATGGTCATGAAATTGTGGATGCGGTCGGATGCGCTGTTCAGTAGCTGGAACGGACCGCGCAGGAAGGCCAGCCGTTCCTGCAGCGTATTGATCGCCTCTGGCGCGCGTTCCAGCCAGCCGGTGGCGGGCACGGAAATGGCGGTGCCCACCGCGCCGACGACACCGAATACACACAGGATCAGGCACAGTGCGGCCAGCGGCTTGGGCAGATGCAGGCGCGTATGCAGGAAGCGCAGCGGCGTGGACAGCAGCAGGTTCACCACCAGCGCCAGGATCATGGGCAGGATGATGGCGGATGCGAAATACAGGGTGTAGAAAACCGCCAGTACACTCAGCAGCAGCAGGCAGGCGGTGCGTGTGTCGATGCGGCTGTGGCGCATGACCTCTATGGCGCGCTGCTGCTGTATCTGTTCGTAAGAGGGCTGTTGTGGTGGGGTTGGCTCTGTCTCGGGCGGCATCAATCAGGTCCTGAGGTAGTGCTGGCGTGGCCCCAATGGGTTTGGCGTTTCCTGTGCCCGCTTGTCATTCGTATCGTACCAATCCGTTCCTTATGGCGATATATGAAAGGCAGGACCAAGGTTTTTGGCACATTCCCGCTACGCAGCCATTGCAGGGGCGGGGGCCGGGTACACGCTAACGTGAATTTTTGGACCCCATATGGCGGGAGACGGTACTTGAAAGCACGATTGGACAGGGGTCAAATACCGTAAGACGAAGGCTTGCTGCCTTCTGGAACTGCAATCAATGGAGAGTCCCATGGCCTGGAATACCCCCAAGATCGTTGAAGTCCCCCTGGGCGCCGAGATCAACAGCTACGTCTGCGGCGAAAAGAAGTAAGGAACATCGCCGCCTGTCTCGCACAGGCGGCGATTTTCTTTTACAGTCTGCGTCCATGATCGACATTATCGTTCTCGGCGCGGCGGCGGGTGGCGGATTTCCGCAATGGAATTCCAATGCTCCCGGTTGCAGGCGGGCCAGGGCCGGCGATCCGGCAGCCCTGCCCCGCACACAGGCTTCCATCGCCATAAGTGGGGATGGAAAGAACTGGTTCGTGGTCAACGCTTCCCCTGACCTGCGGACCCAGATAAACCAGACCCCTGCCCTGCATCCCAGCGAAGGCCTGCGTTCAACGCCCATCGCGGGTGTCATCCTGACGGGTGGCGAGGTGGATACCATTACCGGGCTGCTCACCCTGCGTGAACGCCAGCCCTTTACCCTGCTGGCCACGCCCGAAGTGCTGTCCATGCTGGATGCCAATCCCATTTTTGAAGCCCTGAACCGCGCGGTCGTGACCCGCACGCCCATGGGACTCGACGAACCACTGGCGCTGAAGCTGACCGATGGCACGCCCGCGGGCCTGACCGTCGTGCCGTTCGCGGTACCCGGCAAGGTGCCGCTTTATGCCGAGTCCGGGCCTGATCCGGCGGCAATCTGTGAAAATGGCGAAACGGTCGGGCTGGAAATATCCGATGGTAGCCATCGTGTCTGTTTCGTGCCGGGCTGCGCGCGCATGACCGATAACCTGCGGGTGCGCCTGCGTGGTGCGGACGCCGTGTTCTTTGACGGCACGCTGTGGGTCGATGACGAGATGGTTCGTGCGGGCCTGGGTGAAAAGACCGGCCGCCGCATGGGTCACATGTCCATGGATGGCATGGATGGTACCATCGCGGCCCTGCGTGACCTGGGCATCAAGCGCAGGATTTTCATACACATCAACAATTCCAACCCTGTCCTGCTGGCGGACTCGCCCGAACGTGCCCAGGTCGAGGCGGCGGGGTGGGAAATCTCCCATGACGGGATGAGGATTACGGCATGAGCGGAAAACTGCTTTCCCCCGATGAACTCGAGGCCGCGCTGCGCGCCATCGGGGCGGAACGCTACCATAACCTGCACCCCTTCCATCGTGCGCTGCATGACGGACGGCTGAACCGTGCGCAGGTGCAGGCATGGGCGCTGAACCGCTATTATTACCAGGCCAGCATCCCGGCCAAGGACGCGACCCTGCTGGCCCGCCTGCCCACGGCGGAACTGCGGCGTGAATGGCGCAGGCGGCTGGTGGACCATGATGGTGACGCACCGGGCACGGGCGGCGTCGCGCGCTGGCTGAAGCTGACCGACGGGCTGGGGCTGGACCGGACCTATGTGGAGTCGCTGGAGGGGCTGCTGCCCGCCACCCGTTTCGCGGTGGATGCCTATGTGGCTTTCGTGCGCGACCGTTCCATCCTTGAAGCCATTGCCTCGTCCCTGACCGAACTGTTCTCGCCCACCATCATAAGCGAGCGCGTGGCGGGCATGCTGCGGCATTATGATTTCATCACGCCCGAGACGCTGGCCTATTTCCAGCCGCGCCTGACACAGGCCCCGCGTGATTCCGATTTCGCGCTGGGTTATGTAAAGGAACATGCCCGCACGCCCGAACAGCAGAAAGCGGTGCTGGATGCGCTGAAGTTCAAGTGCGGTGTCCTGTGGGCCATGCTGGATGAACTGGAATACGCCTATGTCAATCCAGGCCGCATTCCCCCCGGCGCCTTCCGTCCGGACGCGGCATGACCACCACGGACCTGACAGACGACAGCATCATCCGCTTCGCGCGCGGGGTCCGGCTGCAGCATGACCGCGTGCGTGAACGGTGGATCATACAGGCCCCGGAACGGGCCTTCATACCCGACCCCATTGCAGCCGAGGTGCTGAAGCTGGTTGATGGCACGCGCACACTGGGCCAGATCGTGGCTGAACTGGCCACCCGGTTTGCAGCCCCGGTTGATGTGATCGGCCGGGATGTCCATGTCATGGTCAGTGACCTTATTACCCGGCAGGTGCTGGTGGCATGACAGAAACCATTCTTTCCCCCATGAGCCTTCTGGCGGAACTGACGCATCGCTGCCCGTTGCAGTGTCCGTACTGTTCCAACCCGATCGCACTTGAACCCCGCCGCAACGAACTGTCCACGCAGGACTGGATCAGCGTGCTGGATCAGGCTGCCGAAATGGGCGTGCTGCAGGTCCATTTCTCCGGCGGGGAACCGATGAGCCGCCCGGACCTGCCGGATCTGGTCCGGCACGCGGTGGGGCTGGGGCTGTACACCAACCTCATCACGTCTGGCGTGCTGCTGAACGAAAAGACCTTTCCCGCGCTGGTCGATGCCGGGCTGGATCATGTCCAGCTGTCTTTTCAGGATATTGATACCGCCAATGCCGAACATGTGGGCGGCATGAAGGGCGCTCAGGCCCGCAAGATGGCAGCGGCAGGACTGGTGGTGGCGGATGGCATGCCGCTGACGCTGAATTTCGTCATCTACCGCGAAAACGCCGCCCGCGTGCCGCAGATGCTGGCGGCAGCGGTGGAAATGGGTGCCCGCCGGGTCGAGATCGCCCATACGCAGTATTATGGCTGGGGGCTGGCCAATCGCGCGGCCCTCATGCCCACGGCACAGCAGCTTGAACAGACCACGCAGGCCGTGGAGGCCGCACGGGAGAAATATGCAGGTCGCCTGACCATAGATTACGTGACGCCGGATTATTACGCGGACCGTCCCAAGCCATGCATGGGGGGCTGGGGACGCCGGTTCATCAATATCTCCCCGTCCGGCCGGGTGCTGCCCTGTCATGCGGCCGAGACGATCCCCAATGTCGCCTTCCCTGATGTGCGCCACGACACGCTGGCGCATATCTGGCGCGATTCCCCGCTATTTTCCATGTTCCGGGGTACGGACTGGATGCCGCAGCCCTGCCGTAGCTGTGACCAGCGCGAAAAGGACTGGGGGGGCTGCCGTTGCCAGGCGCTGGCGCTGGCGGGCGATGCTGCGGCGACCGATCCGGTGTGCAGCCGCGCGCCCGATCATGAACGGGTTGTCAGGGTGCTGGAAACCCTGCCTGCCGAACCACCGCCCTTCCGGTATCGTCGGTACGCGCGTGCTACGGATGAGGTCGGCTGACCTCCGCCTTCACGTCCACCCGGGGCAGGCAGATCACGAAACGCGCGCCCTGCACGTGACCATCGGCGTCAATGCGGTTTTCCGCACTGATGGTGCCGCGCAGGGCTTCGATGATCTGCTTGCTGATGGACAGGCCAAGACCTGAATGCTGCCCGAAATTCTCGCTGCTGGGGCGTTCGGAATAAAAACGGTCGAAAATGTTGTCCAGCTTGGCCTGCGGAATGCCGGGGCCATCGTCACTGACCGCAATTTCGACCATGCTGCCCGCCGGCACCGCGCTGAGCAGGATCTTGCCATCAGGCGGGGAAAAGGAAATCGCGTTGCCGATCAGGTTGCGCAGCACCTGCACCAGCCTGTCTTCCACCGCAAGGACGGTCAGACGCCGTTCCGGGCTGTCGCCACTGCTGGCCACGGCCATGTAGGGCTGTCCCGGCTGGCGGGTCGCCTGGTGTATTTCCGTCAGCACCGACAGCAGCGGCACGATGGCAATCGGTTCGGCCCGGGCACGCGACAGTTCCGCATCCACGCGGCTGGCATCGGAAATATCGGTAATCAGGCGGTCAAGTCGTCGCACGTCATCATTGATGATCGACAGCAGCCGTCGCTGGCGTTCGGGATCGTCGATGCGCAGCAGGCTTTCAATGGCCGAGCGGATGGAGGACAGCGGGTTCTTGATTTCATGGCTGACATCGGCCGCAAACCGTTCAATGGCGTCCATGCGGGCCCATAGCGCGCTGGCGCTGTCCTGCAGCGCACGGGCGACTTCCCCGATTTCATCACGTCGCGCCAGCAGGCGTTCGGGCACCATGTCCGTCCGGTTGGAGGATTCGCGCATGGTATGGGCCGACGCCGCCAGCCGCAGCAGCGGGCGCGCGATGGTCAGCGACAGGTACCATGACAGCAGGATGGTCAGCGCCAGCGCCATGAGGAACAGCGACAGGATGGACGACCGCACGGCAAACAGCGAACGGTCCACGTCACGCGCTTCGCGCGTAAGCTGGATGATGCCCACTGTCGTCCGCCCGTCATGCATCACGGGTTCGGCCACCGTGACCATAAGCTGGTGGTTGGCATTGCGGCGGATATAGGGCGGGATTTCCATGACCCGCGTGCCATCAGGCTGGGTCACGGGCTGGATGGAGGGGTCGGAATCCGGCGTGTCCAGCGTCATGATCCGCTCACCCGACAGGGTGGGCAGCTGCGCCAGAAGCCAGTTGTACAGCCGTTCGCCCATGTTGACCGATGGGGGGTACAGGAGCGAATGCTCGTCATCTTCCGCCGGTGGCGGGGGCAGCCTGCCCGCATCGCCATGGTGGCCGGCCTGTTCCACGCGGCTGTCCGCCACGACCTGCCCGTCGGGGGCGAACAGGCGGGCATGCGCGCTGGGGCTCGGTTCCGTCAGGCGCAGCAGCAGCGGGCGGGCCAAGGTGGGTTCCAGCGTGACATCACGGCGGGAAATGATGACGGCGCTCTGTCCCAGCGCGCCGGCATAGATACGTGCCTGTTCACGCAGTGCCGAGACCTCGGCTTCCAGCAGGCTGTTCTGGAACTGCGTCAGGTACAGCAGCGTCAGCGCCAGCAGCCCCAGCGGGAGTGTATTGACCAGCAGGATACGCCGCATGAGCGGCGAGACCAGCCGGGTGCGGTATTCCATGAATTCCGCGACCGCGTTCCTGCCCTCCCCGCTCCACCGGCGCGGGATCAGACGGCGCAGTCGGGGGGGCACTGCAAATGGGAGGGAAAGAACGGGACGCGGCATCCGGCTGGATCATTCTTCCTTGTAGCGGTAGCCGATCCCGTACAGGGTCTCGATCTGGTTGAATTCCTCATCAACCTGGCGGAATTTCTTGCGCACGCGCTTGATGTGGCTGTCGATCGTGCGGTCATCGACATAAATGTTCTCGCCATACGCCGCATCGATCAGCTGGTCGCGCGACTTGACCAGTCCCGGGCGCGCCGCCAGCGCCTTGACCAGCAGGAATTCGGTCACCGTAAGCTGGATGTCGCGCCCGTGCCACAGGCACTGGTGGCGTGTTTCATCCAGCGACAGCCCGCCGCGCACCATGGTGCCGGTGGGGCTTACGCCCGCGGCCTCGCTGCGGCTGACTTCATTGCGGCGCAGCAGCGCGCGGATGCGCTCAAGCAGCAGGCGCTGGGAAAAGGGCTTGGTGATATAGTCATCCGCCCCCAGCCGCAGGCCCATGAGCTGGTCCACTTCCTCATCCTTGGAAGACAGGAAGATCACCGGCAGCTGCGAGCGCGCGCGCAGGCGCTGGAGCAGTTCCATCCCGTCCATGCGCGGCATCTTGATATCCAGCACCGCCAGATCCGCCGGCCGTGACGACAGACCGTGCAGCGCGCTTTCGCCATCGGTATAGGTGCGGACGATGAATCCCTCCGCCTCCAGTGTCATCTGCACGGAGGTCAGGATGTTCCTGTCATCGTCAACCAGCACGATCGTCTGTTTCGTTGGCTCCATGGGGGCTCTCTTTTCGCTCCTCTGCCGGATGGGGGGGCATGTCTGCCGGTTCCTTGTCCGGCGCACGTATGTACCATAGCGTCATATCCGCCCGCATGTCATGAGGGGATGCGGGCATCCTGCTTCACTGGAACGCCGCTGGCGTTCCGGCTGTTCCATCGGATCGGGACAAGTTGCGCAAAAACGGCATGCCTGCCGGGAGCGCAATGCCTTGTCCATTGGCCAGCCGTTACCTACTTGTAAGAGCATGAGCGAGAACACAGACCCCAACCCCTTTGCCAATGCCGCAACCGGCGACGGCACACCCAATCCCGCGACTGATGAGCATTCCGGCCATGCGCCGGAGGCCGAAGCCGGGCACGCCGCGGTCGATCCGCGCGTGGCCGAACTGGAGGCCGAGGTCGCGACCCTGCGTGACAAATGGGTCCGTGCGGAAGCCGAGACCCAGAACGTCCGCAACCGCGCCAAGCGCGAGGTGGAAGACGCCCGGCAGTACGCCGTGCAGAAATTCGCCAAGGATGTGGTCGAGGCGGCTGACAACCTCAAGCGCGCGGTGGCCAGCCTGCCCCAGCCCACCGAGGGCGAGGACAGCATCCTGACCCGCATGCGCGAAGGGATCGAAAGCACCGAGCGGTCGTTCATCGGCATTCTGGAACGCAATGGCATCAAGGCGGAAGACGCGAAGGGCAAGCCCTTTGACGCCAACCTCCATCAGGCCATGGCGGAACAGCACAGCGACGAACACGCCCATGGCACCGTGATGGAGGCATGGACCCCCGCATGGACGCTGCACGGGCGGCTGCTCAAGCCGGCCATGGTTGTCGTGTCAAAGGGACCGGCGCAGGCAGGGTGAAATCGTTTCCGCGCACGCCTTCAGGCCCTTGAAAGCTGCGCGGGGGCTGCCTACATCGGATGGTAACAGCGGTGCTGCCGGGTGGATGTGAAACAGACAGTCCGCCCCGTCACCGGACGATATGAAAGAAAGGGTCTGTCCCGATGCTTCGGGTCAGGACAGGCCGCTGAAAAGGAGAGTATCTGAATGAGCAAGGTTATCGGTATCGACCTTGGTACGACCAATTCCTGCGTTGCCGTGCGCGAAGGCGACGAGACGCGGGTTATCGAGAACAGCGAAGGCGCACGTACCACCCCGTCCATGGTGGCGTTCACCGATAACGGCGAAATGCTGGTCGGTCAGGCGGCGAAGCGCCAGGCGGTCACCAACCCGGCCAACACCCTGTATGCGGTCAAGCGTCTGATCGGCCGCCGCTATGACGATCCCACCGTGGCGAAGGACAAGGAACTGGTCCCCTACGCCATCGTAAAGGGCGACAACGGCGACGCATGGGTCGAGGCACAGGGCAAGAAATACGCCCCCGCGCAGATTTCCGCCTTCATTCTGGGCAAGATGAAGGAAACTGCCGAATCCTACCTGGGCGAGAAGGTCACGCAGGCCGTCATTACGGTGCCCGCGTACTTCAACGACGCACAGCGCCAGGCCACCAAGGACGCCGGCCGTATCGCCGGTCTGGAAGTCCTGCGTATCATCAACGAACCGACCGCTGCGGCGCTGGCCTATGGCCTGCAGAAGAAGAACGGCGGCACGGTTGCGGTCTATGACCTTGGCGGCGGCACGTTCGACGTGTCCATCCTCGAGATCTCCGACGGCGTGATCGAGGTGAAGTCCACCAACGGTGACACCTTCCTCGGCGGTGAAGACTTTGACGCCCGCATCATCGGCTTCCTGGCTGACGAGTTCAAGCGTGAGCAGGGCATCGACCTGCGTCAGGACAAGCTGGCCCTGCAGCGCCTGAAGGAAGCGGCCGAAAAGGCGAAGATCGAGCTGTCCTCCTCCAAGGAGACCGAGATCAACCTGCCGTTCATCACGGCTGATGCATCCGGCCCAAAGCATCTTGTGGTGAAGCTGACCCGCGCGAAGCTGGAAAGCCTGGTGGACGACCTGATCCAGCGCACGCTGGAACCCTGCCGCGCCGCAATGAAGGACGCGTCGGTTTCCGCTGGTGAGATTGACGAAGTCATCCTGGTCGGCGGCATGACCCGTATGCCCAAGGTGATCGAGGCCGTTAAGGAGTTCTTCGGCAAGGAACCCGCCCGCAACGTGAACCCCGACGAAGTGGTCGCCATCGGCGCGGCGGTTCAGGGCGCGGTGCTGCAGGGTGACGTCAAGGATGTGCTGCTGCTCGATGTGACGCCGCTGTCGCTGGGTATCGAGACGCTGGGTGGCGTGTTCACCCGCCTGATCGACCGCAACACGACGATCCCGACGAAGAAGAGCCAGACCTTCTCGACCGCGGAAGACAACCAGAGCGCCGTGACCATCAAGGTCTATCAGGGCGAGCGTGAAATGTCTGCTGACAATAAGCTGCTGGGCACGTTCGACCTGACCGGCATCGCCCCCGCACCGCGTGGCGTGCCGCAGATCGAGGTGACGTTCGACATCGACGCCAACGGCATCGTGTCCGTCTCGGCCAAGGACAAGGCGACCGGCAAGGAACAGCAGATCAAGATCCAGGCTTCTGGTGGTCTGTCCGAGTCCGACATCGAAAAGATGGTGAAGGACGCCGAAGCCAATGCCGCCGCCGACAAGGCGAAGAAGGAACAGGTCGAGGCCCGTAACCAGGCCGAAGGTCTGACCCATCAGGTCGAAAAGTCCCTGAGCGAAGCAGGCGACAAGGTTCCGGCGGCTGACAAGACGGAAGCGGAAGCAGCGATTGCCGAAGTGCGCAAGGCACTGGAAGGCACCGATGCCGAAGCCCTGAAGACGGCGACCGATCGCCTGACGCAGGTTGCCATGAAGGTTGGCGAAGCTGTCTACAAGGCAGGCCAGGCCGAAGGCGCACCGGGTGCTGCCGGCGCTGCCCCGGGCGGCGCGCCGAAGGACGAAAAGGTTGTCGACGCCGACTTCGAAGACGTGGACGACTCCAAGAAGTCCTGATCGCCGCAAGGCGTCATACAGGCTCCGGAATGAGGGGTGGACCTTCGGGTCCGCCCCACCTTCCACCAAGGTGGCGCCCGTGCTTCTGTGAAGGCGGGCGCTTTTCATATTCTGCCCAGCAACAATATCTGGAACGCGAGGATCGTGCCGCGAGGATGTCGGGCGATCGCGTTTGCTAGAGGACCCACATGGCCACCAAGATAGATTATTACGCAGTCCTTGAAGTTTCTCGCGATGCCAATGGTGACGAGATCAAGCGGGCGTATCGCAAGCTGGCCATGAAGTACCACCCCGACCGGAATCCCGGGGATACGGATGCGGAAAACAGGTTCAAGGAAATCAACGAAGCCTACGACGTGCTGAAGGATGACCAGAAGCGCGCGGCCTATGACCGGTTCGGCCATGCGGCGTTCGAGGGCGGTGGCCCCGGTGCTGGCGGCTTCGATTTCGGCGGTGGCGGCCTGGGTGACATCTTTGAACAGATGTTTGGCGACATGATGGGTGGCCGGCGTGGTGGCCGCCGCTCGGGTGCCGACCTGCAGGTGCAGGTCACCATCACCTTTGCCGAGGCCTTTTCCGGCGTTAAGAAAAAGATCACCGTTCCCACCCGCGTCACCTGTGAAAGCTGTGACGGCACCGGTTCGGCGGACAAGGATGCGAAGCCCGAAACCTGCCCATCGTGCCATGGCGCGGGCAAGGTGCGCGCACAGCAGGGCTTCTTCTTTGTGGAACGTCCCTGCCCCACCTGTCATGGCTCGGGCCACCTGATCCGTAATCCGTGCAAGGAATGCCACGGCACAGGCACGGTGGAAAAGAACCGTACCATCGAGGTCGCGATCCCCGCCGGCGTGGAAGACGGCACCCGCATCCGTATTTCTGGCGAGGGGGAATCCGGCGGCAAGGGCGTGCCCGCGGGCGACCTGTATGTCCATGTATCGGTCGAACAGCATGCGATCTTCCAGCGCGATGGCGCCAATATCTACTGTCGCGTGCCCGTGCGCATGGCGCAGGCGGCCCTGGGGACCGAGATCGAGGTACCGGTCGTTGACGGGTCACGCACCAAGGTGAAGATCCCGGCGGGAACCCAGACGGGCGAACATTTCCGCCTGCGGGGCAAGGGTTTTTCGGTCCTGCGGTCTTCCGCGCGCGGGGACATGTATATCCAGGTCGTGGTGGAAACGCCGCGCCACCTGACCAAGCGCCAGCGTGAACTGCTGGAGGAATTCGAGGGCGACGGCGCAGGCCATGCCAAGGGCAGCCCCGAAAGCACCGGTTTCTTCAGCAAGGTGAAGGATTTTTTTGAAGGCAAGCTGTAAACCTGCCCTTTCCCCCGCCCTGTCATGACGGGGCGGCAGTTGAAATGACTGATTATTCAGGTGTAGGGTCATCATACTATTCATGGTGAATCCCCCCCAACTTGCACCATGGATAGGCTCAGGCGGCGCGATCCCCCGGTCGCGCCGCTATTTCTATATCTGGACTGGTGGAGAAGACTGCATGGACGCGCAGCCATTGCGTATCGGGATCGCGGGCCTGAATGGGCGTGTCGGTCGCCTTCTGGCGGAAGAAGTGCCATCGGGTGGCGCCGTGCTGGCCGGGGGCACGACGCGTAATGGTCAGACGGTCGTTGGGATCGACTGTCCCGTTTATGCCGATATTGCCGGACTTGCGCGCCATTGCGATGTCGTGATTGATTTCACCCACGCCGATACGGTCATCCCGCATGCCACGGCACTGGCTGAAAGCGGGATCGCATGGGTGCTGGGCACGACCGGCCTGTCGCCGGTCCAGCAGCAGGCTGTCGATGCGGCGGCGAAAAGGATCGCGGTCGTGCAGGCGGCCAATTTTTCCCCCGGTGTCACGCTGGTCACCCGGTTGGCCCGGCAGATGGCCGCCGTCCTGCCCGGCAGCGAATATGATGCCGAGATACTGGAAATGCACCATCGGCAGAAGGTCGATGCCCCGTCCGGCACGGCGCTGGCCATGGGCCGCGCGGTGGCTGAAGGCCGTGGAATCCGGCTGGAAGACCATATCGAAAGCGGTCGCGATGGCCATACCGGCCCGCGTGCCGATGGGGCGATCGGGTTTGCCGCCCTGCGTGGCGGGCAGATCGTGGGCGAGCATTCCGTCATTTTCACATCGGGGCATGAACAGATCAGCCTGACCCACCGGTCCTTTGACCGCCGGGTCTATGCGACCGGGGCCGTGCGGGCGGCGCGCTGGCTGCGGGCGCGCGTGGCGGGTCTTTATAATATGGAAGATGTACTGGGGCTGGAACGCCCGGCGTAACCGGGGTACGGGGCCCGCGCCCTGCGAGGGTGGTATTCAGGGAAATGGCTTGACGCCTGACCCGGTTTCCGCCAAACGCATGCGATCGTACGCCGGGTTCCGCAGGCGTTATTTCTCCTACTCCATACGAGGCAGACAGGACCATCATGCGTAATAAAGGCGATTTTCTGTTTACATCGGAATCGGTATCCGAAGGGCATCCCGACAAGGTCGCCGACCGGATCAGTGATACCGTTCTTGATGCATTCCTGACCGCAGACGGTGAATCGCGCGTTGCGTGTGAAACAATGGTCACCACCAACCGCATCATCCTGGCTGGTGAAGTCCGTGGCCCGGCCTCTGTCACCCCTGACCTGCTGATCCAGGGTGCGCGCGACGCGGTGAAGGATATCGGCTACGACCAGGCCGGTTTCTCATGGCGCAATGCCGAGGTGGAATACTACCTGCACGCACAGTCCGCCGATATCGCCGTGGGCGTGGACAGCGCGGGCGAGAAGGACGAGGGCGCTGGTGACCAGGGCATCATGTTCGGCTTCGCCACGCGTGAAACCGAAAGCCTCATGCCCGCGCCGCTGTTCTACGCGCATGACATCCTTCACCGCGTGCGTGACCTGCGCAAGGCGGGTGATCCGCGCGCCGCGGCCCTGCAGCCCGATGCCAAGAGCCAGGTCAGCCTGCGCTATGTCAATGGCAAGCCGGTTGGCGCGACCTCCGTCGTGATTTCCACCCAGCACGTTGAAGGGGCCAGCCAGGCCACCATCCGTGAGGAACTGGGCAGCATCGTGCGTGATGTCCTGCCGGAAGGCTGGATGCCGCCGGAAGACGAATTCTACGTCAACCCCACCGGCGTCTTTGTCATCGGTGGTCCGGATGGTGATTGCGGCCTGACCGGGCGCAAGATCATTGTGGATACCTATGGCGGTGCGGCACCGCATGGTGGCGGCGCGTTCTCGGGCAAGGATCCGACGAAGGTTGACCGCTCGGCGGCCTATGCCTGTCGCTACCTGGCGAAGAACGTCGTGGCCGCAGGCCTGGCCGATCGCTGCACGCTGCAGATTTCCTATGCCATTGGCGTGTCCCACCCGCTGTCGGTCTATGTTGACCTTGATGACACGGGCAAGGATGTGGACGAGGCGAAGCTGGGTCGTGTGCTGCGTGAGGTCATGGACCTGTCCCCGCGCGGTATCCGCAAGCACCTGCGCCTGAACCGCCCGATCTACACCCAGACCTCCGCCTACGGCCATTTCGGCCGCACGCCGGATGCGGCGAAGGACGATTTCACGTGGGAACAGACCGATCTGGTCGACGCCCTGCGTGGCGCGTTCAACCGCTAAAAAACAGGAAAGGTTTTTGGGTGCCGCCTTTTTTTAAAAAGGCGGCGTTCCGTGAAGCTTTTTGAAAAAAGCTTCACCAAAAACTTTTTGACGATCTGGCGGGTTCATGAATCCGTCCGCTTTGGCCTATAACGTGCCGGAGCCATTGGGGGCCTGCCGTGACTGCTTGTAAAAGCCGGTCATGGCGGCCCCCGCTGTGTTTTTCAATCATGCCGTGCGGCGTGCGCCACGGCAGCAGGAGCAGGATTTTCGGACATATGACGGCCTCCGTGGATGTAAAGGCATCGCCTGACCGGCTTTACGGACGCCAGCGCGGCCATCCGCTGCGCCCGCGCCAGCAGCGGCTTCTGGACCAGACACTGCCGCGCATGCGTTTTCCCGAGGCGGCGATACCGGACCCGGCGTCAGCTTTCGGGCATGCGCCCGGACAGATCTGGCTGGAGGTCGGCTTTGGTGGCGGCGAACATTCGCTGGCCCAGAATGCCGCCCATCCGGATGTTGGCTATATCGCGTGCGAAGTCTTTGAAAACGGGTTGTGTTCCCTGCTGTCCCGCGTCGTGCCGGATGATGAGGAAGCAACCGCGCCCGTCCCGGACATGCTGCGGATCTGGGATGAGGACGCGCGTATCCTGCTGCGCGGCCTGCCCGATGCGTCGATTGACCGCCTGTTCCTGATGTTTCCTGATCCGTGGCCCAAGTCCCGCCATGCGAAGCGGCGTTTCGTCCACCCCGAGACGGTGAAACTGGCCGCCCGGATCCTGCGTCCCGGCGCGATCTGGCGCGTGGCCAGTGACGATCCGACCTATCAGGCATGGGTCGAGGAAGTGATGGGCGCGCAGGACCTGTTTGACACCGCGCCACCCGCCAGGGTGCGCCCCGACGGCTGGCCGCCAACCCGTTACGAAGCCAAGGCGCTGAAGGCGGGACGCCAGCCCTTGTACTGGACCTTCATCCGGCGCTGAAGGACTGTCTGGAAAAGCTTCTAGTGTCCTGATTCTGAAGTTTCGCTGATTTTGGTAGTACGGAGGCAGAATCGCTTGACGGCCTGCAGGATGTCGTCGGCGGATCTGGTCCATTTGAAGGGCTTGGGCTGTTCGTTATGGACGGCGATGAAAGCCCTGATGTCGGCCTCCAGGGCTTCGGTCGAACGGTGAATGCCGCGCCTGATCTGCTTTTCAGTGACGAGAGCGAAAAACCGCTCCACCTGATTGATCCATGAGGCCCCGGTCGGCGTAAAATGAACGTGCCAGCGCGGGCGCCTGGCCAACCAGTCACGGATCAGCTTCGTCTTGTGGGTGGCATAGTTATCCATCACCAGATGGATATCGAGGTCAGTCGGCACATTGGTTTCGATCTGGTCAAGGAATTTGCGGAATTCCGTGGATCGGTGCTTCGGATAACACTTTCCAATGATGGTGCCGGTGGCAATGTCGAGAGCTGCGAACAGTGAGGTCGTACCGTGGCGGGTATAGTCATGTGTCCGCCGCTCGACCTGGCCGGGCCGCATCGGGAGCATGGGCTGGCTGCGATCCAGCGCCTGGATCTGGCTCTTCTCATCCACGCACAGTACCAGCGCACGCTCCGGCGGTGCCATATACAGACCAACGATGTCGCGGACCTTCTCCACGAAGAGGGGGTCGTTCGACAGTTTGAAGGTCTCTGTTCGATGCGGCTGTAACCCGAACGCTTTCCAGATGCGATGGATCGTTGACGGTGCATATCCCACGGCCTGTGCCATCGAGCGCAGCGACCAATGCGTAGCACCGCGCGGGGTTTCTTCCAGTGTCCGGCGGATCGTCTCCGCGATTTCCCCGTCGCCGATCGAGCGTGGTGTCCCCGGCCGGGGTTCATCGTAAAGCCCGTCCAGACGGTCCGT
>NZ_CADP01000005.1 GCF_000285295.1 Komagataeibacter europaeus LMG 18890 | reverse complement strand
TAGGTTTCGTGGACAAAGGTTGACAGTAACGTCCATGATTGATTCAAAGCTGCCTTTTGGAGGCGTTGTTGGGCGAGCGAATTGGGCTTTCGGACGAGGAATGGGCCATCATCGGGGCGCTGCTTCCGCCTGAGAGGGGTCGTGGCTGCCGTCCTGCGCAAGACAATCGTCTGTATTTCGAAGGCATGATGTGGATTGCCCGAACCGGATCGCAGTGGCGCCACCTGCCTGATGATTATGGCAAGTGGAACAGCGTGTTCCGACGCTACCGACGATGGGTGACGACAGGCGTGTTCGATGCGATGCTCGAAACCTTGGCTGAAATGGTCGAGCGGGATACCACTGCCGACATGATCGACAGCACGGTGGTCCGGGCACATCATTGTGCTATCGGTATAAAAAAGGGACACAGGAAACCGAGGCGCTTGGCCGATCGCGCGGTGGTTTCACCACCAAACTGCACGCCCGATGCGACGCCAGGGGACGCCCTCTCGGTTTTGTCCTGACGCCGGGACAGACCCACGATATTCAGGGTTTCGGCCCGCTGTTCCGCATGATCGCTGACAAGATCGAGGCGTTACTGGCAGACAAAGGTTACGATGCCGACCTCATTCGCGAGGAACTTGCCAAGGCCGAAATCGAAGCCGTCATCCCGAGCAAAAGCAACCGTCGCAATCCTGTACCTCATGATAAAACCAAATATCGCTGGCGCAATCTCGTCGAGCGCCTGTTCAACAAACTCAAGAACTGGCGACGCGTTGCCACCCGATATGACAAAACCAAGGAATCATATCTTGGCTTCGTCAGTCTCGTGTCAGCACTCCAGTGGATACCCTTTGTCCACGAAACCTAACACTACAGTTGCAGTTTGGTTTCCGGCCTAGAAAGATGAAGAATTTGCGGTTTTTCTCGATGTAGACCGTCTGAAATTCGAGCTTTCTGGAAAGCACGGAAACCATGAACAATTAACGAACAAAACAAACTGCAACTGTAGTGCTAAAAAGAATGCCGCCTTTTTGAAAAGGCGGCATCCGGAAACTGCTATTTCATTTATCAGTGAACTGCCTGCAAACGGTTTCTGATGTCGCATGCGGCTTACTGTCACGCGCTGGGTTCAGGGGACTCCCATGAATTCGTCGCCCAGATAATCGGGTGGCCCGCCGTTCAGTCCCTCCGCCTCGAAACCGTCATCATACGGCCCGGAATAGAACCCCATGCCGTAATTATGTTCGTTCCAGTCATTATTGGCGATCATCGGCCCATCCGGCCCCGATAACTGCGGGCCGCTTGGCCCGGCGCAGGCGGCAAGGGCTGCTGCCATCCCGATCAGGGGAAGCAGTTTACGGAGGGGATTGCGCGTATTTTTTCCGGTCATATCGGCTTTCTGTCACTTGGGCCGGGCTGTCGGCCTGTCCTGTCCCGCCAGCGGGCCGGGTACCTGATGCCCACGGTGCCAGACCTGCTGGATATGATCCAGTGCCGCCGGGTCCTGGTTCGGGTTGCCGGATACCACCAGCAGGTCCGCCAGTTGCCCGGGTGCGATCGTGCCCCGGTCCGTAAGCTGCATGAGGTGGGCGGCATCCCCCGTCGCCAGCGTAATGGCCTGTAGCGGGGTCAGTCCCGCCATGACCGACAGCCGGAATTCCCGGTGTTCGGCAAAACCGGGAATGCGGGTTGGCGTCGCACCCGAATCCGTGCCGAACCCGATGGGGATGCCCGCGTGGTACAGCGTCAGCAGATTGCGCATGTTCATCGCCAGCGCCTTGCGCGATGCGGCGGTCAGGGGTGCTGCCAGAACTTTCTGCCGCCATGCCGGGTCAGCGAACTGCTGGCGCAGGGCAGGCGACAGCCCGTATGACAGGAAGGGATCATCCAGCCATTCGGGGTGTTCGGCAAAGATGTAGTTCGCTTCGTCAAGGTCCAGCGTTGCGATATAACCCGTGCCATGCTGTGTCATGGCGTGGATCAGGGTCGCGTCAACCGGTCTGTCACGTACGCCGTGGGCCAGGATATCGACGCCGGCGGCCACCAGCGCACGGGCATCGGACAGGTCATGGATATGGGCGGCCACGCGCTTGCCGCGCAGGTGGGCCTGTGTAATGGCGGCGCGGTATATTTCGGGCCGCATCTTGGGCAGGCCATGCGCACCGGGTACGCCGTTGCGGAAATCATCGACCCACAGCTTGATCAGATCCGTGCCTTCATCCGCCATTTTGTTGACCGCAGCGCGGGCTTCATCTCGGGTGGTGGGCCGAAAAACCTGATCCGCGCCAAGATGGAACATGTTCTGCGGTGGCACGCCATCGGGTGCGCCAATGCCCTGGTCCACGCCAAACAGGTCGGCGCCGGGGTTGAGACCCGCATGCTGCTCGCGCCGCAGATCGTCAAACAGGGGTGAACGGTTCAGGCCCAGTGCAACAATGGTCAGCACGCCATAATGTTCGTACTGCGACAGTTCGGACAGGATATTGGCGCGGGTGTAATTGACTTCCCCATTCTGCGTGCCGCTGACCTGTCCCACATGGCTGTGGTCGGAAATTAGTCCCGGCAGCACGGTCTGGCCCGACAGGTCAATGGTGCGCGCATGGGCCACGGACGGCAGGTTGTGGCCGGTTGCCGCGATATGTCCGTCGCGGATCAGGATATCCGTATCCGGCTGTGGTGCGCTGCCCGTGCCATCAATAACGGTGGCATGGCGCAGCAGCACCGGCCTGTCCGGCCGGGCATGGGCCATGCCGTGGGCCAGCAGAACCCCCGTCATGAAGGTCAGCAGGGCAGGGCGGCGGTAACGGGACATGGCGGGATCTCCATCCAGCAGGGTGGAGCAGTGTGGAACGCGTGCGGACCCGCGTCCATTCACATCTGGGCGGGCCGCGCGTGAATCCTAACGCGGCAGGCGCGTCGCCCCGCCTTCGATCAGGTCGGTGAATGCATCGGCCACGTCACCGCTTTCGGGAAAGCAGACAAGGACATCATCACTTTCCGCCTTGGCTTCGCGGGCGGGCGTGATCACGCTGTCCCAATCGCCTGACAGTGAGGCCACGGTGCCGATTTCCGGTTCCAAAAACTGCCATGACCCGCCCTTGACCGTTGATCCCATGACGGTTGTCAGCAGGAATATGCAGGCCTGCGGGGGCAGGGGCGAAGGTACGCGCCGGAACTGGTAGATCGTGCCGGATTTTCCAAATAGCGTGAAAGAAGTCCACGGTTCCATAGGCCTGTTCCCTCCTTGGGTGATGGTTGCACTATGCCATGTTTCGTGGTGCCGGGGGGATAGTGACGTGTCGCCCATCAGCCATGCGGGCCATGTCGTGCCGGGCACCTTGCCCGCAGTACAATGAGCGCCTGATTTTTCCGTCGCATAAAGGGCCCCACCCCCACGTTCCGTGATGCAGTCCATGCAATCGCGCTGCCAGTAGGGGCGGAAATTCCCTTGTCATTCACGGGTGGTGCGGCGCGCATGGCCACAGGATGGCGGCCGCGGGAAATAAAGACGTTTTTCGCGGTCAAGAATGTAGTCGGCGGAGCGGTCTATCGTGGTGATGGAAGCCAGTCCGGACTTCGTGTTAAGCGGGGGCAGTTACCATGCGTGTTTCCTGTACAGGCTATCATAAATTCTGTTGTGGACAATGACCCGACCCACCGTGACTGCCACCACTTCCCTCACGCCACGGCATGATGCACGCAGCCCCGCGCCCGTACTCCAGCGCCGGTTCGGGGTCTTTCACCTATGGGGCATTGCCGTGGGGCTGGTGATTTCGGAGGAATATTTCGGGTGGAGCTATGGCTGGGCCGCGGCAGGCACGCTGGGCTTCCTTGTCACCACGTTCATGGTTGCGCTGATGTATGCGGCGCTGATTTTTTCCTATACCGAACTGACCACTTCCATACCGAAGGCAGGCGGGCCATTTGCGTATGTGCTGGCGGCTTTCGGGCCTGTGCCGGCGTTCCTTACGGGCTTTGCCTCGATCATGGAATTCGTATTTGCGCCCCCCGCCATCGCGCTGGCGATCGGGGCCTACCTGCATGTGCAATATACCCATGTCAGTGCATCGGCGGCCGCGACGGGGGCCTATGTGGTGTTCATGGCGCTTAATATATTCGGGGTGAATATTGCGGCCACATTCGAACTGGTCATTACCATAGCCGCCATTGTCGAACTTCTGGTCTTCATGGTTGTGGTGATGCCCGGTTTTTCATGGGCGAATTTCGTCCATGATGGCTGGGCCGGGTCCGATACGTTCAGCCTGCATGCCGTGGGTGGTATTCTGGCGGCTGTTCCCTTCGCCATATGGTTTTTCCTTGCGATTGAAGGAGTGGCCATGACAGCGGAAGAAGCGCGCAGCCCGCACCGGACCATTCCCGTGGCCTATATCGCCGGAATCATTACCCTGATGGTTCTGGCGTTCGGCATCATGATTCTTGCGGGGGGCGTGGGTGACTGGAAAGCCCTGGCCAACCTGAACGACCCGCTGCCACAGGCCATGCTGGCCGTAGTCGGTCCCCGCAGTGGTTATGTCCATATGCTGGTATGGCTTGGGCTGTTCGGTCTTGTGGCGTCTTTCCATGGGATCATCATGGGATATTCGCGCCAGATCTATGCCATGGCGCGGGAAGGCTACCTGCCTGCGGTGCTGGGACGACTGCACCCCCGGTTCGGAACGCCGTGGGCCGCGACACTGGCCGGCGGGGTCGTGGGGATGATGGCCATTTACGGTGACCGGTATGTTACCATCGGCGGCCAACCGCTAACCGCCAATATCGTTACCATATCGGTATTCGGTGCGCTGACCATGTACCTGTTTGCCATGGCCAGCCTGTTCCGGTTGCGCCGCAGCCAGCCAGATCGGGTGCGGCCATGGTCCGTGCCCGGTTATCCTGTCGTGCCGGGGTTTGCCTTTGTTGCCGCATTGTGCGCGCTGGCGGGCATGGCTGTCAGCCATCTGGCCATTTTCGGTGTCTATGTTGTTTTCATGGCCGCGGGCCTTGCGGTTTATCTGTTCAGCCGCAGGTCATCCGGCACCTGACGGGATTGCCCTGACCGGAAAGCACTGCGCCGGAGACGCCTGCTGGCGTTGCATGGTGTCTGGCTGCATGAATATGACTGTATTATTTTCCATAATCAGTCATGATTTGGCGTTCAAGTCTGGTGACGGGGCAGATATATTATAAAACACTTATCCATGCGGAATTCCGCGCCTGCGGCATTCCCATGCACGGATGTCAACAGTATTTCTTGTCAGGTGAATTCAGATCAGCATATAAATTATTATATTGTAGCGAATATTATGTATTCTTTCACATGCATGAATGGAAATGCATTGGGGAAATGGAACGCAGGTGCGAGTGAACCGGTCGCGGGACAGGGACGTATCAGCCCGGGATTTTTCGGTTTCTGACTGTCTGGCCATTTCGGTTCGTTTCTGTTCTGGAAATCATAAAAATAAATAAATCACAAGAACAGATTTAATGACCAATAAAACATAGAAGTAAAAACAGGAATTCATGTTTTCGGTCATGTGCTTTGGGCTGTCCATTCGCAATTCCATAAGCTGGAACCATGCAACCTATGATCCGGATGTGACCTCGGCCGGGGTGCGTTACGGCACGCACGGACAGCAGATCATCAATCATCCCCGAATCATGTACAAGGCCAGCCTGACATATACCGGACACGTCGCTGTGGCCCACGAACCTGTCCCGCGCGTGGGACAGGTTCATCCGTCGTGTTTCTGTCAGGCCAGAAGGCGTGGCGCGGTGCTGCCGTAACGGATGGTGGCGGGATCAGGACGCCATTCGCCGGTATTCTCATTACGCCCCTGCAGTACGAACCGGGGCTGTCGTACCGGGTATTCCTGTGCCGCGCGTCGGGACAGTGCGCCAATCGGGCCGGACAGGCAGCGGTTGATGATGACCGCCAGCGCGGTATCGGCAAAGCCGCGCAGCATGTCCACGTCCCCGTCGCTATCACCAAAGACCATCAGGGGACCGTGTCCCTTCTGCCTGACCAGTGCCTGACGGATGGCCGTAACCTTGCCCTGGCGGTAGGTCAGGGGCCAGTGGGGCACGTCCCTGTCACCGGGATAGGATGCGTCACCGTTCGGGCGCATCCGCACGCCCATTACGTTTTCAGCAGGCAGGTTGTATCCGTACCGGGGATCAGTCGCGAAAACGCGCACGATGTCTACGAAGGATGCTGAACAGACATAGACATCAATCCCCTGCGCGCGCAGGCAGGCGTGCAGCGTGGCAATCTCCGGCGTCAGGCGCAGGCATTGCATGAAGGTGTGGCTGATGCACCCCGCCTGTCCCAGTCGCTGTGGCGGGGTCTGACACGTGACGGATGTAATGGTCTGTCCCAGATGCCAGGTGTTGGAAGCCTGTACAAGCTGGCGCAGGCTGTCGGGCGTATGACCGTTCAGCATCCATATGATCCAGCGATAGGCATGGTCTGCACCGGAACTGGCCGCCATCGCGTCATAGGCGAAATACAGCTTGGCCCGGAAACCGGACATTATGGGATCGGTGGCCGTGCGGAGCGTGAAGCCGCTGTCGCGCAGGGGGCGCAGCCCGTAGGACTGTACCAGCGCCGTGTAATCGGCCACCAGATCGACGGCAAGCGCATGCGGGTTGACCCGTTGCCCCGAAACGGTGCGGCATGTCGCGGCGAGCGGACCATGCCCCAGTCCGCGCTGCAGAAAGGTGCCAAACTGTTGTGGGGTGACCATGAAGCACAGGTTGTCGATCATGAAACGGAACAGCGTTTCCGCGCAGTCACCAAAAATACAGGTATTGTCCCAGTCAAATACGGCATAGGGCCGGGTCGTGACATCATCCCCGGCATGTCCATGGGCACGGATGACCGCCTCGATCGCCCGGCGTGTCGTCGGTGCCCATTTCAGGGGCGGCAACAGCGGGAGGGATGCGGTATCATCGGTTGCATGCGCCCCGGCCGCCAGCAGGCCGGGCGCCAGGGATGACAGTCCTGCCACAGTGGCAAGCTGACGGCGGGTAAGGGGTTTCGTCACGCTTCGTGCCCTTTTGACAGATGGGTAATGGACGGCGCGCCGCTAGGGCGCGGGTCACTGCGGCCGGGCCGTCCCGTTTCCATGTGGCCAGCCAGTCTGGCAAGGAAATGCGGATGGCCATCGCATGCCAGGCGCAGGCCATACCAGTGATCCGATGTGGCAAGCTTCCCGTCATGGGTCACGCTGCCCGGTGGGGGAACGTCCAGACGGACCGGCGCATAGCCGGCGTAGCCCACCATGCCCATGTTCGCATGCAGCCTGTTTTTTCGCGTGTGACGACAGGGCAGGGGACGGGCGGGACACTGTTCGGTTTCCTGCACGCGAGGATGCTGCTGGTGGGGCACCTATGGCGGGGCAAGGTGACACGCGGCATCCGTCTGTGCCGGATAGTGCAGGGTATCCGGCCGTTCGGCCTGCCATCGCCGGTCCATGACCCCGAAATCAAGCAGGGATGTCCGGTCACCACAGACGCTACGTCGCCATGGAGTGATGTTGGGTTCCATGACCCCGAAACGGCGTCGGCCAGGGCGGATGAAACGGGGTATGCGGCCTTGTTCTCCTTGATTCTTCCGCGTGCGGCACTACAGGCGCACGGCGATCGCTGGCGCCGCAGCGTAACGGGAATGGATGGGGGAGAGCTTGACAGGAGACTACATAATTTTGGCATCACGACGTTTAGGCTTGTTACGGATCGCCAAAACATGAAAACTTGCGGTCGCTTCAGGATGTAGGGAAGGGAAGATGCTGCCTGGCGATATGCCCAGCCCAACAGACAGCACGATCAGACAGCCACATGTGCTTGCCGCTGCGGCCACGGGGGTGTGCCAGTTCATCCGTGAACAGGGTTGCGATCCTGATCGCGTGGCCCTGTCCGCCGGGCTGCGACTTGACCAGAGCCTTTCCCAGACGGCGTCGCTCGACCTTGCCGGATACTGTCTTCTGTTTGAGGAAACCACCCGGCAGAGCGGACATGCAGGGGTGGGCCTGTCCTATGGTCGGCATTTCACCCCGGACATGCTGGGCCTGATCGGTTTCATCGCCATGGCGTCCCCTACGCTGGGGAACGCGGTGGAAAATGTGGCCGAACTGTTTCCCTATCACCAGAGCGGCACCATCACCCGCCTTGTCCATCAGGACGATGGCTGCGCGCGGCTGGAATACCGGATCGTGACGGGTGGCATCATCGGGCGCGAGCAGGATGCGGAACTGACCATGGGCATGTTCTGCAACATATTCCGCCATGTTCTGGGGCAGCACTGGGCGCCACGGGCCATCTGGCTTGAACATCGCCGCATCGCCTCGGCGGGTGAATACGATGATGCCTTTGGCGCGCCGGTGCATTTTGGCATGGGCGTCAATGCGGTCGTGTTTGACAGGGCGGAAATGGGTTGCATCATGCCGCAGGGAAATGTGCGGCTGCTTGATGTCCTGCGGTGCAGCCTGACATCGCTGTCGCCCGCGGCTGCGGGCCGGGCGGCGGAGCCTGCCGTTGATCCGCTGCTGTCGCGCATCCGTACCGAAATCCGGTATTCGATGGGTCAGGGCGTGCCCGCCCTGTCACATGTGGCGGAAACGCTGCGCATGCCGCGCTGGACGCTGCAACGGCGTCTGGATGGGATGGGCGTTACGTTTTCCGCCCTGGTGGAACGGACCCGGCAGGAACTGGCCCGCGAATATCTTGCCCGTCCCACCATGCCGATTGGCGAGATCGCGTTACTGCTGGGATATTCGGAAATCAGCGCCTTCAGCCGCGCATTCCGCAAATGGACCGGGGTTTCGCCACGCCTGTACCGCGCATCCCGCCATTCAGGTGGCGACCGCCAGGCACACACCCGTGCGGAGGCAGGTCAAGTCTTTGTGCCTGTCGGTCAAGATATTTGAAAACAAACGTTTATAATTCAGCCATGGATAAATTACCTCTCGCTGGGAAGGCTATTGTACCGTGTCATATCATGCTTTTCTGGGGGGGGAGAAATTCTGCTTTTCCTCTCTGAAACAGGTGCTTGCCTATGCCTCACCCTATCGCAGCGGTGACGAACTGGCAGGCGTTGCAGCCCCTGATCCCCTGCAGCGTATCGGCGCGCGTGAGGCGCTGGCGAACATTCCGCTCCGGACCTTCCTGAACGAGGTCCCGGTCCCCTACGAGACGGATGAAGTCACGCGGCTGATTATCGACAGCCACGATGCCGCCGCCTTCGCCCCCGTCGCGCATATGACGGTGGGGGATCTGCGTGACTGGCTGCTGGACCATGAAACCGATGGGGCGACCCTTGCGGCGCTCGCGCCCGGGCTGACGGCGGAAATGGTCGCGGCGGTCAGCAAGCTCATGCGTAATCAGGATCTGGTGGCGGTGGCGCGCAAGATCACGGTCCGCACGGCCTTTCGCAACATGCAGGGCCTGCCGGGGCGCATGGGTTCGCGCCTGCAGCCCAATCACCCGGTGGACAGCCTGCCGGGTATTGCCGCGTCCATGCTGGATGGGTTGCTGCTGGGGGTGGGGGATGCCGTGGTGGGCATAAACCCGGCATCGGACAACATGGCCAATGCCAGTGATATCCTGCATATGCTTGAAGATGTGCGGGTGCGCCATGACATTCCCATACAGACCTGCCTGCTGACGCATGTGACCAATACCCTCCAGCTTATGGAACGCAATGCGCCGGTGGACCTGGTGTTCCAGTCCATATCCGGCACGGAGGAAGCGAATGCCGGTTTCGGCATTTCCCTGTCGGTCCTGTCCGAAGCCCATATGGCCAGCCAGTCGCTGGGACGGGGGACAGTCGGCACGAATACCATGTATTTCGAAACGGGGCAGGGGTCAGCCCTGTCGGCCAATGCCCATCATGGCATGGACCAGCAGACGGCGGAGGTACGGGCCTATGCCGTGGCGCGGGCTTTCTCGCCGCTGCTGGTCAATACGGTGGTCGGCTTCATTGGCCCGGAATATCTGTATGATGGCAGGCAGATCATTCGTGCGGGGCTGGAAGACCATTTCTGCGGGAAGCTCATGGGCCTGCCGATGGGATGTGACGTCTGTTACACCAATCATGCCGAGGCGGATCAGGATGACATGGACAACCTGATGATGCTGTTATGCACCGCCGGCATCAACTTCCTTATTGCCGTGCCCGGCAGCGATGACATCATGCTGAATTACCAGAGCCTATCCTACCACGATATCCAGACACTGCGTTCGCTGTTTGGCGTGCGGGCGGCGCCGGAATTCGAAGAATGGCTGATCGCGCGTGAACTGGTTGATGCAAAGGGTCGGATACGCGTCAATTCCCCCAGCATTCTTTCCGGGATGATACCCTGTCATGACTGATGACCGTCCTGTTTCCTGGCAGGGGCTGCAGGCGCGGACCTCGGCGCGGATCGGCCTGCCCCGTGCTGGCGACACGATTTCCGGCGCGGCCGTGCGGGAATTCCAGTACGCCCATGTCCGTGCGCGTCATGCTGTCTCCACCACGCTGGATACCAGTCGGCTGAACCTGTCACAGCCCCCGATCGAGGTTGAAAGCAGGGCCCGGGACCGCGAGGAATACGTAAGGCGTCCCGACCTTGGGCGACAGTTATCCGACAGAAGCCGCGAAAGCCTGCCGCACGGGCAGTATGATGTCGTGTTCGTCATTGCCGATGGGCTATCGGCCCTTGCGGCAGAGCAGCAGGGCCCCGCGGTACTGGCGGCGATGATGCCCCTGCTGACGGACTGGCGTATCGCTCCACTGGTTGTGGCGCACAGGGCACGGGTGGCGTTGGGCGATGAAATCGCGACCTGTCTGGGCGCGCGGTGCGTGGTGATGATGATCGGGGAACGTCCCGGCCTGCGTTGCGCCGAAAGCATGAGCCTGTACATGACATGGAATCCGCAGATAGGGATGCGGGATTCGGGACGGAACTGCATTTCCAACATCCACGGTCATGGCGGGCTATCCGCCATGGCCGCGGCAAACGCTCTGGCATGGTTGCTGAAGACGGCGCGGACGCGCAATTACAGTGGCGTCAATCTCAAGGACGAAACCTGTACTATCGAGCAGACCGTCCGCCCGGATCCGCAGAAAATGTTATCGGATAAATCAGGGCAATAAAAAAATGGATTCCAGCAGTACAGACATGTGAGAAAAAAGGTCTGTGCGGCCGCGTTCATGACCTGTCGTGTTGCGGGTGAAAACGGTGCAGGCGTGATCTTTATCCGGCGATTGTTCTGGAATAGGGCTGTGACAGGAAAGTAGCGCAGGTTTCCTGATGCTTCTTTATTTTAAGGAATGTCCGGAAATTCGTTGATCAATAAAAACGTCTTTATGATTTACATGATGTCGAAATGGCGGGCTTTTCAGATAGAACCGTCCAGGCAACGTGTGCTGAAGCATTCCAGAAAAGCTTTGGCAGAAATTTCTCTGCATTTTGCACGATGCGTTGTCGGTAGTTTTTTGAAACAGCTTTTCAGCCAGTGCATGACGATACTTTAAAAAAGTACCAGTCCCATGCATGACAGAGTGCCAAAAGCATTCTGCGTATTAAAGATACAGAGACTTGGAAAGTGCCTGTAATCAGCCAAGACCCGCAGTAAACTGCGGTAAAGTAGCTGGCGTCCCGTACGGGATTCGAACCCGTGTTGCCGCCGTGAAAGGGCGGTGTCCTAGGCCTCTAGACGAACGGGACTAAAGGCGTGAGCGGTAAGTATCCCGACACGGGGGTAGGGTCAACCCCCTGATTCAAAAATATTGAAATTATTCGGCGATTGCCACGTCACGGATGAAAAAAGTGGCGGATGTCCGGCCATTCCAGCTTTCGGCACGCAGCCACCCCGCCAGATGCAGCGGTGGCATGTCCCGATCTTCCAGAACGGGGGCCAGCGGGCTTTCATTGGCGCGGAACACCAGCGCCTTCAGCCGGGGGCCGCGGCCTTCACCCTGCAGCGTCAGGCGCAGGGTATTGCCTTCCCGCCCGATCCGTTCGGCATAGGCCACGCGCACGCGGGGCAGCGCGATCAGCGGTTCGTCATTGCCCGCCCCAAACGGGGCCAGGCGGTCCATGTCGGTTGCAAGAGCGACATCAGCCGCCGCGACATTCACCACGGCGTCGATGGTCAGGTCCACGGCGTCGGGCAGGCTGGCTGCGGTGGCCAGATGGTGGTCAAGGAATTCATGCAGGGCAGGGATGCCATCCGCCGGTAGTCCGAATCCCGCCGCCATGGCGTGCCCCCCGCCCGATGACAGCAGTCCCGCCTGCCGTGCCGCGATAATGGCGCCGCCAAGGTCCTGTCCCGGGACGGACCGGGCGGAGCCTTTTACGCTGCCATCTTCCATTTCCGCGCCAACCAGCACGGGGCGGTTGAATTTTTCCTTGATCCGCCCGGCCACGATCCCGACCACGCCGGGGTGCCAGTCCCGGCCGCTCAGTACCAGTACGGCATGCCCCTGTGCGCGTTGCGCCACCGCCAGTTCCATGGCGCGGTCAAGGATGCCGGATTCGACGCTCTGCCGGTTATGGTTGACGGAATTCAGCTTCTCGGCCAGGGCCTGCGCTTCTGCCGCGTCCTCGCACAGCAACAGGCGCAGCCCCAGACCGGAATCCGCGATACGCCCCCCTGCATTGATCCGGGGACCAAGTGCGAATCCGCATGTAAACGCCGAAAGCGGGTCACGCGCGCCCGCAGCCTCCAGCAGGGCCGCAATGCCCGTGCGCTGCCGCCGCGCCATGACCTTCAGCCCCTGCGCGACAAAGGCGCGGTTCAGGCCGCTTAACGGCATGACATCGCATACGGTCGCCAGCGCCACGAGGTCGAGGCTGTCCATCAATTGCGGTTCGGGACGGGATTCGAACCAACCTTCACGGCGCAGGATGCGGACTGTCGCCACCACGGTCATGAACGTAACCGCCGCCGCGCAGATGCCGTGCAGGCCGGACGGGCAGTCAGGCCGGTTCGGATTGACCGTGGCCAGCACACGCGGCAGGGCGCCCTGCACCTGATGGTGATCAAGGACGATGATGTCACCGCGCCCGCTTGCATGTTCCAGCACGTCAACCGCCGCCGTGCCGCAGTCCAGGCAGACAATCAGGCTGGCGCCCTGATCCTGCATGGCCTCGATTGCGGGGATGTTCGGGCCGTAGCCTTCCGTCATGCGGTCGGGAATATGGGTCAGCACCGTGCAGCCCTGACGGCGCAGGAAATCGGTCAGAAGTGCCGTGGAGCACGCGCCATCCACATCATAATCCCCGAACAGGCCCACCGTTTCCCCGTTACGGATGGCGGTGGCCAGACGGATGGCCGCGGCATCCATGTCCGTGAAGGTGGACGGGTCGGGCATCAGCGCCCGCAGGGTGGGGGTCAGGTAGGTTGCAACCCGTTCGGGGGCAATGTGGCGCAGGGCCAGCATGCGACCGACGATTTCCGGCAGCCCGGTCTGCTGTGCAATGGCCGTTCCCATGCGGTCGGTATGGCTGGCCTGCCCGCCTTCGCGCCAGTTCCACCGGCGGCCCGTGACACTGCGCGTCACCCCCAGCACGGCTGGCGTCTGCTCCGCCTCCTGTGGCGCGGGGGACGCGGGAAAGGGGGAAAGCAGGTCGGCAGCGGACATGAAAACGGATCCTTGTTGGTATGCGGCGCGGGCAGGGCAGGATGAATGGTCCGCCCTGGACCATCCATCGCCCGGTGTTCAGGCCGCTTCGATACGGATCAGCGCGGGCTCATCCAGTACGGCGGGCAGTTCGGCAATATGGTGCAGGGCATGCTGCATTGCTGCCTCGTTGGTCCTGTGCGTCAGCAGCACCAGTGGCACGGCATGGGTGCCATCGGGGCGGACGTCATGCGCGTCGGCATGCTGGAGCATGCTGCGCAGCGATACGCCGTTGTCGCGCAGCACCGCCGTGATGTCGGCAATCACGCCGGGGCGGTCTTCCACGTTCAGGCGCAGGTAGTACTCGCCCATGAACGATTTGGCAGGCAGGGCCACGGCCTGCATCAGGCTGTCGGCGGCGCAGCCCCATACCGGCATGGCGGAGCCACGGGCGATATCGATCAGGTCGGCGCATACGGCAGTGGCCGTCGGCCCTTCGCCCGCACCCCGGCCTTCTAGCATCAGGCGGCCGACAAAGGCCCCTTCCACCACCACGGCGTTGAATACGCCGTTGACCTGCGCAATGGGTGCATCCTGCGGGACAAGGCAGGGATGGACCCGGGCCTCGATACCATTTTCATGCTGGCGCGCGATGCCAAGCAGCTTGATGCGGTAACCCATCTTGCGCGCGAACTGCAGGTCCAGCGCGCCAATGCGGCGGATGCCCTCGATATAGACGGAGGCAAACACCACGGGCCGTCCGAATGCCAGCCCGGCAAGGATTGCCAGCTTGTGCGCGGTATCAATGCCGTCCACGTCAGTCGAGGGATCGGCCTCGGCATAGCCCAGCTTCTGCGCATCGGCCAGGATTTCGGCAAAATCCCGCCCGGTTTCATGCATGACGGTCAGGATGTAGTTGCATGTGCCGTTCAGGATGCCGCCGATCTTCAGGATCCGGTCCGCCGCCAGCCCCTCACGCACGGTCTTGATGGCGGGAATGCCACCGGCCACCGCCGCCTCAAACATCAGCGGCACGCCCGCCGCCTGCGCCGTGCAGGCCAGTTCGGCGCCGTGAATGGCGATCAGCGCCTTGTTGGCGGTCACCACCGGGCGGCGGTTTTCCAGCGCGCGCGTCACCGTCAGGCGCGCCGGACCTTCCGCCCCGCCAATCAGTTCCGCCACCACGTCCACATCGGGGTGGGTGGCCAGTTCCTCGGGCGTGTCACACCAGGCGACATTGCTCAGGTCCACGCCACGGTCGCGCGTGCGGTCGCGCGCGCTTACGGCGGTCACCACCAGTTCGCGGCCCGCGCGGGCATGGATCAGGTCGGCGTTTTCACGCAGCAGTTTTACGACGCCGGCACCAACCGTACCCAGCCCCGCAATGCCGATGCGCAGGGGCGGTTTGGGGGCGGGTCTGCAAGGGGAAGAAGTCATCTGTTTTCCGTCAACCGATAAGGGCAGTCATGAATGGGCGGGCTGTGTGTCAGGCAGCGGGGCGGCCTGCTGCGTGGTGGGGGCCGTGCCGCCGTGTTCCGTCATGAAATGGCGGATGGAGCGGCAGGCCTGACGCAGGCGCTGGGTGTTTTCCACCAGTCCGATGCGTACGAAACCCTCGCCATGTTCCCCGAAGCCAAGGCCGGGGGCCACCGCAACACCTGCTTCCTTCAGCAGCAGCTTGGAAAAGCCCACGCTGCCCAGTTCACGGAAGCGTCCGGGGATTGGCGCCCATGCGAACATCGACCCTTCGGGGGAAGGGACGTCCCATCCCGCCGTCTGCAGTCCCTGGATCAGCACGTCGCGGCGCTTGCGGTAGATGTCGCGGATTTCGGCCACGCAGTCCTGCGGACCGCTGAGTGCCGCGACCGCCGCGACCTGAATGGGGGTGAACGCGCCATAATCCAGATAGGACTTGATGCGGGTCAGGGCCGCGATCAGCTTCGGGTTGCCCGCGGCGAAGCCCATGCGCCAGCCCGCCATGGAATAGGTCTTGGACAGGGACGTGAACTCGACGGCGATGTCCTTCGCCCCCGGCACCTCGAGGATGGAAGGGGGAACCTTGTCGCCAAAATAGATTTCCGCATACGCCAGGTCCGACAGGATCCAGATTTCGTGCTTGCGCGCGAACGCCACCAGCTTGCGGTAGAAATCGAGGTCAGCGAGATATGCGGTGGGATTTGACGGAAAATTGACAATCAGCGCCGTGGGCTTCGGCACGGAATGGCGCACCGCGCGGTCCAGCGCCTCCAGCATTTCATCATCCGGCGTCGCGGGAATGGAGCGCACGGACGCGCCGGCGATGATGAAGCCGAACTGATGGATGGGATAGGACGGGTTGGGCACCAGGATCGTATCGCCCGGGCTGGTGATGGCGGAGGCAAGGTTGGCCAGCCCTTCCTTGGACCCGAGGGTCGCGATCACTTCCGTCTCGGGGTCCAGCTTTACGTTGAAGCGGCGTTCATAATATCCCGCCAGCGCCCGGCGCAGGCCCGGAATGCCGCGACTGACCGAATAACGGTGCGCGCGCGGGTCGGCCACCGTTTCCACCAGCTTCTGCACGATATGGGGCGGGGTGGGGGTGTCGGGATTGCCCATGCCCAGATCAATAATGTCCTCCCCCCGCGCTCGGGCCTGGGCCTTGGCCTTGTTGACTTCAGCGAAGACATAGGGCGGCAGACGGCGGATACGGTGGAATTCTTCGGTCATGGGACGCTCTGTTACGGGCGCGCGGCAATCCGTGCGCCGGGTTGGGGAAATGGCAGGTCACCCGTCGGGGGTGTGCGCCACACTCTAGCGCACGATGGCAATTCTTGCACCATTGCCAAAGGCATGGGCGTGTACCACGATGCGGTTGGCTGGCACGCCACGGGCGCGCAGCATGTTGGTCAGGGTGCGGGTGCGTAGCAGGGCAAGGTTGAGGGCCGCGGTCTGCCCTTCCGACGTGGCGGTGGCAGCATTGCCATAGCCATTCACGATCACAAAGCGGTTGCCACGCTGTTTTACCACGTTGCCGACCACGTCTTCCTCGCCATCCTCGATCTGGTCCGATCCGGGCAGGAAGCGCACCTGATCCCCGTCATCCGGTGTCGCGAGGTGATAGGTCGGCAGGTCCATGCCGTCACGCGCGGCATTGTCAGGCAGGCTGATCCCCCCCACCGAGGGCAGTTCCGGCGGCCCATCGGCAATGGCGGGCAGGTTGGCGGGGATCGCCTCGGGGGTGTCGGGTACCGCTTCCGTTACCTCCGGCATGACCAGTTGCCCCTGCGCATCCCGCACGGGCTCGGCCTGGTGGGACATGCCGCGTTCGGATTTCGCCCTGACGCCGCCAGTCGCCTGCCGTCCCGCCTGCGCGCCGTCATCCGCCGCCGCGAGGGAGGCGGACTGTCCCCCGCCACTGTCCGACGGATGCGACGGAATGGGGGGAATGTCGGCGGCCGTGGGCATAGTGCCCATGATCGCGTCCTGGCGCTGGTTGAGTTCGCGCTGCGCCTCGAGGTCCGCGGTGATGTCTTCGCGCAGTTCAGGCGAGGGGAGTTCGGGCGTCCTGTCCGGTCCCAGCCCGACCTTGGGATAGGGCTGGTGGGTGCCGGGCGGCGGGGGACGCTGCTGGCCGATCACGCCGCCCTGGTAGTTATGGTACCAGTCCGACACGGAATCGACCGTGTCCTGATGGTGCGCGCAGCCCGCCACGCCCGTGGCAAACAGCGCCAGCAGGGCAGCCCGCGCGGCGGCGGTGCGTCTGGATGGCGGAAAAAAAAATCTTCCGGGACTTGGCGATGGTGCCAGCTTTCCCAATCTTAGCTCCCATGGCCTTTTTCGGCCTGCACACGACATGACCGGGGCAAACTAGCCTGCAATGCCGATCTTAGCGAGGGGGATCGCGCACCCGGTCCGTAACCGGCCGGGTCATTGTGCCCGATTGTCAGGTCGGGACTTGGCACCGGACGCAAGGCGGCGCAGGATAAGGGCATGACCAGGACAGTCCCGGAGAATAGGGAGAACCCGATGAACGGCATGCAGCCGAAACACCGCATCCGCATGGATGAAGAAGATCCCAGGGATCCCGATATCCCCGAGCCCCAGGGCCCGGAAACCGAGGAACCCGACAAGAACCGCACCCTGTCCTCCCCCATCGGGGAACTGGAAAGCCGCCTGTTCGACCAGCGCAAGGTGCTGGTGTTCGGTCCGATCAATGACAAGATCGCCCGTGACGTGACCGGCCGCCTGCTGGCGCTGGCCGGTGCGTCGGACAAGCCGATTGATGTTTACGTCAACTCCCCCGGTGGTCATGTGGAAAGTGGCGACACCATCCATGACATGATCCGCTTTGTCGATTCGGTGGCGCCCATCAACATGATCGGCACCGGCTGGGTCGCGTCCGCCGGCGCGCTGATCTTTGCCGCGGGGAACAGGGAACGGCGCTACTGCCTGCCCAACACGCGTTTCCTGCTGCACCAGCCCATGGGCGGCGTGCGTGGTCCCGCGACCGATATCGATATCGAGGCGCGTGAGATCATCAAGATGCGTGAACGCCTGAACCGCCTGTTCGCGCGCGAAACCGGGCAGCCTTATGAAAAGGTGTGCAAGGACACGGACCGCAATTACTGGATGTCCGCCTCCGAAGCGATCGATTACGGGCTGGTGACGCGCGTGATCGACAAAATCTCTGACCTGCATTGATTTAAGGCAAGGCGGACCGCTTGGCGGGTCCATAATGCTGTTGTCGCGTTGTGCGGTGGGTGCTTCGGCATTCCCCGCAAATTCCAGATAACAGTTCTGCACTTACTGGTTGGTGTGATATGGACCGCAGCCACCAGGGTGTCAGCTGTTGGGATGAATGCCACATCGGCCGGCGTATCCACGCGACACCGTTCCGAGCAGCGAGCCGACATGACGAAATCACTTTCCGACATCTACACCACTCTGCCCGAAGCCCGTGACCCGGGGGCCGCGACCCCTGATGCCGTGGCGAAGGCTGATTTCAATGCCCGCCACTGGTCCAGCCCGGTGCCGGGACCGCTCACGCCCGGATCGGCGGAGCACAAGCAGGCCGTGGCGGAGATGTTCCGCGATACCTTCAATCCCTACAAGCCGTCGGTCATCGAATGGCCAAAGCTGGACCGGGAAACGCTGGAACGCGTGACCTCCCTGCCGATCTGGGACATCGCCGTCCAGACCGAAGGCAAGGCCCGCCTGCGCATGGCAGCCTATGCCCGCCTGATTGACGACCCGGACATGAAGGACGCCCTGTCACGCAACGCGTGGGAGGAAAACCGCCACAAGGAAGTCCTGTCCAAGATGGTGGAAGCCTACGGCATTCCGCTGGCGTCCGAGCCCCCCTACATTGAACCGCGTGACGTGGAATGGGCCTATCTGGTCACGGGTTTTTCGGAATGCGTAGACAGCTTCTTCGCATTTGGCCTGTTTGCCATTGCACAGAAATCCGCCTTCTTCCCGCCTGCGCTGATCGACACGTTCGAACCCGTGATGCAGGAAGAATGCCGCCATATCCTGCTGTTCGCCAACTGGCTGGCGTGGCACCGCGCCACCATGCCGCTGTGGAAGCGCCCGTGGTTCGAGATGCGCGTGATCGGGGTCTGGCTGTTCCTGCTGTATGAACGGCTGGGCATGGTCACGACGTTTGACGCCGAAGGCAACAGGCACGAGCAGGACAACAACTTCACCGTGAATGGCACGAAGGATGTCGCCAATGTCGATGTGCCGCTGCGCGACATGATTGACATCTGCCTGATCGAGAACGAACGCCGCTTCTCCGGCTATGACCCGCGTCTGCTGCGGCCGAAGCTTGCGCCCAACCTTGCGCGTTTCATCCGCTTCTTTCTGCCCCGCACGCCCAATTCCGCCAGTCTGGAAAGCCAGCCCGGCGCGGCGTAACCGACCGGTCCCCACCCGCCCGCAAACCGGGCGGGTGGGGACATATCGTCAGCCCAGGGTGGGGACGACATTCCCCGCGCCGAAATCAAGCTGGCCCAGATAGGCCACGCGGGTTGCGGTGACGATGTCGCCAATCCGGCCACCCTCGATCCGGGCATAGGCGTAGACCTTGCTTTCCTCCTCATCGGAGGAACCGATTGCAAGGCCCGCGAACTGCGCGCCGGCCTCATCCCTGAGCTGCCACACGTCACCCCGCACGACCGCGTCGTATTTGTAGCGGAAGCCGGGGACGATCTTTGTCAGCAGCAGTGGCATGACTTCCGTGACATCCAGCGCCGTGCGCACGAAGGCGGTGCAGGCTTCGTCCGGCACGAAATAGCCCTTGGCCGCCGCCGTCATCATGATCAGGCCGGACGTTGTCCCGCCCTTCGCGACAACGCGGCTGCGAATGACGATCTTCTGGTCATCGCGTGAGACTTCGGATGCAAGCATCACGGTGCCCACCGGCGCCGCCAGCAGGTCGGGCACGACGGTCATCTGGGTCAGGGGAAGGGTGGCGAGCGTGGTCATCTCTCATTCTCCAGCAGGCAATGTGTCGGTAACGCCATGGGCGGGTCGTGTATGGCGTTACGTTTCATGACAACCATACGCCCGTTCACGTGTTTTAGGATGCATGGCACACGCGCGTCATATGCGTGGCAGAAATGTCCCGATCAGGCCGTATGCGCAATACTATTGGCGCGGCGGGGCATATGCCCCATCTAAACAGCTTGAACGCCATGCAGACCGATTGCGTGACGCATAACAGGAGGAAAAGCCGGATGTCGGGTTACATAAGGAAGGGTCTGGCGGCCCTGACGGTGGGGGTGATGGTGGCGGCCGGTCATGGCGGTGTCGCGCACGCGCGCAGCCATTCCGGCGGCAACAGCGCTGGCAGCTATACACCCGGTGAATCGGAAGCGAATGATGCATCGGCCGGGATAACGGGCGACTACAGCGCGCCGGAAACCGGTTCGGGCGGTGGCGTGCCGCAGTTCCACAATGATGGCGCGGAATCCGACCAGATGACAGGTTCCATGATGATGCCCGGCACAGCATCAAGCAGCGAAGCCCCCGGCATGACCGATGGCAGCTATTCCAACATGCATATCGGCGGGGAAGACAGTTCGATGCTTCCCGGCGTTGACTGATACGCCCGTCATGGCTCCTGACGTCTTTTCTGTGGCTACCAGGCCAGGTTAGGTGATCGGTATGGCAGCATATTCATCCGTCACGTCACATATGCCCCGGCGGTATAGCTGGGAAACCCGCTGGCTGCACTGGATTACCGCCGTACTGGTGGTGGAGCAGTTCGTGGTGGGACAGGTGGCCTGGCACCTGATGGACCGCACCGCCCCCATGCGGGCGTTTCTGGCGGTGACCCATACGTCACTGGGCGTGCTGCTGGCGGCTGTGTTCATCACCCGCATGGCATGGGCGTTTACAGGGGGGCGGGCAATCCGTTTCCCTGTTGTAACATTTCAGGACCGTGTCGCGCGCAGCATACACCGCCTGCTTTATCTGCTGCTGGGCGGGGAAATCGTGTTCGGTTACATGGCGCGCTGGACAACGGGGCGGCCCGTGATCGCATTTGGTGTTCCGATCAATTCGCCCTTTCCGGCATTGATGGGCGGAACACATTCGTTTTTTTCATCATTACATCATTGGAATGCATGGTTACTGTTCTGCCTGGCGTGCTTTCATGCCGGTGCGGGCTTTTATCATCTGCTGGGTATCCGGGATCAGGTTTTTCAACGCATGCTGCCCTGATGGTGGCATGCGGGATCTGACGGGGTGCTGTCGTTGGCAGTTATGGCAGTAACAAACTGAAACAGCGTTCAGGATAGGTATAATTTAGGAATTTAAACCTATTATCGTATGTTTATCTGCTGTTTGTCTGCTATTTCCTCATGAATATTGGTGTAGTGTTCTATCGCGCATGGTGTAGAACCCCACACGGACGGATACAGGATTTCCGCAGGATATTTGTTGTTGCATTTTCTGTGGATCTTTACTAACATCCGGTTAATCATAATAAATACATAAAATAAATATCTCATACTTTGTTAAATGCCCCTGTTGTAGGCGTTTGATACTGCCTGGTTTTTCGTATTACCCAATGTGGTGACGGATTTTACCCGAAATCTGATGATGGCTGGATGGTATTGATCGTTCAAAAATGGAATCAATGAACAACCATGTCTATGAACTTAGGGTTTATAATCCCTTTCTGCTATCTGGTGCATTGATCGTTTGTGTACTGGGTGCGTGGATTACCATGCGGCTGGTCGCCCGTGTGTCCGAAACGCGTGGCAGGCAGCGTGTTGGCTGGTGTTTCCTGACCGCCATGGCGGGCGCCAGTTTTGTCTGGTGCACGCATTTCGCGGCCATGCTGGCCTATCATGCCGGTGCCGACGTGCATCTCGACCCTCTGCTCACCTTCCTGTCCCTGCTGGCCATGTTCGTGGCCATGCCCTTTGCGGTCATGGCGGCGGTCAGGCTGTACGGACGCGGTGGTTGCATGCTGGGGGGGATCATACTCGGTCTTGGTATCGCCAGCATGCATTACATCGGCATGGCGGCGTACCAGATTGATGCGCCCGTGGCCTGGAACATGCCGCTGGCGATCGTATCCGTCCTGATCGGTATCAGCCTGTCCGCCGCGGCCCTGTGCCTGGCGTTGCGCCCGGCCAGCCTGCGGCATGAGATCGAAATGACGCTGGCCATGGTGGGTGCGGTGGCCGGGCTGCATTTTACCGGCATGGCGGCCATGCATATCAACATGCACCCGCATATGCAGGCGCTGCATGACAGTGAACAGTTCCAGGCCATCGGCTTTGCGGTCATTGCCGGTTCGATGCTGACGATCGTCGCCGGTATCGCCTGTTTTGTCATTGATGGCAGCGTGCGGCAGGAATCGTATGACGAACTGCACCGCATGGCCATGTCCGATGCGTTGACCGGCCTGCCCAACCGCATAAGCTTCAATGAACGCCTGAACCAGGAAGTCGCAATGGCCGACCAGAAGGGCGAACAGTTCGCGGTTATCGGCATCGACCTGAACAAATTCAAGGAAATCAACGATACGCGGGGCCATGCCGCAGGTGATGTCGTGCTGACCACGCTGGCTGAACGTTTTAGCGCGCTGCTGGGACCGGGTGAATTCGTGGCCCGTCTGGGGGGGGACGAATTCATCGCCATCCACCGCACGTCGGATCAGGCGGAACTGCATGATTTCGTAAACCGTATCCAGCAGGCGCTGAACCGGCCCATTCCCATTGATGATTACATGGTCACCAGTGGCGGCAGCATCGGGGTTGCGGTCTATCCCGTTGACGCGACCGACAGTGAAACCCTGATTTCATGCGCCGACCTTGCCATGTATCGCGCCAAGACCGACCTGCAGCATACGATCTGGTATTATGAAAGTTCGCTGGACCAGAACGTGCGCGAACGCCGCGCGATGGGTGATGACCTGCGCGCCGCCATGGCCAGCAACCAGCTTTCGCTGTTTTTCCAGGTGCAGACTGTCGTCGCGACTGGCGCGGTTTCGGGATATGAAGCCCTGCTGCGGTGGGAACATCCGGTGCGTGGCAGCGTGCCCCCCGCGGAAATCCTCGACCTTGCCTATGAAAACGGCCTGATCATCGAACTGGGTGAATGGGTGCTGGACCAGGCATGCCAGGTTGCGGCGGGCTGGGACGGGAATATCCGTGTCGCGGTCAACATGTCCGCGTCGCAGTTCCTGCTGCCGCGCTTTGCCGATACGGTGCAGGCTGCCCTGGCGCGCAGTGGCCTGCCTGCGGACCGCCTTGTCATCGAGATTACCGAGGCCACGATACAGCGTGACCGCCCGCGTGCGCTGGCCATGGCCCGCAAGGTGCATGCGCTTGGGGTCAGGCTTGCGCTGGATGAGTTCGGTGGCCCGAAATCGGTCCTGTCCATGCTGCGCGAATTCCCCTTTGACAAGATCAAGATCGACCGCACCCTCATGCAGCAGGTGGGTACGGATCCGGTCATGACCGAACTGGTTCGCTCCGTCATGATCATGGGCCATGCGCTGCGTGTCTCGGTCCTGGCACAGGGGATCGAGACGCCGGGCCAGCTTGCGCTGCTTTCATCCGAGGGATGTGACGAAGGGCAGGGCTACCTGCTTGGCCGTCCCGCCCATGTCCCCATGGCGGCACACGCCCCGGCGCCCCCACCATGCCACAGACGTTTGCCGTGACGCCCATGCGTGCGGCGTGCGCCCCGTCCTTCAATCCCGCAGCGTGATATCCGCCACAATATCCTCAATGAAACAGTGTGAGAAAGTAATGAACCCCCACGAAGCGCCTGCCATGACCGATGACCACAAGCCTACCACCAAGCTGGACATGACAGCGGATGTCAGTCTCCAGCTACTGGAGCAGGCAACGGACGGCGTCGTGATCATCAATGAGCGTAACGAGGTCGTGTTCTTCAACCCGGCGGCGGAAAAGCTGTGGGGTTTTACCGAGGAAGAAGTGATCGGCCGCAATGTCAGCTGCCTCGTCCCTTCGGTCTATCGCGCCGATCATGACAGCTATATCTACAAGAACCGCAAGACGGGCGTGAACCGCATTGTCGGCACCTCGCGCGAAGTCACGTTCGAGAACAAGGCCGGGGACTACATTTCGGGCGAGATGTCGATCTCGACCGCGCTGCTGGGCCCGGAAAAGAAGCGCTACTACATGGCTTTCATGAAGGGTGTTACGGAGGAAAGTCACCGCCGCAAGCTGCTGGACCTGCAGAATACGGTGTTCCAGGCCATTTCCAACGACATGCAGGTGGAGGACGTGGCCGACCTCGTCTGCCGTGAAGTGGAAAGCTTCGTCCCCAACACGGTGTCCGCCATCATCCTGCTGGATGAAAACAACCGCCTGAGCATCCTGTCCGGTCCCGGCCTGCCGCGTCGTTATGCCGCGGCCCTTGAAAACATGGTCCTGACCGAAGGGGACCTTGCCGCCCTGGGCAACGACCTGTCCGAAGCCAACAGCATCGTATGGGACAGCTATCGCTCGCTGGGGATCTCGCTGGGGCTGCATAACTGCTGGGCTTCGGCCATCAAGTCGCGCAACGGGCGGATTTCGGGTATTTTCGCGCTGTATTCGCGCAACCAGTACAAGCTGAGCGACTGGCCGCAGAAGATCGTCACCGGCTGCGTGCCATTCTGTAGCGTCGTGATCGAGAATTATGAGGCCCAGCAGCATATCTCGCAGCTTGCCAACCATGATTCCCTGACCGGGTTCCTGAACCGGACCGCCATTCACAAGGTCATCAAGTCGATGATCGACCGGCCGGGTGACAACCAGTTCGCGGTCTTCATGATCGACGTGGACCGCTTCCGCGACATCAATGACACCCTTGGCCACCAGAATGGCGATTCCTTCCTCAAGGCGATTGCCGAACGGCTGAAGGGCATGTCACGCAGCAACTACATCCTCAGCCGTTCGGGCGGGGATGAGTTCGTCATCGTCATGCCCGACAGTGACGAGGAAAAGGCATCGGCCTTTGCCGAAGGCCTGATCAAGGCCATGCAGGAACCCATCGAGATCGCGGGCAACCTGCTGGTCGTGTCGCTTGGCATCGGGATCAGTGTCTTTCCTGAAAACGGGCCGGATGGTGAATCCCTGCTGGGTCATGCCGAAATCGCCATGCGCCGGTGCAAGAAGGAAGCGCGCGGCGGCTTCTGCGTTTCCAGCACGGCGGATAACCGCGCGGCACAGGACCGGCTGCTGCTGGGTTCGGCGCTGCGTGAATCGCTGGCCAAGGGCATGCTCAACCTGCATTACCAGCCGCAGGTCGATATCAAGACGGGCAAGCTGTATGGCGTTGAGGCCCTGTCGCGGTGGAAGCATCCGACTCTGGGCAATATCTATCCCTCCCGCTTCATCGCGGTGGCGGAAGATACCGGGCAGATCGAGACGATCGGCACATGGTCGCTGGAAGAGGCGACGCGCCAGATCATCGACTGGGAACGTCAGGGGCTGCATGTCCCCACGGTTTCGGTCAACCTGTCGGCGGCACATTTCCGCAACCGGGGCCTGCCCGCGCTGATCGAGCGTATTCTCAAGGAACGCAAGCTCTCGCCTGAGCGTCTGTGTGTCGAAATCACGGAAAGCGTCATGATGGATGAAAACGAGGACACGATGGAGGGACTGGCCGCCATCCGTAACCTTGGCGTCGGGCTGTCGATGGATGATTTCGGCACGGGCTATTCGTCGCTCTCGAGGCTGACGCGCCTGCCGCTGACGGAAATCAAGATCGACCGCAGCTTCATCATGAACCTTGAACACGATCCCAATGCACAGGCCGTGACCACGGCGGTGATCGGGATCGGCAATCGCCTGAACATGACCGTCGTGACCGAAGGGGTCGAGACGGAAGCGCAGCTCAAGCTGCTGCGGGGGCTGAACTGTGATGTCGTGCAGGGTTACCTGTTCGCCCGTCCCATGGCGCCCGAAGACCTGCTGAAATGGGCGGAAGGGCCCGACATGGCGCGTGTGTCCGGCATGGCGTGTGAAGTCCTGCATGAGGGCGAACAGAAAAAATAGGTCCCGGGCAGTCCATGACCGCCCATCCGTCCTGGTGCCTGCCTGGAAACAGGCATTTATAATTTTGGATTACCATGAAAACCGAGAACCCCAAGCCGTCCCCAGCTGTCGAGACCATTCCGGACATCAGCTTTGAACTGCTGAATCAGGCCCGTGACGGGATGGTCATAATCGATGACCAGAACATGATCCTGTATGCCAACCCGGCGGCGGAGACGCTGTGGGGATATGATCCCGGCACGCTGGTGGGCAGGCCTGTGGGCGAACTTCTGGCCGCATCGGTCGGAAACGACGGCAGCCTGTCGTTCGCCGAGGAGACACCGGCGCTGGAACCGGTCGCGGGCGAGGTCACGTTTGAAAACCGCAGCGGGAATTACATTTCCGCCGAGGTAAGCCGGACGGCGGCACGGCTGGGGAAGGGTGGGCGCACCTATCGCCTGATGATGGTGCATGGCATTACCGGCGCGGGCCATCGCAGCCGGGTGATGGAACTGCAAAACACGGTTTTCCGCTCCCTTTCCAGCGAGATCCAGATCCAGGACGTGGCCGACATGGTCTGCCGCGAGGTGGAGGTGCTGGTTCCCAACACCGTCGCCGTGCTGATCCAGCTTGATGAGCAGAACCGCCTGCGCATCCTGTCCGGTCCCGGCATGCCGCGCCGGCTTGCCGCAGCCCTGGAGGAAATGCGCCTGACGGATGCGGATATCGCAGCCCTGGCCAACGATCTGGGTGAGGCGACCACCATTGTATGGGACAGCTACCGTTCCGTCGGGATTTCGCTTGGGCTGCACCATTGCTGGGCATCGGCCATCCGTACCCGCAACGGGCGGATCATAGGCATTTTCGCGCTGTATTCGCGTTCCGAGCGTAATCGCAGCGAATGGCCATCCCATATCGTCAGCAGTTGCGTGCCGTTCTGTGGTGTGCTGATCGAACAGCATGAGGCGCGCCGGCATATCTCGCAGTTGTCGAACTATGACCCGCTGACCGGTTTCCTGAACCGTACGGCGGTGCATAAGGTGATCCGGTCCATGATTGGCCAGCCGGGTGACAACCACTTCGCATTGTACATGATCGATATCGACCGCTTCCGCGATATCAATGATGCGCTGGGCCATATCAATGGCGATGGGTTCCTGAAGTCCGTTTCCGAACGGCTGAAGGGCATTTCACGCAGCAATTACATTCTCAGCCGTTCCGGTTCGAACGAATTCCTGATCATCGTGCCGAATACGAGCCAGGAAGACGCGCTGAAATTTGCCGACAGGCTGCATGAATGCGTCAAGCAGCCGATCGAGATCGGCGGCAACATGATCGTGCCGACCCTGGGTATCGGTATCAGCCTGTTCCCCGAAAACGGGCCGGATGGGGAATCCCTGCTCAGCTATGCCGAACAGGCGATGCGCCATGCCAAGCGTTCGGGCCTGGGCATGACCCACCTTGCGCGTTCGGAAGACAACAAGGCGGCGCAGGACCGGCTGCTTCTGGGTTCGGCGCTGCGTGAATCACTGGCGCAGGGCCTGCTCAACCTGCATTACCAGCCCCAGATCGATGTACGGAACAACACGCTGTACGGCGTGGAAGCGCTGTCGCGGTGGAACCATCCGACACTGGGCAACATCTACCCCTCGCGCTTCATTGCCGTGGCCGAGGAAACCGGACAGATCGAAGCCATTGGCACATGGTCGCTGGAACGCGCGGTGCAGCAGATCCTGGAATGGGATGCGCACGGCATTTACGTGCCGACGGTGGCGGTCAACCTGTCGGCGGGGCATTTCCGTAACCGCAACCTGCCCGGTTTCATCGCCCGCTTGCTGAGTGACAGCAAGCTGGAGCCGCATCGCCTGACGGTCGAAATTACCGAAAGCGTCATGATGACGGAAAACGAGGATACGAACATGGTCCTGCAGGCCATCCGTAACCTTGGCGTCGCCCTGTCGATGGATGATTTCGGCACGGGGTATTCGTCCCTGTCGCGGCTGACGCGCCTGCCGCTGACGGAAATCAAGATCGACCGCAGTTTCATCATGAATCTGGAACACGATGCCAATGCACAGGCCGTGACCACGGCGGTGATCGGAATTGGCGGACGGCTGGGCATGACGGTGGTGACCGAAGGGGTCGAGACCGTGCGCCAGCTTGACCTGCTGTGCCGGCTTGGCTGTGATGTGGTGCAGGGCTACCTGTTCGCCCGCCCCATGGCACCACAGAAGCTGGAGGAATGGATCAGGGATGGTGGCCTGCAGGCCGTCCTGAAGCAGGCGGAGGAAGAACGCGCCGCCTCTTCCGCCAACTGACGCCCTCCCGTCATATCATCAGTGTGACTGTGACACCCCGGCCTGCAAGGGCCGGGGTGTTTCGTTATGGGGATGGTTTGCATGCTACCGGGCGCGTGCCATACATCGGGTCAGGACGTGGCGGGCACAGGCGTGGCCCGGCGCGTATTTCCCGCCCGCGCTGCCGACCTGCGGGCAATGGCCACAGGATAGTCCCATGACCTTACCCGTTTTTGATCTTTGTCTGAAAAATGGCAGCGTTGTCCTGCCAGATGCCACCGTCGTGACCGATGTGTACGTGCGTGACGGGCGGATTGCCCGCATCGGGGGACAGGGGGATGCCGGTCGCGTCATTGACTGTACCGGCCTGACGATCCTGCCCGGCGTGATCGACACGCAGGTCCATTTCCGTGAACCGGGCCTGACCGGGGCGGAGGACTTGGCGACCGGCAGCATGGCTGCCGTAATGGGTGGCGTGACCGCCGTGTTCGAAATGCCCAATACCAAGCCCGCCACCGACCGGCCCGAAGCCGTTCTGGACAAGCTGGAACGCGCGCGCGGGCGCATGTGGTGCGACCATGCCTTCTATGTGGGCGCCACCACGGACAATGCCGACCGGTGCGGTGAACTGGAAATGCTGCCTGGCACGGCGGGGATCAAGATTTTCATGGGGTCTTCCACAGGCAGCCTGCTGGTGTCCGATGACGCGGTGCTGGAACGGGTGTTGCGTTCGGGCCGCCGCCGTGTCGCCATCCATGCCGAAGACGAGGCGCGCCTGCATGAACGCCTGTCCGAACGCAAGGCCGGTGATCCGTCCAGTCACCCTGTCTGGCGTGATGAGGAAACGGCCCTGCGCGCGACACGGCGCATCGTGCGCCTGGCGCGGAGTACGGGGCGTCGCATCCATGTGCTGCACATCACGACGCCCGCGGAACTGGAATTCCTGTCCGGTCACAAGGATATCGCCAGTTGCGAGGTCACGCCCCAGCACCTGACGCTGGCGGGTGAGGAAGCCTATGCCGAACTGGGAACGCTGGCGCAGATGAACCCGCCCATCCGTGGCCGCAAATGGCGTGATGGCCTGTGGTACTGGATGGGGCAGGGCGTGCCCGACATCATTGGTTCCGACCACGCCCCCCATACGCTGGAAGCCAAGCAGCGCAGCTATCCGGAAACCCCTTCTGGCATGCCCGGCGTGCAGACGCTGCTGCCGCTCATGCTGGACCATGTGGCGCATGGCCGCCTGTCGCTGCGCCGGGTGGTGGATATGACATCGGCCGGGCCGCAGCGCCTGTTCGGGCTGGTGCGCAAGGGGCGCATTGCCGTGGGGTATGATGCCGACTTCTCGGTGGTTGACCTGGCCGCGCGCTGGACGGTGCAGCAGGAATGGCTGGCCTCCAAATGTGGTTGGTCGCCGTTTGTCGGTCGCGAACTGACGGGGCGTCCTGTCGGTACGATCATTCGTGGTAATGTCGCCATGTGGGAAGGCCAGCTTGCCCCCACGGCCCAGGGCGCGCCGCTGCTGTTCGAGGCCACGGACCGCCCGCAATCCGCCTGAAAGAGGCTACAGACAGAAAAACAGTAAAAGTTTCTGGATGCCGCCTTTTTTCAGAAAAGGCGGCATTCTTCTGAAACTTTTTGAAAAAAGCTTCATCAAGAACGTCTTCATGATCCGTGGGATTTGACCGGTCGGACTTCTTGAAGTGCGCTTTGAGCGGAAACATGCCCTGCCTGCAGGGCTGATGACACGCCAAATCAGCCAAACCCGATGGCTTGAATTACATGACTGACTGTTTTTTCAGGAAATCAAATGGTGCCCAAGGGCGGGATCGAACCACCGACACTGCGATTTTCAGTCGCATGCTCTACCAACTGAGCTACTTGGGCACCGGGCCGTCTGTCCGGCTATGTCAGGCAGTCAGGACCGCCGTGACGTTGGACAAGCGTTTAACCTACCTCATCATCGGGATCAACCCGTCTTGTGTATTTTTCATCCTCTGCAGATGGAATCTCTGCCGACGGCACGCGGTACTGGCCGGAAAACCAGCGGCCCAGGTCAACATCCGCGCAGCGGCGTGAACAGAATGGCCGGTATTGCGGCTGTGCCGGCTGGCCGCAGATGGGGCAGGGGGGAAGGGTGGATGGTTCAGCCATGATCGAATCTCCAGCCATTGGCAGGCAGGCCCTGATCCATGACAGGCTGAAGCACGCGGCCCGTCAGGCGCATGAAATCCTCCATCCAGCCCGGATGGTCCTGCAACAGCGCCATGATGCCATAACCGCACCCCAGCATGACAGGCCGACCATCAGGCGGCATGCCACGATAGGCCTGCATCTGCCCGCGCAGCGCACGCAGCAGACGGCCTTCGCGCGACTGGAACAGTTCATGCAGCGGTGGATGCACACGCGGACGGACAATTTCCGCCAGCCCCAGCGCTGTAAAGCCCAGGAAGCGTGGACGCAGCGGGTCGTTCTTCAGTAACGCCTCGACCGTTTCCGACAGGGCACGACGCTTGCGTATGGCAAGTCCGGCAACATCAACAATGATCGCCCCGGACAGGTTGCGCAGCCGTAACTGGCGCAACAGGTCAGGCAGGGCATCGCGGTTGGCGGCAAACTGCGCCGTCTGCTTGGGGCGGCGATCCATGCTGGTGGCCCCGCCATCCATGTCGATCGCCACCAGCGCGGGCGTGGGCGTGATGCTGGCTGACATGCCGCCGGGCAGGGACACGACGGGATCTTCCAGCGCATCGGCCTGTGCACGCAGGTCGCTGTCGAACGCACAGTTGACGCGTGTCAGGCGTGAATGGAAGGTAGCGGGCAGCAGTACTGCAATGGCGGCGTCATCAATAACAATGGGCGCCAGCGGATAATACCGCGCCAGCCGTTCCAGCGGCGTAGGGCCACGGCGCAGCAGACTGGGGTCCGACCCGCCGGGCAGGTCGGATGGCAGGTTGCGCGCGCCCAGCCGCACGCCCTTGCCCCCCTGCGCGCTGCGGGTGACGGTCACAAGGACGGTCTGTCCCTGTGTCAGCGGACCCAGTCCTTCCGAATCCGGCAGGAAACCAGCCTGTTCGAGTCCCGGCAGGGTAATGAACGTGCCGCCGAGTGCCGGGACATGGGCACTGACGCGCGCGCGATAGATATCGCCCACGCCATCCGCCATGTCAGGCCGCCACACGGCGAAATCCTGCATGACGCCATTGTCCATTACGGCGATGCGGACCTCTCCGGGGCTGCTGCTGGCGCAGATGCGCATGCTCACCGGAGCCAGCATCCCTTCTGCCCGCGCAGCATCTGCGCGGTTTCAAACAGTGGCAGGCCGACAATGCCGGTGTAACTGCCCGACATGAAGCGGACGAATGCCGCCGCATGGCCCTGTATGGCATACCCCCCGGCCTTGCCATTCCAGTCGCCTGCGTCAATCAGCGCATCAATCTGTGCCGCTGTCAGGCGGGAAAACGTGACCGTGCTGGCAACCAGCCTGTTGCACGCACGCCCACCGGACCATGTGGAGGTAGGCCGGATGGCAACGGCGGTAAACACGGTATGACGCCGTCCCGACAGCAGGTTCAGGCAGGCGCGCGCGGTATCCGCATCTTCCGCCTTGGGCAGGATACGCCGGCCAAGGGCCACGACCGTATCGGCCGCGATGATCAGTGCCGGAATGTCCAGCGCGTCCGCTACGTGTTCGGCCTTTTCCGTCGCCAGACGCTGGGCATGGGGGCGCGGCAGTTCGTCACGCCGGGGCGTTTCATCAATATCGGCTGGATGCACCTGATCGGGAACCAGCCCGATCTGGCGCAGGAGCGCAAGCCTGCGGGGAGAAGCCGAGGCAAGGACAAGCTGCACCCCCTTATCCGCCCCGGATGGAGCGGCGTCTGCGGTCATGACCGACAAGGGCGGCTTACTTGAAGCGGAACGTGATGCGACCTTTTGTCAGGTCATAAGGCGTCATTTCCACATTCACGCGGTCACCCGCCAGCACGCGGATACGGTTCTTGCGCATCTTGCCGCTGGTATGGGCCAGGATGGTATGCTCATTGTCCAGTGTCACGCGGAACATGGCATTGGGCAGCAGTTCGGTTACTGTGCCACTGAATTCGATCATGTCTTCTTTAGACATCGTGTCCTTCAATCATCAAAATTGCCGTCATGCTGCGGGCCCGCAGCGCAATACGGTTGGTTTATGTGGGGATACTCACCGCCGGGGTCAAGTTTCCTTATGCGCGGCGATCAAGATCGGCCAGCCGGACCGACACGCTCAGCGCATGTGCGTCAAGGCCTTCGGCCTGTGCCAGGCTGACGGCGGCGGGGCCGATCTTGCGCAGCGACTCGGGCTGGGCCTCGATGAACGTGGTGCGCTTGATAAAGTCGAACACCGACAGCCCGGATGAAAAACGCGCCGTGCGGCTGGTGGGCAGCACGTGGTTGGGACCACCGACATAATCGCCAATGGCCTCGGGGCAGTACCGACCGACAAAGATGGCGCCAGCATGCCGCACGCGGCGGAATGTGGGCGCCGGATCATCGATCATGAGTTCCAGATGTTCAGGCGCGATGGTGTTTACAAGGTCGGCGGCCTCATTCAGGTCACGCACCGTGATGATTGCGCCATGGGCATCCCAGCTGGTGCGGGCGATTTCGGCGCGGGGCAGGGTTTCCAGTTCGGTTGCGACCGCCCGTTCCACCTTTGCCGCCATGTCCGTATCCGGCGTGATCAGGATGGACTGGGCCATGGGGTCATGTTCCGCCTGCGCCAGCAGGTCGAGTGCGATGGCGCGGGGGTCATTGTTGCCATCGGCGATCACCACCACTTCGGACGGACCGGCGATGCTGTCGATTCCCACCGTGCCGAAGACCTGCCGCTTCGCTTCGGCCACATAGGCGTTGCCCGGTCCCACCACACGGTCCACCGGCGCGATGGTGGCCGTGCCATAGGCCATGGCGCCCACCGCCTGCGCCCCGCCCACGCGATAGATCTCGGTAACCCCCGCGCGTCGCGCCGCCACCAGCACCAGCGGGTTGAGCACCCCATCGGGCGTGGGCACGCACATGGCGATGCGCCCCACCCCCGCCACATGGGCGGGAATGGCGTTCATCAGCACGGAGGACGGATACGCCGCCTTGCCACCCGGCACGTACAGCCCCACCGAATCCAGCGCCGTCCAGCGCATGCCCAGCGTTACCCCGGCGTCATCCACGTAACGCATGTCGGATGGCATCTGCGCCCTGTGGAACGACTCGATCCGCGTGGCGGCGGTTTCCAGCGCGTCCAGCAGTGCGGCCGGAACCTGCGTGCAGGCGGTCTCGACTTCCTGTGGCGTGATCCGCAGGGTTGCGGGGGTGACATCGGCCCGGTCGAAGCGGTTGGTGAATTCGCACAATGCGTCATCGCCGCGCGCGCGCACGGCAGCCAGGATTTCGGTTACAGGGCCGTCCACGCGGGCGGTGTCACTGTCACGGTCAGCCAGCAGGCTGGCGAATCCGGCCCTGAAATCGGGCTGGGCAGTATCAAGGCGCTTCATGCCTGCTGGTCCTTGGCTTGTGCGGCGCTGGAGGCCAGCGCCGTGCGGAAACGGTTGATGATGGCGCCTATGCGCTCGGGCTGGGTTTTCAGCGCCGTGCGGTTCACGATCAGGCGGCTGGTGACATGGGCGATGGTGTGGGTTTCCTCCAGCCCGTTGGCGCGCAGGGTGGACCCCGTATCCACCAGATCCACGATCAGGTGCGACAGGTCCAGAACCGGGGCCAGTTCCATCGCGCCATGCAGATGGACGATGCTGGCGTTGATGCCGCGCGCGGCGAAATGGCGGCGCGTGATGGACGGATACTTGGTCGCCACCCGCACCTGTGACAGGCGGTTGGGATTGTCTTCCAGCCCGCTGCGGTCCCTGGGCTGGGCAATGGAAATGCGGCAGCCCCCGATCCCCAGGTCAAGCGGGGCATAGATTTCGGGGTAGTCGAATTCCATCAGCACATCAGCGCCGCATATGCCGATCTGCGCGCCGCCAAAGGCGACGAAGGTCGCGACATCGAACGAGCGCACGCGCACCACGTCAATGTTCGGATCATTGGTTTCAAAGCGGAGCAGACGGCTTTTTTCGTCATTGAAATCCGGGCCGGGCACAATGCCCGCCATATGCAGAAGCGGCGCCGCGGCTTTGAGGATACGGCCCTTGGGCAGGGCGAGTATCAGCGGGCTATCCGTTTCCGGAATGGCGGTCTGGGCCGGTGACAGGACGGTCAATGCATTCTCCGACATTGAAGGCTGGGGTTGCGCCGCATGGTGCGGGGCGCCCTTGGCGACATGCGCGCATACCACATTCAGCCATCATGCAGGAAGGGCGCTTTTCTGGCGGCAGCTAGTCGGAAACGCGTTCGATATGCGCGCCGCACTGCGCCAGCTTGCGCTCCACCGCCTCATATCCACGGTCAAGGTGATAGACGCGGCTCAGGATCGTCTCCCCATGCGCCGCAAGCCCCGCGATGATAAGCGAGAACGACGCCCGCAGGTCGGTCGCCATGACCGGCGCGCCGGACAGCGAATGCACACCCCGGATAATGGCGGAAGACCCGTGCACGTTGATGCGCGCGCCCATGCGGTTGAGTTCGGGGACATGCATGAAGCGGTTTTCGAAAATGGTCTCGGTAACCATCGATGCCCCTTCGGCCACCGACAGCAGCGCCATGAACTGGGCCTGCATGTCGGTGGGAAAGCCGGGGTAGGGTTCGGTCATGATATCAACCCCGCGCAGCGCGCCCGTGCGCTGCACGCGTACGGCCCCTTCTTCCTGCACCATTTCCACGCCCGCTTCCTCCAGCGCGCGCACCACGGCGCCAAGGTGTTCGACCTGACCATCCACCAGCCGCAGTTCGCCGCCGGTAATGGCGGCAGCACAGGCATAGGTGCCGCATTCGATCCGGTCGGGCATGACGCGGTAACGCGCGCCATGCAGTCCTTCCACGCCGTCAATCACCAGCTTGCCCGTGCCAATGCCGGTAATGCGCGCGCCCATGGCGTTGAGGCAGCCGACCAGATCCCCGATCTCGGGCTCACGCGCAGCATTGACGATCTCGGTGCGCCCCCTGGCCAATGTGGCGGCCATCAGCAGGTTTTCCGTGGCCCCGACGGATGCGAACGGCAGGATCACCCGTTCCCCCTTCAGGCCATTGGGGGCTTCGGCATGGATGTAGCCGTTTTCCAGCGTGATCTTCGCCCCCAGCGTTTCCAGCGCCTTGAGGTGCAGGTCAACCGGGCGCGTGCCGATGGCGCAGCCGCCGGGCAGTGAGACGCGGGCTTCGCCGCAACGTGCCAGGAGCGGGCCGAGCACAAGGATCGAGGCCCGCATCTTGGAGACGATGTTGTAGGGGGCTTCGGTATTAGTGATCTCGCCGCCAATCGACAGCGTGTCGCCGTCACCGCTGATGTCCTCGACCGTCAGGCCGTGCTGTTCAAGCAGCCTGCGCATGGTGCGGATGTCGGCAATGCGCGGGACATTGTCCAGCACCAGCTTTTCGGGGGTCAGCAACCCCGCCACCAGCAGCTTGAGGGCGGAATTCTTGGCCCCGCCAATGACGATGTCCCCACGCAGCGGGTGGCCGCCGTGAATGATGAAACGGTCCATGATGTGCGGTTCCTGCCCTTACATGCGCGGCGGGGCGACGCCGACCTGCCCCATGTATTTGCCCTTGCGGTCGGCGTAGCTGACTTCGCAGGGCGATGCCCCCTGGAAGAACAGGAACTGGCAGATCCCCTCATTCGCGTAAATGCGCGCGGGCAGGGGGGTGGTGTTGCTGATCTCGATCGTGACCTGCCCTTCCCATTCCGGCTCCAGCGGGGTCACGTTCACGATGATGCCGCAGCGCGCATAGGTGGACTTGCCCAGGCAGACCACCAGCGTATCGCGCGGTATGCGGAAATATTCGACCGTGTGCGCCAGCACGAAGCTGTGGGGCGGAATGGTGCAGCAGTCGCCCCGGCGGGTGACGAAGCTGTTTTCGGCAAAGTTCTTGGGATCGACCACCGCGTTGTCCACGTCGGTGAAAATCTTGAATTCATTGGCGACGCGCGCATCGTACCCGTACGACGACAGCCCGAAGGAGATCACGCCCTCGCGGCTCTGTTTTTCCACGAAGGGTTCGATCATGCCGTGGTCCGTGGCCATGCGGCGAATCCACGTATCGGGCATTATTGGCATGCTGTCCCTTCCTTCGGCATCAGTGGCGCGGCACGCGGGCAACCCGTCGGCCGTGCGCGACCACTAACGAAGTGACCGTCAGACCGCAACTGCAATCACGCTTCGTTGCGGGACGTGTCGCTGCTGCCGGGGGTGGGCGCATCGGGTGCGGGGGCCGTGCGGGCACGGCTCTGCTGCTTGCGCCGGCGCAGGTTGGCGCGCAGGGCCTCGGTCTCGCGCGCAAGGCGTTCCTGGCGCGCGGCCTCGGCCCGGTCGGTCAGGCGGGGGGTGTCAGGCCGTTCGGTCATGGGGGCGTTTTCGCTAGGTGGGACAAGGAATGCCCGCCACCCGTGCGGATGGCGGGCGGGACGGTCAGGCCGACGTGGCGGGTTCGGCCGGGGTGGGGGGGGCTGGCTGCTTTTCGGCGGTGGCGGGCGGCATGTCCTGCGGAATGCCACAGCGGATCAGCAGTTCGCGCAGCGCCTTGACCACGGGGAAGATTTCCACGTTGCGATCATAGCCAGCTTCGTTCCATGCCGCCTGTTCCAGTTCCACGATTTCCTTGTCCTCAAGGAAGATGCGGTTGGTGAACCAGCCCAGCGCGGGCCAGATCACGTCGATCAGGAACGGGGTCTGCGGGCGCAGGATGGACAGCAGGCCAAAGGACTGGGTGACGCGTTCGTCCTTGTCCAGCGGCACGTAGGCGGCCCACAGGTCCATGATCAGGTCACCGTCCTTGTCGGTGATGCGCAGGGTCTGGTACGGATATTCCGTACGGATCGTTACAACTTCCTCAACGGGCTGTTCCTTGCCCTGCAGGTCCTTGTGCTTGCCAAAGATCAGGCGTTCGGCCAACGGCTGCTGCCCCGCGCAGCGCATGAAGCTGTAGCGCGCCTCGATGAAGTCCTCGCCCTTGTCCTGCCCCAGGAAGCGGGCCTTGATCTGGCCCATCTGGCGGCGGTGCAGGAACTGATGGTTCATGTCTATCAGGTTTTCATGCATGAAGGTGTAGTGGCAGTTCACCCGCGGGCTGAAATGCTTGGTCTTGTATTTGGGGTTGTCCGTCTGGGCCAGCTTGGGGAACGGCGTGCTGTCGGCCTTTTCCGGGTCGCCGGGAAAGACGAAGATCAGCCCGCCGGCCTCCCGCACGGGGAAGGTACGCACGCCGTTGGGCAGCTTGCCCTTGCCAAGGTAGGGCACGTCGATGCAGCGGCCCGAACGGCCAAAGGCCCAGCCATGATAGCAGCAGCGCACGGTCTGGCCGTTCACGGTGCCCTTGCTCAGCGGGACCTGCCGGTGGGGGCAGCGGTCATACAGCGCGAAGACGCTGCCTTCATCGGGACGGACCAGCACGATGGGGGTGCCGGCGTAACTGACCGCCAGCGTCTTGTCGCGCTTCAGGTCGGCCGACCATGCCACCGGGTACCAGAAGTCCGGGTTGGCGTTCACCAGGCGCAGGTCGGGATGGTGGGGGCCGGGTTCGGGCGTGATGTCTGTCTGGGCGGGGGAAATCTGGTTCATGTGGTGCAGTCCCGAAGTGTTCGCGTTGAAACGGCGGGCCACGGGTCATCCCCGTCCGCCAGAAGGAAGAATGCGCAATGGGTGAAGAATTTCAGTCGCCTTGTCGACTGTAAAACCACCCGTTGCATAAGGCCCATGCTGAATGCTGGACGCTCACCCCGCCTTTTTGGGGCGCCATGAGGCAGATCAAGGCAATCCTGCATCCGATATGGGACAATTGCCGCGTCCGCGCCGCTAGCCCGCCTGTGGCAGGACTTCATCACCCCAGCCCATGTCCGCCATGGCGGCATGGTAGAAGGTATTCGCCAGCTGCGTGTGCAGCAGTTCATCATATACGGACAGGGTCGCGTACTGCATCGCCTGTGTTGAATAATGCGCGCACACATTCTCGCGCGCGTGCCAGGCCAGGCGGGTGCGTTCCTCGGGTGTCATGGTGGCGACCTGGCGCATGCATGCCGCCAGCGCCTGCGCGTCATCGGGCGGGAACACGAAGCCCGTCACGCCGTCGTCCACCGTTTCCAGTGCGGCGCCGTGGCCCGCCACGATAACGGGGCGGCCCATTGCCTGTGCCTCCACCACCACGCGGCCAAAGGGTTCGGGCCGCAGCGAGGGAACAACCACCATGTCCGCCAGCATCAGGGCGGCCGGCATGTCCGCGCAGTGGCCGGCAAAACGCAGGTGTGTCGCGATTCCCCTGCGCCGGGCAAGGGTGACGAGTTCGCGGCCCAGCTTCTCGTTCGCCTCACCCACGAAAATGCACACCCAGTCCCCGTTGAAGCCCGCGGTTTCATTCACCCGCGCCAGGGCCTCGATCAGCAGCGCATGCCCCTTCCACGGGGTGACGCGCGCGGGCAGCATGATGACGGTGGCGCCGTCGGGTATGTCCCACAGGTTGATCAGGTTCTGCACCCGGTTGCCGCGCACGCCCTGCGGGTCAAAACGTATCATGTCCGCCCCGCGCGGGATCAGGCGCAGGCGGTCGTCCCCCACCTTGTATTCCTCACGCAGGCGGTTTTCGATGTAGCGGCTTATGGCAATGACCCGCGTGCCGGAGGCCAGAACGCTGTTGTACCACCGTTTCCCCGGCATGTTTGCGGCATGCACGCCATGCCATGTCGTGACCAGCGGTATCCTGAGCCGCCTGCATGCAAGGGACGCCGCCCATGCCGGCGCCCGTGAACGTGCATGCACCAGGTTGACGCCGAATTCCTCAATGACATGGCGCAGGCGGCTCGCGTTGCGCATGATGGAAAGGGGGTTCTTGGCCTTCAGGTCCATCTCGACCGGAATGGCCCCGATGTATTTCAGGCGCGGGACCAGGCGCCCGCCCGCACTGGCCACGATGGCCGTGCCGCCAGCCTGGACGATGGCACGCGCCATTTCCAGCGTGCCATGTTCGATCCCACCGGATTCGAGGGCTGGCAGGGCCTGCAGGATGACAGGTCGGTCGGTAACGGTTTGCATCACCCTTCCCCATATCATGATCGTATCGGGACTGCACGGGTCGGCGGCGAATGGGGGGCTGGCCCTTGACCTTCTTGGCGGGCGGGCCGACGAATGCGGTAATGAGAGTCTTTACGTGCCTGTCCGTCTCCCCCCTTTTTCCGTCTGGTGGATATTCCGTACGTCCCGCCGGTGCGCCGTTTCGGGCCGCCCGTTGGGTGCGGGTGGGGCGCCGGGGCGTCATGGCCGCTGGTATCGTGGTGGTGGTCAATATGGCCGGGAATGGCTGCGTCCGGGCGGCGGATGCGCCAGGGGGCGCCCCGTTACCTGCGGTTTCCGCCGTGCCGGAGCATGACGGGCCCGGGCATGATGAGGCATGGAGTTTCGCCCACTGCACCGCCACCGTGTCCGATGATCCCGACGGCGCGCGTGATTATGCCGAGGACTGGCTGGGCCATGGTGGCGGGCTGGAGGCCGAGCAGTGCGAAGCCCTGGCACGCATCGAACTGGGGGACGTGGCGACGGCGGCGGCATCGCTGGACCGTCTGGCGCATGTGCCCGGCTGGCCCGTGGGGGACCCGGCCCCTGCCCATGCGGGCACGCAGCCCGATACCCCGCAGTCGCTGCGTCGCCGCGCGGCCGTGGCCGAGCAGGCGGCGCGGGCATGGCAGGCGGATGACAGCCCGAAACAGGCATTCGACAGCGCGGCCTATGGCCTGACGCTGGAACCGGGCGATGTGCCGCTGCGCCTGGTCTATGCGCGGGTCGCGGTGGAACTGGACCAGCCGCAGCGCGCGATCGACACCCTTACCCCCCTGCCATCCGTCCCGGCGGAACGGGATGAGGCGCTGGTCGCGCGCGCGGCCGCATGGCGGCGGATGGGACGGATCGGGCAGGCCATGACCGACATCAACGCGGCCCTGAAGGACATGCCCCGCAATGGGGCGGCGCTGCTGGAACGCGGTATCCTGTACCAGCGTGAAGGGCAGATGGCGCAGGCGCGCGCCGACTGGCAGGACGTCGTGACCCTGGCCCCGGATTCGGATGAGGCCGATCTGGCGCGGCAGGACCTGTCGCTGCTTGAAACCGACCCCGAGGCACCCTGACCCCATGGCCCGTATTCTGGTGATCCGGCTGGGTGCGCTGGGCGATTTCATTCAGTCCTTCGCGCCGTTCGCGGCCATTCGCGCCCATCATCCGCATGACGTGGTGGACCTGTTGACGCAGCCCCCCTTTGCCGATCTTGCCCGCCATGCGCCGTGGTTCGACCATGTGCATGTCGATCGCAGGCCGCCATGGCATGACCTGCGCGCGGTCATGGCGCTGCGTCGGCTGCTGCGGTCATATGACTTCATCTATGACCTGCAGACATCAGGTCGCAGCACACGTTATTTTCATCTCTCGGGCATGACGGCCTGGTCGGGAATCGGGCGCGGGGCGCAGGCGGTGCATGACAGTCCGCAGCGGCGCGCCATGCATACCCGCGCGCGCCAGCGTGACCAGTTGCGCCGTGCGGGAATCGACAGCCTGCCGGTGCCCGACCTGTCATGGCTGGCGCGTGGTGGCCCTGTCCTGCCCGCGCCCTATGGCGTGCTGGTGCCAGGTGCCGCGGCACATCGCCCGGCCAAGCGCTGGCCGGTGGAACGCTATGCCGCCCTTGCGCGACGAATGCATGCGCGCGGCCTGCTGCCCGTCATCGTGGGCGGCAGGGGGGAAAGGGCGCTGGCCGCCGTCATCCGCGACACCTGTCCCGCTGCCGTTGACCTGACGGGGCGGACATCGCTGCCGGAACTGGGGGGCGTGATGGCGCGGGCGGCCTGCGCCGTGGGCAATGACACCGGCCCCATGCACCTTGCCGCAGCGCTTGGCGTGCCCTGCACCGTGCTGTTTTCAGCCGACAGCAACCCCGCGCTGACCGCGCCGGTGGGGCAGGTGCGGGTCATTTATGTGCGTGATCTGGCCACTCTGCGCGTTGACAGGGTTGCGGCGACGCTCGCCTGACGCCATTACAGCGGAATATCTTCATACCGGAGCAATGAAACCATGCCTGCCATAACCCTGCCTGACGGATCCGTTCGCCGCTTTGACGGGGCAGTGACGGGCACTACCGTGGCGCAGTCCATCGGGGCCAGACTGGCCCGCGCCGCCCTTGCCATGGAAGTGGATGGCAAGCTTATGGATATCGGTCGCGAGATCGACCATGACGCCAGCATCCGCTTCGTGACGCGCAAGGATCCCGAGGCGCTGGAAATGATCCGCCATGACGCCGCCCATGTGCTGGCCGAAGCGGTGCAGTCGCTGTTTCCCGGAACCCAGGTCACGATCGGCCCGTCGATTGAAAACGGGTTCTATTATGATTTCTATCGCAACGAACCGTTCAAGCCGGAGGATTTCGCCGCAATTGAAAAGCGCATGGGCGAAATCGTGGCCGCGAACGAACCCTTCGTGCGGGAGACATGGCCGCGTGAGAAGGCCATCGCGTTTTTCGAAGACAGGGGCGAGCGCTTCAAGGCCGAACTGATCCGTGACCTGCCCGAAGACGAGGAAATCTCGATCTACCGCCAGGGGGAGTGGCTGGACCTGTGCCGTGGGCCACACCTGCGTGGCACGGCCGATGTCGGCAATGCCTTCAAGCTGATGAAGGTGGCGGGTGCGTACTGGCGCGGCGACCATCGCAACCCCATGCTGACGCGCATCTATGGCACGGCATGGCGCGACCGCAAGGAACTTGAGGCGCACCTGCACCAGCTTGAGGAAGCCGAGCGCCGCGACCACCGCCGCATTGGCCGCGAGATGGACCTGTTCCACATTCAGGAAGAAGCCGTGGGCCAGATCTTCTGGCACCCCAAGGGCTGGCGGCTGTATTCGGTGCTGCAGGACTACATGCGTCGCGCGCAGAACAATAACGGTTATCAGGAAGTGCGCACGCCGCAGCTTGTTGACCGTGCCCTGTGGGAAGCCTCCGGCCACTGGGACAAGTACCGCGAGCACATGTTCATCGCCACCGTCGAGGATGAGGACAAGACCCTCGCCCTGAAGCCGATGAACTGCCCGTGTCATGTGCAGATTTTCCGCCATGGCCTGCGCTCGTATCGTGAACTGCCGCTGCGCATGGCGGAATTCGGCGCGTGCCACCGCTACGAGCCATCCGGTGCGCTGCATGGCATCATGCGTGTGCGTGGCTTCACGCAGGATGATGCGCATATCTTCTGCACCGAAGACCAGATTGCTGATGAAACCGCGCGTTTCGTGCGGATGCTGGCGGATGTGTATCAGGACCTCGGCTTCGAGCATTTCCGCGTGAAATTCGCCGATCGCCCCGAACAGCGCGCCGGCGATGATGCGACATGGGACCGTGCGGAAAACGCGCTGAAGGTCGCGTGTGACATGGCGGGTGTCACGTATGAACACAACCCGGGCGAGGGCGCGTTCTATGGCCCCAAGCTGGAATTCGTGCTGCGTGACGCCATTGGCCGTGACTGGCAGTGCGGCACGCTGCAGGTCGATTACGTGCTGCCCGAACGGCTGGATGCATCCTATGTTGGCGAGGACAGCGCGCGCCATCGTCCCGTCATGCTGCACCGGGCGATTCTGGGATCGTTCGAGCGATTCCTTGGCATCCTGATCGAACAGCATGCCGGCCGTTTCCCGCTATGGCTGGCGCCGGTGCAGGTGGTGGTGGCGTCCATCGTGACCGATGCGGCGGATTATGCCCAATATGTGACCGACAGCCTGCGCAAGGCGGGGCTGGTGGTGGAAGCCGACCTGCGCAACGAGAAGATCAACGCCAAGATTCGCGAACACAGCCTTGCGCGCGTGCCGGTCATTCTGGTCGTCGGCCGCAAGGAAGCGGAGGAAAACACCGTCGCCCTGCGCCGCCTTGGCGGCAAGGCGCAGGAAGTCCTGCCGCTGGAGGAAGCGGTGTCCGCCCTTGCATATGAAGCCCTGCCACCCGATATCCGCAGGGCACGCGGCTGATCCATCTGGTTCCGTGCCGCGATTGCATGGCTGTTTTCGCAGGTACGGGACAAGACAGTACTTGATCTGGGGCGCGTCTTTGCGTCACATATCTTTCCATAATGTAAGGTCATGCCCTGCCTGCGTGTTTTCCATGGTGTCAGCCATGATCACGCGGGTATGCGGGATGGCCTTATCTGCCGTTTGAATGAAACAGTCACAGGAGCTGACCATAGCCAGACCCCCGATGCCCACTCCGCCAAATCGAGAGGGCCCCCGTGTCAATGAAGAGATCCGCGTACCGCAGGTCCGTCTGATCGACGAAGAAGGCGAGATGCTGGGCATCATGTCCACGCGTGATGCGCTGGCCCGTGCCTATTCTGTTGGCCTTGACCTTCTGGAAATCAGCCCGAACGCCGAGCCCCCCGTGGCGAAGGTTCTCGATTACGGGAAGTTCAAGTACGAACAGCAGAAGAAGCGCAACGAAGCGCGCAAGAAGCAGAAAGTCATTGAAATCAAGGAAGTCAAGGTTCGTCCGAACATTGATGAAAATGACTATCAGGTGAAGATGCGCGCGATGAAGACCTTCATCGGCGAAGGTGACAAGGTGAAGGTGACCCTTCGCTTCCGTGGCCGTGAAATGGCGCATCAGGATCTGGGTGTAAAGGTGCTGGAGCGTATCCGCGCGGAAATGGATGAGGTCGCCAAGGTTGAGCATATGCCCAAGCTTGAAAACCGCCAGATGATCATGGTGCTGGCCCCGCGTTAAGCGCGGTGTCACTGTCTGCATCATGAAAAAGGCCCGGTGGGATTGTCCCTTCGGGCCTTTTTCGTCTGTTCTTGCACATGGAAAAACAGGCGCAGGGGGCAGATTACGTCCCTTGTCCGTTCCCGGCTGTCACGCGTGGCGTTTATGGGAGAGGGTAGGAAGACCCGGCCCGGTAACCCGTTAATATAAAAAGTTTCTGGGTGCCGCCTTTTTTCAAAAAAGGCGGCGTTCTTCAAAGCTTTCTGAAAAAAGCTTCGCCAGAAAATTTTTCCTGTTTACGGGCTTTTACCCAGCGGGCTTCAGGATCAGCGTGGCGCGGACGGTTGCCGTGACATCCTGCATGCCGGTCGGGGCTTCCGGTGCGGGCATGTCCATGCTGGCGGCGCGGGCCATCATCATCATGGGCATCGGGCGCGGCATGTTCTGGTCTTCCAGCGTCACGCTGCGGATGGAGGCGATATTCAGCTTCAGCGTGGATGCTGCGGCCTGTGCGCGCTGCTGCATGTCCTGCAGGGCCAGCGTTTCGGCCCTGCGGGTCAGTTCCATCCGCTTTTCGCGTGAAAGGGACCAGTCCAGCCGCGTCAGGGCCAGGTTGTCGGCCTGCAACTGGCCCACCAGCGGCAGCAGTACCTTGCCATCGCTGGCGGTCAGGCGGACGCTCTGGCGCGCCACCCATTGCGGCTTGCGGTTCTGGCGTGGGTCGCCGTCGTCATGATGCACGAAATACGACTCGGCATTCAGGGTCAGTCCCGTCACATGGGCGCTGGCCGCCGTGACCTTGCCCACCAGCGCATTGACCTGCGCCTGTGCGCTGGCGGCCGTATCGGCCCGTGCTTCAGCCAGGAAGGTGGCGGTCAGTTCATCCGGCTGGGCCTGCACCGTGCCCGATGCCGACAGTTCCAGTTCGGTTGTATCGGGCTTCGCCGCGTTCGCGGGCTGGGTCTGGGCCATGCTACCTGCCGGGTGCAGTGCCGCCGCCGCCAGCATGCCGGGCAGGATGATGCGCAGGCTGTGGCGGGCAGGGATCTTGAACAGGGAAAAAGTCATGAGTGCGTGGTCTCCTTCAGTTCGACCAACGCACGACGCAGCCGCACGATGCCTGAACGGATTCGCCCTTCGCGGCACATGTCTTCCCCCTGCGTGCGCAGGCTGTCCACATCCTGCGGCAGGGCGGGACCATAGGCGTCGATAATGTTCAGCAGCCGGTTGCAGTAGGCCTTGGTGTCACTGGTAATGATCACGGGCTTGTCCGGTCCATCCCGTGTGGTGACGACCTCCGCCCCGGTGCCGGCCCCGACCGGGGCTGCGCCACACAGGCAGAAACTCATCACGACGATGGCTGGCGCCATGGCGGGGTGCATGTTCATGACGTTACTTTACGCTACTGTTCATGTCATGCTGATGGGGGAAAGGTGATCTTTCCGTCATGCCTGATATGTGTTGGGGAGATGGAAAATCTTCCTCATTGCCTGAAATCGCGCAGGCTGCGATCGGCAGCGCCAGCGAAACCGTCAGCCCCGGATTATGCGCAGAAAGGTGCATCCGCCCCCCGTGCAACTGCACGATGGCCCGGACCATGGACAGTCCCAGCCCCGAACCGGGGGTGTTGCGTGCCTTTTCCGCACGGAAAAAACGCTCCGTCGCGCGCGCCATGTCCGCCTCGCTCATGCCAACGCCCTCATCACTGACACACAGGTCCAGCATGCCTTCGCCCGTCGGGCCGACAATGCGGCCGGGCGCGAGTTCGCGCACCTGCGCGCGCAGGTGGACGGTGCCACCGGCCGGTGAGAATTTGATGGCGTTGTCCAGCATGTTGGCCACGGCCTGCTGGATCAGCGAACGGTCACCGTAGAAGCTGAGGCTGCCGGGCAGGTCCAGCGCAAGCCGGATGTCATGGTCTTCCGCCACGGCTTCATACAGGTCGGCCACATCGCGCAGGACCGGTACCAGGTCAAACGTCATGAAGGCGGAGCGGCGGGCCCCGGCCTCGATCTGGGCAATGCGCAGCAGGGCCTCGAACACGGCGGTCACATTGTCCAGGTTGCCGACCGCGCGTTCGATCGCATCGCGCAGTTCCGCATCCGATTTCGCGTGCAGGGCCGCGTCCTCAAGCTGGGTGCGCGCACGGGCGATGGGGGTGCGCAGGTCATGGGCGATGGAATTGGACACCTGCCGCACGCCATCCATCAGGCGCACGATCCGGTCCAGCATTTCGTTGATGGCTTCGGCCACCTGATCCATTTCATCACCATTGCCCACCAGCGGCATGCGGCGGCTCAGGTCGCCATGGGCGATGGCGGATGTGGTCCGGGCCACGGTCTTGACCATGCGGCGGAAAATGCCATGCACCAGCACCGCGCCGCTGACAGCCAGCAGCGTGACCATCACCCATGCCCATAACAGCGAATCGGTCAGCAGGTGGCGCAGGATGCCCCGCGCGCGCACGTCGCGCCCCACCAGCAGGCGGTAGCCACTGTCCAGCTGTCCCGCCGTATGGCTCTGTTCCGTACCGGGCAAGCGGTAGGCATGCAGTTCCGCCATGCCGCGCAGTCCCGCCCGCGTATCGGGCAGGGAATACCAGCGGTCCGTGTACTGCACCTTCACAGGCCATGCCGAGACATTGCCCGTCAGGTAATTCCCCTGCGGGTCGATGACGAGGTAGATCGCATCGTCATCCAGGTTCTGTTCAAGCCTGTCCTCGATGGTCAGGGCCAGCGTGGGCAGCCCCCCCATCATCCACCGTTCGGCCAGGGCATGGGCGTCGGCATTGATGGCGGTTTCGACCTGGCGTTCCAGAAACCCGATCGTCCCCCACCACATGAAGGACATGAACAGGATGGAGGACAGGGCGAACATCATGCCATACGCCAGCGAAAAACGCAGGCTGGCCGACCGCCACGCCCGCCAGCGTGACGGGCGGGGCATGGCGCGGGGAAAGCCGCCGGGCATCAGCATCCCGCCCACAGGCAGGGATGGCGCCTATTCGGCACGCAGCATGTATCCCGCGTTGCGGATGGTGTGGATCAGCGGGGTCCCGAAAGGCTTGTCCACCTTCTGGCGCAGGCGTGAGACATGCACGTCGATCACGTTGGTCTGCGGGTCGAAATGATAGTCCCACACGCCTTCCAGCAGCATGGTGCGCGTCACGACCTGCCCCGCATGGCGGGTCAGGTATTCCAGCAGGCGGAATTCGCGTGGCTGCAGGTCGATCTTCTGGCCCGCGCGACGCACCGTGCGCGACAGCAGGTCGATTTCAAGATCGGCCAGTTCCAGCTTGGTCTGGGGCGCGGTTTCCGTGCGGCCACGGCGGCCCAGGGCCTCGACACGGGCCAGCAGTTCGCTGAAGGCGAAGGGCTTGGTGACATAATCGTCGCCGCCCGCCTTCAGGCCCTGCACGCGGTCGTCCACGTCCGCCAGCGCCGACAGCAGCAGCACGGGGGTCGTGTTGTTCTGCGCGCGGATGGTTTCCAGCAGGCGCACGCCGTCAATGCCGCCGGGCAGCATGCGGTCGAGTATGATCAGGTCGAACTTCTCGCTCACGGCCATGAACAGGCCGTCCTTGCCGTTATCGGTCAGTTCGACCAGGTGCCCGGCTTCCTTCAGGCCCTTGGCCACGAAGTTGCGGACGGTGGGGTCATCTTCAACAACAAGAATATGCACGTTGCCTCACGTCGTTTGGGGCGGGGTCAGTCAGTCGTCCATGTCTTCGTCGGGGCGGTGGCCGACGCAGGCTGGCAGGCTCAGCGCCTCGTGGTGGCGACGGATATGCAGCACCACGGTTGATTGGGGCCGTTTCGCCGCGATCGAGCGGATCAGCATGCGTGACGTATCGATCGGTTCGTCGTTCACGGCGGTAATGACATCCCCTATATGCAGGTGCGCCTTCATGGCCGGTCCATTGCGGTCGATGCCGACAATCTGCACGCCGTCATGTCCCGACCCGTCCGTCAGTGTAACACCCAGCCACCCCCGGTCGATATGGCCATTATGGCGCAGTTCTTCCACGATAGGTGCCACGATTTCCGACGGCAGGCCAAATCCGATGCCCACCGACCCGCCAGTGGGGGAGACAATGGCCGTGTTCACCGCCACCACCTGACCGCCAAGGTTGAAGGACGGGCCACCCGAATTGCCGGGGTTGATCGGGGCGTCGATCTGGAAAAAATCATCAAACGGGCTGGTGCCGATATCGCGGCCGCGGGCCGACACGATGCCAGCGGTCACGGATGACCCCAGTCCGAACGGGTTGCCCGCCGCCATGATCCAGTCCCCGATATTGACCAGCCGGCTGTCCCCCCATGGCACGAAGGGCATGGGGTGGGGCGCATGGATCTGGATGACCGCGATATCCGTCAGGTCATCGCTGCCAACCAGGTGGGCCGGGAATTCCGTGCCATCGGCCAGTGATACGGTAATCAGGTCCGCACCCCCCACCACGTGCGCGTTGGTCACGATCACGCCGCTGGGGTCGATCAGGAAGCCCGAACCCGCGCCCAGCATTTCCTCGCCATGGGCGCGCATGCGCTCGCGGAATTTGTGTTCAAACGGCGTGCCCTTGACGCTGGGGGGCAGGGGCTGTCGGCTGGTGGTGGTGTGGCTGTCCTGCGCCACCGCGATATTGACCACGGCAGGTCCCACCTGGCGCACCAGCGGGGCGAAGGTCAGTGGCCCGGTCGAGACCACCGGCGGCACGGGCGGGGCGAACAGGGAGGGGTTCGGCGGCGTGGCGGATGACGTCGCATTGTCCTGCGCGCGGGCGTCCATTATGGCGCCCCCGATGGCGGCCATGCCCAGCAGCAGCATCGGTATCAGCCCGGAAGCCGGGCAGCGGGCCATGGCAATCCGTTTCATGCAGGGCGGGGCGAAGGAGGGTTCATAGTCATGCATGTTATCTGAAAAAAGCGGCAATGCCATGGCTGCATGGCATCATCGGCGCGAATGTCCGCAGTTTTATGGCGTGCGCCGCGGGCGTGGCGGTGGGGGGCTGGCCGTGGCGGGGTTTTCAGGCCAGTCATGGCGGGGGTAACGGCCGCGCATGTCACGGCGCATGTCCGCCCATGACCCGGCCCAGAAACCGGCCAGGTCGGCGGTGATGGCCTGTGGCCTGCCAGCCGGGGACAGCAGGGCGATCCGCAGGTCCACCCGGTCATCGGCAATGGTGGGCGTCCGTGTCACGCCATAGAAGGTCTGCGCCCGTGCCGCCGCCACCGGCACGGGCTGCAGGTAGTCGATCGCGGCCCGCCCGCCCGGCAGGTCCAGATTGGTAGGCAGCATGCGGTCCAGCCATTTCAGCGCGGCGTGGTCCATCGTGGCGCGCAGCATGGCCAGCAGGTCCATTTCCGCCAGCGCCGACAGGCGGTTCACCCCCGCAAGCCATGGGGCCAGCCAGCTTTCGGTGGTCCGGGCCAGCGCCTCATCCGACAGGTCGGGCAGGTCCGGACGGTCCAGCCGGGTGCGCGCCAGGTCCACGCGGGCCTGCAACTGCCGGCAGGCGTCATGCCATGTAAATGTCGCGGCCAGGTTCTGTGCCGCCTGTGCGCACAGCAGGGCGCAGACCTCGTCAGGACTGGCGGTGACCGTGCGGTCCCGCAGCACAAGGTTGCCCAGCCGCAGCCTGCGCCGGGCCAGCACGTTGCCCGTCGTGGTATCCAGCGTGGTTTCAACCTGTTCACGCGCCCGCGCCAGCAGGCTGTCGGGCAGCGCGTCGCGGTCCAGCGGGGCGGCCAGGCAGATTTCGGCCGCCTTGCGCACATGCATGCCCGCCACCGCCAGCAGGCTGCACCGCGCAAGTTCATCCGTTTTGGACAGGCGCGCGCTGCCGCCACCGGCCAGGCGGAACGACCCGGCATCCCCACGGGACTGCGCCACCCGGTCGGGGAAGGCGGCGGCAATCAGGGCGGCAGGATCGCCGCTGGCGGGAATGTCACGCCCCAGCCCCAGCCGCCTGCGATACTGCCGGGCGGCATGGCGGATACGTGACAGCGCCGCGCGGTCGGCATCGGGGTGGTCGCCACCGGCCAGCAGGTCCAGACGCAGGCGGATATCCGCAGGGGCCGCTGGCGGCGCGCCCCGGCTACCACCGGCGGGACGGCGGGGACGCAGCGGGTCGCGTTCCTCCAGCAGGGCGGCGATGTCGGCGGCCATGGCCCGCTCGGCAGGGGTGCGGGCGGCCAGCATCATGGCGGCAAGGCGGGGATGCGCGCCAAGGGCGGCCATGCGCGTGCCCTCGCGCGTGATGCGGGCGTCATCATCCAGCGCGCCCAGTGCCTGCAGCAGGCTGCGCCCAGCTTCGAACGCGCCATTGGGGGGCGTGTCGGGAAAGGGCAGGTCGGCGGGCGCCGTGCCCATCGCGTCCTGCCACGCCGCCGTATCCAGACGCAGGCCGGTCAGTTCGGCCTCCATCATTTCCGGCTGGTCATGTGGCGGCATGGCGCGCGCGGTCATTTCCGTCCACAACCGTATGGCGATGCCGGGGGCGACACGCCCCGCGCGGCCCGCGCGCTGGTTGGCCGCCGCACGCGAAATCCGCACCGTGTCGAGTCGCGTAAGCCCCGTGCCGACATCCAGCCGGGGCACGCGGCGAAAGCCACCGTCAACCACAATGCGCACGCCCGGCACGGTCAGGGAGGTTTCGGCAATGGAGGTGGACAGGATCACCCGCCTGCGTCCGTCGGGGTGGGGGGTAAGGGCGCGATCCTGCTCGGCAGGGGGCAGTTCACCATAGAGCGGCAGGACATCCGCCGCGATTCCGTCCAGCAGGCCACGCGTGCGGTGGATTTCGGCCACACCGGGCAGGAAGGCCAGCACATCGCCGGGGTCCTGCGCCACGGCGCTACGGATGGCGGCGGCCATGGCGTCGGGCAGGTCGCGGCGGTGGACCAGGTCGCGGGTGGCGTGGCGGATCTCCACGGGAAACATCCGGCCTTCGCTTTCCACCAGTTCGGCATGCATGCGCTGCGCCAGCGCCGCGCCATCCATGGTGGCGGACATGGCGACCAGCCGTAGTTCAGGCCGCAGGCTGCGTTGCAGGTCGAGACAGAAGGCAAGGGCGGCATCCGCATCGACCGAACGTTCGTGGATTTCGTCAAAAATCACGCACGCCACCCCATCCAGCGTGGGGTCGGACAGCAGGCGGCGCACCAGCAGCCCTTCGGTAATCACCTCGATGCGCGTGCGTTCCGATGTCGCGCCATCAAGCCGGGTGCGGTAGCCCACCAGCCCGCCCGGCTGTTCGCCCATAAGCCCTGACATGCGCATGGCGGCCGCGCGGGTGGCCAGCCTGCGGGGTTCCAGCATCACGATCCGCCCGTCCCCACGCCACGGCGCGTCCAGCAGCGTCAGCGGGACCAGCGTGGTCTTGCCCGCACCGGGTGGCGCGACCAGGACGGCGTTGGACGTGCGCGCCAGCGCGGCCTGCAGCAGTGGCAGGGCAGCGGCGACAGGCAGTGCGTTGCCGTTTTCGGACAGAAGGGTGTCGAGGCGGTTTTGCAAGGTCGGGTCTAAGGCCATATCCTGATCTTATGGCGTCCGGCATGGTGGTGGGGCAATCCTTGGCATGGTACACGGGCGCGTTTTTCCTTCATCCTGTTCTGGCGGAGTAATGCCGGTGCCCTTCCTGTGGCTTATGTCCATCCTGTGCATGCTGGTGACCGTCCTGCCCCCGGCCCGCGCCGCGCAGAGCGACGCCGTGATTTCCCCCCGCGCCACCGTAACCCTGGTCACGGATGACGATGCGTACATGCCCGGCAGGCCCCTGCATGTGGGGCTGCGCCTGCGGCTTGCGCCGGGGTGGCATACCTACTGGCTCAACCCCGGTGATGCGGGGGATGCGCCGACGCTGGCTGTCACGGCAGAAGGCGGGGCGACCGGGCAGGCCGGCACCATCGAATGGCCCACGCCGCGCGTGCTGCATGACGGGCCGCTGACCTCCTATGCCTATACCGGTGATGTGCTGCTGCCGGTTACGCTGATCCCGGTGGCGGGGGCGGGAGACGGCCCGGTCACACTGAACGCCAGGGCGGAGTGGCTGGTCTGTGCCGAAGTCTGCGTGCCTGAAAATGGCAGCTTCAGCCTGACCCTGCCACGGGGCGAGGCACAGCCATCGGTCGAGGCCGCAGCCTTCGCGCGTGCTGCCGCCGACAGGCCGGTTGCCTCCCCCTTTGCGGCGCGTGTTTCGTCCGCCGGGGTCCTGCAACTCGAGGGGCGTGGCCTGTCACCGGATGCGGTGAAGGATGCGTGGTTCATGCCCGAAGTGGCGGGCGCGATCGATCAGGACGCGCCGCAGGGTGTGACGGTGGGCGACGGGGTCGTGCAACTGGTGCTGAAACCGGGGCCGGTTTTCCATGACGGGGCGGGCCTGTCCGGTATCGTGGTGCTGCGTGATCCCATGGGGCGGGAACGCGGGCTGTCGGTCCGGCCAGCGTTGGGGGATGTGCGCGTGCTGGCACCGCCATCCGTGGCAGCCCCGCCCGGCGGGGTCGTGCATGTCGGATGGCTGGTTGGCATGGCGTTTGTAGGGGGAATGATCCTGAATCTCATGCCCTGTGTCTTTCCAGTGCTGGCGATGAAGGTGCTGTCGCTGGAACGCATGGCGCGTGGCGAACGCAGGGCGGCCCTTGCCGGGGCCGGGGCCTATACGGCGGGTGTGGTCGGATCGTTCGTTGTGCTGGGGGGGGCGATTGCCGCCCTGCGCGTGGCGGGCCAGCAGGCGGGATGGGGGTTCCAGTTCCAGTCCACCGGCTTTGTCATCGCGATCTGCCTGCTGCTGTTCGCCGTTGCCCTGAATCTGCTGGGTTTCTTTACCATCGGCCTACGGTTGATGGGGCTGGGGGATGGGCTGCCCGCGCATGCGGGTGACTTTCTGACCGGGGTGCTGGCGGTTGTCCTTGCCTCGCCCTGCACTGCGCCGTTCATGGGGGCGGCGGTGGCAGGCGCGCTGGCCGCCCCGCCGGTGGTGGGGCTGCTGGTTTTCGTGGCGCTTGGGTGCGGGCTTGCCGCCCCATACCTGCTGCTGGCGTGCATGCCGGGGCTTTTGGGCTGGCTGCCACAGCCGGGCCGGTGGATGGAAACCGTGCGTAACCTGCTGGCCCTGCCAGTGCTGGGCACATGCGTGTGGCTGGCATGGGTGGCGAAGCTGGAAGGCTGCATGGATGCGCTGGGCCTGCTGGCGGCGGGGCTGGTGCTGGTGCTGGTGGGATGCTGGTGCCTGCGCCGGGCCAGCATGATGGACCTGCGTGACGCCATGGAAGGTCGCGCGGGACTGTATCGTGCCATTGCGATCCTGACCCTGCTGGTGGCGTTTGTTGGCGGCGGCGTGCTGCCGCCCGCCAGCGTGCATGACCGCAGCCGGGGCACCGACCGGGTGATGGATGGCAGTTCCGCTTTCTCCCCCACCCGTCTGGCGGAACTGCGGCGGCAGGGCCGTCCGGTCTTTGTGGACATGACGGCGGCATGGTGCATTTCATGCCTGGTCAATGAACGCGTGGCCCTGTCCACCCGTGCGGTGCAGGATGCCTTCGCCCGGCGCGGGATCGTTTACATGAAGGGGGACTGGACCCTGCGGGATGCAGCCATTACTGCCTTCCTGCATGAGCATGGGCGCGATGGCGTGCCGTTCTATGCCTATTACCCGGCCCATGGGGCGGAGGTGATCCTGCCGGAAATCCTGACCCCCGGCCTTGTCCTGCGCATGACCGCGCCAGAAGGAAAATAAGCACAAAAGTTTTTGGTGAAGCCTTTTTCAAAAAGCTTCGAAAGAATGCCGCTTTTTAAAAAAGGCGGCACCCGAAAACCTTTATTTTCAAATACTCCCCCAGGACAGGGGGGCGGAAAGATCAGTTGGCGCTGCCCGGCAGCGTCAGGTTTCCCGGCGGGGGGGAACGCAGTTGCGGCGTGGCCGCCGGTGTCGCGCTGTCCCCGTCATCGGATGGATAGCCGCTGGGGAAGATGGCGTCCGGTCCCTCATTCGCGGGTCTGGGGGCCGCCGGTGCCGGGGCGGGCGTGGAAGGCGCTGCGGCCGGGAGGTCGGTCGGTCCACCGCCAATGGTCATGGTACTGGTGTCCGGGGCGGGTGTGGCCTGTGTGGTGGGGGCGGGCTGTGGTTCCTCGCTCCCGTCCAGTGGCTGCGCGACGATGCCGCTGGGCACCTGTCCCTGTCCGGTGACCAGCCAGTTGCCCAGATTGTTGCGGATCTGGTTTTCCAGTTCCCGGCTCATGTCCACCAGCATCATGTTGGTGAGGGTATTCAGGTTTTCCGGCGTGTCGCTGTTACCGTGCTTGCGCTTCGGATCATAGGACCGGGTCACCTGGGCCACGGCATAGCCCGTGCGACGGCCATCGGCCGAGGTCACGTCCAGATGCACGTTCAGCTGCCCATCCAGTATGCCGCCCGGCTCATGCAGGATGGAGGCCCGGTCGATGGTGAAAACGCCTTCGCCCCCGCTGCCGGCGGCAATCAGCCGGTCATGCGCCATCTGCTTGAGAAGCTGGTCGGGCGGGTTGGGCGCGCGGCCTGACAGGTCGCCCGGCACCAGCCCCGGCTGCCCCCGGTCCACGATTGATATGGACGCGACATTCAGGTTCAGCGGCTGGGCGTCACCATATTGCGGTCCCTCGAACGTGGTGGGGGCGTCATTATGATGGCTGCGGCTGTAGGCATGATCGCATAATGGCAGCGTCATGAACGGCAGGCTGGCCACAAATGCTGCGCGCAGGCTGCGGCGCAGGGCAGGGGCAAAAAGCGTCGAACGGTTCGGTCGCATGGATTGTATCCCGGTAACAGCATGCGCGCGCGGCGCGTTAGGTCAGATCAGGCCTGCAAGCGTGCCATGGTACGCGCTGGTGGAACAGGGGCAGGCGCTATCAGGCCGCCTTGCCGCCGATCTCGTCACGCTGGAAGTGGAAGCTGTGGTTGCAGAACGAGCAGTTCATGGTGATCGTGCCATCCTGCGCCATGTGGTCCAGGTCATCCAGCGGGAAGGTTTCCAGAATGCCCGACAGGCGCGCGCGCGAACAGCGGCAGCCAAACGCCAGCGCGCGCGGCTGGCCCGCGATCAGCCCTTCGGCATGGAACAGGCGGTACAGCAGGTCCCCCGATGAAAGACTGTCATCCAGCACCTCGCGCGCCGTCAGTGTCGTGGCCAGCGTGACGGCGGTTTCCCACGCATCGTCGCCGTCTTCGGTCGTGATGTCATTGTCCACGCCGCCATCCATGGCGATCTTTTCCATCACCAGCGCGCCCGAACGCCAGCCTGCGGGCGTTTTCTCACAGAACAGCCTGACCCAGCAGGCATGCTGTTCGCTGGTGGCGAAGTAATGCGCGGCCATTTCCGACAGGCTTTCGCCATTCATCTCGACAATGCCCTGATGAATGTCGGTGTCAGGCCCCTGATCGACGCTGAAGGCAATGTAACCCTTGCCCAGCAGCTGGCTTGCGGTCGGGTTGGGCGTGGTTTTCAGCAGTTCGGCCACCTGTTCGTCATCCGAACGGGCATGGAAACGCAGCGCGCCGGAATCGGTGCAGTCGGCCAGCAGCAGGCTGACCGGGCCATCGCCCTTGGCCTGCAGGGAAAACGATCCCTTGAACTTCAGCGAAGATGCAAAGGCCGCCACCAGCGCCAGCGCTTCCCCCGCCAGCCGCAGCACGGCATCGGGGTTGTCATGGCGGGTCAGCAGCGTGTCGGTCAGCACGCCGGGACGCACAAGACGACCGCGCACTGGCCGGTGGTCCAGATAGAACGGCACGACACCCTGCGGCACGACCAGGTCGGGCGTGTCGGGGCGGCTGGCGTCCAGAAAGGCGGGGGAGGGATTATTGGTAGTCATGGCAGAAACCCGCAGCATCACGGCCCCCGTTGCCGGGGGTGTGGGTCATCAGAGATTGGCGGTAATGTCCGCCTCCAGCGCGGCGAGGCGCTGGTCGAGGTCCTTCAGCTGGCCGGACGGCAGCAGCCCGTCCGCCTCCAGCGTGGTCATGGCGCGCTGGCGGCAGCGGTCATGTTCCATATCCAGGTCTTCCGTGCGGCCCGCGCCGGCAATGCAGTCCAGATAGGCGTCTCGCACCGCGTCAATGCGGGTGTCAAGGACGGGCAGGGCGGCAAAGATATCGCGCACGCTTTTTTCCGCCCAGCCGGGGACTTCCGGCGTATCTTCAGTGGCGGAGGGCAGGGCGGGCTGTTCGGCCGGTCCGGTCATGCCGTGGGTTCCTTTCCATATTGCTGCCAGTTTTCGCCACACAGCGCCCAGACAAGGATGCCCTTCTGCGCATGCAGGCGATTTTCGGCCTCGTCGAACACGACGGAATGCGGGCCTTCAAACACGTCTTCCGTCACCTCTTCCCCGATATGGGCAGGCAGGCAGTGCAGGAAAAGGGCATCGGGCGCCGCATGGGCCATCAGGGCCGCATTGACACGGTATGGCTCGAATGCGCTGATGCGCTGTGCCGATTCCTTGTCGGACATGCTGACCCATGTATCGGTAATGACCGCATCCGCCCCCCTGACGGCCGCCACGGGATCGGTCGTGACCGTGATGTCCGCCCCATGTTCGCGCGCCCACGCCACGGCGGCGACCGATGGCGCGTGGGTCGCGGGGGTCGCCAGGCGCAGGTGGAAGCCGAACAGGGCCGCTGCCTCGATAAAGGACGTGGCGACATTGTTGCCATCGCCCACCCATGCCAGCGTGCGTCCCCTGATCGGTCCGCGATGTTCCTCGAACGTCATGATGTCGGCCATGATCTGCACCGGGTGCGAATCCGGCGTCAGGCCGTTGATGACGGGAACGCTGCTCCACCGGGCAAGCTGGCGCAGGTTTTCCGTCTTTCCGGTGCGCAGCACGATGGCGTCAACAAAACGCGACAGCACGCGGGCGGTATCGGCAATGCTTTCCCCCCGGCCCAGCTGCATGTCGGCGGGGGAGAGCAGGATCACGTTCCCGCCCAGCTGCTGCATCCCCACTTCGAACGAGACGCGGGTGCGCGTGGACGGCTTGGACAGCATGAGGCCAAGCGCGCGCCCATGCACCGGCAGGGCCGGGTGTAGCGGGCGGGCGCGATGGTGCTGCATGCGCTTGATCCCGGCCGCGACATCCAGGATCGCGCGCAGGGTCGCGGGATCAAGGTCACGCAGGTCAAGGAAATGGCGCGGGGTCACGTGGGTGGGGTTATGCAGCGCGTTCATGCCACGTTCTCCGGCCTGGCGGCGGCGACATGGGCGCGTACCCGCTGGGCCGCGCGGTCCAGCATGGACAGGGCATTGGCGCAGTCGGCCTCGGTCACGGTCAGGGGCGGCAGCATGCGCAGCACGTTGTCGCCCGCCGTGACACTCAGCATGCCTTCATGGATGGCGGCATTCTGCACCAGCGCCACATCGGCCTTGCACTTCAGGCCGATCAGCAGCCCCAGCCCGCGACGGCTGGCAAAGACATCCGGATAGGTCGCGCATAGCTGGTCGATACCCGCATCCAGCTGGGCCGCCCGTGCGCGTACCCCTTCAAGGAAGCCGGGGGCAAGCAGGATGTCCAGCACCGCATTCGCGGCGGCGCAGGCCAGCGGGCTGCCGCCAAAGGTCGTGCCGTGGCTGCCGGGCGTCATGTGCCTGGCGATGGTTTCGGTGGTCAGCACCGCGCCCATGGGAAAGCCGCCGGCAATGCCCTTCGCGGTGGACAGGATGTCAGGCGTGATATCGGACCATTCATACGCGAACAGGCGGCCCGTGCGACCCATGCCGCACTGGACTTCATCCACGCCAAGGAACAGGCCGAATTCGTCACACACCGCGCGCAGTTCGCGCATGAAGCGCGGGGTGGCGACATGGATGCCACTTTCGCCCTGCACCGGCTCGATCATGATGCCCGCCGTCTCCGCCCCGATGGCGTCACGCACGGCGTTCATGTTGTTGAGCGGCACATGGTCGAATCCCTCCACCCGTGGGCCGAACCCATCGAGGTATTTGGGATTGCCCGTGGCCGACAGCGTCGCCAGCGTGCGCCCGTGGAACGCGCCGTTGAAGCAGATGATGCGCGTGCGTTCGGGGTGGCCGGACTTGGCCTGCGCGCGGCGGATCATCTTGATCATGCCTTCGTTGGCTTCCGCGCCGGAATTGCAGAAGAAGGCGCTGTCGGCAAAGCTGTTGGCCACCAGCCGCTGCGCCAGAAGCTCGGCCTGCGGCACGCGGTACAGGTTGGACACATGCATCACGCGCTGCGCCTGCTGTGTAATGGCGCCGACAAGATGCGGGTTGTTGTGCCCGACCGAGGAGGTGGCGATGCCGGACCCGAAATCGAGGAATCGTCGCCCGTCCACCGTGTACAGCCAGGCACCTTCGCCGCGCTCGAAGGCGAGGTCGGCGCGATTGTAATTCGGCATCAGGGCGGAAATCATGGAACAGCCTTGTGATTTCAGGTCAAAGAAAAAGGATCGGGATTCAGAAACGAAAACGGCCCACCGCCATGGGGGTGGGCATATTCCGTTTTCCGATTTCTCCGGCTACTAACGGGGGTGGCGATCCAACGCGCCGTCCTGTCTCCGTATGTCAGTCCGGAAAGGAGGAAGAATATGGCCCGCCTGTGTGAAATGCAACCTTCGCGCCATTTCCGCCCCCGCCATGGCCATGGCAGCCATACATCCGTGCATAATGATGGGCGCGGCCGCATGGCTGTGGCACAGTAGGGAACATGGTCGCCCGTCCTTCCCGTTCCGCCCCCCGACCGCTTGCCACCGTGCCGGATGCAGCCGGGCTGCGGGCCGTGGCGCTGGCCTATCTTGCACGTTTTTCCGCGACCCACGCGGGTGTGGAACGGATGCTGGCCCGTCATATCGACCGCTGGGTGCGGCGCGCGGTCAGCAGCGGCATGGATGAAGATGACGCGGCCCGCGCCGTGCAGCCTGCGCGCGGTGCCATTGCCGGTATCGTGACCGATATGGAGGGGCTGGGCGCGGTGGATGACGCCCGCTTTTCCGAATTCCGCGCCCGTTCCCTTGCCCGCGCGGGTCGCTCGCGCCGCATGGTCGCCGCCCATCTGGGCGCGCGCGGCGTGGATGAGGCCACGGTAAGCCACGCGGTGGAGGAAGCCCTTGGTCCCCGTGATGGGGAAGGGCAGGAAACCGAACTGGCTGCGGCCCTTGTCTTTGCCCGCAAGCGGCGTGCCGGCCCTTTCGTGCGCCCCGATGCGGACGGGGCCGAGGTGGACAGGCGCTACCGCCGTGCAATGGACGCCATGGCGCGGGCGGGTTTTACCCATGATACGGCGCGCAGGGCGCTGGACATGGAACTGGGTGAGGCGGAGGACAGGATCATGCGCATGAGGATGGCATGAAGTGCGTATCAGCGCGGATCATGGCGGTGGGCGGCCTGCTGTCGCTTGCGGCCTGTGCCGGGGGAGGCAGCGGGCATGGCTGGCACGGGGCGGTGCAGTGCGCCCCCTATGCACGGCAGGTCACGCATGTACAGCTTAGTGGCGCCGCCGCGTCATGGTGGGGACAGGCGCAGGGCCATTATCCACGCACCCATGCGCCCAGAGCGGGGGCCGTGCTGGTGTTCCGCGCCACGGGCCGCCTGCCCGACGGGCACGTATCCGTCGTGCGTTCGGTGCGCAACCCGCGTGAGGTGCTGGTGGATCAGGCCAACTGGGTGCCCGGACGCATTGGCCGGGGTGAGCCGGTGATCGACGTATCGGCCCGTAACGACTGGTCGCGGGTAAAGGTCTGGTGGTCCCCCATTCACGACATGGGCAAAACCGTCTATCCTGCTTACGGGTTTATCCTGCCGGCAGGCTGACCGGGGGCGGTGGGGGTGCTTGCATATCACCGGCTCTCCCCTCACATAGGCGGGGAAGGGCAGGCCGCCGCCATATGGGATGGCGGATGGACAATACGGTATTTTGCGTCATGGACGCGGATCGAGGGATGCGATGGGTAGCTTGAGCTGGGGACATTGGCTGATCGTGCTGGCGGTGGTGCTGGTACTGTTTGGCGGCGGTGGGAAGATCAGTTCGCTCATGGGTGACATGGCGCGCGGGATCAAGTCGTTCAAGAAGAACATGGCGGATGACACCCCGGAGGAACCGGTGCCGACCGGCCATATCCAGGGACCGGGCAAGGAAAAGGACGCCTCCTTTACCGAAGCACCGCAGCATTCGACCAACAACGTGAAATGATGATGGACCGCGCGCCGGTGGCGCGTGGATGGGCGGCGTAATGGACAAAGCAGTGTTTCCGGCCGGAGCGTACTGCCGCGCGGTGGAACAGATCATTGCGGCAGGGCGGCGCATGGACCGTTTCGGCTGGGTACCCGCTACGGCGGGCAATATCAGCATCCGCCTGCCCGATGGCAACCTGGCCATCACGCGGTCTGGCGGCCACAAGGGGCTGCTGGGGACGGACGGGGTCATATGCGTCGATGCGGCGGGCAGGCCCCTGACCACGGGCGACCGGCCCAGTGCGGAAACCCTGCTGCATTGCCAGATCTATGCCCATGACCCGCGGGCGGGCGCGGTGCTGCATGGTCATTCCGTCGCCTCCACCGTGCTGTCGCGGCTGGGGGGGGATGCACTGGTACTGGAAAATTACGAAGTCCAGAAAGTATTTGCGGGCCAGAATACCCACGCCGCACGGGTGCGCGTGCCCATATTCGACAATGACCAGGACATTGCCCGCCTGTCCGGTGTCGTGGCGCCCCATCTGGATGGCATGTGCGCGGGCTACATCATCCGTGGCCACGGGGTGTATGCGTGGGGGGCGGACATGGATGCCGCGCTGGCCCGGCTGGAAGGGCTGGAATTCCTGCTGGCCTGCGAACTGGAAGAAAGGAAGCTCCGATGAGCAGCCTGAACGTCTATGCCGACAACAATCCCGGCACGCCCATCATCTACCTGACCGACCCGAAGCGGATCGCATCCGAGCTTTCGGCGATCAACGTGCGTTTTGAACGCTGGGACAGTCCCGTCGTCCCCCCGCGCACCGCGCCCGAAGCCGAGGTGCTGGACGCCTACCGTCCCTATCTTGACCAGTTGATGGGCGAGACGGGTGCGGGTTCGGCCGATGTGCTGCGTGTCGGCCCCGAGACGCAGGGCTGGGCGCAGGCGCGCGGCAAATACCTGTCCGAACACGTCCATAGCGAGGACGAGGTCCGTTTCTTTGTTCACGGGCAGGGGGATTTCATCCTGCATGTGGGCGGGCGCGTGTATGACGTGCGCTGCACGGCGGGCGACCGGATTTCGGTGCCTGCCGGCATTCCCCACTGGTTTGATGGCGGGGAGACACCGGATTTCGTGACCCTTCGCGTCTTCACCAACCCGGACGGGTGGATCGCGCAATATACAGGCAGTGACATCGCGGCCCGCTTCCCCGTTGAAGCCTGACCCGCACTGAGGGAGATGAGAACGTGACCCAGGCCACGCAGCCGCCAGTACGTGCGGTGCTGCTGGATATTGAGGGAACGACCATACCGGTTTCCTTCGTCCATGACATATTGTTCCCCTATGCCCGCAAGGCGCTGCCCGCATTGCTGCGCACGAAGGCGGATGATCCGGCCGTGCGCGCGCAGGTGGAAGAAATCGCCCGCCTTGCCCCCGGTGTGCCGCCCCTGCGCCAGCTGGAGGCATGGATGGATGCCGATGCGAAGGTCGCGCCCCTGAAGGCGCTGCAGGGCATGGTCTGGGCGCAGGGTTATGCCGATGGCGTGCTGAAGGCCACGCTGTACCCGGACGTGACGCCTGCGCTGCGCTGCTGGGCGGCGGCGGGACTGGCGCTGGCGGTCTATTCATCCGGTTCGGTCGCGGCACAGAAGCTGATCTATGGGCATACGACCGATGGTGACCTGAGCAGCGTGTTCGTCGGCTTCTACGACCTGCAGATGGGCAGCAAGCGCGAGGCGCGGAGCTATACCAGCATCGTGCAGGACGCGCAGTGGCAGCCGGGCGATGTGCTGTTCCTGTCCGATGTGGTGGCCGAACTGGATGCGGCGGCGGAAGCGGGCCTGCGCACCTGCCAGATCGTACGTCCGCAGGATGGCACGCAGCCCGGGACCACGCATCCCGTCGCCGCGACGCTGGATGAGGTCGCCGCGCGGTTCGGCCTGCCCCGCGCGGTGCAGGCATGAAGGCGCATCTGCATACCGACTGGCGCGATATTCCCGATACCGCGCGGGGGGCCGTGGCGGCGCTGGGCAATTTCGATGGCGTGCATCTGGGCCATGCCCACCTGATACAGGCCCTGCACACGGCCCGGCCTGACCGCAAACTGGCCGTCGTGACGTTTGAGCCGCACCCGCGTGAACTTTTCCGCCCGCAGGACCCGCCCTTTCGCCTGACACTGTCGCAGGAACGCTTTGCCGCGCTGTCCGCACTTGGTGTCCAGCATGTGTTCCAGATCGCGTTCGACCGTGAATTCAGCGCCATGAGCGCCGAGGATTTCGTCACCCGCGTCCTGCATGAAGGGCTGGGGCTGCATCATGTCGCCTGCGGCATGGATTTCGCCTTTGGCCACCGCAGGCGGGGCAATGTCGCCTTCCTGACTGAACGGACCGCCGAACTGGGTATCGGCCTGAGCGTGGTGCCACCGCTGTCCGATGCGCTGGGTCCGTATTCATCCAGCCGGATCCGCAGGCTGCTGCAGGATGGCTACCCCGAACGCGCGGCGGAGGAACTGGGCCGCCCGTGGTCGATTCGTGGCGTGGTCCAGCATGGGGACAAGCGTGGCCGCCTGCTGGGCTTCCCCACCGCCAACATCGCGCTGGGCCGCCATCTGGAACCCGCGCGCGGGGTGTATGCCGTCAGCGTGCGCATGGCCGATGGCGGCGTCTATCCCGGCGTGGCCAATATCGGGCGCAGGCCAACCATCAATGACGGGCAGGAAAGCCGGCTAGAAGTCCACCTGCTGGGCTTTTCAGGTGACCTGTATGGCCAGACCCTGTCGGTGGCGCTGCATACCCTGCTGCGTGCTGAACGCCGGTTTGACGGTCTGGATGCGCTGAAGGAACAGATCGCGCGCGATTGCACGCAGGCGATGGCGTACCTGTCCACCCATGAATTCGCGCCCGTAACCGCCAGAACTTGACCCCGTGCCGCCCGCGTCCCCATAAGGTTGCCCTGCATGGTGGCCGCCGGTCATGCATGCACTTCCCCTTGCCAGAAGAACAGAACAGGCCATGTCCGAGTCAAAACCACAGGATCTCTACCGGGAGACGGTCTTCCTGCCGACCACTTCCTTTCCCATGCGGGGCAACCTGCCCAGGCGGGAGCCGGAGATTCTGGCAGGGTGGGAGAGCGAGAAGCTCGATGACCGCCTGTTTGAACAGGCGCGCGGGCGTGACGTGTTCATGCTGCATGATGGCCCGCCCTATGCCAACGGGCACCTGCATATCGGCCACGCGCTGAACAAGATCCTCAAGGACGTGATCAACCGCGCTCACCGCATGTCGGGATACGGTATCCATTACGTGCCGGGCTGGGACTGTCATGGCCTGCCGATCGAATGGAAGATCGAGGAAGAATATCGCAAGCGCGGGCAGGACAAGGACAGCGTGCCGGTCCTGCAGTTCCGCGCCGAATGCCGCGCCTATGCCCAGAAATGGCTGGATATCCAGGCGGCCGAGTTCCGCCGCCTGGGCGTGCAGGCGGAATGGGCCAACCGCTACGCCACCATGGATTTTTCGTCCGAGGCGGCCATCGCGGGGGAAATCGGCAAATTCCTGCTCAACGGCCTGCTGTACCGTGGCCTGCGCCCGGTCATGTGGAGCCCGGTTGAAAAGACCGCGCTGGCCGAAGCCGAGATCGAATACCGCGACCACGAATCCACCGCCATCCACGTGGCCTTCCCCTTCGTGACCGATCCCACGCCGGCAAAGGCGCTGCAGGACGTGGCGGCGGTGATCTGGACCACCACGCCGTGGACCATTCCCGCCAACCGTGCCATCGCCTATGGCCCCGACATCACCTATGCCGTGGTGCGTGTCGATGGCGTGGGCGACAATGCGACGCTGGAACCCGACGCCCGCGTGCTGGTGGCCGAGGACCTGATCGTACCCTTCTGCGAGGCAGCGGACATCACCGCCCACCACGTACTCTACACCCTGCCTGGCAGCGCGCTGGAAGGCGCCATCTGCGCCCACCCGCTGCGGGGGGAGGGTTATGATTTCGACGTGCCGCTGCTGCCCGGCGCGCATGTCACGACCGAAGCGGGCACGGGCCTGGTCCACACTGCCCCCGCCCATGGCGAGGACGACTTCAACCTTGGCCGTGCCTACGGGCTGGAAATCACCGAAATGGTGCTGGGGGATGGCCGGTATGCCGACTGGGTGCCGCTATTTGCCGGTGGCCATGTGTTCAAGGCGGCCGAACCGGTGTGCCAGGCCCTGCTGGAAGCCATGCAGCGCGCCGTGGCGGCGGGCACGGCGCCGTGTGGCCTGGTGGCGCGGGCCGTGCTGGTCCATTCCTATCCCCATTCATGGCGTTCGCGCGCGCCGATCATCTATCGCGCCACCCCGCAGTGGTTCATCAGCATGGATGGCGAAGGCCACCTGCGTGAACGCGCGCTGACGGCGCTGGAAAAGGTGACGTTCGTGCCCGCGCAGTCACGCAACCGCCTGACATCCATGGTGGCGGGCCGCCCCGACTGGTGCATAAGCCGCCAGCGCGCCTGGGGCGTGCCGATTGCCGTGTTCGTGGAAAAGCGCACGGGCGAGGTCCTGCGCGACGCCGCGGTGATGGAGCGCATCGTCACCGCCTTCCGCGCGGAAGGGGCCGATGCGTGGTACAGTTCCCCCGCCGCGCGTTTCCTTGGTGAAGGCCGCAACCCCGACGATTACGAACAGGTGTTCGATATCGTCGATGTGTGGTTCGAAAGTGGATCGACCCATGCCTTCGTGCTGGGTCATGGCGACATGCCATTCCCCGCCGACCTGTACCTGGAGGGGTCCGACCAGCATCGTGGCTGGTTCCAGTCGTCGCTGCTGGAAAGTGTCGGCACCCGTGGCGTCGCCCCCTACAAGGCGCTGGTCACCAACGGATTCGTGCTGGATGAGCAGGGCCGCAAGATGTCCAAGTCACTGGGCAACGTCATCGCGCCACAGGACGTGAATGACAGCCTCGGGGCCGATATCCTGCGCCTGTGGGTCATGAACTCCGACACGAATGATGACCTGCGCATCGGCAAGGAAATCCTCAAGCAGCAGGGTGAACTCTACCGCCGCCTGCGCAATACGCTGCGCTGGCTGCTGGGCGCGTTGGACGGCTTTACCGAAGCCGAGCGCGTGCCGTTCGGGGAACTGCCCGAACTTGAACGCTGGGTCCTGCACCGCATGTCCGAACTGGGCAGCCTCGTGGCCCGCGCGGTGGAAACGCATGAATGGGTGGGTGTCTATCCCGCGCTGCATGGCTTCTGCGCCGCCGACCTGTCGGCCTTCTATTTCGACGTGCGCAAGGACACCATCTACTGTGATGGCGCATCCAGCCTGAAGCGCCGCGCGGCGCGCACCGTGCTGGACCAGTTGCACCGCTGTCTGTGCGCATGGCTGGCCCCCGTGCTGGTCTTCACGGCGGAGGAGGCATGGCTGGCCCGCCCCGGCAATGCCGAAAGCATCCACCTGCAGCCGTTCCCTGAACTGCCGACGCAGTGGCATGATCCGGAACTGGGGGACCGCTGGGTCATGCTGCGCGCGGTGCGCCGGGTGATTACGACCGAAATCGAGACCGCGCGTCGTGACGGCATGGTCAAGTCATCGCTGCAGGCGGCGCTCGACCTGCCGTTGTCGGAAGCGGAAGCCGCACGGTTTGACGGCGTGGACTGGGCGGAACTGACCATCGTCTCGCAGGCGGATGTGAGCATCATCGCGGGTGCCGGCTCGATCTACCTGGGCGAGGACGGGGCGCAGGAAGGCGTGCCGCATGGCATTCCCACCATCAGTGTCGCGACGGGGCATAAATGCGCGCGCTGCTGGAAGGTGCTGGAGGAAGTGGGACAGGACAAGGCCCACCCCGAACTGTGCCTGCGCTGTGTCGATGTGGTGCGGGACGGGGCGTAACCTTCATGAACAACCGTGTTCTGGGCGGCGCGTGCCTGCTGGGCGCGCTGGCGGCCGACCAGGCCAGCAAGTTCTGGATACTTGATATCTATGACCTGCCCGCGCGTGAAAGCGTGCCGTTGCTGCCGGTGCTGAACCTGACGATGGTATGGAACCATGCCATCACGTTCGGCATGCTGGGTGGTGCCGGGGCCGCCGGGCGCATCATCTTTTCCGTCGCGGCGCTGGCGATCGTGGCGGGCCTGTCGGTATGGCTTGCGCGCACGCCGCGCCGGTGGGTGGCGGTTGCGCTGGGCATGATCATGGGCGGGGCGATCGGCAATGTCATTGACCGGTTGCGCTTTGGCGCGGTGGTTGATTTCATTGACGCCCATGCCTTTGGCTGGTCATGGCCGGTGTTCAATATCGCCGACGCCATGATTGATTGCGGTGTTGCGATCCTGATTATCGACAATATGCGTAATCGCGATGCAAACTAGGGGAGGCGCGGCCTGCACATGCTTGCCGAACCGTTCCACTAACGGTAATAGGCGAGATATGGCGATTTCTGCTTTCAGACCCCTTTCCTGTGCAATGCTTGTCTCGGGCGGCTTCCTGTTGTCGGGCTGCACCGGTGCCGATGTTTCGCGCGCCTTCGGGCTGGAGCGGAGCCTGCCGGACGAATACACGGTCACGACCCGTGCGCCGCTGTCCATGCCGCCGTCCGATGAACTGGGCGCGCCCAACAGCAACGCCATCCAGCGCGCGCAGGATACCAACCCGCGCATGCAGGCGCTGGAAACGCTGTCCCCCAATGTGGCGCTGCAGGGCGCTGATGGTACCGACAGCGCAGGCCAGACCGCGCTGGTGGGTGAAGCGCAGGTTGCCTCCAATGCGGAGGACAAGGGCGAAATGGGTCGCGCCGACACCAGTTTTGTTGACAAGCTGATGTTCTGGCATGGCGGCGGAGCCGGTAACCTTGTGAACGGCAAGGCGGAGAATGCCCGCCTGCGTGAGGATTCGGCCCTTGGGCGCAACCTGACGCAGGGTGCGACCCCGACCGTCAGCGGTCCCAAAAAATAAAACGGCCTGACCGTGCCCCCGGCGGGTGCGCGGCATGTGGCCAGATGCGTGAAATCCGGTCCGTGGTATGAACATGTCTTCTGGTAATGGCCAGCCGGTCATCCGTCGCCTGTCGGAGCAGGTCGTCAACCGCATCGCCGCGGGCGAGGTGATTGAACGTCCCGCCGCGGCCCTGAAGGAACTGGTGGAAAACGCCATCGATTCCGGTGCGCGCCGGATCCAGATCCGTCTGGACCGTGGCGGCATGGACCGGATCGAGGTCACGGATGATGGCTGCGGCATGTCGCCTGGCGACCTGCGGCTTGCGGTGGAGCGGCATTGTACGTCCAAGCTGCGTGACGAGACGCTGGTGCGTATTTCCACGCTTGGTTTTCGGGGGGAGGCCCTGCCCTCAATCGGGGCGGCCGCACGGCTTACGGTCATGTCCCGGCTGCGTGACAGCGATTCGGCATGGGCGATCCGTGTGGAAGGCGGCGTGGTGGGGGAGGTCGAGCCCTGCGCCGGGTCGCCCGGCACGCGCGTGCTGGTGGAAGACATGTTCTTCGCAACACCCGCGCGGCGCAAATTCCTCAAAAGCCCGCGTGTCGAATCCAGCCATGCCGAAAACGTCGTGCGCCGTCTGGCCCTGTCCGCCCCGCATGTGGCCTTCCGGCTGGAATTCGACCAGCGCCTGATCCTTGACCTGCCGGTGCAGGACATGGCCGCCCGCGTTGCCGCCATTCTGGAGTCGGGCCACGCTGATGGCCTGCTGCCGGTGGAAGGGCAGCGCGGTGACCTGAAACTGAGCGGTTTCATCTGCGCGCCATCCGTGCATCGCGCCACGGCCAACGGGCAGATGCTGATGGTCAATGGCCGTCCGGTGGTGGACCCGGTCCTGCGCACGGCGGTGCGGGTGGCCTATCGCAATGTCATGGAACACGGGCGGCATGCCGTCGTGGCGCTGTCGCTGGAAATCCCGCCCGAACAGGTGGACGTGAACGTGCATCCGGCCAAGACGGAACTGCGTTATGCCGATTCGGCGGCTGTGCGGGCGCTGGTGATCGGTTCGCTGGGGCGCGCGCTGGGCACAGGGGCCGGGGTGGCCGGGGTCAGGCCCGATCTGTTGCAGTCGCGTGGGCCATCGCCCGCGCGGATCTGGTATCCACCTGAACGCAGCGCCGATGCGACAGGGCTTTCCACCCGTCTGGCTGCCCCCATTGGTGCGTCCGGAGCGGCTGATCCGGGCCTGCCGACGGGTTTTGCCGAATCGACACTGCCGCTGTCCGCCCTGCCTGCCGCCCGCAAGGTCGTGCCGGAAGGGCCAGAACAGCCTGCAGCCGACATGACGCCCGCCATCGATCATCCGCTGGGTGCGGCGGTGGCGCAGGTGCTGGGCACCTATATCGTATCGCAGACGGCGGATGGCGCGCTGGTGCTGGTGGATCAGCATGCGGCCCATGAACGCCTGACCCACGAAATCCTGCGCCAGCAGTATCTGGGCGGTGAAATCCGCGCCCAGCGCCTGCTGTTGCCCGAGGTGGTGGACCTGCCCGCGCGGCAGGTGGCGGTCCTGCTGTCATTCAGTGTTGCGCTGGGCCGGCTGGGAATCGAGATCGAACCCTTTGGCGGCACGGCCGTTCTGGTGCGGACCATGCCTGCCCTTCTGGGCAAGGAAGATCCCGTGGGCATGCTGCGTGACCTGGCGGAAGAACTGGAAGCCGACGATCTGGCCAGCCCCGCGCAGGCTGATGCGCTGGATGCGCGCATGGACGCGATCATCGCGCGCATGGCCTGCCATGGCAGCGTACGGGCGGGCCGGAAGCTGACACACGAGGAAATGAACGCCCTGCTGCGGGACATGGAACGCACCCCCCGTTCGGGCACCTGTTCACACGGTCGGCCGACATGGCTGAAGCTGGAAAAAGCTGATCTGGAGCGGATGTTCGGCCGCAGGTGACGTCGAGCGGACCCATGCGTGCGCATGCCCGTGATGGCATGGCCGAATGGAAAACGGGGCGTGGCCTCTGCATAATGTGAGCGGGCGCTTACTGGATTCCAGGGGCGCAACGCCCCTAGGGTCAGCCATTATCCATGGATGATGTGAGACCGAATGTGCATCCGATCCTGCTGTCCCTTGTAACGTATCTGCCCCTTGCCGGGGCTTTGGCCATATTGCTGACGCGCGGCACGACCCAGACGGTCGAGACCGCCGCCCGATGGGTGGCGCTGTGGACCAGTGGCATCGTCCTTGCGCTGGCTGTGATCATGTGGGCCGAATTCGACCCCGCCCGGCCCGGCATCCAGTTCGAACAGCAGCTGGGGTGGGCCAGTAGCGCCGGCATTTCCTACCATGCCGGGCTTGATGGCATCAGTCTCATGTTCGTGCTGCTGTCCGCGTTCCTGACCCCGCTTTCCATCATCGGTGGCTGGCGGCAGGTGACGGGACGGGTGCGGGATTACATGATTGCCATGCTGGTGCTGGAAACAACGCTGATCGGGCTGTTTTCGGCGCTTGATCTGGTGCTGTTCTACCTGTTTTACGAAGCGACGCTGCTGCCCGCCAGCCTCATGATCGTGGTATGGGGCGGCCCGAAGCGGGTGTGGGCCTCGCTGCAGTTCTTCCTGTTCACCTTTGGCGGGTCGCTGTTCATGCTGCTGGCGCTGCTGGCCATGTGGAACGCCGCTGGCACGACCGATATCGTGGCGTTGCAGCATCATGGATTCGGCCATGCCATGCAGTGCTGGCTGCTGGCGGGCTTCATCATCGCCTTTGGCGTCAAGCTGCCGTTGTTTCCGCTGCATGCGTGGCTGCCCGATGCCTATACCGAGGCCCCGACACCCGCGTCCGTCATGCTGTCGGGCGTGCTGTCCAAGGCAGGGGCGTATGGCCTGCTGCGCTTTGGCGTGATGATGTTTCCCGATGCCGCACGGATGTTCGCGCCGGTGGTGCTGACGCTGGGTGTGATTGCGGTGATCTACGCCGCGATGATCGCGCTGGCGCAGACGGACATGAAGCGGGTGATTGCCTATTCCTCGTTCTCGCACATGGGGGTAATCGCCATCGGGCTGTTCACCATGACGCCAGAGGGAATCGATGGTGCGATTTTCCAGATGCTGTCGCATGGCATCGTGATTGCGGCGCTGTTCTTCTGTGTCTCCACCGTGTCGTGGCGGGCTGAAACCCGTGACATCAGCGCGTTTTCAGGGGTTGCGCATAAAATGCCGGTCCTGGCCACGCTGGCCATGCTGTTTGTCATGGCCAATATCGGCCTGCCGGGCACGGGCGCGTTCGTGGGTGAATTCCTGGTCATGGTCGGTGCGCTGCATGTGTCGTTCTGGCTGGCGTTCCTTGGCGGGAGCAGCATGATCCTTGGCGCGGTCTATATGCTGGTGTTGTATCGACGGGTGCTGTTCGGGGCGGACCGGGGGGGCGTGGTCGCCCTGCTGCGTGACCTGACGGGACAGGAACTGGCCGTGCTGGTGCCGCTGGCGGTGGTGACGATCTGGATGGGGGTGCATCCGGGATCGTTCCTGCGGGTGTTTGATCCGGCCGTGACCAGCCTGCTGCATCCAATGACGACTGTCGCTACGGTGGACCCGCAGCAGGTTACGCACCTGACAACAGCAGGTTAAACGTTTTGGGGTGCCGCCTTTTTTCAAGAAGGCGGCGTTTCCCGAGCTTTCTGAAAAAACGCGTCCCCAGAAACTTCTTATGAAAAAGGCCCGGTTACCCTGTTGCAGGTAACCGGGCCTTTTCCGCTGAAGATGGTTCAGACGTCGAGGTTATCGACCTGACGGGCATGTTCCTGAATGAAGCGAAAGCGCAGTTCCGCCTTTCGGCCCATCAGGTGTTCCACCCGCTCCAGCGTCAGCGCCCTGTCCTCGGGCTGGGTGATGACCTTCAGCAGGGTGCGGTGCCTGGGGTCCATGGTGGTCTGTTTCAGGTCACCCGGTGGCATTTCACCCAGTCCCTTGAAGCGTGAGACCTCGACCTTGCTGTTGGGCTTGAAGTCCTTCTTCATCTTCCGCTCACGGTCGGCGTCATCCATCGCGTAGACGCTCTTGCCGCCCTCTGTCAGGCGGTACAGCGGCGGCTGGGCCAGATACAGGTGTCCCCCCCGGATCAGGCCGGGCAGTTCACGATAGAAGAACGTCATGAGCAGCGAGGCGATATGCGCCCCGTCCACGTCCGCGTCGGTCATGATGATGATGCGGCCATAACGCAGCCTGGTCGCGTCAAAGCGCTCGCCCATGCCGCAGCCCAGCGCCTCCACCAGGTCACGCAGTTCCTGATTGCCCCGCAGCTTTTCGGTCGAGGCGCTGGCAACGTTCAGGATCTTGCCACGCAGCGGCAGGACGGCCTGCGTTTCACGGTTGCGGGCCTGCTTGGCGGACCCGCCGGCCGAGTCGCCTTCCACCAGGAAAATCTCGGTTTCAGCTGCGTTTTCACGCGTGCAGTCCGTCAGCTTGCCCGGCAGGCGCAGGCGGCGGGTCGCGCTTTTGCGCGGGGTTTCCTTCTGTTCCTTGCGGCGCAGGCGTTCCTCGGCGCGTTCGACGACAAAGGCCAGCAGGTTGTCCGCCTGTTGCGGGTTCCCCGCCAGCCAGTGGTCGAACCGGTCACGCAGTGCCGTTTCAACCAGCTTGCTGGCCTCGCTGCTGGTCAGCTTTTCCTTGGTCTGGCCCTGGAACTGCGGGTCGCGGATGAAGACCGACAGCTTGGCGGCGATGCAGCCAAGGATATCATCGGCATTGATGCTGGCCGCGCGCTTGTTGGCGCGCTGTTCGCCCCAGTTGCGCAGGCCCTTGAGCAGCGCGTTGCGAAAGCCTGTCTCATGCGTGCCGCCATTGGGCGTTGGAATGGTGTTGCAGTAGGATGCAAGGGCAGCCGTGCCCTGTTCCAGAAAGGCGATGGCCCATTCCATGCGGCCCGTATCCGCCCCGCCGGGGCCGGTCGGCAGATCCGCGTCCCCCGACCATAGGTCGGTCAGCAGGGCGGCCTTGTCACCCAGTTCATCACGCAGGCTGTCGGCCAGTCCGCCGGGGAAGTGCAGGACCGCTTCCGCCGGGACGTCATCATTCCTGATAAGGGACGGATCGCATGACCAGCGGATGGTCACGCCACGGAACAGGAACGCCTTTGACCGGCATAGCCGGTACAGCCGCATGGGTGAGAAATGCAGCCGCCCGAAAATCTCCGGGTCGGGAGTGAAGCGGATCTGCGTGCCGCGCCGGTTGTTGACCGGACCGATCTTTTCAACACCGCTCAGCGGGTGGCCGCGTTCATAGACCTGCCGCCACAGTTCACGGTCACGCGCGATCTCGACCTCCATGCGCGACGCCAGCGCATTGACCACCGACGATCCCACGCCATGCAGGCCGCCCGACGTGGCGTAGGCCTTGCCCGAAAACTTGCCGCCCGCATGCAGCGTGGTCAGGATGACTTCCAGCGCCGAACGGTCGGGAAAACGCGGGTGCGGGTCCACCGGAATGCCGCGCCCGTTATCGCGTATGGTCAGGCAGTCCCCGGCTTCCAGCGTCACGTCAATGGTGGTGGCGTGGCCGGCCACTGCCTCATCCATCGCGTTGTCAAGGATTTCGGAGGCAAGGTGATGGTACGCCGTTTCATCCGTGCCGCCGATATACATGCCCGGACGGCGGCGCACGGGTTCCAGCCCCTCCAGCACTTCAATGGCGCTGGCGTCATAGGTATCGGGGCCGTTTTTGGCGTTATCAGGCATGGGTGCAGCGGAAACCTTGCGTCGGGTGGGCTTTGCGGGGCCTGCGGGTGCGGAGAAAAGATCGTCGTTCATGAAGCGTTCTTTTGTTCCGTCAGATCGCGTCCTGTCAAGCCGTAAGGCCCTGCACTATGCCTGCACTTGCGGGCATGAAAAAGGCCGGACACGGGTCCGGCCATATTTTTCTTCATGCGCCCGTGACGGGGCGACAGCCTAGCTGCGGACCGTGCGGCGGGCCGGGGTGCGGCTGCGCGTGCTTGCGGCCGGGCGGTTGGGCGCCGTGCAGGTCAGGTAGGACGCAGGCTGGAGGATGTCCTTCGCCTGGGCATAGTTGGACAGGTCGGCGGAACTGTCGAGTACCTGCACTTCCTCGAACATGGACATGCGCTGCTGGCAGAAGGCGGTGCCGGACTTCAGGCCACGTTCGGACTGCACATTGGCAAGCTGCGTGATGTAGTCATCATGCTGGCGCTGTGAATTGCGGCCGTAGGTACTGTTGAAATAGCTGTTGAGGACATGCTCCTCGGCGGCCAGCTTGGTGCGGAATTTCATGATAAAGCTGTTGTATTTGTCCTGCGCGCCGCATGACAGGGCGGTCACCATCAACTCGCTTTTCAGGCCCTGCACATCAAACGCCTCATGCGCGGGGGAGGGTGAGCAGGGGCCGGCAGCCAGTGCCTGCCCACCATTAACCAGCCCCAGGAGGGCAAGGGCAGCAGCGCCAGCGCGCCAGATCGACATGGACATCAGGACGGGTTCTCCAGATATTGGGGCAGTTGCCAACGGGGAATGCACGGACCCCGCATATTCCGGCAGGAATGAAATCCGGATCAGGTCTATAGCGCAAACCGGCAGTCGCCAAAAGGGAGGGATATCAACCCGTGTTCAAAAAGATGCGTTATGATGCCCGCGTGGGATGACAGCGCCCCCGGGGGCGGGTATGCCACACGGGCAGGGCTTGTCCGCTTGCGTAAAAGGACCAACGGGTCTTTCCCGCCGGGGTGCGTTGCTCTAGAGCATATGCCAAAGCGGTTAGCCGTTGTGCCGATCCAGACCGTTACGGGACGGCGCGGGCGAAACTGTCCTGATAACGGGTATGTATCAAATACAGCGGAGCTGACGAGTGCGACTGCGACTGTCTGCAATCATGATGACGACGGGCATTCTGCTCGCCGGATGTGACAACAAACCGGCCGTGAACCTTGGTGGTATCGGCGGAACCCCCAATCCCTACAATTACATGAAGGCATCTGGCCAGTGTCAGGTGACCGGCCCCACCGCCGCGGGCAAGGACACGAAGACCGCCAGCATGCAGGTACGGAGCGATGACGGGTACTGCGCGATCGAGACGCGTGCTTCCGCCGGTCATCCCTATGCCTCGTTCGGCGTGTCTCCCGCACCTGAGCATGGCAAGGCGTTCATCTACAACTACAACGATCACACTTATGTGACGTACACGCCCAACACCGCCTATTCCGGCGAGGACAAGTTCCGCGTCGTGCTGATTACGGGCGAAAAGCAGCCGCGTGAATACATGGACGTGACGGCCAATGTCACGGCCCCAGCCGTAAGATAAGGCCGTATCCCGGCCCTGACCGGGTCGGGACACGCATCATTGCGTATCCCGGTCCGTGTCAGATGGAAAAGGTGATGGGTTCGGGCAGCGGGCGGCGCATGCCGGCGTGTTCGGCCCGGCGCACCAGGTCATCCAGACTGATCTTGCGGCATTCCTCATCCAGCATGGTGTCGAATTCCTGCCAGCAGGGTTCGACCACCTTCTGGAACAGCCCGCCGATCGGACCATCATCCGTATTGTCTTCCGCCGTGATGACAGACAGGATATCCGACAGCAGGATATCGCGCCGGGGCCGCCCCAGCCGGTAGCCGCCGCGTGGCCCGCGCACGCTTTCCAGCAGGCCCGAACGCGACAGGGTCTGCAGCAGCGGTTCGATCCCCCGTCGGGCCAGACCCGCGCGTTCGGCAATGTCGGCCGCACTGATGGTGCCGTTGCGCCCCGCGTGAAACGCCACATCAAGCATGATCAGGATTGCGATCATGGTCCTGTCCCGCCGGAGCAGCATATCGTTCAGCCTCGCTTTGAATGGATTTGGAAACCTGCCCGCTTCATTTACCAGCTATCCCCCGATTGATCCACGCTTCTGTTAAGGAGGATGGTGGATTATGTACAGACTGTATGCGTGAATAGGCCATTTCCGCAACAAGGAGTGATAACGAATGAAAAAGACCACCCCGCCAGATCGCACGTATGGTTTTGCAGCACCTCGTGGCAGGGTCTACGACTCCATTGTCGATACCGTGGGGGGAACGCCACTGGTGGCGCTGCCGCATCTGACCCGTGAGGACGGATTGAAGGCGCGGGTGTTGATGAAGCTGGAATTTTTCAATCCACTCGGCTCGGTCAAGGACCGTATCGGCGCGGCCATGGTCGAGGATGCGGAAAGCCGTGGTGAAATCCATCCGGGCAAGACCACGCTGGTGGAGCCGACTTCGGGCAATACGGGTATTTCACTGGCGTTCGTCGCTGCCGCCCGGGGATATCGCCTGATTGTTACCATGCCCGAAGGGGCTTCCATCGAACGGCGCAAGATGCTGCGCCTGCTTAATGCGCAGCTGGAACTGACGCCGTCGCGCCTGGGCATGGCGGGCGCCATCGCGCGTGCCGAGGAAATCCTTGAAAAGACACCAAATGCGTGGATGCCGCGCCAGTTTGACAACCCGGCCAATCCCGCCGTCCACGCCGCGACCACGGCAGAGGAAATCTGGACCGATACAGCGGGCGAGGTCGATATCGTGGTGGCCGGGCTGGGTACGGGCGGCACGGCCAGTGGCATCGCCCATGGCCTGAAGCCGCGCAAGAAAAGCCTGCAGGTCTTTGGTGTCGAACCGATGGAAAGCGCCATCCTGAACGGTGACGAACCGGGGCCGCATGGCATTCAGGGCATCGGGCCGGGATTCTGCCCCCGGACACTGGACCTTGCGGCCCTTGATGGGGTGATTCCCGTATCGGAGCGTGAGGCCATCGCAGCGGCCCGCCGGTGCGCGCGGCTGGATGGGGTGCCAGTGGGCATTTCCTCGGGTGCTGCACTGCATGCGGCCGTACAACTGGCGGGACAGCCGGAAAACGCGGGAAAGACCATCGTGACCATCGCGCCGTCCTTTGCCGAACGCTACCTGTCCACGTCACTCTTTACCGGGCTGGTCTGATCCGGCCCACCAGCATGGGCTGACGGCCTGCGCATATGGAAAAAGCGGCTACCCTGACGGGTGCCGCTTTTTTCTTTTCCATCATCAGTTCGAATGTGACGGGATCAGTGCAGGATGATCTCGACACGGCGATTCTGGGCTTCGCGCGTGTTGGCTGCGGTCTGGACCAGCGGGTTGCTGTCGCCATAACCATGGATGTCAATGGCTGGCCCCGGCACACCGTCGCGCACCAGTTCCGCCTTGATGACCTGCGCCCGCCTGAGCGACAGCGCCTGATTATATTTTTCACCCTGCGGGCCGGGATGGCTTGCCGAATTGTCGGTATAGCCGTTGACCTCGATCCGGGTGGTCTGGGTATTTGTCGATGCCTGTGCAGCCACCGCCACGATGGAACGGGCACGGTCGGTCAGGTCACTGCGGTCCCAGTCAAAAAACACCATGTAGGTCCGGTTTTCCGCCGGTGCCGGTGCGGCGACTGCAGTGGGTGCTGGTGGCGGTGGCGGGGCGGGATTGAACTCGTACCGCAGTCCCAGCATCAGCGAATGGTTGAAATCGGTCCGGCTGTCACGGTTGCCATTGCGGAAGCCGTAGTCGCTGTTCATGGCCGACAGGGCCGCGGAACTGCCGCTGACAATGGAATGATGCGACTGCGGCCCAAGCATGGTCCAGAACCGGTATTCCGCCGTAGCCGAAAGGCCCACGGCAAACGGCATGGGGAAGGACAGGCCGAAAATGCCCTGATAGGCGAAGTTGCCGTATGTGCCCCCAACGTGCTGGCTGTAGTTCTGCCCACCTACGTTGCCGGTAATGGTGCTGTTCATGTTCTGCCAGCCGTAACCGATACCCGCGCCGAAATACGGGAACAGCCAGCTTTTGCCGATATCAAGGTCAAACAGGGCATTGGCCATGAGCCCCGATGTCTGCTGCCGGCCATCCGCACGGGCATTATAGGCGGCGTTGCCGCCGACCGTCTTCATGTCGTTGCTGCGGTAGAAGCCTTCGAGTTCGACACGGAAGCCGTTGCCCAGGCCCCAGCCAAGGCTGCCGATGCCCGTGCCCCCTGTCTTGAATTCATCACGCGCGGAGGAATGACGTATGACCTGTCCCTGGTTGAAGCTCGCACCGCCAGCGCCTGAAATATACAGGCCCTGGACAGGCTGGGCGAATACCGGGGCGGAGACCAGTACGGATCCCAGGGTAACCGAGGCAGCCAATAAAGACCCTGCAAGCAATCCGTCCCGCAGATTCATACTCTTCTTCTCCCTTCGACGGGCCTGTTCCGGCATGTCGGCCCGGTCGGGTGTACGTGCCCTATTCCCTGGAATGATCAGCATCAGCATTCTTTTGCTGAAAGAAACCAGCCCTGACAATCCATTGCCGCCACCTTATCGGCTGCTTTGGGCCGCCGCGCAAACTGGCGCACCTGACTGTGTGCAAGATGCCACACCCCTGTCTGGTCCGGTTTCACTATTTTTTCAAACCTGTGGAAACACGTCTTTCATATCAACTTTGCTTCAAACGGTGGCGTCAGGTCCGGTGTCTCGAATTCAAGAACCCATAAATCCGGGTCCCGTTCCATCTGCCTTGTAACATAGGCATCCACGCTGGCCTGATCTATAGCCGCATCCCCTGTAGCGCGGAACCATGCCTGCCGTCCATCGGGGGTGCGGGTCCGGGCCAGCACGGACATCTGTCCCCCCCGCCCCAGCAGCACGACCAGAACGCCCCCCGCGTCGTCATCACCATGGTGCAGCACCATGCCCGGATTTCCCTTTTGCCCAGCCTGACGCAGCATTGCCTTGACCCAGATGCCGGTTTTCAGACGTGCTTCTTCCATTGGGATGGACTTCTCCGGTAATGCAGAAAAACAGCGGGAGGTATGCAGGAATAGCACGGTTTCCCGCATGGCTGTGGCCTAGCCGCCACCGGCGGGTGTCGCCCCATCTTCGGGTATGGTGGCCAGGGCGGCATGATATTCGACCGGGTTGTCCAGCAGGGAATGGGCGGCATCAAGGTCACCATCGGTGCCGATCGCGGCGGGACAGGCCTTGCGAATGGTCAGGATGCGTGCCAGGTCCACGGGATAGCGGATCTGGCGGGCGGCCGCGATCCATTCCCGGCTGTCGGCCGATCCTTCGGCCAGGTCCTGCAACTGGCGTTCCAGTTCGCTTTCCCCAAGACTGGTGCAGACCTGCGGCATGACGCCAAGTCCCTGCAGCGGCCAGCCCAGCGGCGCCAGCACGCGACTCCATGTCACGAACAGTTCCGCCCCGTTGGGCATCTGCCCGATGGTCTGGACCAGTCCCTTGCCCAGCGTGGCGCTGCCTATGACCACGCCGCGCTTCTGGTCCGCCAGGGCGGCGGCCAGTATCTCGGCGGCGCTGGCGGTCCGGCCATCGACCAGGATGATGATGGGCAGTCCGTTGGTCATGTCGCCCCCCTGCACGGCCCAGACGTGGTTGGCCTGCGGGTCACGACCCTGTGTTATGGCCGCCACGCCGTGGTCCAGCATCAGGGCCGATGTCGTGACCGCTTGCTGCAGCACGCCGCCCCTGTTGCCGCGCAGGTCGATGATCAGGCCCGAAATGCCGGGCACGTTCATGGCTTCGTCCAGATACTGGCTCATTTCCTCCGCCGTGTTGGCGGAAAAGGCGGTGATATGCAGGACGACATGCTTGCCGCTGGTATAGGCGAATACGGTTTCGGGCGGGGTGGAGGCCCGGTGCAGCGTGACCGTGCTCCGCCGTCCCTTCGACTCCACCATGATGCGCACAAGGCTGCCATTGGGACCGTTGAGCCACGAGGTCACGGTCTCAAGGCTGCGGGACTCGGTCGGTCGTCCATTGATCGCGCGCACGATCTGCCCCGCCGCAAGGGTGGTAGGCCATGCGGGGCCATTCGCGTTGACGGCGGTGATGATGATGGCGTGATGGTCCACCCCCAGCGTCAGGCCTGCCGTGCCCTCGCCCCCGGTGCGGGTGCTGCGGTCCGATACGGCCGCCCCCGGCGGGACGTAGCGTGAATACGGGTCAAGGTGGTTGAACAGTTCATCAAAGAATCCCTGCAGCACCCCATCCTGTCCCGTGCTGCGCATGGCGGGGGAATTGTGCCATGCCACATCCAGTATGCGGGTGATGGCCGCACTCCATCCCGGCACGTCGTCCGCCGTAGGCACGGGCAGGGCGAGGACGGTTTTCTGCGTTGCAGCCAGTTGCAGGAAGCCGTGCTGTTCCTCGATGCTCAGCGACGGGTCCAGCGCGCTCAGCCCGTTCAGGCCCCATAGCGCGAAGTCACGGATTTCATGGCTGTCCAGCGTACGGGGCTGCAGGAATGACAGACTCGCCTGAATGACCGAGGAAATGACCCCGAGGTCCATGCTGGCGCCCTCGATCGTGTCCACGCTGTCTTCATGCATGGGTGGCTGGGGCGTGGGGGTGCGCGGGGTCGTGGGCATGTCATCGGCGCAGGCGGCCGTGGTCAGCCGGACGATGACAAGCAGCAGGACGATGGTGTCCCGCGGGATATGCCCAAGCGTGGAGATGCGGCGACGCCACATGCCCATGTTCTCCCGCCCCCTGGACTGGGGGAGCAGGATGATGACCGGAAACCGGCAGCGTTTCATGTCCGCCGCCTGCGGTGGCTGGGCGGGGTGTCGGGCAGTGCCAGCAGGACTGTCCCCCGGATGGCGCATGCTTCTTCTATCCGTACGCGCAGGGCCTGACCGGGGCGGAATACCATGGTCGTATCGCGTCCGCCCAATGTCTGCGTTTTTTCGTCATGATGCCATTGATCTTCCGGCAGGGCAGACATGGGCAGCAGCGCGGAGGTGCCGGTTGCATCCAGTACGGTGAAAATGCCGAATCGCGACAGGCTGGATACATGCGCGTCCATGACCGTGCCCACGCGGGCCTGCAGCCATGTGGCGGCGTAGCGTTCCAGCGTTTCGCGTTCGGCCTGCGCCGCGCGGCGTTCGGTGCGGGTTATGGCAAGCCCGGCTTCCTCCAGTTCATCATGGCTGGGGGCGGGACCGGATTCCAGACCGATGGCCACCAGCAGGGCGCGGTGGGTCAACAGGTCGGCATAACGGCGGATCGGGCTGGTGAAATGGGCATAGGCCGCAAGGGACAGGCCGAAATGCCCGACCGGTTCGGGGCTGTATTCCGCCTGATTCTGCGCGCGCAGGATCAGTTCGTTCACCAGTCCAGCCTGGTCCGTATTGCGCACCTGACGCAACACATGGTCAAGGTCGGCGGCGCGCAGGCTGCCCACCGGCGGCAGCTTCAGTCCCATCGTATCCAGTGTGCGGCGCAGGCTTTCCAGCCGTTCGGGTGTCGGCGGCGCGTGGATCCGGTACAGGCACGGCAGGTGCCGTCCCTCCAGGCAGCGGGCGGCGGCGACATTGGCCGCGATCATGAATTCCTCGACCAGACGGTGACTGTCGAGGCGTATGCGCGGCTGGATGGCCGCGATCTGCCCGTGATCACCCAGACGCACCAGCCGTTCGGGCAGTTCAAGGTCCAGCGTGCCGCGCAGCGCCCGTGCCGCGGACAGGCACCGCCATGCCCCGAACAGGCTGTCCAGCAGGCCGTCGGGCAGGCCGGCGATGATCTCATCCGGCGCGCCATCACGCGCGGCCTGCACCTGTTCATAGGTCAGGCGGGCGGCGCTGCGCATGATGCCGCGGCCGAATCGGGCGTTGCTGATGGCGCCGTCAGCAGCCACATCCATGTTGACGAAAATGCAGCCCCGGTCTTCCCCCGGTCGCAGCGAACACCACCCGTTGGACAGGTCCTCGGGCAGCATGGGAATCACCCGGTCGGGGAAATAGACCGAATTGCCCCGCAGGCGGGCCTCGCGGTCCAGAGCGCTGTTGGGGCGCACGTACCATGCGACATCGGCGATGGCGACGGTCATGCGGAACCCGTCGCCATCGGGTTCGGCATAGACTGCATCATCAAAATCGCGTGCATCCGCGCCATCAATGGTGACCAGCGGCATGTCGCGCAGGTCGGTGCGGCCCTGCGCCGTCACGCCACGGGCGGCCTTGGCCTGCGCCAGTGCCTCAGATGGGAAGACATGCGGAATTCCCAGCATGGCCACCGCGATCATGCTTATGGTCCGGGCGTCCCCCTGCGGGCCAAGGCGTTCGATGATCCGCGCGGGATGCAGCCCCGGCCCGGACTGGGGCAGGGGGGTGGCGATGACGATTTCGTTATCCGGGGTATCCGCGTCCTCACCCATGGGAATGACCCATTGCGCCTTTGCCCGCCGGTCAGCAGGGGTCAGGGTGCCCGCCGGGCGGTAGCGGGCGGGCGCGGACGCCATGGGGTCGGTCGCATCCAGGGTGCGGAACAGGCCCACGACCTGCATCGGCGCATCGGTCAGGCGACGCAGCGTGCGGCCTTCGTATTTACCCGGCCCGATACGGCGCAGGCGGGCGACCACGCGTTCACCCGGTGCCAAGGCGGCCCGGCCACGCAGTTCAGGGTGCATGAACACGACCGGCGCGCTGCCTTCCCCATCCCACTGCACGGGACGTGCAATGGGGTCGCCATCCGAATCCGTGCCGGTCACCTGCACGACCATGGATTCGGGCAACCGGTCCGAAACGCGGAACCGCCGCGCGCCCGCGGGCGCCAGCGTGCCATCCAGCGCCATGTCGCGCAGCATCTGGCGCAGGGCCTGTTTGTGTTCCGGGCCCAGACCGAATTCCCGGCTGATCTCGCGCTTGCCGATCCGCCCGGTTGCGTTTTCGATAAACGCGCGAAGCTGTTCACGATCCGGCAGGCCACCCGCACGGACCTGTGGCGTGCCCGTGGGCAGGGGGTCCGGCACCTCGGAAGTTGCTGGACGCTGCCGTTTCATGATCAGTCAGTCTCGCTTTCTGTCTTGGCCGGGGTGGCCTTCTTGCGGGTCGTGGTCTTGCGCGTGGTCGTCCTGGCGGCCGTTTTGGTCGCTGCCTTGCGCGGGGCCGCCTTTTTCTTCGGGGCGGGCTTCGCGTCTTCCGTGCCTTCCGCCCCCTCGGTCGTCTTGGCCTTGGTCTTGCGGGCGGCGGGCTTGCGGGTGGTGGTCGCCTTCTTGCCCTTGGCCTTCAGCGGCTTGCCCTTTTCGGTCAGCAGCGTCAGCGCCTCGTCCATGGTGACATCATTCATGTCCTGCCCACGCGGCGCGGTGGCCACGATCGAACCATGCTGCACATAGGGGCCAAAGCGGCCCTTGCGCACCATGACCGGCTCGCCATCCTTGGGGTGGGGGCCAATAGTGCGGATGGAAGCCAGCTTCTTCGCCAGCGCATCCACCGCGCGGTTCAGGCCCACGGTCAGGACATCATCATCCTTGTCCAGCGACCCGTATACCGCGCCCATTTTCACATATGGCCCGAAGCGGCCCAGTCCGGCCTCGATCGGTTCACCCAGTTCGGGATGGATGCCAACGATGCGCGGCAGGGACAGCAGGCCCACGGCCTGTTCCAGCGTGATCTTGTCGCCATCCAGCCCGCGCGGGATGGTGGCGCGCTTCGGCTTGGCCTTCTTGTCCTCGGGGTCGGGCTCGCCCTGCTGCACATACAGGCCCCACGGACCACGGCGCACGGTAACTTCCTCCTCCGTCGGCCCGGTGCCCAGCACGCGCATGCCATCCTTCAGCGCCGCCGCGTCCTCGCCTTCCTTGGAGGGGTCAACCACCAGCTTGCGGGTGTACTGGCACGTGGGATAGTTGGAACAGCCAATGAACGCGCCATACCGCCCCAGCTTCAGACCCAGGCGCCCCGTGCCGCAGGCGGTGCAGACGCGCGGGTCCTGCCCGTCCTCGCGCTGCGGGAAGAAGTAGGGGGCCAGGTCCGCATCCAGCGCCGTGATGACGTCGGAAATTTTCAGATCCTTCGTCTGGTCCACCGCGTGGGAGAAATCGGACCAGAACGCGGACATGACATCACGCCAGTTGGCGCGCCCGCCGGATATATCGTCAAGCTGTTCCTCCAGCCCCGCCGTGAACTGCGTATCGACATAGCGTTCAAAGAAGGAGGTGAGGAAAGCCGTGACCAGCCGCCCGCGATCCTCGGGCACGAATCGCCGGTTTTCCAGTTGCACGTAGTTACGGTCACGCAGCACGGTCAGGATGGAGGCGTAGGTGGAGGGACGGCCAATGCCGATTTCCTCCATCTTCTTCACCAGCGATGCTTCCGAATAACGCGGCGGCGGCTGGGTGAAATGCTGTTCCGCCGTGACCTCGCCCCGCCCGATGGCGTCGCGTTCCTTCATGGCGGGCAGCATGCGGTCCTGATCGTCGTCGGCCCTGGCGGGGGAATCGTCACGGCCTTCGCTGTACAGGCGCAGGAAACCGTCGAATGCAATCATGGAACCGGTGGCGCGCAGGGTGACGCGCTGCTGGCGGTCCACGATATCGACCGCGACCTGATCGAGTTCGGCCGACTGCATCTGGCTGGCGACCGAGCGCTTCCACACCAGGTCATACAGCTTCTTCTGTTCAGGCGAGAGGTAGCGCGCCATGTCCGCGGGCGTGCGGCGCACGTCGGTCGGGCGGATGGCTTCATGTGCTTCCTGCGCGTTCTTGGCCTTGGTGGAATAGATGCGCGCCTTTTCGGGCACGTACCGTTCGCCAAAGCTGTGGCCGATATGGCCACGGATGGCGGCGATGGCCTCGCCCGCCATCTGCACGCCGTCGGTTCGCATGTAGGTGATCAGGCCGACCGTCTCGCCACCGATATCAATGCCTTCATACAGCTGCTGGGCCGTGCGCATGGCCACCTGCGCGCCCATGCCCAGCTTGCGCGACGCTTCCTGCTGCATGGTCGACGTGGTGAAGGGCGGCGGCGGGTTGCGGCGGACCTTGCGGCGCTCGACCTTTTCAACGCTGAAGTCGCCAGCTTCCACCGCCGCCTTGGCGTCCATGGCGCGGGCTTCGTTGTTCAGGTCGAACTGGTCCAGCTTGCGCCCGTCCAGATGGGTCAGCCGGGCGGAGAATGCGGCCCCGCCCGGCGTGGTCATGCGGGCGATGACCGACCAGTATTCGCGTGGCTTGAAGACCTCGATCTCCGCCTCGCGCTCACAGATCAGGCGCAGGGCGACCGACTGCACGCGGCCTGCGCTGCGTGATCCGGGCAGCTTGCGCCACAGCACCGGCGACAGCGTGAACCCCACGAGGTAGTCCAGCGCGCGGCGGGCGAGATATGCCTCGATCAGCGGGAAATCCAGCCCGCGCGGGTGCGCCATCGCGGTCTTGATGGCGCTTTTGGTAATTTCATTGAAGGTGACGCGCTGCACGTCGATCCCCTTGAGGAGGTTCTTTTCCTCCAGGATCGCGCGTACGTGCCATGAAATGGCCTCGCCCTCACGGTCGGGGTCAGTGGCGAGGTAGAGATGCTTTGCCCCACGCAGCGCCTTGGCAATGGCCGCGATCTGGCGGCTGCCGCGCTCGTCGGTTTCCCATACCATGGCAAAACCTTCGTCGGGCCTGACGCTGCCATCCTTGGGCGGCAGGTCACGTACATGCCCGAACGAGGCAAGAACCGTGTAGTTATCACCCAGATACTTATTGATCGTTTTCGCCTTGGCTGGCGATTCGACCACCACGACGTCAGTCATTCTGTCTCCGGATCACGATTCTAAAACCTTGTATAATCCCGGCTGTCAGGCAGGGGGTGGACGCCGCACGACCATATCCCCCGCAAGGAATTCGATCGTGCCCGCAATCTCCATTTCCGACAGGACGGTCAGGACTGCTGCTGTCGAGAACTGGCAGCGCCGTACGAGATCGTCAACAGGCGATGGTGTGAAAGATAGAAAACCCTCTATCATTTCATGCAGGTCGCCCGTCCCCGCTGGTGGTGGGGCAGGCGGCGGCGCGGGCATTGCCCGTGGCCGGGATTCATGGCGCGGGACAGGACCATGCGCCGCGGAAGAAGACGGCGGCGCCTGCAGGGGGAACAACGTGGTTTCTTCCATGAATTCAGGAAGTTCACGCAAGATATCACGTTCGTTTTCCGTCAGCACCGCGCCCTGGCGCAACAGGTCGTTGCTGCCTTGGCAGCGCGGGTCCAGTGGCGATCCGGGCACGGCGAATATGGTGCGGTCATACTCCAGCGCCATGCGTGCGGTAATCAGGCTGCCTGAACGCAGTGCCGCCTCGATCACGACGCAACCCAGCCCCAGACCCGCAATCAGCCGGTTGCGGCGCGGGAAATGCCGCGCCTGTGGCACGGTGCCCGGCGGGGCTTCGGTCACAACCGCGCCAGTGCGTGCGATCTGGTCCTGCAGGGCGGCATGTTCAGGCGGATAGGGACAGTCCAGTCCCCCCGCAATGGCCGCCACCGTGCGGCCAGCCGTCATCGCGCCGCGATGGGCGGCGGCGTCGATCCCGCGCGCCAGCCCCGATACGGTGTCCACGCCCTGGGCGGCCAGCAGGGCGGCAAGGCTTTCCGCCATGCGGACCCCGCCCGAGGACGCATTGCGCCCACCCACGATGCCCACCATGCGATTCGCCAGCAGTGCCGGATCACCCAGAACGCCCAAGACCGGCGGCGCGTCATGCAGGCGACCCAGCAGGGGGGGATAGCCGGGCTGCCCATGCACCAGCAGGTGCGCGCCCATGGCCTGCAGGCGGTCGATTTCGCGCAGCGCGTCATCACGTGGGCATATCGGCCCCACGCTGCGGCTTATGCGGGTGGCCCCGCGTTCAAGCATGTCGACCGCCGCATGCACGCTGCCATGCGTGCGGACCAGGCGGCGGTAGCTGACCGGGCCGATGCCATCCGTTCGCGCCAGCCGCAGGCAGGCCAGCACCGTGGCGGCATCGGGCACGCTCATGCGCTTTTCTGGCCGATCCTTGGTTCCGTGCCCTTGAGCAGGCGGGTGATGTTGGCATGATGGCGGATCAGGATCATCGCCGCGATCAGGCAGCCCGCGACATAGGCGGGGGAGGAAAAGTCGATCCGTCCCGGCCGGATCATGAGCAGCGGCAGGGCAGCAAAGGCAATGATCGCGCCCGCGGATGAAATGCGCGTGACCTTGGCAAAAATCAGCCACAACGCACAGCAGCACAGCCCGACGCCCGGCATCAGCGCCAGTATGCAGCCCAGCCCGGTCGCGACCCCCTTGCCACCACGGAATTTCAGCCACACGGGAAAGCAGTGCCCCGCCACGGCAAAGATGGCGGCAAGGGATTCGGCGGCCAGTGTATGGAACGGGCACAGCACGAAAGCGCAGAAAACCGCGAATGCCCCCTTCGTGCCATCCAGCGCCAGCGTGCCCGCCGCCAGTCCCTTGCGCCCGGTGCGCAGCACGTTGGTGGCCCCGATATTGCCCGACCCGATCTTGCGGATGTCCCCATTGCCCGACAGCGCCGTCAGCACCAGCCCGAAGGGAATGCTGCCGATCAGGTAGGACAGGAACGCAACCGCCGCCATGAGCGGCATGTCATAGGTGGGGATGCCGTATATCATGCGGCGGTGGCCCCGAAGACGCGTCGTCCGTTCTTCCACGTGCCCAGCACGTGGCCTTCCAGCGCGCGGCCGTCAAAGGGCGTATTCTGGGCCTTGCCCGGCAGTTCGCCCGCCCGCACGATCCACCCCGTATCGGGGTTGAACAGGCACAGGTCGGCGGGACTGCCAGCGGCCAGCGTTCCGGCCCCGCTGCGCAGCACGGCGGCAGGGCGATGGGTCAGCAGGCCCAGGGCGTCCATCATGCCGATATTGCCTGCATGCACCTGCGCCAGGGTTACGGCCAGCAGCGTGCACAGTCCCGTTCCCCCGGCGGACGCCACGGCAAAGGGCTGGCGCTTGTCATCCGCGTCGCACGGCATGTGGTCGGATGCGATGGCGTCGATCGTGCCATCGGCCAGTGCCGCGCACACGGCCTGCCGGTCCGCTTCCGCGCGCAGCGGTGGCGACAGCTTGGCATAGGTGCGGAAGTCCCCGATCACGGTTTCATTCAGGTCGAAATAGGGCGGCGCGGTATCGCATGTCACCCTGACGCCATCGGCCTTGGCCGTGCGGATCAGGTCCAGCCCCTCGGCGGTGGAGACATGGCCGAAATGCAGCCGCCCGCCCGTCATGCGCGCAAGGCGGAGGTCGCGCGCGATCAGGATGGCCTCGGCCGCCGCCGGGATGCCCGGCAGGCCAAGGCGGGTCGCCAGTTCGCCATCGGTCGCGCACCCGCCGCGCGACAGTGACGGGTCTTCGGGATGCTGGACGATCAGCGCGTCGAAGCCCCGCGCGTAGGTCAGCATCTGCCGCATGGTCCGGCTGTCGGCAATGGCATGGGGACCATCGGTAAAGGCAATGGCGCCCGCTTCGGCCAGCAGGCCGATTTCCGCCATTTCCGTGCCCGCGCATTCCCGTGTCAGCGCGCCATAGGGCAGGATGTCGATCATGCCCGTTTCCACGCCGCGCGCGCGCAGCAGGCGCGCAAGGGCGGGGTTGTCGATGGTCGGGCTGGTATTGGGCAGCACGGCGATGGTGGTGATGCCACCGGTCACTGCCGCCCTTGCGGCGGACAGTACCGTTTCACGGTATTCATAGCCGGGTTCGCCAATTGTCACCCGCATGTCCACCAGGCCGGGACACAGGACAAGCTGGCCGCCGCCGTCAATGATATCGGCCCCTTCCGGTGCGCCTTCGGCCTGCGGCAGGTCGGTGCCGGCAATCACCCCGTCGCGCACCAGCAGGCGGCCGGGGCGGTCAAGGCCGCTGGCGGGATCGATCAGGCGGACGTTTTCAAACAGGACCGGCTTCATGCGCCATCTCCCCCACGCGCAAGGATGTCCAGAACCGCCATGCGCACGGCAACCCCCATTTCCACCTGTTCGCGGATCACGCTCTGGTCGGAATCGGCAACACGGCTGTCGATTTCCACGCCCCGGTTCATCGGGCCGGGATGCATGACCAGCGCATGCGGCTTCGCCAGCGCCAGACGCCTGTTATCCAGCCCGTAGAAACGGAAATACTCGCGCGCGCTGGGTACCTGCGTGCCCTTCATGCGCTCGCGCTGCACACGCAGCATCATCACCACGTCCACCCCGCGCAGCCCGTCTTCCATCGTGTGGTGGATGCTGACCCCCAGCGCCCCGATCGCGCCAGGCACCAGTGTCGGCGGCCCCACCACGCGCACCTGGCAGCCCATGGCGGTCAGCAGGTGGATGTTGGAGCGTGCGACACGGCTATGGCTCACATCCCCGCATATGGCGATGGTCAGCCCTTCGAACATGCCGAAGTGCCGGCGGATGGTCAGGGCGTCCAGCAGTGCCTGTGTCGGGTGTTCATGCGTGCCGTCACCGGCATTGACCACGCTGGCCTGCACCTTCTGCGCCAGCAGGGCAGGGGCGCCGGACTGCGAATGACGCACCACCAGCAGGTCGGTATGCATGGCGTTCAGGGTGGCTGCCGTATCCAGCAGAGTTTCCCCCTTGTTGACCGAGGAACTGGCGACCGTCATGTTCACCACATCCGCGCCCAGCCGCTTGCCCGCAAGCTCGAACGAGGTGCGGGTACGGGTGCTGTCCTCGAAAAACAGGTTGATCAGCGTGCGGCCGCGCAGCAGGTCGCGCGGGGTTTTGCGCGACCGGTTGAGCAGGGCGTAATGCTCCGCCAGATCAAGGATGGGCGTGATCCGGCCGGGATGCATGCCCTGCACCCCCAGCAGGTGGCGCGCGGGCCGGGTCAGGAAGACATTGCTGCCATGGCTGCCGCGCTCACTCATGGGCGGCAACCGCGTTGATGCGCGCCAGCACTTCGTCACGGCCAAGGGCCGCCAGCGTGTCATCAATGCCGGGCGACATGGTGCTGCCGGTCACGGCTGCGCGCAGCGGCTGCGCCACCTTGCCCAGCTTCATCTCATGCGTTTCGGCAAACTGGCGCAGGGTCGCGTCGATGTTTTCTTTGGTAAACGGCCCGGTCGCCTTCAGGGCTTCGGCCAGCCTGCCCAGCATGACGCGGTTTTCCGGCGTCAGCAGCTTTTCAGCCTTCGCATTGAACGACAGCGGCAGCGAACGGCCAAGGAAGGCGGCATTGTCAGCCAGTTCCACCAGCGTCTTCGCGCGTTCCTTCAGCCCCGGCATAAGGGACAGTACCTTTGCCCGCGTGGCGTCGGAAGTATCAACGCCTTCCATCTTGCCCAGGCGTTCCATCACGTCATTGGTCAGGCGCGTGTCATCGGCCTGACGCAGCCATACGCCGTTGATGTACAGCAGCTTGGCGTAATCCATGCGCGAGGGCGAACGGCCCACGCCGTCAAGGTCGAACAGCCTGATCTGTTCTTCGCGCGACAGGATCTCGGCATCGCCATGGCCCCAGCCAAGGCGCAGCAGGTAGTTGTCCAGCGCTTCGGGCAGGTAGCCCATGTCACGGAATTCGACCACGGACTGCGCGCCGTGCCGCTTCGACAGCTTGGCGCCGTCCGGCCCGTGGATCAGCGGCAGGTGGGCGAAATGCGGCAGGTCCCAGCCCATGGCGCGGTAGATCATGGCCTGGCGGAAGGTGTTGGTCAGGTGGTCATCGCCCCGGATGACATGGGTGATGTCCATGTCATGGTCATCCACCACCACGGCCAGCTGGTAAACCGGGGTGCCATCGGCACGCAGGATGATCATGTCATCCAGTTCGGCATTGGCCACGCGCACGTCGCCCTGCACCAGATCATGGATGGTGGTCTCACCCTCACGCGGGGCCTTGATGCGGATGGTATAGGGGGTGTTGGCGGGGGCTTCGGACGGATCGCGGTCGCGCCACATGCCGTTGTAGCGGGGGGGACGGCCCTCGGCCATCGCCTTCTCGCGCATTTCCTTCAGTTCATCTGCCGTGCAGTAGCAGCGGTAGGCCAGACCCTTTTCCAGCAGTTCATGCGCCACTTCGGTATGGCGTGCCTGACGTGTGGACTGGAACACCGGCTTTTCATCCGGGTGGATATCCATCCACGCCAGCCCGTCGAACAGCACATCGACCGCCTGCTGGGTCGAGCGTTCTCGGTCGGTATCCTCGATCCTGAGCAGGAACTGGCCGCCGTGGTGGCGGGCATAGAGGAAATTGAAAAGGGCGGCACGGGCGTTGCCGATATGCAGCAGGCCGGTGGGGCTGGGAGCGAAGCGGGTACGGACAGTCATGAGCCGGTTCTTTAGCATGTTTTCGCCCTGCTGACAGGGGGCAGTCTGGCCTGTGTGCCATCCGGGCCGTTAGGGTGTGCATTCCGGCCACGCATGGGCATGGCCGCCAGCACGGGTGCAGATCATGACGGGGGTTGTCCTGCCGCGCCAGAATATCGACCGCATCCGGGCGGGGCTGTCACGCATGTGTGTGGGTGTCGGTGCATGGCTGTGGGGGCAGCATGCCCGGTTCGTGCTGTGGCTGCCTGTCCTGCTGGCGGCGGGTATGGCGCTGTATTTCACGTTGTCATGGGAACCATCGATCATCTGGGCATGGGGGGGCGCCGCGGTGGTTGCGGGGTGCGTCACCGCGCGGCTGGTATGGGGGACGGGGCTGCCGGTGCGCATCGGCTGCGGCGTGCTGGGGGCATTTGCGGCGGGAGCGCTGGTGGCCTGGGTGCAGGCGCATCACATGCCGCCCTTTCCCGACCTGCCCCGCCGGGCGGTGCATCTGACGGGGCGTGTGCTGGATGCGGACGCGCAGGTCCTGCGCGATGGCACGCCGACATGGCGCGTGCGTCTGGCGGATGTCCGCTTCCTTGATGGCATCAATACCGGCATGCCACCGCTGCGCCGTGTGCTGGTGCTGCGGCTGCGGCCCGATGACGTGTGTGTCCCCGCGCCCGGTGATACGCTGCTGGCGCGCGTCATGCTTTCGCCCCCTGCCTTTCCCGCTCTGCCGGGGGGCTATGATGCCCAGCGCCGGGCATGGTTTGACGGGCGTGCGGGGAATGCGCGCGCGCTGGATGACGTGACATGCCGGCATGGCCATGCTCCCTCCGGCCTGTCTGCCCGCATCGCCAGCCTGCGCCAGACCGTGGCCGTGCGGATTCGCGCGGCCCTGCCGGGCGTGCGCGGCGATATCGCGGCAACCGTGCTGGCGGGGGCGGACGGGGCGATTGCACCCGGCGTGCGGGACGCCTTTGCCGATGCGGGGCTGGCCCACCTGCTGGCTGTTGCCGGGCTGCACCTTGCCATTGTCATGGGACTGGTCATGGCGGGGGTGCGCATGGGGCTGGCGCTGTCCGAACGCGCGGCGCTGTTCTGGCCATGCCGGCAGATCGCGGCGGTCTGCGCGCTGCTGGCCGGCGGGGGATATGTCATCATTACCGGCGCGCACCTGCCGGCGCAGCGCAGCCTGTTCATGGCGGGGCTTGCGGTCGTGGCGCTAATGGTGGGCAGGCGTGTGGTGTCGATGCGGGCGCTGGCGGTGGCCGTGACCGCCCTGCTGTGCCTCAACGCCGAAAACGTGGCCGAACTGCCATTGCAGATGTCGGCTGCGGCGGTCATGGCGCTGATTGCCGGTTTCGACGCGCTGCGTCCGTACCTGTCGGCATGGGAGCACGACGTGGCGTGGTGGCGCAGGATAGGCGGGCGGCTTGCCCATCCCCTGCTGGCCAGCGTGCTGGCGGGCAGTGCCTGCATTCCGGTCGGCATGGCGCATTTTGGCACGGTGCAGCCGTGGTTCGTGCTGGCCAACCTGCTGGCCGTGCCGCTCATGTCGGTATGGATCATGCCGTGGGGGCTGCTGTCCTTCGTGCTGATGCCGCCGGGGTGGGAAAAGCTGGCGCTGGTTCCCATGGGGTGGGGGATCGGATTGGTGGCATGGCTGGCGCGGCAGGTGGCCTGCCTGCCGGTGGCGCGTATTGGGGTGCCGGCCATCGGCAATGGCGGGCTGGCGCTGTTTTTTGCCGGGTTGTGCTGGTTGTGCCTGTGGGGTGGACGGGGTCGGCTGCTGGGGGCCGTGCCGGTTGCGCTGGCGCTGCTGTCACCATGGTGGGGCGCGCAACCGGTGGTGATGGTGTCGTCGGATGCGCGCATGGCGGGTGTTGTGAGCGGGCATGTGCTGCTGACCGGTCCCGGCGGCCACCCCGATCCGTTCATTTTGCGGGAATGGCAGCGCGTGACGGGGCTGGAAGCCAGCGTACTGCCGGATGATGCGGGGCAGGGACCGCTATCCTGCCGGGATGGCACATGTCGCGTGCGGGAGCGGGACGGGGACATCCTGCTGCTGCTTTCCGCACGGGGGCCGGGTCGCAGGTCATGCCGCGACGCCCGCATGGTTGTGAACCTGTCGGGGCAGGGCGGATGTCCCGGCGTGATGGTAATCGGGCGTTTCGATATGTGGCGCAACGGGGCCTATGCCCTGTATCCCGACCGTGCAGGCGGCATCAGGGCGCTGTCTGACCGGCAGGAGCGCGGGGCACGGCCATGGGTCATGCGGCCCGGTGGGGTGGGCGTGCCTGACCTGCCCATGGCCCAGGCGGAATAGCATCGTTTGCTGTCGTGACCGCACCACATTGTACGGTCACGATATCTGTCACACGCGGGCCATCGTCCTCGCTCGGCGGATGGCAGGTTCTGTCTAAGAAAGTTTTTGGTGAAGCTTTTTTCAAAAAGCTTCAGAAGACGCCGCCTTATCCGGCCCCACCGCACGCAGGTCGTCCTTCATGCGGTACTGGCACGGGTCAAAGGCGGGACAACGCCAGCATTCGGGCTTGCGGGCCTTGCAGACATAGCGCCCGTGCAGGATCAGCCAGTGATGCGCGGGGCGCAGCATGTCGGCGGGAATGCGGCGGACAAGCTGGTCTTCCACCGCGCGCGGGGTTGTCCCCGGCGCCAGGCCCGTGCGGTTGCCAATGCGGAATATGTGGGTATCGACCGCCATGGTGCTGTCGCCAAACGCCACGTTCATCACCACATTCGCCGTCTTGCGGCCCACGCCGGGCAGGGATTCAAGGGCCGCGCGGTCATAGGGCACCTTGCCGTCAAAACGTGCAAGCAGCTGCTGCGACAGGGCCACGACATTGCGCGCCTTGGTCCGCCACAGCCCGATGGTGCGGATATGTGCGCCGACCTTTTCCTCCCCCAGTTCCACCATGGCCTGTGGCGTGGGGGCGTCACGGAACAGCGCTTTTGTCGCCCTGTTGACCGAGGCATCGGTCGCCTGCGCCGACAGTACCACGGCAACCAGCAGGGTATAGTCGTCCACGAAATCCAGTTCGCTTTCGGCATTCGGGTTGGCGGCGGCCAGCTGGGTGATGAAGGCGCGCACTTCCGCCAGCGTCATGGCGCGACGCGCGGGTTTCTTCGGGGTCTTGGCTGTTGTCATCTGGTAATCGCAGGCGGTGGATCGTCGGACATTGTGCGGCGTTGCGGGGTGCAGTGTAAATCATCCCGCCATCCGGCGGGGTCATTGTCCTTGCGCATGGCAACCGCGAAGGGTAGTCGTTCCGGCCCCGGTGGTACATGTGCCCTGAACGCATGGCCGCATGGTTCCCTGCATCATGGCGTGGTGGCAATGGCATCCTTTTTCTCCCGCCCGGCATCGGGACGACATGAGTTTTCCGCGGTGCTGGGCTTTGTCTGGCGCAGGTGGCGCGCGCATCCCGGCTTTCTGGCGTGGACGCTGGCGGGGATCGCCGCGGCCACCGTGGCGGATGTGATGATGCCGCTGGTGGCGGGCTGGCTGGTCAATGACGTGTCCCATCCGGCGGGTCGGACGGCGGTCCACCGCGCCATATGGGATGTGATCGGCCTGACCGTGCTGGGATCGGGCGGCATCATTGCGCGGCGTACGGCCTATATCGGCATTACCCACCTGACATCGCGCGTCATGACCGGCATCGTGACGGAAGTGTTCGCCCGCGTACAGCGGTTTTCCAGTGAGTGGCATGCTTCCAACTTTGCCGGGTCAACCGTGCGGCGCATCACGCGCGGGATGGGGGCGGTCGATACGCTGGGGGACACGCTGCTTCTCATGCTGGTGCCGGAGGGAATCGTGCTGTGCGCCACGACTGCCGTGCTGGCGTTTCACTGGCCGCTGATGGGGCTGGTGCTGGCGGTGGGATCGGCAGCGCTGGTGGCGCTGTCGGTCATGCTGACGCTGCGTTATGTCGCGCCTTCCGCGCGCCTGGCGAATGCGTGGGACACGCGCATGGGCGCGACCCTGTCCGATGCGGTGACATGCAACGCGGTGGTGAAGGCATGTGGCGCGGAATCGCGGGAGGATGCGCGGCTGGCATGGGTGGCGGGCCGCTGGCGGCAGCGCACGGTGCGGTCATGGCTGCGCGGGACGGACAGCGCCAATCTGCAGAACCTTGCCGCCCTCATCATGCGCATGGTGCTGATCGCGGGGGTGGCGCTGTTATGGATGCATGGCCGCGCGGGGCCGGGGGATGTGGCCTATGTGCTGACGATGATGTTCGTGATCCAGGGCTATCTGCGTGATATCGGCCAGCAGATCTCGGTCGTGCAGCGTTCGGTCAATGAAATGGAGGAACTGGTCACCCTGTTCCATACGCAGCCCGCGGTGGCCGACCACCCTGGCGCCGCGGCATTGCGGGTGACGCAGGGCCATATCCGTTTCGAGCATGTGCGCTTTGGTTATGAACGACAGCATGGCAGGGTGCTGTTTGATGACCTGAACCTTGATATCGCGCCGGGCAGCAAGGTGGCCCTTGTCGGCCCGTCGGGTTCGGGCAAGACCACGCTGACGCGGCTGTTGCAGCGCCTGTATGATGTGCAGGGGGGACGGATCATGATTGACGGGACGGATATCGCCACTGTCACGCAGTCCAGCCTGCGCGGGCAGATCGCCATCGTGCCGCAGGAGCCATTGCTGTTCCACCGTTCGCTGGCGGAAAACATTGCCTATGGCCGGCCGGATGCCACGCTGGCGGAAATCGAACATGCGGCCCGGCAGGCCAACGCGGCGGACTTCATTGCCCGCCTGCCGCGCGGTTACGCCACCATGGTGGGCGAGCGCGGCGTCAAGCTGTCGGGTGGGGAACGCCAGCGCATCGCCATTGCCCGCGCGTTTTTAAGCCATGCCCGCATCGTCATCATGGACGAGGCGACATCCAGCCTTGATTCGCAGTCTGAAACACTGGTCCAGCAGGCGATGGAGCGGCTGATGGCCGGACGCACCGTGCTGGTCATCGCCCACCGCCTGTCCACCGTGATGGGACTGGACCGCATTATCGTCTTCCGCCACGGACAGGTGTGCGAGGATGGCCCCCACGACGCCCTAATGACGCGTGAGGGCGGGATCTATCGCGGGCTGTTTGAACTTCAGTCCTTATAGGTCCCGCTGGAAAATATCCTGTAATCATAAGGAAGTTTTTTGGGGTCTGTTGGGAATTAACGCGAATTGATGATTGCGGCGGTGAGATAAATCATCGCTGCGAATGATCTGTCGGTCTTGTCGCTTCGCATGGCGATGCGCTTGAACTCCTTGAGCTTGCAGAAGAAGTTCTCGATGAGATGGCGCGCCTTGAACAGGGCTCCATCGAAGGGTCGCCTGTCGAGGCGGTTCCGACGCTGGGGAATGACCACGCAGGCCCCTTGTGCGCGTATGGTGTCCACGATCCAGTGGACATCGAACGCCTTGTCGGCAAGAAGTCCCCCAAAATCAGCCGGTTCAAGGAGAGGCGCCACCCCGACCGTGTCGTAATGCTGGCCGGGGATAAGCGTAAAGCGGACCA
>NZ_CADP01000006.1:64837-95077 GCF_000285295.1 Komagataeibacter europaeus LMG 18890 | reverse complement strand
AATGATCGGATCTTTGCTTCCATATGTCCGGCCTGTTGATGCGGCCATAGGGTCGCTGGCCAAGATGGCTTCCGCAGCGTGAGCCCCAAACACAGAAGCGGTCTTTGATGACCACTGGTTGCCACGGGTTTTCTCACGCCATGGATCGATCGATCACACCATCTGCTCTATTACTTGCAAGCCACGACCTCAGCTCGGCACGAGAGCGTCAAATGTCAGCGCATCGTGCCAGGCTAAGCTCAAACAGCAGCTGCGCCGGGTTGCTGCAGAAGGCGCTTATAGTGTTCGCCGCTGACCATCAGTTTCCAGGCAATCCGCGCAATCTTATTGGCAAGGGCCACCGCTGCGAGTTTCGGTTTTTTGCGCTCCAGCAATTCACGTAACCAAGATGAGGCATTCTTCCCATTGGTCCGCCGGGCATGCGACACGACTGCGGTCGCGCCAACCACCAGCGTGCTTCGCAAGACCTCATCGCCAGCGCGTGTGATTCTGCCAAGCCTTGTTTTTCCACCGGTTGAGTGATCCCTGGGCGTCAATCCGATCCAGGCCGCAAAGGCTCGACCCGATTTGAACAGATGCGGATCAGGCGTTTTCATCATCAGCAGCGCTGCGCCGATCGGGCCAACGCCCGGAATTTTCGCAAGACGCTGACTGCATTCGTTGGCGCGGTGCCATGCCATCACCTTGCCCTCAAGCTGTTCGATTTCACCTTGCAATTCAGCATATTCCTTTGCGTGAAGGGCAAACAACTCGCGCGTCAATGTGGGCAGGCTTTCGTCCGCAGCGATCCGATCAAGGAGTGCCTCAATCCGGCACATGCCTTTGGGCGCCGTGATCCCAAACTCGGCAGCATATCCCCGGATCGTATTGACGAGCTGTGTGCGGTTCCGGATAAGTCGTGCCCGCATTCCAATCAGCATCAACGCTGCCTGCTCTTCCTCGCTCTTGAGCGGGACGAACCGCATTGTAGGCCGACTCATCGCTTCACAGAGGGCTTCCGCGTCGGCGGCATCGTTTTTCCCGCGCTTGACATAAGGCTTCACGAGCTGCGGCGCGATCAGCTTCACTGTGTGTCCCAGACACGAGAGCACCCGCCCCCAGTAATGGGAGGCGCCACAGGCCTCAATCGCGATTTCAATCGGGGGCAGTTTCTCAAAAAACTTTACCATCTCCCGGCGGGATAGCTTCCTGCGCAAAACAGGCTGCTCCTTCGCGTTTACACCGTGCAATTGGAAAACACTTTTTGACGTGTCCATGCCAATACGGATAATTTGTTCCATGGGTGGCCTCCTCTGTGAATTCTGCAACGACTTCACCTTGGCACATCGCGATGCCGTTGGGAGCCGTCCACCCCATCACAGAAGAAATCCGCCTTCACGGTTCGTGTCCGCGTCCCCCAGCACGGCGGCGATCTTGTCCCAGTCTTCGTAAAAATATTCCGCCAGCAGCGGGATGATCCGGTCACGCATGACCCGGTCGATATCGCTGCGGTTTTTGCACCCGATGAAATAGGCATGCCCGATCTGGTGTTCGCGGTCGAACAGGTATTCAATCCGTTCATTCAGCGCGCTCAACATCTTTGACAGGTCGATGCCATCCACGGTTTTAAGCTGATCCGGATCAGGCATCAGTTCCCGAAAATCGAACCGGCGGCGCAGCGCAGTGTCCAGCAGCGCGATGGAGCGATCCGCCGTATTCATCGTACCAATGACATGCAGGTTGGACGGTACACCGAACAGGTCACCCGAATAGGGCAGGCGCACCCGTAGTTCATTGGGCTTGCCCAGCCGTTTATCGGGTTCCAGCAGGGTAATGAGTTCGCCAAAGACCTTGGAAATATTGGCGCGGTTGATTTCATCTATAATAAGGACATAAGGTTCCGCCGCGGCGGGTGGTACGTCCTGCTGCGCCTCAATATACTGTTCCATTACCGGGATGTTGACCTGGTTGCGGTCCAGTTGATAAAGGGTCGCCCCGGAAAAACCGGGGGGATAGATATTGCTGACCGGTTGGCCTGCGGGGTCCACCCACAGCCACTCCACCCGGCGGCGATGCACGTAATTCGGCTGTAACTCAAGCGGTTTATAGTCATAGTCACCGGTTACCATGCCAATGGCGCGGAACGCATTTTCCCCGCGTGAGACGATAAGAATGTCACCATTGCGGATACTGTTGCGAAAGACGGTCGGCATCCTGACCCAGCCTGATCTGGGCTCGAGCCTGTTCCCCTGTTTCCCCACGTCTGCCTCCCGCATGGCGTGCAGGATGGCGTCCGGGTCGACAAAACGCGGATCTCTCAAATCCACGTTTCCATAGCTGATGGTGGCGTAACGACCCTTTATGGCGTTTTCAAAGATATGGTCGTTATCACTGCCATCAGTCGCATCAAGGGATATCTTGAAAAACTGTTTTCCCTGAAAAAACAGGTCTTTCCCTTCCAGGTTTTCATTCATAGCTTCACGCACGATCTGGCGGAAGATGCCATCCTTTGGCGCCAGCGTGAACCCTGCTGCGGGCTGTTCGCCTTCGGGGCCGCAGACTGTCGTGTTCTGCTGGGGACGCAGTCCTTCCACGAAATCTTCATAAGCCAGGGACTGGTGGAAAGTGACGAATTCGATCCGGCCCGCACGCATCAGGCGGTGATAGACCGCCATCAGTTCCTCGCGGTCCTTTGGCACCGTCTCACCGCACAGCGCCACGGCTTCGGCCGCCGTGGCATAGGTCTTGCCCGTACCCGGCGGCCCGTACAGAATCAGGTTCACGGCATCTGGCGTGGATGTATCGGGCATGGCGTCTTCTTTTCCTGTCATGGCGTCGTGCGACGTGGGTGCGTTACTGTTTTCCGAACGGGGCGGATAGTTATCAGGCCACAGGCCGGGACGGTCTGATGCCAGTCTTTCCCTGATGATTTCCTGATTATGGGCAAGGACACGCTGGATAACATTTACGGCGTTACCATCAAGCGGGAAGTATCCGTCCTTGTATTCCTGCAGGTCCGGCAGGCTTCCTGCATTGAACGAAAGGCGGCATTTGCCCCCCTTCTTTTCCATGAAGCCGAGCACCTTCTGTCGGCCAGCCATCTTGTCATAGGCATTCTTGCGACCAAAGCGAAAGTATTCGTCTGTTTTATCAGTGAAGTACCAGTCCAGACCCGCATCATGGACAATACGTGCAATCTTGCAGAAACTGCTTTTTTCTTCCGTGGTCAGATCCGGCAGTATTTTTTGAAAATCCGGGGCATTGCTGGCGAAATGCGCCAGTAATTCATCATCTGTCATGCCTGTCCCTTTTGAAATCCACGACATCGGTGCGGGTCAGTGCAAAATACGTTGCGCTCTGCCCGCCGCCATCTGCGGTCGGCTTCAGTTTCGCCATGACGGCCTTATCCGTGCCGCTGGCGGCGTACCGACCCGACTGACCATGATCGGCCGCGCGGGCCTGTCAGCGGAAAATTCCGCTTCGCGCGCCCACGTCCTGAACCGCCCTTCGTGCATATCCTGTACTTTTACGCCTCATGTTCACCGTATCGTGACGCCTGTTATGCCGGAACCGAAGATGGAAATCTGCATGGCAGACCTGTCCTCAGCCCCGTTCCGGCCCGGCGGATGGGGAAGACATTGATACGAAACGGATACGACATAAACGGTAGCAAGATGGAAACAAAGGTCTCTCACACCCATTTCTGTCGCGTTACGACCGTTTCTGACATGGCCCGGTTTCATGCTGTTCATGCACGGACAGGAAAGACCGGCATCACATCTTGAAAAACGCGTCACGTTCAGAAACGCCAGCCAGAATTACACCCGTGGCACGCTTCGGGATTTTTACGAGGTGATTGCGTATTACCGGCCAGATTGCGCGACCGGCATTGTTTGAAGCCAATCTGGAAAAAATCGGCGCGATGGGGCGGGACATCCTGAACCCGGGTGTTGGCAGGGCAAACGATGACATGCCGCAGCGTCCCGGTTAAGGGACTGTTTGAACTGCCAGCCCTTGCGATATCGCACGGACTTCAGAAAACGCCGCCTTTTAAAAAAAGGCGGCACCCAAAAACTTTTATTTATTAATAATCTGTTTTCAAACATTCTTTTATGGATATTCCCTGCTTCATGCACAAACTTTCGGGGCATGATGCCGTCCTGCATGGTACATATGGTGAAATTAGACAGAATTACTCTTCACAATCCAGCGCATAACATGGTACAATTCCAATATTACTATTTTTTATCATACCATTCATCATAAATTCATTATATACTGTCCCCGCCTGCTCCCTATTTCTGCGTGTACGCAGGCAGGCATTTCCCTGAACATGTGACAGGAAGCGGACTGCGCTACCTGCGCAATATATATGCTCCCTGTCCTGCCCGCATAGTTCCCGCAGACCACGGGCATATTGCGCCACCTGACACCAATACCATGTACCCTGCCACCCGACCCGCATGGCATGCAGGCATCATGGATATCCCTGCCAATAATGGTCATCCAGAATACCACACCAAAGGATAAGAAATTTGAAAGTCTTCCGCATATTTCTTAGCTCGACCTTTCTGGATTTCCAAACTGAGCGCCATTTACTCCATACCGAGGTTTTCCCCACCCTTGAGAAGAAATTCGTGCAGAAAGGGGTCGAACTGGAGGTGATTGACCTGCGCTGGGGGGTCAATGAAGCTGATGCGCGGAGCCAGGACACGCTTGAACTGTGCCTTGATGAGATCCTGCGCTGCCAGCGCCTGACGGAAAAACCCAATTTCCTCGGCCTGCTGGGCGTGCGCGTGGGCTGGCGTCCCCTGCCCAACCTGCTGGGCCAGAAACTGTATGAAACCCTGCGCGGCCAGGCCGATGACACTGCAAAGCGGGCCCTTGAAACCTGGTACAGGCCCGACAGCACCATCATGAAGGATCAGGGCTGGTTCTCCGCCCTGGTCGAGGACGGGGAGGATGTCCGCATCCTTGCGGCCGAAACGGATGCCAATACGGGACAGTGGAACACAGACCAGACAATCCTGCGCAACCTGTTTGATGCCTATGCCATAAAGGAACTGTCCACCGACGATAAGCGGGACATCCGCTATAACCTGTGTACCAGCGCCACCTTTCAGGAAATCATGCTGGGGCTGAACGTGGTAAGAAAGCCGATCACCCTGCTGCGCCACGGCTTTTGCATGCAGTCCGGCAACGATGACAACAGCCGGATGGAAAAGCTGCTTGGCACCGACATGTGGACCACATTGCAGGATTACTACAGCGATCCCAAGCATCTGGATGATTTTGCAGGATATCGGGAATTCGATACCGGATTTGTTCTTGGACGGCTGGGCGTACATGTCGATGAACTGCTGAACGAACATGTCAGCCCGCCCGATGCCCACCGCTTTTTTGGCGAGAACAGATGCCCGCCACTGTACTATTTCGGCCCGGAAGATAAGAGTCCAGAAAACGACGGACCGGAAGATGACGATTTCATCTTCCACGGACGCGGGCCAACACTGGACAGGCTGCAGGCCCTGTTCGCGCCTGACCACAAAAAGAGCGCCTTCCAGATCGTGACCGGCAGCGGCGGGGTGGGCAAGACCGCGCTGCTGGCCAAACTGGTGATGCGGCTGCGCAAGGCGGCGAAAAAGATGACGCCCGGCCTCGCCATCCTTGAATATTATGTAGGCGCGACACCGGACAGCCTGCGCTTTGACAGGCTGCAACAGGCTGTGCAGGCCTGGATGACGCGTGCGGATACGCACGCCCCGCTGTGGCTGGTCATTGACGGACTTGATCATCTGGACCCGCGTGCCCTGGCCCGGTTGCGTCGCGTGATCGAGACGGCCGCCACAACCACACGGACAGACGATACGGCGGAACGCCAGCTTGTCGCGTGCATCGGAATACGCAGCGAAGAGGGTAATCCACCCGACCCGGACTGGTCCCGCCCGCTGAAACTGCCGCGCGGGCAATGGTGCCCCGCCGATGCGCAGGATACGCCGCCCCTGCGCCTTTCGCCCAGCGACGCGGATGCGCCGGTGGCCCATGAACTGCTTGATACCCTGACCGCGACACTCAAGATCCCGCGCAGGCTCAATGATGAGGAGCCGCCGGGCAGGCGAAGCCTGTTCCTCGGGCTGCTGGGCGATGCGCCCGAACCGCTCGCCATACGCATTGCCGCCACCCTGGCCTTCGCGCCCTATCCCCGGATTGAGGAAACGCAGGTCTTCCGCACGCATGCTGGCGGCGGCGCATGGACATTGCACGAATGGGTCCGGGCCATGCTGGAAAATGCCGGGCATGTGGGCACGCCAGCGGTCTCCAGCGCCGCCATCAGGATGCTGGCGCTGGCGCGCCTTGGCCTGTCGCGCCGGGAACTGGCTGGCAGCATCGGCCTCATTCCCGGGATGATGGCGCGGGTCAGGGCAACCTCGCACTGGAAAATGGAGGATATCTGGCCCGACATGATTCCCCCCGTGCTGGTCGCACGCGTTCTGGGGCGTCTGGAACCCTTTCTGATCGAAACGGCGACGGCTGACCCGTTTGGCATCACGATCCGCTATTTCCACCAGAAATTCACGGAATGCCAGCACACCCTGCCCACCGATCCGTCCTTTCCCGCCCTCGGGGCATGCCGGGGGGCGCTGGCCTTGTGGTTTGACGGTGTGGCCCATGCCTGGCTGCATCCGGGCGAGCAGGACGACACCGCGCCGGCGTGGCAGCACATCACCCCGGCCGACCTGCGTGCGCTCAGGCAGGTGCCGGCACTGCTGTTGGATATCGCCACCGATCCCGATGCGCCCAGTAAACCCCTGTCATCACACGACGCGCTGGAAAAAGCCCATGCCTATCTGGGCAATCCGGCAGCGCTGGCCATACGTATTGCCGTCGGCCTGATCACGGAAGTGATTGACGACCTTGCGCGCCTGGAACGTATCGCACCGGACCGAAAACAGGTCGCATCCCTGCGGATGGTACTGCGCCAGCAGAGCGGTTACATGCAGAACCTGATCGCAGGCATCAATGCCGCAGACGACGCGCAGCACGGCGGCATCATGCAGCGGTTTGCCATGGTGCTCTCCCGCCTGCTGCAGCAGTTCCTGGCGGAACCGGAAAACACACCCCTGCACACCATGGCCATGCAATGGCTGCGTGGTGAGGGACGGACGTTCCGCTGGCTGCGCAACATGACGGAAGCGCCCTCGCTCCTGCGGATCGTGTGCTGGCCGCTGGACGTTCTGGACAACCCCGACAGCGAACTGCGTGACATGTTCATGTCCCCCCATTTCCCGGCGGGATACGGGCCAGAGTCCGGGCAGGCGGTTATCGTGTGTGGCATCAGCACGCGCACGCCCACGACAGATTATGATGCGCATGATGGCGTCGTCTTCATGCTGCTGGACCCGCTCGATGGCCATGAACGCGGACGACTTACGGCCTGCTGTCGCGCGTCTCCGCGTTCCGGCATCCTGTTCCGCCTTGTCGCCATCGAACGCGACAGCCAGGACAACGAACAGGCCTGGGTCGGCCTTGCCATGGATGACGGCTTCACCCTCTCCCTGGTTCCGCTTGACCGGCAACAGGTGGGCGGGCGGGATGCGACCACCATGCTGTCCCTTCCGGCGGCCGATCTGCCGCGCCGCCTCCTGTTCTGTGCCGAACGCAGGATGCTGGCCGTGGAGATGGACGGGACATACACCCTCTACGGGCCGCCTGACCCCTCCGAGCCGGATGAAACGCCCATCCTGCCCCTGCAGACCGGAAACGGCGCAGGGATCTTCGTAACAGAAGGCGACACGCTTCGCCATCGCGATGCCGCGGGCCACGAAACCCTGTTTACGACCTTCGCCACCCTTCCGGCCCGGCACGTTCCCCAGCCCCGCCGGCGGTCCACGCGCAGGCCTCGCATCCGTTCCGGCAGCCTTCCTGCCCCATCAACCGTGCCGCTGCAGAAAAAAGGCCGGCTCTGCACGCTCCCCAATGGCGTATCCGTCATGTGGCGCCTCGTCATGGTACAGGGCGATGCCGACGACAGGCAGATTGAAATCCACAAGAAGTATTTCCTGCAGGTTCCGGACAGTACGACGCCCGGACTGCTGCTGGCGGAAAATAAAATTTGCTACGATGACCTGTTGCAGGAATACGGGGAATGCGCCCCGGCACCCGAAGTCATGTTGCTGGATGACAATACGATCCTTCGCGAACTGTGCAATGGTTTCCAGCTTGTTCCGCCACCCTATACCGCATCCCGGCCAGAGGTTTACACCAGACAGTACGCACAGAACCGCACCATCATCATCCGGTCGCCAGATGGGACGCGGGATGAATATGTGCTCCGGTATGGGTATGATTACAGCGACGGCTTCGCATACCCCGGCAATACGCTGTTCATCTACCAGATTTCATCGGACCGGGTGTATCCTGTCAGCCTGCGCGACCCTCTGGCGCGGGCTGTCGAGAACTGCGCGTACGACGACACCAGCATAACGGACAGAACCGGGAATCCTGACTGCTGCATCCAGCCCTATGACGGGGGGATGCTGATCATGGGTGAAAGCGGCGCGCTCTATGACCTGAAACTGGATGCCCTGGACAAGGGGGGATATGGCAGAAGCCGTTCCATCCTGTTTGATGGCTGCCAGTGGCTGGATACGGACCGGATGCTGCTTCTCTCGTCCCCGGCAACACAGGGGATGGGCGCACGGGTGGATGAATGGGGGGAATACAATCCGTTCGACATTACGGTGCAGGCAGAATGCCTTGAAGCGACGTCCTGCACCAGCCTCTCCCTGCCGGCATGCCAGCCGTCGCATGGCGCGCTGGTTGCCGCCAGCCTGTCATCCGACAGCCTGCGCGAAGCGGGGCCGCGCGACAGGTCTTTCGCACCCCGGATCTATTATGACCGGACCGGGAAACGGGTGGGCCGCTACAGCAGGGCCGGGCATCTGTTCTTCCCGATGGAAGGGTATCCGGTCCTGATCAGGGATCACGACGCGCTACCGGACGCCCCATCGCCATGGGAAGTGACATGGGAGGCCGGGCTGGGGCCTGTACTTCCGCCTTCGGCCACGGTAACGCGGGACGGATGTTTCCGCCTGCGTGGGGATGAAACCCGCCATGACCTGCTGACCGGGGTGCCGGTCAGCGCCGCCCGGAAGCTGGATCCGGCCACCACGGTTGACACGGGCGTTCCCCCCCATTCGGGGCCGGATTTCAGGCAGGCGGGAAAAGACAATGCGGCCCTGTCCCTCCATACCGGTGACTGGACGCTGTGGTATTGTGGCGACATGGTGCCACTGCTCCCCGCCGATCACATGACACGGCTCCGCGCGGTTTCACGCAGACGGCTGCGATTTGTTGACGAATCCGGACGCGTGATTTCACTGACGCCCTATCGCGGTGCCGATATGGATGACGTCACCCTGTCGCAACTGCAGGCGGCCCGCAGCCATGTCGCCACCAGCACGCAACCACCCTTCCCCCGCGCCACCCTGATCGAATGGAGCGCGAAACGGCTGCTGGAACAGCTTGGCCAGTGGCGACATGCCCCCGGACATGCGTTTGACATCCTGTGCTATCTGGATCGTGCCCGTGACCTCGGGCAACGGGGCATACGACTGCTGTCGGCGGAACAGGCCGATACCCTGATCGAGGCGCGACATACAATGGCTCAGACGTGGGTACACGCTGCTGCAAGACCTGGAAAAGCAGGACGCCCACAGGGATACGATGCCACGGATCCGGGAGATATTCGCCCCGCTGCCCCCGCTTTCCCCTGTCGTGCATGCACCTGAACCCGCCCCTATGCGCAAGCGACGGCGACGGAGCGCCTATATCTCCAACCTGAACGACCCTGACTGGGACACGCCATAGGCGACTGGGCCGCGATACCGTCTTTCGTGAATAAGGAGGGCCTGTAGCGGCCCCGTCCCCCCTCATGATGGCCGACATGCCCGATCCGCAACCTGTCCTGATCGCATTTCGCGCCATGCCAGCGCGCACTGGCCCGCATTGCGGCAATTTCCCGTTTCACATCCTACAGGGCATTGCGCCAAAGTCGCGCTAGCACCTCGTGGAAAAGCGGTCCCACGGCGTGATGCGGGTTACGGGCAGTTCAACGGGGCGGGCAAAGACCTCGGCTGACAGGAAGGCCAGTTCTGCTTCCACCTGCTCCTCAGGTAGCGAGATGGACCATGCACGCGGGTTCCCATCGGTTCCGTCATTCCAGCGGTAACCGCGCTGGCGCAGCATGTCCTTGTATTCATAGGGCGCGTTCTCGGCCCATATCCGGCAACGGATCTGCCGGGCATTTTCCAGCAGCACGCCCAGCGCCGGACGCCCCGATACCGGCAGGTCACGATCCAGGATCGCGATCCCCGCCTGGCAGTCATCCACCGCCCGGTGCCCATCAAACCAGAAACCCGCCTGCATCCCCAGATAGGACAGCTTGCGGCCTTCATACCCTTCCGCCGCCCAATCCACGTCGCGCATGGAACATGCCCAGGGCTTGGTGGTGAAGACAGATGTGAAGCGTTCCGCAAACTTGCGGTCAAAATTTGCATTATGTGCGATAATCAATGACGCGGGCGCGACAAAACGCTCCACTTCTTCCGGGGTGACGGACTGTCCCGCCACCATGGCCGGGGTAATGCCGGTCAGTTCGGTAATCTGGGCCGGAATGGGACAGGATGGTTCGCGCAGGCGGCTGAAGGGTTCTAGCGACCCCAATATCCGTCCGTCCAGCGTATAGACGAAGGGAACGATCCCGAATTCGATGATTTCGTCCTTCGCCGCGCTCAGCCCGGTTGTCTCAAGGTCAAGGAACATGCCAAGCCGCGTGCCCGTCCCCTCCGGGTACTGGTCCAGCACGCGTGGCGCCAGCGGGCGCAAAACACGGTATCGCCCTGTCCCCTCCAGCGTCCGGGCCATGTGTTCCATCGGGTCGGAAGTCGGGTCATCTGTCATTGCGGTTCTCCTCTGGCGGCCATGTTCCCATGGATATGCAGACAGCATGGACGCGCCGTCCAGCAGAACGGGCGTTGTTCTGGGACGGGACATGGAATATTATAAAACTTGTCAGGGCGGCTGGATCCTGATGCCGTTCGACCGCACACAGGATACGCCATGGCACAGGATGCCACGCCAGACCGCCCCATCCCGCCCGACCCGTCCCCGCCCCGACCGTCATCGGCCCCGAATCACCACCGGCTGGAGGACCGGGGCGACGACACGATCATACGCGTGGGACAGGTTGACCGTATCTGGTCCGATTTCTACCACCATGCCCTGACCGCGCCGTGGAGTACGTTCTTCTACGGCTACCTGCTGGTTTACGTCGGCATCAACCTGCTGTTCGCGCTGCTGTACATGGCGGACAGTAACGGAATCAGCGGCACGCATCCGCACAGTTTTGCCGATTTCTTCTTTTTCAGCGTGCAGACCCTATCCACCGTCGGCTATGGCGGCATGATCCCCGTCAGCCATACCGCCAACCTGATCGCAACGGTGGAGGTACTGGGCGGCATGATGATCAATGCCCTGGCGACGGGGCTGATCTTCGCGCGTTTTTCACGTCCACGCGCACGGGTGATGTTCAGCCACAAGGCGCTCATCCTGTGGGAAAACAACCAGCTTCACCTTGATATCCGCATTGCCAACTGCAGGCGCAGCCCGATCCTGTCGGTTGACGTGGAATGTGCGCTGGCCCGCCTGATCCGCACGCCCGCGGGCCGGGTGGTGCGACAGTTCGATCCCCTGCCGCTGCAGCAGGCGCATGTGCCGGTCCTGCGCTTCGCCTGCACGCCAACGCATGTCATTGATAAGGACAGCCCGCTGTACAACATGACCGAAAACGACCTGTCGGCGCAGGAAGCGGAAATCATCGTCAGCCTGACCGGCACGGACGAAGCATCCGGCCAGACAGTATTCGCTCGCTCCGCTTACGGATTTGACCGTATGCTCTATAACCATCGCTTCGTGGATATCATAAACGCCAGGCCTGATGGACGGATCATCGTTGACTACACCCGTTTCGACCAGACCGAATCGCCACAGGACGCATCTGCCGATGTGGCGGAATACCTGGCTGACCAGCCTGACTGACCTGCATCCGCCGCGCATCATGCGCGCGGGCGCGTGCGCCATGGGTATCATGGCCTGCGCGGGGTCCGTCCACGCCCGTCCCGCCCATCATGCCCCGCCCGCGCCGGAAGCCCCGCCGGAACTGGCATACGGCCTGCCCGCCGCCTGCATCGCCCATGTCATTACGGCCCCGCTGCTGACCAATAGCGGCAGCCCCATCATTCCCGTCACGTTCAACACGACGGACGGGCTGTCCTATATCAGCGTGACGCAGGACAGGGTGGGCGTGTACGCCGCCACCCCGCATGATTTCCAGCCCGAATCCATCATAAACATCCAGACCATTGCGGGGGAGGACACCACCTACACCACCACCCTGAACACCATGCGCATAAACAACGGCATGGCGGAAAACGTGCCCGCCCTGCTGGAGGGAATTGGCCAGCCCCATATCAACGCCCGACCCGTTCTGGGGATCATCGGGTATGACGTGCTGGGTAATTATGACGTGCTGTTCGACTTTCCGGCCCGGCGCATGGTCCTGTTCCTCCCGCGGGAGGACAGGGCATGCCCGCCAATGCGTGACTGGCTGGGGGCGGATGGCACCGCGCTGCCGCTGCTGCCCGATTCCACGGGGCGGATGACCGGGGTGGCGCTGCGGGTGGGGGAGCGATCCGTACGGATGGAGGTTGAGCCGGGGGCGGACATCTCCTCCCTTTCCCGCAGGGATGCCCGCGCGCTGGGCCTGACTAGCGCCATGCTGCATGCGGACATGCATGTGCGCACCAATGCAGGCAAGATCCTCAACGGGCGGCGGCATCATTTCGATAATGTCACGCTGGGAACGTGGCAGGATCTGGGTCTGGACGTGAATGTGGAAAAGACCAGCTACAGCGTCCTGGGCATGAACTTCCTGCGTCGCAGGCGGGTTCTCATGGCCTTTCCGCAGGGCATGGTCTTCATGACGCCACAGCAGGACATGCCTGACGACCGGGGACAGGCCACCCACGGCGTGCTGAGCACGCGCACCGCCATCGCCCGCATGGTCGAAACCCCGCCGCCACCCGCAGGCACCAACACCCTGCTGGTGCCAACAGACCGGCCCACACCCCCTGCCGCCACGCACTGATCCCTATACCGGCAGGTCGCCGCCCATGGGCAGCAGCCTGTCACGATAGGGGCCGGGCACGCGTTCAAGTTCGGCCATGCTGCCCTGCTGGGCGATGCGTCCCTTTTCCATCACCACGATACGATCGAACCCCCGCAGCGTGGACAGGCGGTGCGCCACCGCGATCACGGTGCGGTCGACCATCAGCCGTTCAAGGGCGGCGTGGACATGGCGCTCGCTTTCACCATCCAGCGCGCTGGTCGCCTCATCCAGAATCAGCACCGGCGCATTGCGCAGGAAGGCGCGCGCAATGGCGATACGCTGGCGCTGCCCGCCCGACAGCATGACCCCCCGTTCCCCCACCACGGTATCGAAGCCGCGTGGCATGGCGGCGATAAAGCCGGTACATCCTGCGGCTTCCGCCGCCGCGCGGACTTCGGCATCGGTGGCGTCGGGGCGGCCATAACGGATGTTTTCCCCTACCGAACGGCGCAGAAGGTACACATCCTGCGGCACGACCGCCATGGTGGCGCGCAGGCTGGCCTCATCCAGTTCCAGAATGTTGATGCCATCCATTTCCACCGCCCCCGCCTGCACGAAACGCTGGCGCTGCAGCAGGGCAAGGACAGTGCTTTTGCCCGATCCCGACACGCCCACCAGCCCGACACGGCTGCCTGCTGGAATATCCAGATCAAAATGCGACAGGACAGACGGGCTGCCGGGATAGGCAAAGCTGACATCGCGCAACTGCACATGCCCCCGGCACGCGGCGGGGGGCAGGATCCTGGATTCCACGACACCGCTGCGTTCATGCGGCACCAGCAGGTGGCCCAGCGTTTCGGACAGGCGGGTGACATGCTTCATCGCCTCGACCATGGAAAAGGCAAGGTCGCGCGTGCAGTTCAGGATCAGGAACCCCAGCGTCGTCACCATCACCACATCCCCGGTCGTGGCCCGGTGCATGCGCCACAGTTCCACCGCCCAGACCAGCAGCCCCGTGGTCATGAAGGCGGTAACGGTGGAATGGATCATGCGCAGCTGTTCCATGTACCGCAGCGAACGACTGTGCATGCCCGTTTCCACCTGAATGCGCCCGCGCATGCGGCCATGTTCGGAACCGATCATGCCATAGGCGCGTACCAGCGGCAGGTTCTGCATTACATCCAGCATTTCGCCGTCCACCTCCGCCGCCTCGGCGGCATAGGACAGGTGCAGGAACTGCCCCCGCCCCGCCAGCCGGTATATGCCCAGACCCAGCAGCAGGGTCATGCCCACCAGCACCAGCGCCATCCACGGGCTGACGGTGCCAAGGGTGACAATGGCCAGCACAAGGTTCAGCACCGAAGGCAGCAGGTTCCACGCCGCCATGTTTTCCAGCGCCACCACGGCACCCGCCGCCGCCGACACACGCGCCGCCAGTGCACCGGACAGGCGCTCCGCGAAATAGGTCGCGGCATGGCCGGTCAGATACCGGAACAGGTCCTGCCGCACATCGCCGCCCACGCGTACGAACACCCCCGACGCCATCCACCCCGCGACACGCCATGCCGCGTTGTCACAGATGATGGTGCCGCAGAACAGGATGATGGACACCCACACCGCCCCCATCCCCTGCCCGCCCTGCGTCATGCCGTTGACCAGATGGCGGATGATGGCGGACATGCCCACGTTGCAGGCAACCGCAATCGCAATCGCGCTGACAATAATGACATGCCAGCGCACATGCAGGCGCACGTAATGCAAAATGAAGGCAAGCGGGTGATGCCGGTAACGCTGCAGTTCGACCATGCGCGCCATGTCAGGCACGGGATCGGGGTCTGCCGGATGGGGCGGACGGGGATCGATTACGGTCATGGATGTGATGCTGCCCTCCAGGCGTGGCGAACGGGTTGGTCCGTATTTCTGCCGTATTCGGCCCGGTATCATGACTGCATGACAGACGTACCCCTATCCCGAGTGGCGGGACGCATCACCATCATGTCCCTGCTGGTCCTGTGGCTGGCCATCATGGCGCATGACCCGATCTCCCTGCCCTTCTTCTGAAACCCGCCGGGGCGGCGGTGGTTCGTACCCAAACACCGACCGGCCGCCATATTCGTGTGAACGGTTGTATTCCTCCGCCATGATGGCGGAAAATGTGGGGCCGGTCGCGTCCCGCTCCAGACGGCGCGCGGCCGTGTCCAGCCTGCGGATGGCGTCCAGCCGTTCCTCCCGCCCCAGCTTCGCCGCCGTCACCGCCGCCTTCATCACCGACAGCGTGCGGTCATACACCGCCACCGGCACGGGATAGGGATGGCGGTCCTTGCCGCCATGGGCCAGCGAAAACCGCGCGGGATCGGAAAAACGGCATGGCGCGCCGTGCACGACCTCCGCCACCAGCGCCAGCGCGCGCACGGTCCGCGCGCCCACGCCGGGCACGCGCAGCAGGCCTGCGAAATCCCGTGGCCCCGCTTCCGCCGCCGCCGCCAGCGCACCATGCAGGCGGCGCATGTTCACATCCTGTGGCTGGACATCGTGGTGGCCGGGCATGGACAGGTGCGGCAGTTCCCCCTGCGCGGGCACGGGTGGGGGCGGTCGTCCCTCGATGCGCATGAGTTCGCGCGTCACCCTGTCCGGTCCCATGTCATGCAGCAGCCCCACCTGCCCCCGGCGCGAGGCATCGGCCCGGCGGTCGGTCAGGTTCATGATCGCAGACTGCGTGGCGCGGCCATCAATGGCCGCGTGCGGGGCTTCGACAAAATCCTCCAGCCCTTCGGACAGCCAGTGGTAACGCCGCGCCATGCGCCGGCCGGTATGCATGCCCTGCTGGACCACGCACCACCGACCATCCGCCGCCACCACGAAACCATGCAGGTACAGGTCGAATCCGTCCTGCACGGCGGCGCTGTCCACCTTGGCCACCATGCGGCTGGTCGCCACCAGCGGGGTGGCGTCAAGGCCGGTCGCCTGCCCCACGTCCAGCAGTTCATCGGGCGTTCGGCGGGAATGGCGGCCCCGGCCGCCACACACATACAGGCCCAGTTCGTCCTGCAACGGGGCCAGCCCGCGCTTGAGCGCCCCGATCACGCTGGTGGTCATGCCTGATGAATGCCAGTCCATGCCCATGACCGCGCCAAAGGACTGGAACCAGAAGGGATGCGCCAGCCGGCGCAGGAATTCATCGCGCCCGTAATGATGGATGATCGCCTGCGTGATGACCGCGCCAAGGCGTGCCATGCTCTGCCCCAGCCACGCGGGCACACGACCGGTATGCAGCGGCAGATCGGCGGAACCCGCGCGTCTGGTCATGGCATTCCCCCTGTGGGCGCTTCCCCCGTGCCCCGACCCCGGCGGGGTCAGTCGTGGCGGTGCTTCCGGGCGGTTTTCAGGAAAGTGGCAAGGCCCGCATCCAGCGCATGGCGGAAGGCATCCAGCGTTTCAGCGCCCACATAATGCTCCATGCCTTCGGCATCAATACGTGCATTGGCTTCGCTGACACCCAGCGCGCGCAGGAAGCGTTCGACCGTATGGTGCCGCGCGCGGCTCAGCGCCGCCATGTCATGCCCGGCGTCGGTCAGGAAAATGCCGCGATAGGGACGGCGCGTCACCAGTCCGTCCGCCTCCAGCCGCACCAGCATCTTCGCCACCGTGGGCTGCGAAACACCCAGCCGCGCCGCGATATCCACCTGTCGCGCTTCCTGCCCGTCATTGAGCAGGTCGTCGATCAGTTCGACATAATCCTCGATCAGGGCGGTCTTGCGCGCCAGCCGCGCCTGACGGAAACCGGCGGACTGCATATCGGCGTCAGGCATGGGTTGCGGGCGCGGACCACGCCGTGGCCCACCCCCGCCGTGGCCCGCTGGCGTCATGGATTGAACACGATCGTCTTGTGCCCGTTGGGAATGACCCGGCATTCCGTGAAGTAGCGCACGGCGCGGGCCAGCACCCGGCGTTCGATATCGCGCCCCTTGCGGATCAGGTCATCGGGGCTGTCGGCATGGGTGATGCGTTCGACATCCTGTTCGATGATCGGGCCTTCATCCAGGTCGGGCGTCACGAAATGGGCCGTGGCCCCGATCAGCTTCACACCACGGGCAAAAGCCTGGTGATAGGGTCTCGCCCCCTTGAAACCGGGCAGGAAGGAATGATGGATGTTGATGCAGCGCCCGGCGAGCCATTCGCTCATGCCATCGGACAGGATCTGCATGTACCGCGCCAGTACCACCAGTTCGGCCTCCGTCTCGCGCACGATATCCGCGATGCGGGCTTCCTGTTCCCCGCGCGTGGCGGCGGTGACCGGCAGGTAATGGAACGCAATGCCGTCCAGATCGATATGGGCATAGGTCTGCCGGGGATGGTTGGCGATGATGGCCACCGGTTCAATGGCCAGTTCGCCGATGCGCCAGCGGTACAGCAGGTCCACAAGGCAATGGTCAAAGCGCGAGACCATGATGACGGTACGGGTGGGACGCGGGTTTTCACGCAGCGACCATTTCATGCCGAACCGGGCGGCAACCTGCGCCAGCGCCACGTCCAGCCCCCCGCGCGCAATGCCATCGGCCGGCACGCTGAACACGACGCGCATGAAGAAGATACGGCTTTCGCGTTCATCAAACTGCTGGGCGCCCGCGATATCCCCACCCAGTTCAAACAGCGCGTGGCTGATCGCGGCGACAATGCCCGGACGGTTCGGGCATGACAGCGTCAGGATATAGGAACGGCGGTCGTGGTTCTTGTGGTCGGGCATCATTTCCCCATTGCCAGGCATGGCGCGCTAGCGCGTGCGGCCCGTATCGGGCACGGTGTTGTAGAACCAGCATTGGCCCGTGGCCTTGCGCACACCGGCCTGCGTGGTGGGCACGGGCCTGACCACGTCGCCGCCCGGCACCCAGCCTTCGGGTGTCATGACGGTATTGCCCGCGCTGCGGCGCAGGGCCTCAACAAGGCGGAGCAGTTCCTCGACCGAGCGGCCGACGGACATGGGATACCACATCACGGCGCGGATGACGCCATCGGGGTCGATCACGTAGCATGCGCGCACGGTGGCACTGTTCTGCGCGGTCTGGTCCAGCATGCCATAAGCCCGGCATACCGCCATGGAAGGGTCTTCCACCAGCGGAAAGGGAATTTCGACCCCGAAGCGTTCGTATATCGTCTCCAGCCACGCCAGATGCGCGTACAGGCCGTCAACCGACAGTCCCAGCAGGGCGCAGTCCAACGCGTCGAAACGGTCCTGCGCCCTGGCCAGCGCCATGAATTCGCTGGTGCAGACCGGCGTGAAATCCGCCGGATGCGAGAAAAACAGGAGCCAGCGCCCACGGAAATCCGACAGGCGCATCTCACCTTTCGTGGTACGCGCCTGAAAGTCCGGCGCCACGTCACCAATACGCAACGGGCGGGCCTCGGTCATGCCACCGGTTGCGGGAATGCTTCCCTCATTGCTCATGTCCTGCCCTTTTGCATCTGTCGCGCCTTGACGCAAGCCATCTTATAACATACATTTATTATGTAATTCATAAAGTATGGAAGCCATTCCATGACCGACCCTGTCATCGCGGCTGCCACCAGCCAGATCACAACATGCCGCGCCACGGGCCATGTGCCTGTTGTCAGGACGTTTTTTGACGATCCGACCTTCACCGCCACCCATGTCGTCCATGATCCCGCCACCATGGCCTGCGCCATCGTGGACAGCGTGATGGACTACGACCCCGCATCCGGCCGGACCGATCACGCCATGGCGCAGGAAATCGTGGATTACGTGACGGCGGAAAAACTGAAGGTGGAATGGCTGCTGGAAACGCATGTCCATGCCGACCACCTGTCCGCGGCACCCTGGCTGCAGGAACGGCTGGGCGGCAGGCTGGGGATCGGGGAATCCATCATCCGCGTGCAGGACATCTTTGGCAAAATGTTCAATGCGGGCACCCGTTTCGCGCGCGACGGGTCGCAGTTCGACCGCCTGTTCAGCGACGGGACACGGTTCATGCTGGGTTCGCTGCCCGCCATCGCCCTGCACGTACCAGGCCACACGCCCGCGGACATGGCGTATGTGATCGGGGATGCGGCCTTTATCGGTGATACGCTGTTCATGCCCGATTACGGCACCGCGCGCGCCGATTTTCCGGGGGGCGACGCCCGCACGCTGTACCATTCCATCAGGCGGCTGCTGTCGCTGCCTGACGAAACACGTGTCTTCCTGTGCCATGACTACAAGGCGCCGGGACGCGACGAATATGCGTGGGAAACCACAATCGGCGCGGAACGACGCGACAATGTCCACGTTCATGACGGCGTGGATGAAGATGCATTCGTCAAAATGCGCACCGCACGCGATGCCACGCTGTCGCTGCCGAACCTGATCATGCCTTCGGTGCAGGTCAACATGCGTGGCGGGCACCTGCCCGAACCGGAAGACAATGGTATAAGTTATATCAAAATCCCGGTCAGCGGTTCATGACATTCCTGTTACAGCCGATTAGAGCCGGTTTTACATTCTGAGTTACGGAGACCCTTCATGACAGATACCGACCCAGCCGCCCCGAACCTGTCCAGCCCCGCACACGGGCTGACCTATGATGTCGTCGTGGTAGGCGGCGGGGCGGCCGGCCTGTCCACGGCAGCCAGCATTCTCAAGCGCCGGGGCGGTATCACGGTCGCGATCATCGAACCGTCAGGATCGCATTTCTACCAGCCGGGCTGGACGCTGGTGGGCGGCGGCGTATTCAAGCAGTCCCAAACGCGGCGTTCGGAAAAGCGGCTGATCCCCGCCGGCGCGGACTGGGTGCAGGCGGCGGCGACCGGGTTCGAGCCCGAATCCAACCTTGTGCACCTGTCGAACGGGTCATCCATCCGCTACGAGGTGCTGGTTGTCGCAACCGGCCTGACGCTGGACTGGGACGGGATCGAGGGGCTGAGCGAAACGCTGGGCCGCAATGGCGTGACCTCCAACTATCGTTATGATCTTGCCCCCTACACCTGGCAGCTGGTGCAGACGCTGGGCCGGGGCAATGCCGTGTTCACCCAGCCGCCCATGCCCATCAAATGCGCGGGCGCGCCGCAGAAGGCGATGTACCTGGCCTGTGACGCATGGCGCAGGCGGGGACTGGCCGACAATATCAATGTCTCCTTCCACACCGCCACGCCGGGCCTGTTCGGGGTAAAGGAATTCGTGCCGGCGCTGATGGAATACATCCAGCGCTACCACATCGACCTGTGCCTGAAATCCAACCTGACGAAGGTGGATGGCAAGAACCGGGTCGCCACCTTCACCAACGTGGCCGAAGACGGCACCAAGACCACGACCGAGACGGAATTCGACATGCTGCATGTCGTCCCGCCCCAGCGCGCGCCGGACGTGATCCGCAACAGCCCGCTGGCAGGTGAAGGCGGCTGGGTATCGGTTGACCCCGCCACCCTGCGACACACGAAATATGAAAATGTGTTCGCACTGGGTGACGTGGCAGGCACCTCCAACGCCAAGACGGCGGCCGCCGTGCGCGTGCAGGCCCCGGTGGTTGCGGTCAACGTGCTGGCCACGCTGGACCACAAGCCCGCCGTCGCCGATTACGACGGTTACGGCGCATGCCCGCTGACGGTCGAACGCGGGAAGATCGTGCTGGCGGAATTCGGTTATGGCGGCAAGCTGGAGCCGACCCTGCCGACATGGCTGCTCAATGGCCGCAAGCCCACGCATCTGGCATGGATGCTGAAGGAATGGGTCATGCCGGTGCTATACTGGGATGGCATGCTCAAGGGCCGTGAAATCATGGTCGCCCCCCACAAGATCGGCACGCCGCGCTAAGGGGCTGTTTCAGAACAGGCCATTGATAAAAAACAATAAGAGTTTCCGGGTGCCGCCTTTTTCCAAAAAGGCGGCATTCTTTCTGAAGCTTTGAAAAAGCTTCACCGGAAACTTTTCTAAAACAGTTTTTTATCCAATGGGATGATGCATGGCCGCGTGGGGTGGACCTTCACGCGGCCATGCGTATGAATACGGGCATGGATACCAAGCCGTCTGCCACCCACCATGTGGGGTCTTCCCGTCCGCTGCGCCTGGCCGATGATGTGGTCAGCCATGCCGTCTATGGCGGTCCGGACAAGTGCTACCGCTATGAACTGACGCGCACGTGGAATGCGGATCGCCCCGCTGTCATGTGGCTGATGATGAACCCGTCGGTCGCGACCGAGGATGGGGATGACCGCACCGTGGCCAAATGCCAGCGTTATGCCCGTGCATGGGGCTACGGCACGCTGCTGGTGGGCAACACGTTCGCCTATCGCTGCACCGACCAGAAACGCCTGACGGAGGTGCCCGATCCCGTTGGCCCCGATAATGACCGTCACCTGCTGGACATGGCGCGCCGGGCCGACCTGGTGATTGCCGCTTACGGCTCCCCCCAGATCAGGAGCCTGCTGTCGCGCGGGCCGGACGTGGTGCGGATGCTGCAGCAGCACGGCATTACCGTCAGCGCCATGCGCCTGAGCCGCCGTTCGGGCCGGCCTGAACATCCGTTATACCTGCCCGCCGACCTGCGTCCTGAACCCCTGCCCGCCTATCCACCCGCCTGAACGTCCCGCAGGGGCATGCGGCGGGCGGTGGCAGGCCGGCCGGTCAGAAGCTTTCTTCCGCCCGGCAGTTGACCGGCACTTCGGAAATGCTGACCTCGTTGGGGGAGGTGACAAGGAAATGGGCAATGCGGCCGATTTCCTCCGGCGGGGTCATTTTCAGGTCCGGCATCATGCCGGCCACCATGTCCGTCTTGACGAATCCGGGGCAGATGACAGTGGACCGGATGCCATGGTCAAAACCTGCATGGCGGATGGCGTGCGCCAGCGCCAGCGACCCGAATTTGGATACGGCATAGGCCCCTGAATCCGCATCATAAACCCGCTTGCTGGACAGTGAACCGATCACGATCACCCGTCCCTGCCCACAGGCCACCAGTTGGTCCCATGCGGCGGCCACGAGCCTGCGGGGGCTTTTGATATGGACTTCCAGCATGTCATCCATATCGCGTTCCGAAATATCGATGACGCTTTTCCATGTGCCAATGCCCGCATTGGCCACAACGGCATCAATCCGCCCGAAACGGGCCTGCGTTTCCTTCACCCACGCCGCTTCGGTCGCGGCGTCAAGCGCGTCATAGCGGGAGACCAGCACACGTTCTCCATCCGCCCATGCGGGCATGTGGGGGGTGCGCATGCCAAGGCTGACGCACCAGCCCTCGTCATAAAATTTGCGGGCGATGGCGGCCCCCATGCCGCGCGCGGCACCTGAAACCATAATGACCCGTCCGGACTCTACCATGTAGGCTTCCTGCATCCTGTTTGTTGTCGATACAGGTCCCATCCTTTCACATGCTGAACGATCTGACGAATTCATATGCATGCCGTAATGAACGGGCCGCCATCATTTCCTATGAGTAGATAAAAGTTTTTGGGTATCGCCTTTTTTCAAAAAGGCGATGTTTTCTGAAGCTTTTGGAAAAAAGCTTCACCAGAAACTTCTTTATTATCCGAACAGCGCCAGTTGCCGGGGCGCAGGCTGCGTATCGCGCGCGCGCAGTCCCGATACGGTAATGCCCAGCAGTCTTATGCCCCGTGGCGGGGGAAAGCATGGGGCCAGCAGCGCCTGCGCCCGATCCATCAGGTCGCCTGCGTCACGCACCGGTTCCGCCGCCGTACGCCCGCGCACGATCTGGCGGAAATCATTGTATTTTACCTTTATGGTCACGGTAACGCCCGTCAGGCTGCGGGCAGTACAGCGGTCCCAGACCCGTGCCGACAGGTCCACCACACTGTTACATGCCGCAGGCCAGTCATGGATATCGGCTTCAAATGTCTTTTCAGCCCCTACCGAACGGCGTGGACGGTTGACCTCGACCGGGCGTTCATCAATTCCGCGCGCGATGCCGTAATAGAAATCCGCCGCCTTGCCAAAATGCCGCAGCAGGCGGGACAGCGGCTGCTGGCGCAGATCCAGCCCCGTGCGAATGCCCAGCGCGTGCATCCGCGCCGCCGTGGCCGGGCCGATGCCATGGAATTCCTCCACCGGCAGGGCGGCTACAAAATCGGCGCCCATGCGCGGTGTTATGACAAACTGCCCGTCCGGTTTGTGATAATCCGACGCCAGCTTGGCCAGGAATTTATTGTAGGATACACCAGCGGATGCGGTCAGCCCCGTCTCTTCACGGATAAGGTCGCGAATGGCCTGCGCAATCGCCGTGGCGGATGGATAGGGCTGCAGGGGGTGCGTGACATCCAGATAGGCTTCATCAAGCGAAAGCGGCTGGATCAACGGGGTAAAACGCGAAAAAATGTCATGAATCCGTGCCGAGACGGCGCGATAGACATCAAAGCGCGGCGGCACGAACAGCAGGTCGGGACATTTACGCAGCGCGGTCACGGACGGCATGGCCGAACGGACACCGAAACGGCGGGCTTCATAACTGGCGGCCGCCACCACGCCACGGCGGCCCACGCCCCCTACCGCAAGGGGCCTGCCCCGCAGGGCGGGATCATCGCGCTGTTCAACCGAGGCATAGAATGCATCCATGTCCACATGGATGATACGGCGGTACCCTGGCGGCTGCGTCACGGCACACCACGGGCCTGGCGGCAGGACGTGCCGCGCGCGGCCACGCCCCGACGGGGCATGGCCGGCACGACATTACGGCAGATCAGCCGTTGCACTTCTTCTTCTTAAGGAAATACGCGATGACGCCGGCAATCGCGCCAAGAACCAGGATGCCCTTGAGGCAAGGGGACTTGGAAGGGCACTTGGTTGTACATTCAGACATGGTTCATTCCTTGATAGACAGGTCCGTTCCAGACGGGAACGGCACTGTTTCATACTAACGCATGGCGGAAACATGACCATACCGCATTTTTACATGATTGCGCCGGGTCAGGCCTGACATGCGAAGACAGTGCAGCCGCATTGCGTTGCCACATCTTTTGTTACATCTGGCGCCGCGCGATGATGCAATGACAGAGACCGGAGATATGAACCATGAAGAAGTTTGCCTTACTGCCCGCCGCCGCCCTGATGATGGGAACCGCGCTGGGTGTCGCCCATGCCGCCCCTTCCAACGGCCGTGCCGTCAATCGTGACTTTGCCAAGCTGTCGGCTGATGGCAGCCGCGCGTTTGACGATATCGCCATGGCCCGCACCGCGCTGGCCAATAACGACCCTGCCGGCGCGGCCAAGCTGCTGATCGACGCCAACAATGCCCTGACCCGCGCCAAGAGCGACAACAAGGTGTTCATGAAGGCGGAAGCCCAGCTGACCCCGCCCAAGAAGGCGCCGGCTGGCGCGCCCGCTCCCTCCGCCTCGGCATCCACCCAGCCTGTCGCATGGCTGCCGGTTGACGGCGAATATATCGTGACCGAAGACCTTGAGCCCACGTCCCCCAAGGGGTCGGCCGTGGCGTCCGCCAATACCAGCCTGAACAAGGGCCAGACCGCACAGGCGGCACAGAACCTGCAGGTCGCGGCCGTGGATGTTGACTTCGTCCTGGCCATCGCACCGCTGGATGCCAGCGCGGGCGATGTCTACCGTGCGTCCAACCTGCTGGCGGGCAAGGACACCAAGGGCGCTGACAGCGCGCTGCAGGAAGCCCAGAACAGCATCCGCTTCGTATCCGAAGACATGGTCGGCTCCCCTGATGGCCAGGGTAGCGGCAAGAAGTCCGCCCACTGATACGCGGTCGTTTCCGGTCGTTTTCATGCATCGCATGTTGACGTCACATGCCGCTTCCCGGTCAGGGAAACGGCATCGCCTGCCTGACCGGGCGCGGACAGCCTGGCGCATGGCCGCATATGTCGGCCTGGCCTGTGCATTCCTGTCGGCCCGACCTGCATGGGCTGGCGGTGAAATCGAACTGTGCCTGCAACAGCACGCGGTGGAAAACGCCTTTGTGCAGGATTCCCCGGCGCGGGGTCCGATCCATGTGCCCGCAGGCACCGCACTCAGCTACGCCGGACATGCCTTCGGCCCTGCATCTGACCCACTGGATCGTGCCCATGCCGCCCCGGACGGGGATGGGTGGCGTAACATCCCCCCTGCGGAAGAAGCACGTCGCCGCCAGTTGCAGATGGAAGATATCGGGGGGGATGGCGATTATCACCGTCCACAGGCGGCCCTCATGACCACAACGGCGGTAACCCTGTCCCATGCCCATCCCTGCGCGCGCATTGGCGCGACGGCACTCCTGTCCGATGACTGGACATGGACAATGGATACCATTCCGGCCCGTCCCGACATGTATTTTCAGGTGTATGGCACGGTCACCGGTGACCAGCTTGACCCGACATTCAACAATGATGCCGATCCATTCCAGTGGACCGCAGCCCATGGCGGCCTGAACGCCATTGTTACCCAGACCATTGACCAGTCACTGACCCTGCGTTCAGGGGGATAGGTGTTACGCGAATTTAAATAATATACTGCCTTATACTCTGGCTGTCCTGAACCGTTCCTTAACCGGTGCCACATGCCCCATCCGGGCCGTTGCATTCAGTTACCGGAAGGATGGATGACCGAAGAGGGTGGCGTAACATAACATGCATGCTAAATGTTGTTTTAACAGCCCTTCTGACAGGTTCGACAACCTTGGCAGCCGATGGGAAAGTATGGAGAACGGGATGGCCCTCTATCAGTCCGCACAGTTTGTTGATACGTGGACCGATCCTGAATTCGACAAGATCCATCCCCCCCGTACCGTGGCGCCCCATTCCGGCATTTACCGCTGTGTTGGCTGCGGCGTGGAAATTGCCGTAAGCGAAGGGCATCTCCTGCCCCCCGCCCACGCCCATCCACACCGGCTTGGCACGCGGGAAGCGTGGCAGATGGTGGTCTATGCCGACCACCGTCCCAAACTGGTGTGAACCCTCACTGATCAGGTGCGGTACATGGATGTACCGCAATCCCTTACCACCAGCCACCGCCCCACGGGCCGCCCCAGCCGCCACCCCAGCCCCACATGCCCCAGTTCCATGAGGCATCCTGGTACATGTCAGCCGTCATCTGCTGCTGGTCCGCCAGGTTCTGGGCCTGCACATAGGACATGTACCGTCCATAGGCCGCCTGGTTACCGACATACAGGCAATTGCATACCTTGGGGTCGGAATAGACATACAACATGTGATCCCCGAACGATTTCTGAAGAAACCGGTTGGCGGGAAGTTTCTGCAACATTTCCTGACGTTCCGGCGTATTGGCCGGACGTGCGACGAACCCTGCCGCGGCAAGGCTGTTTTCCTTGTCCACGATCTGGTCATGCACGCTTTCACACGCGCTCAGGCTACCTGCCGCCGCGATCAGCAATATGCCGCCAGTGTATAGATGCCTGAACCTTTTACGGTGTCCCATCGACATTCTGCCTGTTTCCATCCTGTTAATTCCCGCATCCTGTCCCATGCGCGAAACGGAATAAAGATGTCACAGAAAAAACATATGCATTATTCCGACCGACTTTGATTTATCTCATGTCCGGGGATGGAACACCAATGCAATAACAGCAGGGCGATGGGGGCATCGCATATCGAATCATCACTTTAAAACTCAGGCAGGCTTACCATATGGTGGCCTGCCTTTTTTTTGTGTTGCCAAGTATTCCCTGTAACCTATGTCTTTTTTCAAGGCATGGAGTGCCAGTATCCGCACCACATGCCAGCCAGGACGCGATCAGAAAACCGCCACCTGCGCCTTGGCCCGTTCAGGGGTTACGGCAAGTGGGCCGCCTGCATCCGCGCAACCAGTTCCATGGATTCATAGGGACGTGTCACATAATCGTCCGCACCGATGGAAAATGCCTTCACCTTGGCCATGGAGGCCCGCTCTTCCGACAGGATCAGCACCGGGGTCGGTACACGCGCGGCCCGACTGATACGCAGGACTTCATACCCATCCACATCAGGCAGCCGGACATCAATGACGGCAAGATCGTAATTATACGATTTCAGCATTCCCAGCGCATCATGCCCCGTATCGACATGATCTACCGTAAATCCACCTTTTTCCATGTGCCGGGTGGTCTCTTCGGCTTTTCGTGCAACAGGCTCAACAAGCAAAATCCGCATATCGACCATCCAGTAGATATTTTACAACGTAACCACCTATAGGTGCATTGTAATTCGCAGACAACCTAAAGTTGATAATATATTACTGCCCTGTTATAATATTTATGGATTAATATCATTTGTTTTGTTAATTAACCATTAAGATGGCCACGTCGCCATTCCAGCCGTATGATCCAGTGGCCCCGCCCCGCTGCCATAGCCGGGGGCCCCGGCAATCGCCTTGTGTACATACGCGCGTGCCCGTACCACCGCATCACGCAGGGACATGCCCTGACCCAGGCCTGTTGCAATCGCACTGGCCAGCGTGCAACCGGTACCGTGCGTATGGCGGGTATGGATGCGCCGGGTCACGAATTCTTCCGCCGCGCCACCACGCGCCAGCAGCACATCCACCAGTTCGTCGCCCTCCATATGCCCGCCCTTGAGCAGCACGGCACGTGGTCCCAGCGCCAGCAGATCGTGTGCTGCGGCAACCATTTCCATCCGGTTCCCGATCCGCCGGTCCAGCAGGACCTCGGCTTCCGGCAGGTTTGGGGTCAGGACGGATGCAAGCGGCAGCAGCCGGGATTTCAGGGCGGACAGCGCACTGTCCTGCAATAACGCGGCGCCCCCCTTCGCCACCATGACCGGATCAAGGACGTAGGGAATGCCGACTGCTGTCATCAGCACGCCGGCGATTGCCTCGATCACCTCGGCGCGGTCGAGCATGCCACTCTTGAACGCATCCACGCCAAGGTCATCCATGACACAGCGCATCTGGGCGATGACGAAGGCGGGTGATACCGGCATCACCTCATGCACGCCCAGCGTGTTCTGCGCCGTCAGCGCCGTCACGGCGGTCATGGCGAAACCACCCAGCATGGTGACGGTCTTGATATCCGCCTGGATACCGGCCCCGCCCCCGCTGTCGCTGCCAGCCATGATCAGGATACGTCCCTTCATGGATCAACCCGCCATCTGGATCGCGTTGATCGCGTCGCACATGTCCTCGACCACTTCTTTTACCAGCACTTCATCTTCAGCTTCCGCCATCACGCGCACCAGCGGTTCCGTCCCGCTTTCACGCAGCAGCAGCCGCCCGCGTTCCCCCAGGCGTTTTTCCGCGGCCTTGCGGGCTTCTTGCACCTGCGGGTCCTGCAACGGGCTTTTCCCGGCAAAGCGGACATTTTGCAAAAGCTGGGGATAGGGCTTGAACATGCGGCAGACCGCGCTGGCGGGGCGGCCGGATTCCACCACTTCCGCCAGGACCTGCAGGGCGGCGATCAGCCCGTCGCCCGTGGTGGCGAAATCGGACAGGACCATGTGCCCTGACTGCTCGCCCCCGATATTCGCACCCAGTTCGCGCATCTTTTCCACGACATAGCGGTCGCCTACCGCCGTGCGGACCAGTTCCAGCCCCTGTGTTTCCAGATAGCGTTCCAACCCCATGTTGGACATGACCGTGGCCACGATATACCGGCTGGACAGCCGTCCCTGCCGCGCCCATGACTTGGAAATCAGGGCAAGGATCTGATCGCCATCAATCAGGCGGCCCTTTTCGTCGGAAATCAGCACCCGGTCGGCATCCCCATCCAGGGCGATACCGATATCCGCCCGGTGCCGCAGCACGGCGGCGCACAGGGCTTCGGGCCGGGTGGAGCCACAGCCTTCATTGATGTTGATGCCATCGGGGTCGCACCCGATCCGCACGACCTCCGCCCCCAGTTCCCACAATGCCGTTGGCGCGACACGGTAGGCCGCGCCATTGGCGCAGTCGATCACGATCCGCAGCCCATCCAGCCGCAACCCGCGCGGGAAGGAGGATTTGGCGTTTTCCACATACCGTCCCGCCGCGTCATTCAGGCGGGACGCCCGACCGATCTGGTCCGGGGCTGCCAGCATATGGGTCAGATCGGAATTCATCGCCGCCTCGATCCCGGCTTCCGTCTCATCCGACAGTTTGAATCCATCCGGGCCGAACAGTTTGATGCCGTTATCACCATACGGATTATGCGACGCCGAAATCATGACCCCCAGATCCGCGCGCAGCGAACGGGTCAGCATGGCAATGGCGGGTGTCGGCATCGGTCCCACCAGTGTCACATCCATGCCTGCCGACAGGAAGCCCGATACCAGCGCGCATTCGATCATGTACCCCGACAGGCGCGTATCCTTGCCCAGCAGCACACTATGGCGGTGAGTCCCCTGAATGAAGCGGAGGCCGGCAGCCTGTCCCAGCTTCTGCGCCACTTCGACCGTCATGGGAAAACGGTTGGCGGTGCCCCGAATTCCATCAGTGCCGAACAGCTTTCTTGTTTTTACCATTACTGGGGATCTCCGGATGCATTCAGGTCGTACACCCGACCTACCTTACCTGTCAGTGACGATCCAGCCCTTGGGTGACACGCATCGCCTGCATCATGGCCGTAACGTTGTGAACACGCAGCACGGTATTTGCAAAAACCAGTCCCGGCAGGCTGGCGGCGATGGTGGCCGGATCACGGCGGGCCGCATCTGGCTGGGCGCAGATTTCACCAAGCATGCGCTTGCGTGAAACGCCCAGTACCACCCGGCAGCCCAGATTGGCCAGCAGCGGAAGACGGGCCAGCAGGTCCAGATTACCCTCCACCGTCTTGGCAAAGCCGATGCCCGGATCAATCAGTATGCGCGCCCTGTCGATACCGGCAGCCACCGCTTCATCCACCCTGTGCGCCAGTTCGCGCACCACATCCACCGCAACATCGTCATACGCTGCATGGTCATGCATGGTTGCAGGCGTGCCCCGCATGTGCATGAGCATGACCGGGCAGCCGTGCCGCGCCACCACCCTGCGCGCAGCCGGATCATATGTCAGGGCCGAAACATCATTGATGATACTGGCCCCCGCCCCCAATGCACGGTCCATGACCATGCCCTGTCGCGTATCAATGGACAGGTGCAGGTCATCAGGACCGGTGCATTCCCGCACCGCACGGATAACGGGCCCGATACGACGCCATTCTTCTTCCGCCGTTACCGGCGGGGCACCGGGA
>NZ_CADP01000006.1:22654-64824 GCF_000285295.1 Komagataeibacter europaeus LMG 18890 | reverse complement strand
CACCGCCGATATCAACAATCCGGCATCCGGCCGCATACATCGCCCGTATGGCCTCCAGCGCGGGCACGGCATGATAATGCCGTCCCCCATCACTGAAACTGTCGGGCGTGACATTGATGATTCCCATCACCTGCGGGCCGGACGGCAGACCGGCATCGGGAAACGGCGCGCTGACCCGGTCCGCAACCTGTGCCCATTGCGCGGGAATGGCGCAGGCAGGCACGATATGTCCGTCTTCCTCCCCGCCCCATAACCGCGCCAGCGTATAGGCTGATGGTCCGCCTGCCAGCCAGCGGGCCAGCCCGGCCGTTACAGCCTGTCGGGCGGCAGGCCCATGCAGCAGGCCAAGGGGTTCAATCAACCAGTCGTTCATCATCATCTGTCAATGCGGGTGTCGTGCTGCAAATACCAGGGGCGTCTGTAGTAAAGCTTTTTTCCAGAATATTTCCGGGCATGCCGCCTTTTGTCAAAAAAGCGGCAGCCAAAAATTTTTATTGCTTTTTTATCAAAAGATTATTTGGAAACAATCTTTTATGGCCCAGATACAAACATAGCGGGGCAGCCATGGGCCACCCCGCCACATTCTTCCGTCCGGATCAGATGTCCTAACCAGCCGGCGCCGTACCAACCCCACCGCCACCTTCTGGCGCAGGAAGCGGCGCAACCGGGGCCGAGGGAGCCGAAGGCGGCACGGACGGACGCCGGTTTTCCGGCATCGGGTCGTCAACCACCACCCGCTCGATCTTCTCGCCGCGCAGCACCTGCCGGATTTCCTCACCCGTCAGGGTTTCATATTCCAGCAGGGCACTACCCAGACGGTGCAACTGGTCAATATGTTCCAGCAGCAGGCTACGCGCACGGTCGTAGGCGGCGTCGATCAGCTTGCGGACCTCGTTATCGATCTCGCGGGCCGTTTCCTCCGACACGTTCTTGTTCTGGGTCACACTATGGCCAAGGAACACTTCCTGCCCGTTGCCACCATAGGCCACCATGCCGAGCTTTTCGCTCATGCCCCATTCGGTCACCATCCGGCGGGCCACATCGGTCGCCATCTTGATGTCACCCGACGCCCCGGTGGAGACATTGTCGGGGCCAAAGATGATTTCCTCCGCCGCGCGCCCGCCCATGGCCAGCGTCAGCTTGCCGATGCACCATGACCGGCTTTCGGAATAACGGTCCTTTTCCGGCAGGCTCATCACCATGCCCAGCGCACGGCCGCGCGGAATGATGGTCGCCTTGTGAACCGGGTCGGAACCGGGCGTGAGGATACCGACAAGGGCATGGCCACCTTCGTGATAGGCGGTCATCTTCTTCTCGTCCTCGGTCATGACCAGGGACCGGCGCTCGGCCCCCATCATCACCTTGTCCTTGGCGTTCTCGAATTCCAGCATGGCGACGGTACGCTTGCCAAGGCGGGCGGCCATGAGGGCTGCTTCATTGACAAGGTTGGCCAGATCCGCACCCGAGAAACCGGGCGTGCCACGGGCGATCACTTTCGGGTCCACATCAGATGCCAGCGGCACCTTGCGCATATGGACACGCAGGATCTTTTCACGGCCTGCCACATCAGGGTTGGGCACCACGACCTGACGGTCAAAGCGGCCGGGACGCAGCAGGGCGGGATCCAGCACGTCGGGACGGTTGGTCGCGGCAATCAGGATCACGCCCTCATTGCTGTCAAACCCGTCCATCTCGACCAGCATCTGGTTCAGGGTCTGCTCACGCTCATCATTCCCGCCGCCGAGGCCCGCGCCACGATGACGGCCCACCGCGTCGATTTCGTCAATGAAGATGATGCAGGGCGCGGCCTTCTTGCCCTGTTCGAACATGTCACGGACACGCGACGCGCCCACACCCACGAACATTTCAACGAAGTCGGAACCGGAAATGGTGAAGAACGGCACGTTCGCCTCACCCGCGATGGCGCGGGCCAGCAGCGTCTTACCCGTGCCGGGAGGGCCAACCAGCAGCACGCCCTTGGGGATCTTGCCGCCCAGGCGGGTGAACTTCTGCGGATCACGCAGGAAGTCGACGATTTCCTGCAGTTCGCCCTTGGCTTCATCAATGCCCGCCACGTCGTCAAACGTCACGCGGCCCTGCTTTTCGGTCAGCATCCGTGCACGCGACTTGCCAAAGCCCATGGCGCGTCCGCCACCAGACTGCATCTGGCGCATGATGAAGATCCACGCACCCACCATGAGCAACAGCGGCGCATAGTTGATCAGGTAGCGCAGGAAGGGGTTGGTGTCGCTTTCCAGCGGCTTGGCCGCAACCTCCACCCCCTTTTCCGTCAGGCGGGAAATCAGGGTCGGGTCCTGCGGCGCGTACGTGTCGAACGAAGTGCCATCCGTCAGTGTGCCAGTGATGTTATGTTCCTGCACCACGACAGACCGGACATGCCCGCTGTTCACGTCCCCGATGAAATCGGAATATGCCAGTTGCTGCGATGCGTGCTGCACGCTTCCCGGCTGGAAAACGTTAAACAGCAGCAGCAACAGGACGATGATGATAACCCACAGGGCCAGGTTACGGCCGAAATTGTTCATCTTGCCTACTGTTCCATCCGCTGGCCCCTTCGCCATCACCCCACGCGGGCAGACGAACAGACGCCACGTTCACTACGTCCTATCATACATAGGACGATCAAGGGACATTCACACCCCCAATCCACCACCTTTTATGACAATGGATCAGCAAGGCCTGCCATCGGGCGCATAAAACATGGCCCCGGGCAGCACGGGATGGGGTGGCTGGTTCACAAAAACCGCATCGGCCGCGCAATCCTGCGTGCGCAGTCCCATATGCGGAACGGCCATGACCCGGCCATCATGCCACAGCGCGGGCAGCGTACGCAACACGCGCGCGGGCCAGACGGACCGCGACCAGCCGGCAGGCCACCATGATGCCACGGCACCCGCCGCCCCCATCATCCACCCCGGCGCAAGGCCATGGGCCCGCAGCATGAACCGCCGGTCCCAGACATCTCCCGCGCGGGCTGGCATGGGTGGGGCAAGTGCCGATTCCTCACGCGCGATGATCCACTGCCCATCGCGCCACGGGATGATGGCCGTCCCCGCCAGAGTTGCAGGCCGGGGCGCATGGGCCAGTCGCCCGACGGCCTCATGCCCGGGCGGGTAATCCCGTCCACCAACCACGCGGATCAGGGCGGCAAGCAGTCTTGCGGGCGCCAGCCCCGCAGGCAGCACCACCCATCCCCCGCAATGAAACCGTGCATGGGCCGCAAGCCATTGCGCATCCGCCGCATCATGCGCCATGCGCCCGGCCCCCGCGCGTCGGGCCGCTGCCAGCAACCATGTGGCATGCGTCCCGTCATGGGCCAGCGCCTGCCGCGCCCGCGCGCGTTCGGTACGCAGGTCATGGTTTGATGGATCTTCCACCCATGCCACCCCCGCCGCGCGAACGGTGGCATACAGGGCAGACTTGGCAACGCCCAGCAATGGCCGGACAATGCGCACATCCGCCACGGGCGTCGCAACCGCCATGGCCGCCAGCCCGTCATCACCACTGGCGGCGCGCCTGCGCATCATGACCGTTTCAGCCTGGTCCCCCGCATGATGGGCCACCAGCAGGTCCAGTGCCCCGATTTCCCGGCAGGCGGCGAACAGGGCCTGATAGCGCATGCGCCGGGCACGTTCCGCCATGCGGGGGCCACGTGCCAGCCCCGTCAGGGTCAGCAGGCGACCGGGAATACCAAGCGAGGACAGCCGGGCCAGGGTCTGCACGGCTTCGGACCGGGATTCGGCACGCAGGCCATGATCGACCACCAGTGCCATCACGTCATGCCGCCATTGCCGTGCAAGGATGGCCAGCGCCATGCTGTCCGCCCCGCCCGATACCGCAACCGCCACGGGCATGCCCTGGCCCGGCCATGGGCCAAGGGACGCCATCATGGTGGCAAAACGTGACGGATCGACGGGTTCAGCCGAAAGCACCAGCGCCCTCTCGCAGGTCAGCTACACTTGGCGCGTTTACGGTAAACCTGTTCGGCGGACTTGATGCGGGCGGCGGGTTCGGGAAATTCGCTGGAGAGCTTGTCCAGCGCCTGACAGGCCGATGCCTTGTCATTCAGCGCCACAAGCGTCGCCGCCACCCCCAGCAGGGCACTGGGCGCGCGCTGCCCGTGCGGTGCGCGGTTATAGGCGTCATAATAGGCCAGCGCCGACTGACGGTACTGTTTCTGCCCCGCCAGCGACTGGGCCAGCAGGTACTGGGCATCCACCTGCCGGGGGGATTTGGGGCCGGACAGGACCTGCTGCGCATCAGCCTGCGCCGTGGCGTAATCCTGCTTCAGCAACGCGTCATTGCCGGCCTTCAGCACATCATCAGGCGTGCGCTTGGCTGCCGGGGCGGCGGTGGTCGCGGGCGGGGCAACGGTGCTGGAACCCGTGCCGCCGTGGCCATGCTGCATGGCGAAGTCCATGTCACCGATCTGCTTGCTCAGGGCGGCATTCTGCTGCTGTACCTGATTGGTCAGCTGGTCGATCTGGCCACGCATTTCCCGCGTCTGTTCTTCCAGTGCGTTTACACGGTCAAGCAGTTGCAGGGTCAGGGTATTGTCACCAGCAGCCTGCGCCAGCCCCATGCCTGCCAGCGAGACCCCACCGGCCAGCACGCCCACCCTGCCCCACCGCCGGCACAGAAGGGGGACCGAAAGGAAACATGACATCACAGACTGCATGGACCAAACCCTTTGAAACACAAGACATGCATACCTAAAACAAAACCGGCTGAGCGATAAGCGCCCGGCCGGTTCCATAACTGTCACGCCATCAAAAGCGTGGGCAGAAACTTACTGTACCGCCGTGATGGCGTTACGGTTCTGGTCCCAGGATGCTTCGTCATCGCCAACAGCGGTCGGACGGTCCTTACCATAGGAAATGGTGGTGATGCGCGATGCATCGACACCCTTCGCCACCAGATAGTCATGCGCGGCATTGGCACGACGCTCACCCAGCGCGATGTTGTATTCTTCCGTGCCACGGTCATCGCAGTTGCCAGCGATCTGCACGTGTACCTGCGGGTACTTGGCCAGCCAGGCAGCCTGCTTGTCCAGCGTTGCCTTCGCGTCGCTTGACAGCGTGTTCTGGTTCAGCGCGAACAGCACGCGGTCACCCGCGGTTGCGACCAGATCAGCCTCGCTGCCCGGGGTCGGGCCGACCTGCTGCGTGGCGGCGCCCGTGTTCACGTTCTTGTTCGCATGATCGGAACAGGCAGCGAGAAAAAGGGCCATGCCGGCCGCACCAAGAAGCTTCAGTTTCATTACTTTTGATCCTGGATCGGTTTCATTTCTTGAAACCATTTGTTGAATTTCCGGATTTAAATATAGAACGGTCCCGAGTCTCGTTGCGCCCTGCCAAACAAACTGTCCAACAGAAACTCGCGATCGCTGGAAACCGCCATCAACATAGAGGTAAAACCCGGCCACAGTCAATGTTGGACAAACACATACCCGCCATTTTCTAAATGATTAGGTAGCGGAATATTATCTGTCCAACATATTGAAAGAATTACTTATTCAGCGGCGACCATGTCGGATCGGAGGCGCTGCCCGCCGGCAGGGCCCGTTCATGGAAGCCGGTAATGTCAATTGTATTGATACCTGTTGCAAATCCGGCACCATTTCTGCCCGCCGAACTCTGGCGGCAGAAAGCCAGCACGCGGCCATTGGGGCAGAAAGTCGGGCTTTCCACCGTAAAGCCCTGCGTCAGGATCCGCTCCCCCGTTCCATCAGGCGCCATGACCCCCAGCGAGAAGCTGCCGTTGGCAATGCGCGAAAATGCGATCAGGTCACCGCGCGGGGACCAGACCGGGGACCCGTAATACCCGCGGCCATAGGAAATCCGTTTCGCGTCGCCGCCTGCGGCACTCATGATATAAAGCTGCGGCGAACCACCACGGTCGGAGTTGAAGACGATCTGCGACCCGTCGGGGCTGTAGGACGGGCTGGTGTCAATCGCGCCGGATGACGTGATCTGCCGCCGCGCCATCGTTGTCAGGTCCACCGTATAGATGTCCGACCCGCCGCCACGCGTGACCGACAGGACCACGGAACGTCCATCCGGGGCGAAACGGGGGGCAAAGGAAATACCCGAAAAGTCACCCAGCAGCCTCTGCTGTCCGGTATTCAGGTTGAACAGGTAAACACGCGGCCTGTAGTTGGCATAGGACATGAATGCCAGTTCACTATTTGCCGGGTTGAAACGCGGCGTCAGCGTCAACCACTGCCCGTTGGTCAGGTAACGGCTGTCCGCCCCGTCCTGATCCATGATGGCAAGCCGCGTGATCTGTCGCGCCCGCGGACCGGAACGCGCAATATAGGCAATGCGGGAATTGAAATATCCCTGCTCACCCAGCAGGCGGCCATAGATCACATCGGCGATCACATGCGCAATGCGGCGCCAGTCCTGGGCTGCCGCGGTGTAGGCCGTGCCCTGGATCTGCTTGCCGGTCATGACATCCCACAGCCGGAATTCCACCCGCAGGCTGCTACCCTGGTCCATGACCTTGCCGGTCATGGCCGCGCGCGCGCCCATGGACTTGTAGCTGCCAAAATCGGGCGTGCCCTGCGGCATGCTGGCGCTGATGGGACGGAACAGGCCGCAATTGGCCAGATCGGCGGAAATCACATCCGTGATCTGCTGCGCGACACCGCTGCCCAGCGACGGCAGGACAATGGGAATGGGCGCGGTGCGGGCCTGGTCCACCGTGATTTCGGCATCGCCAGCCTGTGCATGGGCAGCACCCGCGGCGAACAGCGGCGTGGCCATAAGGCCACCGGCCACCCCTGCCCCCATGAAACCACGACGGCCAAAGGCCGCGGCCAGCCGGTCGGCATCATCATCTGGAATCAAAGGCTTTACGCTTGATGTCATTTTCATCTCCCCGTCTTCGTCCACCTGTTCTCAGGGACGGAATACGAATTTCAGTTGCCTGGTCTGGCCCAGAAGATTCTGCGGAATGGGCAGTTTGGCACAGGTGGGGCTGAGCACCGCATCACGCGCACGTTCCGCCAGTGCGCGATAGGACGGGTCCGACGCCATCTGTGCCTGCGTCTGGGGGGCGAATTCCACCAGGCGTGCCGTGCCCGTCTCATCCACTGTCACAACCAGATGCGCCACGAACTGGGCATAATTACGCGCAGCCGTATCTTCCGAATAACAGCGGCGCACGGAATTGCCGATCGCCTTCTGCTGCGTTGCGTTCAGCGCACTGGTGATGTCCCCATCCGGCGTTCCACCGCCATCAGGGGCGCCACCCTGCTGCGGGTTGGGCCGCGCCTTGGGCGGATGGGTCTGCTTCTGGTCAGCGCGGAAGGAATCCAGCGTGGCCAGCAGGGAATGCGTATCAGGCACATGCTTCTTCGCCTCGTTGGGCTGCGTCGTGCTTGAGTGTTCCTGCACCTTGGGTGCGGCCGTCGGGTCCGGCTGGGCCGAAGGGGGCACGGGGGCATGGGCCTGTGCTGGCGCGGCCTTGGGCGGCGTGGGCGGCAGCTTCACCGCATCGGGCGAGGGCTGCTGTTCACGCGGCGGCGTTGGCGCGTCGGGCACGGGCTTGGGCGCCTGCTGCGGTGGCGGCATGGGCGGCGGTGGCGGCGGCGGTGGGGCCGCTTCCTCATTGGGCGCCTTTTCGGGCGGGGTGGGCGCGGGTGGTGCCTCCTGCCTGACCGGCGCGGGCGCCGGGGCGGGCTTGGGCGCCGGCCTGTCGCCCTTATGCGGGGTGGACGTGCCGGTATCGGCCGCGAATTCCATCTCGATCGTGGGCGGCGGAGGCGGCTCCTTGGGAACCGGCACCGGCATCCGCAACAGCACGGCAAGCAGCAGCGCGACATGCAGCCCGCCCGATACAATGACGGAACGCCGCATGAGGATACGTTCGGAACGACGCGGTGGCACCACGATCAGACGGCTCCCGGTATCAGGTTCAGCTTAATGGCCGCCGGGCGGCTGCTGCGCCAGCAACGCCACGTGCGTAAAGCCACCTGCCGTGATCTGGCCCATGATCTGCATCACCCGGCCATAGTCGATATGGGAATCCCCACGCACGAAAATGCGGTGTTCACGGTCATTCTGGGCCGCGGCCTTGAGCTGATCCACCAGCTGGTCGGGCGAGACGGGTTCATCACCCAGGTACAGGTCGCCATTGGACCGGATCGAGACGGTAATCGGCTTGGTATCGGTATTGACCGGGGCCGCATCCGTCTTGGGCAGGTCCACGTTCACGCCGCTTGTCATCATCGGCGCCGTCACCATGAAGATGATGAGCAGCACCAGCATCACGTCAACCAGGGGGGTGACGTTGATTTCCGCCATGGGCCGCCGCTTGCGCCGGCGTCCGCGCAGGTCGCTCAGGCTTGCCCCCATGATCACGCACCCCTTTCTTCGGACTGGCGTGACAGGATGGCGGCGAATTCGGTGCCGAAGGCATCCAGCCGGTCTTCGAACACGCTCATGCTGTTGCTGATCACGTTATAGGCGATCACCGCCGGGATGGCCGTGACAAGGCCGATGGCGGTCGCGAACAGGGCTTCCGAAATGCCGGGGGCCACGACGGACAGGTTGGTGTTGTGCATGGCCGCGATCGACCCGAAGGCATGCATGATGCCCCACACCGTCCCAAACAGGCCGATGAACGGCGCCACGGGCCCGATGGTGGCCAGGAAGATGATCCACCGGTTCAGGCGGTCCATTTCACGCGTGATGGTAATGGCCATGGCGCGGTTGACGCGATCCTGCACCCCACCATGCACCAGGTCGATGCCGGTAATGCGCGATGAACGCCGCCATTCCCCCATCGCCGCGCCAAACACGGCGGCCATCGGGTGGACCGGCTTCGCGCCATCGGATTCATACAGGTCGTCAAGGCTGCCACCGGCCCAGAAGCGTTCCTCAAAATCATTCGCCTGCCGGTTGACCCGGCGGACAGTCGTGAATTTGTCGAAGATGATTGCCCACACAATCACACTGCAGGTCACCAGGCCAATCATTACCAGCTTAACGACAACCGATGCGTGCATGAATAACGCCCACATCGACAGATCACCTGCTGCAGCGCCCAGATTCGCCGCATTAACCGCTTGGTCCAAATATACCTCCTGCCCACCTTGACCGTTCGCACAAACACGAAACTTGCCCCTTTAGCAAGTCACGGCCAACCCGCTTTCCGCACAGCCTTGCGTCCCGGTCAACCCATGGCATGAAAAGCACATGCATACTGCATGCCTTCGTCTGGCTCAGGCCACGAGTTCGCGTAAAAGATCACGCCATCGCGGCGGAAATCGGGCAGCCCGTCCATCCTGCGCACGCACGCAGGCCAGACGGACATCCAGCGACCCGCACCCCAGCCCGCCGTTCCCGTCCACACGGTGGAAGTCCTGCATGAGCCGGCAGCTTGCCGCCCCGAGGTCCGTCAGGCGAGTCGTGATGCGCACGATGTCATCCAGCCGCAGCGGCGCGCGGTAGTCGATGGCGGCATGCCGCACCACGAAGGCCAGCCCGTAATCGGCCAGCAGGTCGGACGCCGCCTGCCCCTGCGCGCGGATCGCTTCCGTGCGGGCGCGTTCCGCCAGCGCAAGGTAGCGGGCATGATAGACGACGCCCCCCGCGTCCGTATCCTCGTAGTAGATACGGAAATCGATATTATGTTCCACCATTCAGTCATCCCCCAGCAGGTCTCCCTGTCCGGGCGTGCGGGCGGGGGGCTGCAACCCGAGATGGCGCCAGCCCCGCTCGCCCAGCATGCGCCCGCGGCTTGTCCGTAGCACAAGCCCTTCCTGAATCAGGTAGGGCTCGATCACATCCTCGAGTGTATCGCGCGCCTCGGCCAGGGCGGCCGCCAGCGTTTCAACCCCCACCGGGCCGCCATGGTGGTATTCGGCAATGCGGCGCAGGTACCGGCGGTCCATGCCATCCAGCCCCATCGAATCGACTTCCAGACGCGACAGCGCGGCATCCGCCAGCACCCGGTCAACCGGCCCGCTGCCCGCACGCGCCACGGCGGCGAAGTCGCGCACCCGGCGCAGCAGCCTGCCAGCGATACGCGGCGTGCCACGCGAACGGCGGGCGATTTCCTCCGCCCCCTCCGGTGTCAGGTCGAATTCCAGCTTGCGCGCGCCACGGGTCACGATCTGGCACAGTTCCTCAGGGGTATAGAACACCAGCCGCAGCGGAATGCCGAACCGGTCCCGCAGCGGCGTCGCCAGCAGGCCCGCGCGCGTGGTGGCGGCCACCAGCGTAAAGGGGGCCAGGTCAATCCGCACCGAACGCGCGGCAGGCCCTTCCCCAATGATCAGGTCAAGCTGGAAATCCTCCATCGCCGGGTACAGCACTTCCTCGATGGACGGGTGCAGGCGGTGGATTTCGTCAATGAACAGCACGTCGCGCGGCTGCAGGTTGGTCAGGATCGCGGCCAGATCCCCCGCGCGCTGGATCACCGGCCCCGATGTCGCGCGAAACCCCACGCCCAGTTCACGCGCCACGATCTGCGCCAGCGTGGTCTTGCCCAGTCCCGGCGGCCCATGCAGCAGCACATGATCCAGCGCATCCCCACGCTGCCGGGCGGCGGCGATGAAAATGGCCAGGTTTTCGCGGCTGGCCTTCTGGCCGGTGAAATCATCCAGCGTCTGGGGCCGGAGCGAGCCTTCGCTACCGTCTTCCTCGCCCCGTCGGGCGTCGATTTCGCGCTCGGGCTGTTCGCTCATCGGGCCAGTTCCTTCAGCGCGTCACGGATCACGACATCCAGGTCGGCCCTGCCGTCCAGCCGGTCAATGACCCGTTCCACCACCGGCTGCGCTTCCGCCCGGCGGAAGCCAAGCCCGGACAGCGCCAGCAGCGCATCCGCCGCGATGCTCCGCTGCGTCGGCACGGCAATGGTCACGCCTGGCACCACGCTGCCCGCGGGCGCGCCCGTGGGCATGCCTTCGCATTTGTCACGCAGTTCGGTCACGATACGCTGGGCAAGACGCGCGCCCACGCCCCCCGCGCGGGTCAGCATGGCCTTGTCGCCCCCGCCAATGGCCACCATCAGGTCAGGCGGCGGCAGGACGGACAGGATGGCCAGCGCCACCTTGGCCCCCACCCCCTGCACGGTGGTCAGCAGGCGGAACCATGACCGCTCCGACGCCTCGGCAAAGCCATACAGCAGGATGGCGTCCTCGCGCACCACGGTTTCCACCAGCACCAGGGCCAGTTCCGGCGGCTGCGGCAGGACCGCCAGCGTGCGCGAGGACGCCTGCACCAGATAGCCGACGCCGCTTACGTCAATCACGCAGCGATCCGCCTCCACCTGCGCCAGCAGGCCACGCAGCTGCGCGATCATGCCATCCTCGTCGCATTGGCGATATGCATGGCGCTGGCGCGATGGTGGGCGTGGCAGATGGCCACCGCCAGCGCATCCGCCGCATCCGCGCTCTTCAGCAGGGCCGTGGGCAGGATCCGGCGGACCATCATGCCGACCTGTTCCTTTGTCGCGGCCCCGGTGCCGACCACGGCGCGCTTGACCGTCTTTGCTCCGTATTCGGATACGGGAATATCCAGCAGCATCGGCACCAGCAGCCCCACGCCACGGGCATAGCCCAGCTTCAGCGTCGCAGAGCCGTTGCGGTTGACATAGGTTTCCTCGACCGCCGCTTCATCGGGGGCGAAGTTACGGGCCAGTTCCAGCAGCGCATCATGCAGGTGGCGCAGGCGCTCGGGCACGGACAGTGCCGAATCGGTGGCGATCACACCATCGGCAACATGGCTCAGCCGGTTGCCCTGCGCCGTCACGACCCCCCAGCCGGTAAAACGCAGGCCGGGATCGATGCCAAGGATGCGGACCACCGGCCGGATCAGGCCGACAGCTTTTCGGCCACGTCGTCCGGCACGTCGAAATTGGCGTATACCGCCTGCACGTCGTCGTGGTCTTCCAGCGTGTCGATCAACTTGAACACGCTGCGCGCCTTGTCTTCATCCAGTTCAACCGTATTGGACGGCCGCCAGTCCAGCCGGGCCGAAGCGGGTTCGCCAAAACGGGTTTCCAGCGCGTCGCGCACGGCAAAGAAGGATTCGACCGGACAGGTCACTTCATGCATGCCCTCCACGGTCTCGACATTCTCGGCACCGGCTTCAAGCCCGGCTTCGATCAGGTCGTCCTCGCACGCCGCATCCAGTGGATAGGTGATCACCCCCAGGCGGGTGAACATGAAGGACACCGAGTTCGTCTCCCCCAGCGAACCGCCATGCTTGGAAAACGCCGCGCGGACATCGGATGCCGTACGGTTGCGGTTATCCGTCAGTCCTTCCACGATCACGGCCACGCCGGCCGGGCCGTACCCTTCGTAACGGACTTCGGTGTAGTCATCACCGCCGCCAGCGCCCGATGCCTTCTTGATCGCGCGTTCGACCGTGTCCTTGGGCATGTTGACTTCACGCGCGGCCGAAATCGCAGCACGCAGGCGCGGATTCATGGCCGGGTCTGGCATGCCTTCACGCGTGGCCACGGTGATTTCACGGATGACCTTGGCAAACTGCTTGGCCCGCTTGGCGTCCTGCGCGCCCTTGCGGTGCATGATGTTCTTGAATTGGGAATGACCCGCCATCGTTCGTCCCTGATCCTGTTTCGTCTATCGTTCTTGGCCATCCACCCCGGTATGGCTGGTCAGACCAGCCGCCCGTGGCAGTGCTTGTATTTCTTGCCCGACCCGCAGGGGCAGGGCGAATTGCGCGAGACCTCGCCCCAGCTGGACGGGTCATCGGGCATGACCGCGGCCCCGCCGATGGGCGCCGCCATGGACGGATCCGGCTGGCGGCCCGTCGCATCGGGCATGAGGCCGGGGCCCGGCTCGTTCTCCAGCCCCGGCACCTCGGGGTCGGAATGGATTTCGGCAACACCGGCAAAGGGGTTGTCAATCGGCGGCGGCGCCATTTCCACCCGCGCCATGGTGGAGGTCACGCGCACCCGCAGGTGATCAAGCATGGCGTGGAACAGCTCGAACGCCTCGTGCTTGAACTCGTTCAGCGGGTCCTTCTGGCCATAGGCGCGCAGGCCGATGCCCTGACGCAGCTGGTCAAGGGCCAACAGGTGCTCCTTCCATACCGCGTCAAACGTGGTCAGCAGCACCTGCTTTTCCACATAGCGCATGACGGACGGGCCGAAATTGGCGGCCCGGCTGGCCTGTGACTGGGCGGCCGCCTGCTCGATCCGTTCGGCCACGACCGTGCCGTCCACGCCGTCTTCCTTCGCCCATTCCGCAATCGGCAGGGTCAGGTTCAGCGTGGTCTGCACATCCTGCGCCAGTTCATCCTTCAGCCACTGCTCGGGGAAGGATTTTTCGGGAATGCGCCGGGCCACCATGTCGTGGATCACGTCTTCACGCATTTCGGTGATGATGGGGGAGACATCCTCCGCCGCCATGTATTCCCGGCGCTGGGCATAGACCTCCTTGCGCTGGTCATTCATCACGTCATCATATTTGAGCGTGTTCTTGCGCATGTCGAAGTTGCGGGCCTCGACCTTCTTCTGCGCGCGCTCAAGGGCCTTGTTGATCCAGGGATGCACGATCGCCTCCCCTTCCTTCAGGCCCAGCTTCTGCAGCATGTTGCCCATGCGGTCGGTACCGAATATGCGCATGAGGTCATCTTCAAGCGAGATGAAGAAGCGCGAATTGCCCGGATCGCCCTGACGCCCCGCGCGGCCGCGCAGCTGGTTGTCGATACGGCGGCTTTCATGCCGTTCGGTGCCGATGACATACAGGCCGCCCGCCTTGCGTACGATATCGTGGTCGCGGGCCACCGTCTCCCGCAGTTCCTGCTCGCTGCGGGCATAGTCTTGCGGATCCTCGATCCCGGCAAGGCGCTGGTGGATCAGCATGTCCACATTGCCGCCAAGCTTGATGTCCGTGCCACGCCCGGCCATGTTGGTGGCGATGGTGATGGCCCCGGGCGCACCGGCCTGCGCCACGATCTCGGCCTCGAGTTCATGGAACCGGGCGTTGAGCACGTTGTGCTTGATGCCGTGCTGGCGCAGCAGGGAGGAGAGGTACTCGCTCTTCTCGATCGACGTCGTGCCCACCAGCACCGGCTGGCCGGATGTCTTGCTGATGTCCTTGATGAGGTTGGCGACCGCTTCGTATTTCTCCCGCGCGGTCAGGTAGACCTCGTCATCGTCGTCCTTGCGCGCGACGGGCAGGTTGGTCGGGATCTCGATCACGTCGAGCTTGTAGATATCCGCGAATTCATCTGCTTCCGTCATGGCCGTGCCGGTCATGCCGGACAGGCGGGGATACATGCGGAAGTAGTTCTGGAACGTGATGGAGGCCAGGGTCTGGTTTTCCTGCTGGACCTCGACATGCTCCTTGGCTTCCAGCGCCTGGTGCAGGCCGTCCGAATAGCGGCGGCCTTCCATCATGCGGCCGGTGAATTCGTCAATGATCACCACCTTGCCACCACGCACGATGTAATCGACATCGCGGGTGAACAGCGTATGCGCGCGCAGCGACTGCTGCACGTGGTGGATCACCGCCACGTTATTGCTGTCATACAGGCCGCCTTCATGCAGCACGCCCGCGCCACGCAGCAGTTCCTCCACCTGTTCCGCGCCCTTTTCCGTCAGGATGACGGAGCGGAATTTCTCATCCTTCTCATACGCTTCGGGGTCGGCCACCAGGGCGACCATCACCTCATCCACCGCGCGGTACAGGTCGGAACTGTCCTCGGCGGGGCCGGAGATGATGAGCGGGGTCCGCGCCTCATCGATCAGGATCGAATCTACTTCATCGACAATGGCGTGGTGGAAGGGCCGCTGGACCATGTCCTCCACGCGGTACTTCATGTTGTCACGCAGGTAGTCGAAGCCGAATTCGTTGTTGGTACCGTAAGTTATGTCGGCACGGTAGGCGGCGCGGCGTTCGTCCTCGGGCATGTTGGGCACGACCACGCCCACGCTCAGCCCCAGGAATTCATACAGCTTGCCCATCTGGTCGGCATCGCGGCTGGCAAGGTAGTCGTTGACGGTCACGACATGCACGCCCTTGCCCGCCAGCGCGCTGAGATAGACGGCAAGCGTCGCGACAAGGGTCTTGCCCTCACCGGTGCGCATTTCCGCAATCTTGCCATCATGCAGGACCATGCCACCAATCAGCTGCACATCGAAATGCCGCATGCCCAGCACGCGCTTCGAGGCCTCGCGGCAGACGGCGAAGGCTTCGGGCAGCAGGGCATCCAGCGTTTCGCCCCTGGCAAGGCGTTCACGGAATTCGGGCGTCTTGGCGGCAAAGGCCGCATCGTCCAGCGCCTGGACCTGGGGTTCAAGCGCGTTGATCGCGGGCACGCGCCGCTGGTACGATTTCAGCGCCCGGTCATTGGCGGTTCCGAACAGGGCGCGGGCAATACTGGCGAACATGAAGACCTTCCCGGAATGGCATTCCCGCACGCCCGCGACGGACCGGCGGGGGCGGGGGCAGGCTTTGGCGGATAAAATTCTCGCGCGGAGACATGAGATAGGACCCATGCCGCCAACGGTCAACCGATGGACCGTGGCGCCATGGCAAAAGCGGGGGAAAACGGCCATATCGCATCCGGCCCTTGCAGGCTGGGCCGCCCTTCGCCATGATGCCCGCCGAACGCGTTCATAACTAGGGTTTTTTGCACATGCGGACTATCAGTCCGGCAAAGGCTGTCGCAACGATGGCCCTGCTTGCTTCCTCTTTCATCGTCCCTCCTGCATTCGCGGCGTCCCCCGCCCCGGCGCCCGCCCCCGCGGCGGCCAAGCCGGGCGCGCCCGGCACGGCGGACCAGAATCCGCTCCTCGCCACGGTGAACGGGCAGGACATCCGTCTCAATGACGTGCGGCAGGCCATGGCCACGATGCCCGAGCAGCTGCGCAAGCTGCCCGACAACATCATCGTGCCGATCCTGCTCAACCAGCTTGTGGACCAGCGCGCCATCCAGGTCGCGGCGGCCAAGGCCGGGCTGGACAAGCAGCCCGACGTCCAGCAACAGATGCAGCAGGCGGCGCAGAATGCGCTGCAGAATGCCTATCTGTCGGCACAGGTCGCCCCCACGCTGACCGATGATGCGGTCAAGGCGTATTACGACAAGAACTACGCCAACAAGCCGGGTGCTGAAGAAATCCACGCCCGCCACATCCTGGTGCAGACGGAGGCCGAGGCCAACGACGTCATCAAGCAGCTCAAGGGCGGGGCCGACTTTGGCCAGCTGGCCACCAAGCTGTCCAAGGACCCCGGATCCGCCAAGCAGAATGGCGGCGACCTGGGCTGGTTCAAGAAGGGTGACATGCTGCCGACCTTCTGGGACGCGGCATCTTCCATGCAGCCCAACACCTTCAGCCAGACCCCGGTCCACACCCAGTACGGCTGGCACGTGATCCAGGTGCTGGGCAAGCGCACCGCGCCGACGCCCACGCTGGACGCGACCCGCGACCAGATCCGCCAGAAGCTGATCCAGGAAGGCGTGCAGAAGGCCGTCAGCAACGCCCTGTCGCAGGTCAAGGTCGTGCGCTTTGGCCCGGACGGCAAGCCGCTGCCTGAACAGCCCGCGGCCCACTAATCCAAGGCTGCGGCGCGGGCGGGATGCAACCGCGTTCCCGCCTGCGCCGCCGAATCATACTCGTTCCCCGTTTCCCGCTGTCATCCAAGGACCCTGACCGACCATGGCCAATGCCCTGCCCGTCTCCCCCCTTGCCCGGCCAATGCCTGAACTTCCGCCCGTGGCGGGCGTACGTTTCGGCGCAACGGCAGCAGGCATCCGTTACAAGGGACGCACCGACCTGGTGATGGCGGAATTCGCGCCGGGCACGACGGTGGCGGGTGTCTATACCCGCAGCAAGTGCCCCGGCGCGCCGGTGGACTGGTGCCGCGCCGCGATGGCCGATGGCCGCGCGCGGGCGCTGGTGGTCAATGCGGGAAACGCCAATGTCTTTACCGGCCGCGCGGGCTTCGAGGCGACGCAGGCCAATGCGGCCGACGCGGCGCGACTGGTCAACTGCGCGGCAAGCGAGGTTTTCCTCGCCTCCACCGGCGTAATCGGTGAAATCCTGCCCTACCAGAAGATTTCAGCCGCCCTGCCCGGCCTGTACGCCACCCTGTCGGATGACGGGTGGCCGGATGCCGCGCGTGGCATCATGACCACCGATACCTTTCCCAAGGCCGCGACCCGCACGGCGCGCATTGGCGAAACGACGGTGCGCATCCAGGGCATTGTCAAGGGCAGCGGCATGGTGGCGCCGGACATGGCGACCCTGCTGTCCTTCATCGCGACCGATGCGAAACTGCCCGCAGGCGTGATCCAGTCCCTGCTGACCGATGGGGTCAACCGCAGCTTCAACTGCATTACGGTGGATTCGGATACCTCCACCTCCGACATGATTCTGCTGTTCGCCACGGGGCAGGCCGGCAATACGGAAATCGGGGATGCGCAGTCGCCGCATCTGGCGGATTTCCGCGAAGCACTCGATTCCCTGCTGCTGGAACTGGCGTTGCTGGTGATCCGCGACGGGGAAGGTGTGACGAAGATGATGCACATCACCGTCACGGGCGCGGTATCCGATGAATCGGCCCACCGCGTGGCCATGTCCGTGGCCAATTCCCCGCTGGTCAAGACGGCCGTGGCGGGGGAAGACGCCAACTGGGGCCGCGTCGTCATGGCGGTTGGCAAATGTGGCGAACCCGCCAACCGCGATACGCTGTCGGTCGGCATTGGCGGGACATGGATTGCCCAAAACGGCACCGTCGTGCCCGATTATGATGAAACCCCCGTTGTCGCGCACATGCGCGGGCAGGAAATCGAGATCACCATCGACCTGGGCCTGGGCAACGGCACGGCGCAGGCATGGGGCTGCGACCTGACGCACGGCTACATCGACATCAACGGATCCTATCGCAGCTAGGCCATGGCGGGCGCCTGATTGCGGGCGCGCGCTTTTTTCCTGTTCCGTTGCGCACGCAGCGATGGCATTGCTGTCCGGGTATACCCATCACGTCTGCCAGACAGGAACAGCCTGCATGACAAACCCGTTTTTCCGCCCTGCCTCCACCCCACAGGATGTCTGGACCTATGGGGGGTTCTGGATCCGGGTCGTGGCCTATGTGATCGATTCCATCGTGCTGTGGGCGGTGCTTGGCCTGCTGGGCATGCTGCTGGTGCCGCCCAGTCTCTCGATCTCGATATTCGACCCGCGATCGATGGGGGGCAGCGGGGGGGATTACCGAATCTCCTATATCCAGCCTGCCGACTACACCATCCTGTCCAGCACGCCCCACCTGCACTGGAACGGCAACGGGCTGTTCGAACTGATTACCCTGCTGCTGCCCGCCGCGTATTACATCATGTTCGAGGCGTCATCCCTGCAGGCCACGCCGGGCAAGATCATGTGCAGCATGCGCGTGACCGACCTGTATGGCAACCGCATCACGCTGCTGCGCGCGGCGGGGCGGTATTTCGGCAAATACCTGTCGGCGCTGATCTGTGGGGTGGGGTTCCTCATGGTCATGTGGACACAGCGCAAGCAGGGGCTGCATGATATTCTGGCGGGCACCTGCGTGATCCGCCGCGAAGCCCGGGCCGCCGCCCCGACGCCGCCGCAATGGGGCGGCTGACACAAAAAAACATGACAAAAATGCAACCTTCCCGCCTCTGCCGGCCTTCTATTCTGATATTGAATGTTTTTCCCGCAGCATGACGGTCCGCCCCGCGCAGGAATGCGCGCGGGCGTTTTGGTGTTATGGCGGGGATCCTGACGCTGCGCTGCGCCGGGGTTCCTGATTTTCCAAGGAGGTGAACAATCGGCATGTCGGCCCATTACGCGACAACGGTCCATTCCGCTCCAACCCGGTCCAGACGGGGCGGTATCCTGACATTGCTGGCGGCCTTCATGCTGGCGCTGCTGCCGTGGGCCATGCAGGCCCGCGCGGCGGACACCGACCCGGCGACACAGGGCATAACCAGCCAGCAGGCGCAGCAGGTCCTGTCGGTCATGAACGACCCGCAGAAGCGCGAGGAATTCACCCGCACCCTTGACGCCATCGCCAAGGGACTGCCCGCGCCCAAGCCGGCCCCCGCCGCAGCCCCCGCGAAAAAAGCCGCCGCCCCCGCCGATGTGTCGCTTGAACCCGACAGCATCAGCAGCGAAACCATGAGCGAACTGACCCACATACGCGACCTCGCGTTGCAGCAGGGCCAGAACTTCATGGGGCTGTTCAAGGATCTGGCCTTTGTGGGCCGGTGGGTCCACTCCATCCTGTCCAATGCGGATTCGCGCCGGATCCTGCTGGATGCGATGGGTCGCGCCAGCATCATCTTCATCCTGGCCCTTGTCGCCGAACGCGCGTTGTCCATCGCCATGCGCAAGCCGCTGGCCGGTGTCACCGCGCGCGCGGTGGCGACCGAGCAGCGCCTGAACCAGCGCCTGAAGCGTGAAGACCAGGCGGACCAGAACCAGCCTGCCCCGCCGCCCGCCTCCACTGCCGATGCACAGGCCGAACAGCAGACCGAACAGGCCCGCCAGAACGATGACCGCCAGCAGCATGAAACGCTGCGCATCATCACGCGCATTCCCTATTCACTGCTGCACCTGCTGATCAAGCTGCTGCCGGTCGCCCTGTTCTGCGGGCTGGGTTATGGCGCGTCCGCGCTGTTCACCTCCACCCACCAGGCCGCGATGGTCACCATCACGCTGACGAACGCCTATGTGATTGCGCGCGTGATCTACCTGCTGCTCGAGACGGTGTTCGTGCCGCATTCCCCCACCATCCGCCTGTGCAGCGCGTCGGATGCCACGGCGCGCATGGTCACGCGGTGGTGGAACTTCCTTGTCGCAGCACCTTCCATCGTGGTGTGCCTGTCCACGCTGGGTGGCGTGTTCGACATGCCGGCCCGTGGCACGGAAGCCATCATCCGCGCCGTGGTGCTGATCGAACATATCCTGATCGCGATCTTCATCTGGCGCATCCGCCACCATGTGGCCGCAGCACTGCAGCCATCGGCGCGCCTGCGTGAAAAGCCGTTCTGGATCTTCGTGGGCAGGATGGTCCGCTTCTGGTGGATCCCGGCCATGTTCTTCGACCTTGCGCTGTGGCTGGTCTGGGCTACCCAGATCCGTGGCGGCTATGCCTGGATCCTGCGCACGCTGTCGCTGACCATCGTGGTCATCCTTGGGGCGCGGCTGCTGTCCGTGCTGGCCTTCAGCATGCAGAACAAGATTTTCCATGTGCCCGAGGCCACCGAAAAGCGCTATCCCGGCCTGCAGGCGCGCGTGGACTACTACTACCCCATCGCGCGGCGCGCGCTGTCGGTGCTGCTGACATTCGTGACCATCGTGCTGCTGCTGCAGTCATGGGGCCTGCCCGCGATCCGCTTCTTCCTGCATGGTTCGCTGGGCACCAAGATCGTGGGCGCCATGCTGACGATCATGATCGCCTACACCATCGCCATCGTGGTGTGGGAAGTGGCCAACGCCACGCTGCAGAACCAGATCACCCGGTTCGAGACATCAGATCAGGCATCCCGCGCGACACGCCTGCGCACGGTGCTGCCGATCATCCGCACGGTGCTGCTGACCTTCATCATCATCATCGTGACCGTGACCACGCTGTCGCAGATCGGCATCAACGTCGCCCCGCTGCTGACCGGCGCGGGCATCATGGGTGCCGCCATCGCCTTCGGTTCGCAGAGCCTGGTCAAGGACTTCATCACCGGCTTCTTCATGCTGGTGGAAAATGCGATGCAGGTGGGTGACTGGGTCACCGCAGGCAGTGTCGCGGGCACGGTGGAACACCTGTCGATCCGCACCCTGCGGCTGCGCGCGGTGAACGGGGACCTGCACATCATCCCGTTCTCCTCCGTGACCTCGATTGCCAATACCTCGCGCGATTACAACCTTGTGGTGGTCAGCTTCATGCTGGACCTGTCGGAAGACCCGCACCGTGTCGCGGCGATCCTGAAGGATGAACTGTCGCTGATGCGCAAGGACCCGGTGTATGGTCCGCTGATCAAGTCCGACTTCTCGTTTCTGGGTGTCGAGCAGGCGGACGGGAACGGGGCCAAGTTCCTTGGTTCCATCCGCACGGCAGCGGGCGCGAAGTGGAAGGTCTATCGTGAATACTACAGCCGCCTGGGCGCACGCATGGTGAAGGAAAAGGTCGCATTCCCGATCCCGACTTCGGTCAACCTGCTGGCCAATGGCCCGAGCGGCGCGCTGCGCATGAACATGGAGGAAGATCCGGCCACGCTACTTGCCGCGCGCGAAGCACAGCCGGACGCGCCGAAACCGGCGGCCCCGAAGGCCCAGGCCGATGGCGACGGACAGGCGGCCAGCCCCAAGGGAAATGAACCCTCCAATGGCTGACGGCACGCCCACGCTGCTGGCGCGGCTGGAATCCCCCCTGCGCACGGATGGCTTCGCCTTCGTGCCAGCGGGGGAGATGCGCCCCCTGCTGGAACAGTACGGGCTGCGGGACTGGGCCAGTTTCGCCGCCAGCTGGAACCGGCTGGGGCTGGATCGCTACATGGCGGATGGCGGGCGTTACCGCCGCCGTCGTCATGCCACCTTCGCCATCAGCGACGGTGGCATCCAGCGTAAGAAACACCAGCCCCATTACCAGAGCCGCGATTACAACGAACTCAATGGCGGGATCGAACGCTGGTTCCGCGCGGTGGAACCGGAAGTGGGCACGCACCCCGCACTGCGCGCCATCCTGCGGCTCATGCACCGGATCGTCGCCGACCTGACCGACCCGGCCAGCATGCCCGATACATGGCACACCGAAATCCACCAGTTCCGGATCGAGGCGCTGGATGACAGTCCCGGCCAGCCCACGCCGGAAGGGCTGCACCGCGATGGCGTGGACTGGGTCATGGTCGTAATGATCCGGCGCGAGAACGTCATGTCTGGCGAAACCGCGATTCATGACCTGCAGCGCACCATGGTGGGCAGCTTCATGCTGGATGAGCCGCTGGATACGGCGGTGGTCAATGACAACCGTGTCTATCATGGGGTGACGGCGGTCAGGCCCCTTGACCCCACGCGACCGGCCTATCGTGACGTACTGGTCGTGACATTCCGCCATCAGTGATGCAGGCGCGGTCCGGGGCGTGGAAGCATTTCTGCACGCTTGCGCTGGGGACCATGCTGGCGCTGGGCGGCGGGCTTTATCTGTTCATCGTAACGGTTGACCCGTGGGACGTGCTGCCCCTTTCCCCCCGCCTGCCCCGCATTCCCATTACATCCAACGCCCGCTACACCATGCCCGCGCTGGCCCGTGACCCGCGCTTCGATTCCGTCATGCTGGGCACGTCCACCAGCAGGCTGATCCAGCCCGCCGTGTTGGATCACGCACTGGGCACGCATTTCCTGAACATGTCCATGAACAGCGCCAGCCCGTGGGAACAGGCGCGCGAACTCGACATCTTCCTGCGCGCGCACCCCGCCCCGCGCATTGTCATGATCGATGTGGACGCCGCCTGGTGCCATGAACGCCCCGGCAGCCTGACATCCCCCAACCGGCCGTGGCCGGAATGGATGTACGGCCATCCGGCCTGGACCGGCTACCTGCACATGGCAAGCCTGTACGCCCTGCAGGAAGCCACCAACCAGTTCCTGTGGCTGGTGGGACTGAAAGCCCAGCGTTTCGGCCTGGATGGCTACACCAGCTTTGTCCCGCCCGATGACCGATATGACCGGCTGCGGGGGCGGGTCCAGGCCGCCTTCGACCACTGGGCGCCGCCTGACAATACCCCGGCGCCACCCGGCATGGCCGGGACACCACCAGCTACCATGGCGCTGCTGGATTCAATGGTCGGGCGCATGCCTGCCTCCACCATCCGCATCCTGTGGTTTCCGCCTGCATCCGCCTTCCTGCACGGAACGGCGGACAGCATTGCTGCGACCCGGCTGCAGGCATGCAGGCTGGGGGTGGAAAGGATCGCAGCCCACCAACCCAACGTGATCGCCCTTGATTTCAACCATGACGGCCCACTGACGGAAAACCGTGACAATTTCTGGGATCCGCTGCATTACCGACTCCCCGTGGCCCGGCGGCTGATGGCAGATATCACGGCTGTCGTGCAGGGCAGGCCGGTTGCGGATCCAGCGCTGGACAGGCTGCATGACCCGCATGACGGCCCCGATATGAGCCGACCGTAGCCCAAAGCCATGCGCTGCCATCGCGGAACCTCCACACCGGCGGGGCTTGTGCCGGGCGGGTCATCTGGTATGGAAAACAGAATATCATGGGGTGCCCGCCATACGCATGCGCGACGCAGTCATGTAACGTGGACGGGGATCATTTTGTGCATGCCGCCCCCGTGACCGGGCAGGCAAGGTTGCGGCACTGAGGTTGGAGAGGCTGGTGAATACGTCCGTCAATGGTGCGCCGCAATGGCATCTTCAGCCCGAGGCGAACCGGACCCTTGTCACGCTGTCAGGGGACTGGATTGCACAGGAAGGACGCACACCCGCCTTTCCCGCCGGCGCCCTGAAGGATGTGCCGCATGATGAGCCGGTCGAATTCCGCACGGACCAGCTTGGCAGGTGGGATACATCGCTGATCAGCTTCCTGTGGGAACTCAAGCGCAGCGCGCGCGAAGCCCATGTGAACGTCGACACCAACACCCTGCCGGAATCCGCGCACAAGCTGCTGGACCTGCTGCCTGAAATCCCGCCCGAACCGACACCGCCCCCGCCCCACCATTTCGCACCGGTGGCGGCGGTGGGGCAGTTCACGCTCGATACCCTGAACGAGGTCGGCTGTGTCAGCGAAATGGGCGCGGCCGCGGCCCGGGGCGGCCTCGCCTCGCTGGTCGGGCGCGGGATGATGCGCACCGTCGACCTCATGTCCGACCTGAACGCGGCGGGGCCTGCGGCGCTGCTGATCGTGGGCGTGGTGAATTTCCTGGTCGGCGCGATCCTTGCCTTTGTCGGTTCGGTGGAACTGCATAAATTCGCGGCCGACATCTATGTCGCAAGCCTTGTGGCCATTGCCATGGTGCGCGAGATGTCCGCCGTCATGACCGCCATCATCATGGCCGGGCGCACGGGTGGCGCCTATGCCGCGCGCATTTCCACCATGCAGGCCAATGAAGAAATCGACGCGCTGCAGGTATTCGGCATTCCGGTTTCCAGTTACCTGATCCTGCCCTCGGTGCTTGCCCTCGCCTTTACCATGCCGCTGCTTTACCTGTACGGCTGCCTGATCGGCATGCTGGGCGGGTTCTTCGTATCCTACATCATGCTTGATGTATCGCCGCTGGGCTACTTCCACGAAACGATCCAGGCGCTGCCGCTGGACCAGTTCACCTTCGGCTTCATCAAGAGCTTCGTATTCGGCACCTTTGTCGGCCTGACCAGCTGCCGCATCGGGCTGAAGGCCGGGCGCAGCGCCACCGACGTGGGCATTGCCGCGACCAAGGCCGTGGTCGTGGGCATCGTGGGCGTGATCGCCCTTGATGCCGTCTTCGCGGTTATCGCCAATGTCATCGGGATCTGACCGCCATGAATGATACGAACACCCAGATGCCCGCCACCGATGACCGTCCGGTGATGATTTCCGTCGATGACGTGACCCTGGCCTTCGGCAGCAAGGTGATCCAGCATGACGTGTCCTTCCGTGTGAAACGGGGCAGCATCTTTGCGGTCATGGGCGGGTCGGGCTGCGGCAAGAGCACCCTGCTCAAGAGCATGATCGGCCTGCTGCGCCCCACCCATGGCACATATCTGGTGGAAAAGGACAATTACTGGGCGGGCGACGATGCCAGCCGCGTGCGTATCGGGCGGCGTTTCGGCGTCCTGTTCCAGAGCGGCGCGCTGTGGAGTTCCATGACCGTAGGCGAAAACGTCGCCCTGCCCATGCAGATGTTCACCAGACTGAAACCGGACGTGATCCGCCAGCTTGTGGAACTCAAGCTGGGGCTGGTGGGCATGCTGCACGCCATTGACCAGTATCCTTCCGAACTCAGTGGCGGCATGCGCAAGCGCGCGGGCCTTGCGCGCGCCATGTCGCTGGACCCCGATATCCTGTTCTTTGACGAACCTTCCGCCGGGCTGGACCCGATCACATCCGCCCGTCTGGATGAACTGATCCTGAACCTGCGCGACGGGCTGGGGGCGACGATCATCATCGTCAGCCATGAACTGTCCAGCCTGTTCCACATCGCCGACGACGGCATTTTCCTTGATGCCGACCAGAAAACCGCCATTGCCCACGGCTCGCCGCGCTGGCTGCGCGATCACTGCACCGACCCGATGGTCCATGCCTTCATGCACCGTGAACAGCTGGACAGTTCCAGCTCCGCTGGAAACGGGTAATGCCAGTGCCCGGCAGGCAGACGCTGATCGGTTCAGCCGTGCTGGGGGTTGCGGCCATTGCGCTCGTCATACTGGGCGTAAAGGGATCGCTGCCCCTGCCCGGCCGCACCAGCGAGGCACTGGTGATTTTTGAAAGCCCGACCAACGGGCTGGACATCGGCTCCCCCGTCAATTTCCGGGGCGTGCCGGTGGGTGCCGTCGAACGCATTACGGTCAAGGTCGATCCGGCCAGTCACCATACCTACATGCCGGTCTATATCCTGTTCGACCCCAATCATGCGCCCGGACGCAGCGATCTGCCGCCACTGCCCGAACTGATCAGTAACGGCCTGCGGGCGGAAATGACGCTGCACAGCCTTGTCACCGGGCAGACCGAGCTTGACCTGGACATGGACCCCAGGACACCGGTACGGCTGCATCCCGGCCTGGTGGACACGGACCTGACGGAAATACCGATGGGACAGACGGCGCTGCAGCAGATGGAGACCATGCTGATCGCAACTTCCGTCCAGCAGTTGCACCATGACCTGCAGACCGCGATGGCCAGCATCCGCAAGCTGGCGGAAGACATGAATCGTGACCTGCCGGGCATGATCGCCAGCATCCGCACGACATCCGCACGCAGTGAGGGGGCGGTGACCCAGATCCGCGCGGCCGTTGCGGATGTGGAAAACCGCGCCAGCATCACCATCAACAGGCTGGACAGGCTGATCGCCACCAACAGCCAGCAGTTCGCCGCACAGCGGGCGGAGCTTCTGGCGCTGATCGCCAATACCCGCCAGACCATGGCACAGGCGCATGAAACCCTTGCCAGCCTGCGTACGCTGACTGACCCGCAATCACGTGACAGGCTCAATCTGGACGATACGATGCGTGATATTATGGAAGCAGGTTACGGGCTGCGCGGATTCGCCAATGAAGTCGAAAGTAATCCGCAACTTCTGCTGATGGGACGCAATAAATGAAAACGCGCCAGCCCGCCGTCTCCCTTTCACGTCTGTATCCGGCCCTGCGGGCAAGTGGCGGATTACTGCTGTCGGCGGTCATGCTGTCGGCCTGTTCCTCGGCCCCGGTTCGCTTCTATACCCTTGGCGCGCCTGCCGTGGCCGTCGGCGCGGAAAGCACCGCCACCCAGCCCATCACGGACAGCACGCCCGTGATCGAGGTCGAACGCGCGCGCATGCCCGATTACCTGGACAGCCAGGACATCATGGTGCGCAACGGCCATGAAATCGAACGCAGCGGGCTGGGTCGCTGGGCCAGCCGCCTGTCGGTGGGCGCGACCGACCTGATCACCGCGCGGCTGGCGCAGAAATGGCCGAACCTGTTCGTAACCGACCAGAGCCAGCCTGACCGGCCGACATGGCGGCTGCAGCTCAATATCAGCCGCCTTGATGTCAGCCGCGACGGCAAATCCGCGCTGAATGCCGACTGGGCCATCATTCCGGAGGATTCGCGCGCCTCCATCCTGCGTAACCGCACCACCATTGTCATGGATGGCAGCACGGCCAGCAATGCCAACATTGCCAAGGTGACCGAAAGCCTGCTGAACGAGCTGAGCGACCGGATCGAGGCAAGCTGGCCCAGCACCACGGCACCACAGACCGCCATGACCTTCCATCGCCATACCAAAGGCTGACCCTGTGGCGGGACAGGTGCGGTCCTGTCCCGGCCTGGCTTGACCGCGGGAGGGGAAAACGGACCGCGACACCCGGCCCGGTCCGTACGGATGGGGAACCTTTCGGCATGAAAGGCATTGGGTGCGCAACCGTGTCCAGTCTGCCGGAGTATTGTCATGTCCCAATTTTCCCGTGCCCTTCGCAGGGCTGCCTCTGCCGCCAGCCTGTCTATCGCGCTCGGGTCATCGGGGGCTGGCATGGCGGCGGAAAGCGGGCCGGTTCTCCTGGCGCAACATCCCGGCACCGAACTGGACCGGCAGGCCCGCAGGCTGGTGGCGCAGGACCTGCATGATGCCGCGAACCGGCGTGAACAGCCCGTACTGCTGACCGGATCGGGCCTGCTATCGGACAACCCGCGCCGAATGGCGCTGTTTGTGCAGTTGCAGTCCGCCAGCCTGTGCGGATCGGCGGGGTGTTCCACGTCCGTGTACCTGCCCGACGGGCATAAATGGACACTGGTGCTGGATTCCGTCAGCGGGCCGATCACCATCACCCCGCAGGTGCATGACAACATGCATGACCTGCTGGTGGATGAGACAGATCGCTGGATCTGGAACGGCACGACCTACATCGATACGCAGGCAGCGCCCGAACCTGCGCCCACAGGCCAATAGGCGGCGGCCACGTCCTGAGCGATCGATCCTGTAAATATGGAATTCCGGGGGAATGGTGGAGCGGGTGAAGGGAATCGAACCCTCGTATGCAGCTTGGGAAGCTGCCGTTCTACCATTGAACTACACCCGCATGCCGGCCCTCTATACTGCACAACCCTGACGGATGCAATCACCCCTGCCATACGGGCGGCAGTTGACGCACCCTGCCCTGATCCGCAATAAGCATTGATGTCCGGCGGGCTTCCTGCCGGGCCCTCGTGATTTGATGCGGCCGGCTTGCGGCGAGGTAAAACATACGCGCTAAAGAGGCCTGATCCCGCCCGCAAGGGCGCGGGCATCATGGTTTCCACGGTCGTGAACCGCCTTTGGGGAATGGGCTGCCGGAACAGACCGGCGCTGACCTCTGCCCGTATTCACGCCCATCCCCGTTCACAGGAATTGCCATCCGCCATGACTGACCAGCCTGATCCCAAGTCCTTCCGTCCCGCCACCCGCCTGATCAATGCGGGCCTTGAGCGCACACCCTATGGCGAAACCAGCGAGGCGATGTTCCTGACCTCCGGCTTTGTCTATGACAGCGCGGAACAGGCCGAACGCACCTTTACGGGCGATGTCTCGCATTACCAGTATTCGCGCTTTGGCAACCCGACCACATCCAACCTTGAACGCCGCCTGTGTGACCTTGAGGGCGCGGAAGCATGCGTCCTGACGGCGACAGGCATGGGGGCCGTCTCCTCCGCCCTGCTGGCGCAGGTGCGCGCGGGAGACCGGGTCGTGGCGTCACGCGCGCTGTTCGGGTCGTGCCACTGGATCGTGGCCGAACTGCTGCCGCGCTACGGTGTGGAAACCATATTCGTTGATGGCGGCGACATGGCGGCATGGAAGGAAGCGCTCGGCAAGCCCACGCGCGCCGTGCTGCTGGAAAGCCCGTCCAACCCGATGCTGGATGTGCTGGATATCCGCATGATCTGCGACCTGGCGCACCAGGCCGGGGCGACGGTGGTGGTGGACAACGTCTTTGCAACCCCGCTGTACCAGAAGCCGCTGGAACTGGGGGCGGACGTGGTGGTGTATTCATGCACCAAGCATATCGACGGACAGGGCCGCGTGCTGGGCGGCGCGGTGCTGGGCAATGCCAAGTGGATTGACGAGGTCCTGCGTCCCTTCACCCGCAATACCGGCAACAGCCTGTCCCCCTTCAACGCATGGGTCATGCTGAAAAGCATCGAGACACTGGGCCTGCGTGTAAACGCCATGACGCAGAATGCCGCGAAAGTGGCGGACTTCCTGGCGGAGGCGCCTGGCATCGTCCGGGTCTTCTATCCCGGCCGCAAGGACCACCCGCAGTACGAACTGGCGAAGAAGCAGATGTCCGCCGGTTCCACACTGGTGGCGTTCGAGGTCGAGGGCGGCAAGGAAGGGGCGTTCGCCTTCATGAACGCGCTGCGCCTGATCTCGATTTCCAACAACCTTGGCGATGCGCGCTCCCTTGTCACGCATCCGGCCACGACCACACACATGAAACTGGCGCCCGAAGAACGCGCCCGGCTTGGCATTACCGACGGGGCGATCCGCTTTTCCGTCGGGCTGGAAGATGCCGACGACCTGATTGACGACCTCAAGCGCGGCATCGCGGCGCTGGCCAACCGGTAAGCAAGGAGCAGTCCCGTCATGAGCAAGAACAGGCCTTTCCCTCCCCCCGGCGGGGAAGGAGCGGAGTCCCCGCTGGGCGAGACAATGGACAATACCCCCTGTTTCGAAGCGACGACCGATGACGTGCGCGTGGTTGTCCAGACCTTCTGGCTGGATGACCAGTCGGAACCGGACGAACACCGTTATGTATGGGCTTACCGGATCCGTATCGAAAACCATGGCACGGAACAGATCCAGCTGCTACGCCGCAGCTGGCGCATCGTGGACGGGAAGGGACGGATCGACCGGGTGGAAGGCGACGGCGTGGTGGGGGAACAGCCCCTTATCGACGCCGCGGCCAGTTTCGAATACATGTCCGGGGCCGCCCTTGAAACGCCAACCGGCTTCATGGGGGGCATGTACCACATGATCCGTCCCGCCAGCCGGCAGCATTTCGATGTCAGCATTCCCGTATTCAGCCTGTACAGCCCGCATCACCCGACCGTTCTCCACTGAATTTTCCCTCTGCGGCGTGTCCGTGCCGGACATGCCCATGCAACAAGAACCAACAGCATGACTCCCATCGATTCCCGCCCCTCCCGCACGGAAGCAGAGGAGGCCGTCCGCACCCTGCTGCGCTGGGCGGGTGAAGATCCCGACCGCGAGGGGCTGCGTGACACGCCCCAGCGCGTCATAAAATCCTATGACGAGTTCTTCTGCGGCTACGCGGAAGATCCGGTCGACCTGCTGCGCCGCACTTTCTCAGAAGTCGATGATTATGACGAGATGGTGCTGCTGCGCGATATCCGCGTGGAAAGCCATTGCGAACACCATATGGTGCCCATCATTGGCGTGGCGCATGTGGCCTACCTGCCGCGCAAGCGGGTGGTGGGGATTTCCAAGCTGGCCCGCGTGGTGGACGCCTATGCCCGGCGTTTCCAGATCCAGGAACGGCTGACGGCCCAGATCGCCAATACCATAAACGAGGAACTGCAACCCTATGGTGTGGGTGTGGTGATCGAGGCATCGCACCAGTGCATGACCACGCGTGGCGTGCATCGTCCCGGCGTGTCGATGGTCACCAGCCGCATGCTGGGCACCTTCCGCACCAATTCGGATACGCGGCGCGAATTCCTGTCGATACTCAACCGTCCGGCCATGAACAGCAGCGGTATCTGATTGATAAAAAATAAAAGTTTTTGGGTGCCGCCTTTTTTCAAAAAGGCGGCATTCTTCTGTATCAATTACAAAACGCTATAGGGTGACTTTTGCCCCCAGCACGGCAATGAACTGCGCAAGCCATGCCGGGTGGGCCGGCCATGCGGGCGCCGTGACCAGCTTCCCATCGGTAATCGCGGCATCCAGCGCGATATCGGCATAGATGCCACCCGCCAGTTCCACTTCCGGACGGCAGGCGGGATAGGCTGAAACCTTCCGTCCCGCAATGATACGCGCTGCGGCCAGAAGCTGGCCTGCGTGACAAGATCGCGGCGATCGGCCGGTCGGCAAAGGCGCGGAGCAGTTCGATCACCCGCGCGTCCAGCCGCAAATATTCCGGCGCCCGCCCACCAGGCAGAACAAGGCCCGCGTAATCAGCGTGGCTGATATCATCAAACGTCGCATTCAGCGCAAAGCGGTGCCCCGGTTTTTCGCTGTAGGTCTGGGCGCCCTCAAAATCATGAATGGCGGTCAGGACATGCTCGCCCTTCTTGCGGCCGGGACACACCGCATCAACGTGATAGCCCAGCATGGTCAGGGCCTGATAGGGCACCATGACCTCATAATCCTCGACATAATCGCCAGCCAGAAAAAGCAGCCTTGGTGCGCTCATTATCCGTTTCCTTCCCGTTATCCGGTCAGTCGTGATGGTCGTCCGGGGACAGGTGTTCACGCAGCCGGGGCATGAGTTCGACAAAATTGCAGGGCACATGCCGGCTGTCGAGCTGCCAGACCAGTATGTCGTCCCACCCGTCCTTCACCGCGCCGGATGATCCGGGCAGCGCGAACAGATAGGTCCCGTTCGCGACCCCGGCCAGTGCGCGCGACTGGATCGTGGACGTACCGATTTTCTGGTAGGACAGCATGCGGAACAGCTCCCCAAAACCTTCGATCCGTTTTTCGATCACTTTATCGAAAGCCTCCGGCGTGACATCGCGGCCCGTCACTCCAGTGCCGCCCGTCGAAATGACGACATCCACCTGCGGGTCCGCCACCCACCCCGACAGGGTGGTGGCAAGGCGGTCGACATCATCGGGCACGATGGCGCGCGCGGCCACGACATGTCCTGCCGCGGTGATGCGCGCGGCCAGTATGTCACCGGATCTGTCCGTTTCCGGCGTGCGGGTATCGGATACCGTCAGCACCGCGATGCGGACAGGCAGGAAGGTTTTTTTCATATCAAGTCGCGACATGAAACCATGTTCACCATTCCCGCGCCGTGGCGTCAACGGGCAGCGCGGCAGGAGGGCGCGCCACCATTGCGACAGGGAAATAATGAGTAATATGTGAGAACAAACACGAAATTCTGATGTATTTGTGCATTGCACAAAAAAACATATGCATGAATAGTAACATTCTACATAAGTCTATTGATATAACAAAAAAAAATCCTTTACCGTTATTTTACAAAACATTAGTTTTTACATAATTCCCCTGCCAAGGTTTATATTCGGCATGAAATATGCTATCGATACGCGGATGACCAGAACGTTCCCCCGATTTTTTATACCGCTATCCCTGCTTCTTCTTGCGTTTTTCACCCATAGTGAAACCGCATCGGCACAGGCCATTCCCGGCGAAGGGCAGGGTGTGATCGGCTCCCAGCCCAGCCTGAACGTCAATTCACGACGTAATGTTCCTGTAAACGATCCGGGATCGTTTTTTAGCGCGCCCTACGGAAACCAGCATTTTTTCGGGGACTGGGCCGGACTTCAGCCCTTCCTGCTGAAACATGGCGTGCATATCGAAGCCGATGTGCATGAAGAACTGGCAGGCAACTTCCGCGGCGGCGCCAAGCAGGGCGTGACCGATGCGGGGCAGGTCGGCGTGGAAATCGATATCGACTGGCACAAGCTGGCCGGTGCACCGAAGAATTTCTGGACACATACCATGATCGTGAACGGTCATGGCCGTAATGACAGTACGGACTACATTCACGATTCCCTTGCCGGCGTGCAGCAGATCTACGGTGCCCGTGGTAACGTGGTTGCCCATCTGGTCTACATGTATGCCGAACAGTCCCTGTTCCATAACCGGCTGGACATCAGCGCGGGCTGGATTCCGGTGGGCAGCTTCTTTGCCGCATCCCCGCTGTTCTGTGACTTCATGAACGTGTCGATATGCGGTAACCCCGCACCGGGCAAATACGTGCCGGGCGGGCGTGACTGGCCCTCGGGTAACCTGGGGGTCGTGGCCCGCGTCATGCCGACGGTCGATACCTACATCATGGCCAGCATGTTCGCCGTATCGCCGCATTCCTATAACGGTGGCATTTCAGGCTGGTCATGGGCGCAGAGCGGCCTTGGCAAATTCTCCACCCCGGTGGAATTCGGCTGGCTGCCGGAATTCGGTCGTCATCATCTGGCCGGTCACTACAAGGCAGGCTACGGCTACGACAATTCCCAGTACAGCGACCTGTATCAGGACATCAACGGCAATTCCGCCGTGTTGACCGGCCGGCCGTTCCGCAAGCAGTCGGGCGTCAGTACCGCATGGTTCCAGGCAGACCAGATGTTCATGCGCAATGGCGCGGGTCCGACCAACGGCCTGATCGCGCTTGCGGGCTTCATGTATACGTCGGGCAAGGTCTCGGCGATGAAGTACCATGCATGGGCCGGCATCGTGGAAACCGGCGCGCGATGGGGCCGTCCGCTCGATACGGTGGGTGCGATGTTCCATTATTTCGAAATGAGCCGTGCATCCGTCCTGCAGCAGGAATCCTCGGTGCTGGCGGGCACGCCATTCCTGACCAACCAGTGGGGCAAGGCATGGGGCATCCAGACGCATGAGGATGTGTACGAAGTGTTCTACAACATCCACACCGCACGTGGCATGAGCTTCCAGCCGGACTTCCAGTACATCAACCGCCCCGGCGGCACCACGACCTATCATGATGCGGCGGTGATGGGCCTGCAGTTCAACTGCATCCTGTAACGCCCCCTTCATCAAGAGGATGTCCCACGGTATGGGAGGCGGATCATGACCGATCCAGCCTTCCTTTACCGACAGGCCCATGCGGCGCTGGTCGATTATCGCCTGCCGGACGCGCGGGCGACGCTGCTTTCCATTTCAGAAAATGTCATCTTCCGGATCGATGCGGGCGACGGGCGACGTTATGCGCTGCGCCTGCACCGGCCCGGTTACCACAGCGCGCCCGAAATTCGCAGCGAACTGGCATGGCTTGACGCCCTGCATGCGGCAGGGCTGGAAGTTCCCCTACCCATTCCCGCCCATGATGGCATGTCCCTGCGCACCGTGCGGTGTGATGATGGCATAATACGCCATGCGGTCCTGTTTGCCTGGATGGATGGTACCGAGCCTACGCCGGACATTGATCCCGCAGCGTTTGACCGGCTGGGCCGCATTACCGCGCGCCTACATGACCACAGCCGACACTGGACACGCCCCGACGGGTTTATCCGCAAGGTCTGGACACCCGACACCATGACCGGTCCCCACGCCCTGTGGGGACGATGGGACACGGTACCGGGCATGACCGAACCGGCGCGCAGCCTGATTGCAGACTGCGTGCGGCAGGTTGATGCGCAACTGGCCGGCTACGGCAGGCAATCCCACCGATTCGGGCTGATCCATGCCGACCTGCGGCTGGCCAATCTGCTGGTCAGTGGCAGGCAGACACGCCTGATCGACTTTGATGACTGCGGCATAAGCTGGTTCATGCAGGATCTTGCAGCGGCCCTGAGTTTCCATGAAGACCACCCGCATGTGTCCCGCTGGGTCGACCACTGGTTGCGCGGCTACAGCACGACAGGCGCCGTCACGCAGGCGGACCTGGACATCCTGCCCGCCCTGGTCATCCAGCGCCGCATCCAGTTACTGGCATGGACCGGCACACATCACGATACGCAGCAGGTCCGCAGCCTTGGCCCCGACTGGGCTGGTCGCACGCTGGGGTTATGCCATGCGTGGACACGGGGGAAACTACTGCACGATATCGGCTGAAACTGGCGGGAACGGTGGGATAATTAGATATTTTTTTAATTCATCTTTGCGAGGAATGCGCCCACATTACTTTTTGGAAACTTTTGTAATGCTGAGGACAGAATGCCGTTGGTTGCATGAGATCAATTAAATGTGACTTACAGAATCGCATTTGCGGCGTGGTATGTCTTTTATGCCTCATTCCTGACATGTATGGACGTTAGGTAATGTGTCGTTCGGTTAACAACCCGATTCACCGGAGCCCGTCCCGTCCTTGGCACATAACGGAAAAACAGCAATGACCCCTGCAGTTGACACGATCACTCCGTCCCCGGCAGCTTCCCCTGTCGTTGCCGCCGGGCTGTCCGTAGCCACCGATGAAATCCCGACCCGGTCGCAGACCACGCGCATGATCTATTCCCGTCACCGCCGTGCCCTGCGGGATTACGCCCGCACGCTGAATATCCCGACCGACAACACCTGATCCCCTGCGCCGTGTGGTCAGTTGACCGCACAACCAGCATACCGGCCACGATAAAAATCAAACTTTGATATTATTTTGTGCTGTTGCCGCCGATCTTGCCTGAAGGGCCTTCAGGGCATGACGGGTCGGTTCAGTCAGGTCAGCAGGTAACGCATCCAGTGCATACCACCGCGGACCTTCATGTTTCTCCGGTTCCATAAGGGTTGGCACGCCCTGCCACGACGTGACCAAATACACGGGCGAAATCCAGTGATACCCGGCATCGGCGTCCATCTGCTCCACAAGGCATAGCAGGTCACGGGCCTGAATGGTGATGCCCAGTTCCTCCGCGATTTCACGCTCCGTTCCGTCGGTCGTGGTTTCGTATGGATCCACCTTGCCCCCGGGCAGTCCCCAGCATCCGGCCTCTGGCTGTTTCAGGCGTCGCAGCAGCAGGATACGGCCCTTTTCATCTATGATGGCTGCCCCACATCCCACGCGTGGGCCGGTTATTGCTGTCATATTTTTACGTCTTCCTATTTTAAGAAACTTCTTCAAAACAACCGGTTGATAATAAAATAATAAAAGTTTTTGGATGCTGCCTTTTTCCAAAAAGACGGCGCCCTTTGAAGCTTTTTGCAAAAAGCTTCACCAAAAACTTCTTAATGATCTGCCGACTTTTAAAACAGCCTCTGAAAAACGCATCCCATACGACAAGGGGGCACCCGAAGGCGCCCCCACATGATCCTGTTCCGGCGTTACAGCCGTTCGCAATCAACGCGCGGCAGGCGGCCGGGCATTGGCGGTTGCAACGCGGCGACCCCACGAAATCAGGTCGCTGGTGCAGTCGTCACGATCGATCACGCATTCGATCAGCGTCGGCCCTTCCTTGTTCGCGACGGCCGCGGCAATGGCCTTTTCCATTTCTGCGCCGGTCGTGGCGCGGAAACCCTTGCCGTGGCCATCTTCCGCATTGAACACGTTCATGAGCCCGGCATAATCCCAGTTCTTGATGTTGTTGTACGGACCATCATGGATCTGGACTTCGATGGTGTAGCCACGGTTGTTGACCAGAAAAATGATCACCGGCAGCTTCAGCCTGACCATCTGGGCCACTTCCTGCGCCGTCAGCTGGAACGACCCATCACCAATCATGGCAATGATCCGGCGTTCCGGTGCGGCCACCGCATAACCGAAGGTGGCGGGCACGGACCAGCCGATATGGCCCCACTGCATTTCCAGTTCCACGCGCGCGCCGCGCGGCAGCTTCATCTGCATGGCGTTGAACCAGGAATCCCCGGTCTCGGCGATGACAGACGTGTCGGATGTCAGCAGGCCCTGGATCTGGCGGGCCATTTCGGCGCGTACCAGCGGCGCCTTGGGATCGGCCGCAGCCACCGGCGCTTCCGGAGACTTGATGCGGCGGTATTCAACCAGCGTCGCATCCTTTTTCGGCTGGCCCTTCAGCCGTTCGATCAGGCCATCGATCACGTCACGCAGGTGCACGCCGTCAAACGCCTTGCCCCCGGCCGCAATATGCCGTCCGTCCATCAGCGCCACGTTGTCGCCTTTGGGCCACGCGGTCCAGCCAACGGTGGAATAATCATTGAACACCGGCGTCAGGCACAGCACGCCATCCGCCCAGTCAAAGATCTGCTGTGCGCCGGGGCTGCTGACATCCCCCCAGTATGTCCCGGCATAGGCCGGATGGTCCTCGGGGAAGAAGCTTTTGGCCGCCGCCATGGAGGTCACGGCGCAACCCAGCGTATCGGCCAGACGGATGGCCGCTTCCTCGCAGCCTGCGGCGCGCAGGCGGCTGCCCACCAGCATGATCGGCTTCTTGCGCGCGGCAATGAAGCTGGCCAGTTCGTCAATCGCCAGTTTCAGCGTTTCCGGGTCGGATGGCGCATCCGCCAGGATCGCGCCAACCGGACCGGGACGCGGGCACGGCATGGGGGCGACGTTACACGCGATTTCGATATAGGCCGGTTTCTTTTCACGCAGCGCAGTGCGGATGGCATGGTCGATCAGCACCGGCGCATCCTCGGCCGAAGTGATCGAGACCGCCGCACAGGTCAGGCGCTTGGCGATTTCAAGCTGATAGCCGTAATCCGGCGTACCAATGGTATGGTGCAGGATATGCCCGCTGCCATGATCGTTGGAATTGGGTGCACCCGAAATCAGGATGACCGGCAGGTTTTCGGCATATGCGCCGCCAACGGCGTTCAGCGCTGACAACGCACCCACGCTGAAGGTGACGACAGCAGCACCCGCCCCGTTCGCACGGGCATAGCCTTCCGCGCTGAAACCGCAGTTCAGTTCATTACAGCAATAAACCTGCCGCAGGCCGTCAATTTCAAGAAGCTGGTCAAGCAGGACAAGATTATAGTCGCCCGCGACCGCGAAATGATCCTTGAGCCCGATCTGCGCCAGACGTTCACCAAGGTAATGGCCAACTGTATACGTCATTATTTCGACTTTCCTTCCCTTGTGTGGGGGCGCGGAAGACCGCGCCCTTTCCCCATCTGGGGGGGACCACATGGATGGCCCGCAACCTGGCCATCATGCCGAAAGGACAGCAGGGGCCGCATGCGCGGCCAGTATTCACCCTACACTTTCGGCAACCCAGTTCCGGCGCTTGGTGGCCTGACCAATGCCCGGATTGAAACAGTTGCATGGATCGAGCTGGCGGTAATGCGCCAGCACGTCATCAGGCGCCGCATACAGGTGCCCGAAATTATGTTCCGCCGGGTACCGCGCGCCACGTCTGTCCAGCAGCGGCAGCATGCGATGTTCCAGCGCCATGCAGTCATACCCTTTGTGGACCACATAGTCCTGATGCATCACGTGGCACAGGAAATGGCCGTAGTACAGCTTGACGATGATCTCGTCATTGATGTCCTTGGGCAGCACCTCGAACCAGTCCTGGTCATTACGGCGCAGGGCCACGTCCAGCGCCACGATGTTCTCGGTCGTGTCGGTATGGACGTTGCGGTAGCGCACGGCAGCGCCTGCGGCGGCAAAGCGGTGCAGGAACGCCTTCGATCCCTCATCGGGGGTGCATTCGAAGAAATCGCCCTCATGCGTCGCGAAATGGCTTTTCAGGAAATCCCGCGCTTCCTGCGCACCCGATGCACTGACCTTCAGCATCAGGTGATGTTCGAACCGGTCACGGTAGTCACGCATGCGCGCGGGCAGGTGCTGCGGGAAGAAATGGCTTATGAACTGCATGAACCGGTCGCTGAAATGCTTGGGCAGGAACCAGATCCTGTCCGCCAGGCGGTCAAACGCATTTTTCATCGCGAACAGGGCCGGCAGGCGCTTCGTGCCGATCATGCGGATGATGACAAACGTGTCCTTGCCATATTTCTCGGCGATGTTGAACGCATCACGATGCAGGTATTCGCCCGCGATCGGCAGTTCGGCAAAGGATGACAGGATGTGACGGCGCACGTCTTCGAGCACATCGGTCTGATTGGTGCCGATATAGAAGACGACGGGATCCTTTTCCGCCTCGAACGTATCAAGACGGACGGCGAACAGACCCAGCTTGCCCGCGCAGCCAGCCCCTTCGTGCAGGCGGCGCAGGTCGGCATTATAGCGGGCGGGCGTGTCGGCATTCACGTCACGCACATGCCGGGCATAATCGTCATCATGCCCGCGGCCCGCGTTCCAGTTGATGCTGGATTCGGGGAAGTTGCCTTCCTCCGCCCGCTTCAGGATTTCCTCGGGATCGCTGCCCAGTTCGATGCCGAGGTGGTTGACCAGTTGCAGCTCGCCCTTGTCCGAAACCTGCGCGAACAGCGCCATGTCGGTATAGGCCGGGCCACGGCGCACCAGCGCACCACCGGAATTGTTGCTGACACCGCCGAACACCGATGCGCCAATGCATGACGACCCGATGACCGAATGCGGTTCACGCCCGATGGGCTTGAGCATGTTTTCAAGCTGGTCCAGCGTGGCGCCAGGCAGGCACACGACCTGCTTGCCTTCGCCGATCAGGTGGATCGCGCGCATGCGCATGCTGTGCACGATCACCACGTCGCGGTCATAGGTATTGCCATCAGGCGTGGACCCGCCGGTCAGCCCGGTATTGGCCGCCTGCATGATCACGATCACACCCGCCTTCACGCAGGCCTGCAGTACACGCCACTGTTCCACCAGCGAACCGGGCATGACCACCGCCAGCGCACGGCCCTCGCCAAAACGGAATCCCCGGCGGTACGGCAGGGTTGCCCCGTCTTCGGTCAGCACGTGGTGGTGACCCACGACCTGCTGCAGTTCCGTAATCAGTTGCGCACCCGCAGTAGATGACATGTCCTGTGCCGCTTTCAGCATTTTATTTGTTCCTCAATCCCATTGCGGAACCTGTCGGCGGCCCGTGCCCGGGCCATGCCGCATTCCCAAAATGGCGTTTTATAGTCTGGCATGTTCCGTATCGGACGACGTGCGCATAAAATGCCGATGTCACATGTCCAAACAGAACGGCCCGCCCGCCGGTCAGGGCGTGGCGGGCCGTTTTCGTCACGCATGCGGCCGTTTTACGCGGCTGCCGAAGTTTCACCCAGTGTCGCCAGCGGCTTCATCAGCAGGTGATTCTGAGAATAGTCAACCGGCACCGAAATCACGACCGGACCTTCGATTTCCATGGCTTCGCGCATTGCGCCGGCAATCCCGTCGGCGGACTGCACCGAAATGCCGTGCGCGCCACAGGAACGGGCGAACATGGCGAAGTCGATCGGCCCGAATTCCACGCCGGAACCACGACCGTACTTCTTCTTTTCCTGCATCTCGACCATGTTGTAGGCCTGATCGACCCAGACCATGTGGATCAGGTTGCACTTCAGCCGCACCGCCGTTTCCAGTTCCATGCACGACATCATGAAGCCGCCGTCACCGGAAATGGAGATCACCTTCTGCGCCGGGTTGACCAGGCTCGCGGCGATACCCCACGGCAGGCCGACCCCCATGGTCTGCTGGCCATTGCTGATCAGCATCTGGCGTGCGCGGAAGGACAGCAGGTAACGCGCCAGCCAGATGTGGAAGGTGCCCATGTCAAGGCACATCGTGACATCAGGCGTCACGAACGGCTCAAGCTCGCGCACGATCTGCAGCGGATGCACCGCCGTGTTGGAGGTGCTGCGCGCGCCCGACAGGGCGGCCAGACGGGTCGCGTGGTACTGCGACAGGATTTCTTCCAGCTGCGGCGCGCGCGGCAGCTTGCCCGCCTGCGCTGCAAGGGCACGCACGGACGCGGCGATATCCCCCACCAGTTCAACCGCCGGGTCGTAATGCGTGTCCAGTTCGGCGGCGACCACGTCGATATGAACGATCTTGCGAGCGTTATCGACATTCCACAGCCACGGATCATATTCGATCGGGTTGTAGCCGATCGAGATCACCAGATCCGCTTCATGCAGCAGCTGGTCGCCCGGCTGGTTGCGGAACAGGCCGACACGACCGCCAAAACGGTCCGACAGGTCTTCCGACACGGCGCCCGCCGCCTGATAGGTGCCGATAACCGGCACGCCCGTGGTCGCGACCAGCGCGCGCACGGCGTCGGCCACATCGGGGCGGCTGGCCAGCAGGCCCAGCAGGATGACGGGACGCTGCGCCTTGCGCACCAGCGCCAGCGCCTCGTTCACGGCTTCAGCCGGGGCGGCGCCCGCGGTGGGCACCTTGCGGCCCGACAGCACCTTGCCTTCGGCCGGCATGGACAGGATATCCATCGGCGTGCTGACGAAGGCGGCACCCGGGCGACCACCTTCGGCAAAGCGCAGGGCGTTGGAGATGCATTCCGACACGGCGGCGGGGGATGTGATTTCCGCGCTGTATTTCGTGATCGGCTGGAACAGGGCGACCGTGTCCATGCTCTGGTGCGTAAGCTTCAGCCGGTCGGCCAGCTTCACCGCGCCACCAATCGCCAGCACCGGGTCGCCTTCGGAGTTGGCGGTGGCCAGGCCGGTCACGAAGTTGGATGCACCGGGACCGGATGTGGCGATGGCGACACCCGCCTTGCCGGTCAGGCGGCCAATGCCACCGGCGATGAAGGCGGCGTTCTGTTCGTGCCGGGTCACCACCGTTTCGATCGGGCTGTCCACCAGCGCGTCAAACAGGCGGTCCACCTTCGCGCCGGGAATGCCGAATACGTGGGTCGTGCCGTGTGCGACCAGGTTGCGCACGATCATGTCCGCCCCGCACTCAGGCGCGGCCGGTTTGTTCTTGTCAGTCATTATTTCAGATATCCTGAACGGGTAGGCGCCGCAGCCAGTGCGCGGGCGGTCAATCCAAGGGAGCGGGAGGGGAAAACCCCTCAGCCGCCTTCAGCCACGCGAATGGCTTCGTGAATGTTTTCGGGGGACAGGTTGGCGCGTGCGAACTGTTCCGTGCGGGGCAGCTGGATTTCCACATCGGAAATCACGCCGACTTCCAGCCTGCCCTTCAGCACGGCGTAATCGGTCACGTGACCGCCGCGCCGTCCATCTTCCGTCAGGAAGTGCAGGTGGTAACCCGCGACGTTCACGCCCTGCATGTAGCCCGGCGTGCGGAAGCCGAGCATGGTACCGGTGGAGGCGCCAAGCTGCATGGTGGGCTGGCGCGCGACCACGTCAAGCATGGGCGGATAGGGACGGCACTGGCAGAACACGGTGCGGGTCTCGACACGTTCGAACATGCCGGTAAAGCGCACGGCGGCAAACAGGTTGGGGTTGTTGACAAGCTGGTCGACAATCGCCTCGAACCCGTCCTTGTCGCGCGCGGTGTCGATCATGTATTCCTTCTCCGGGTTGAAGAAGGTGACGCATGCGAACGGGGTCTTGAGGTCGCCGGGCACGCGACCGGCCTGGCCATCGGCACGGAACTGATGGATCACGCTGTCATTGACGATCATCTCGCCATCCAGCGAATTGAAGGTGCCCAGCCCGAAATTGCCGTGCATCAGCAGTTCGTCAAGCGTGGTTTCCCCGTCGTACACCGCGTCAAGCAGCGCAGCCATGGTGGATGTCTGGTACAGGCGGTTCATGCGCGGACGCACCCCGGTCGCATCCGCGGCGCTGGAGCGGGTATCGACATCGCCTACCGAATAGCATTTCAGCTTCAAGACCTGAGTCTCCTGCATCGGGTGACAGCACGCCCCTGGGCGCGGCACTTCCCGGTCATGTGTGATTGCCCGAGGATGGTGAAGCAGGCGGGTTCTTACGTCCAATATATATTCAAGGCTCTTTCCATATATAAAAAATATGGAAAGGCCGGTCCCGTCCCGCTCCGTCTGGACTGGCGTGCAGCCCCCGCGCTTGCCCAAGGCAGCGC
>NZ_CADP01000006.1:5902-22635 GCF_000285295.1 Komagataeibacter europaeus LMG 18890 | reverse complement strand
GAAATAAGATCAGGAAGACCGGATTGATGAAACCATTCCACATGGCACTTGCCGCACTGGCCCTGGGCGGCGTTGTCGGGGGCAGCACGATCGCCCGCGCCGACGGCACGGACCCCAAGCCCCCGTATGGTCCGGGGGCCTATACCGGGGACTGGACGGCGCTGGGTCTCAAGCCCGTCACCATCAGCGCCAACAAGGCGCTTGGCCCGGCGGCCAGGCTGTACCTGCGCCTGCCCGACGCATTGGGCAAGATTACCGGCCTGACCGGGCGCACCATTGAAATGAAGGTTCAGGACGACACGTCGCTGCGATCGGTTGATGACAACCCGCGCGCCGTTTTCCGCCTGACATCCCCCAACGCCGCCGACCTGCAGATGCAGGGCGCAAAACCGGGCCAGAAGCTGGACCTGCCGCTCAGCCGCGCGGATTAAGCAAAAAAATACCCCCATGCCGGTTCGGGCATGGGGGCCGTTCGATCAGTCCTGCGTGCTGGCAAGCAGGGCGCGCAGCCTGCTGCGCAGTTCGTTTTCGCGCGGGACGCTGATGGCCTCACGCAGGCGCAGCATCTGCCGGCGGGCGGCATAAAGCTGGTCCAGCAGGGACAGGACCACGGGCATCCCTTCCGTGTTGATCCCCATGTCATCGCGCAGTTCAAGGATCAGCCGGGCGCGGGCCTCGTCAATCTCGCGGAACAGGTAATGCCCGCGTCCGCCTTCGGGCCGCAGCCAGTCACTGTCGATCCAGCCCAGCACCTCGTCCTGTGGCACGTTGCCGATACGCATGCACAGGGTTTCGAGCGTGATCATACCTTGTCCTTCCCAGGCTCCTTCGCCGCATCTGTCGTGCCTTTCAGAAAGGCTTCAAGGGCGGGATCCACCTTGCCTATGGTCACGACCAGCTTGACATACAGGTTGCCTGCCTCCTGCTTGCCATGCGCCTTGACCCCGCGTCCGCGCAGGCGCAGCACGCTGCCACTGTCGGAATGGGGCGGGACGTTCATCTTTACCGATCCCGCGGGCGTGGGAATGGTGATGCTGCCGCCCAGAACCGCCGTCTTCAGGTCCACCGGCAGCGACATGCGGATGTCATTGCCGTCACGCGTGTACGTGCTGTCAGGGGCGACGGTGATGGTGATCAGCGCATCGCCGGGGGGGCCACCCTGCACGCCCGGATCCCCCTTGCCACGCAGGCGCATGACCTGGCCGTCGGTAATGCCGGCGGGGATCTTCACATCCAGCTGCGCGCCACCGGGCAGGGTAATGCGCGACGTGCCGCCATTGACGGAATCGAGAAAGCTGACGGTCAGCGCGTACTGCCGGTCGCCCCCCGGCTGCGGGCCCTGCGGCCTGCGACGGAACCCGCCGCCAAACCCGGCCCCGCCACCCTGGCCGAACATGGTGCCGAAAATATCGCCCAGTTCGTCTTCCGAAAACTGGCCGCCGCCGTAATTGAAGCCCTGCGGCCCTTCGGCATGATCGCGGTAGCCGCCACGGCCGCCACCAAAACCGAAACCCTTTTCCTGTCCCGCGGCATCGATTTCGCCACGGTCGAAGCGGGCGCGCTGTTCCTCGTCCGACAGCAGGGCATTGGCCGCGCCCACGGCCTTGAAGTTCTCCTCCGCCACCTTGTCGCCGGGGTTGAGGTCAGGATGGTACTTCTTGGCCAGCTTGCGATAGGCCTTGCGGATGTCATCCTGGCTTGCCGTGCGGGCGACGCCGAGTACTTCGTATGGATCCTTGCTCACTTAAAAATCATCCCTCCGTCGGAACATGCCAGCCAGGCCTGTGCCACGCCCGTTATCGTCCCGAACATCATGAATACGACCTTGCGGTCCCTCTTACCCCGATAATGGGAATTGGGGGGGGCAGGGTCAATGAAATCAGGGGGAAATCTTTATTTCCTGCATGGCAGGCAGAAGAAAATAACAAAACGGAGACTTCGAAATAACATTTTTTGTATTTTTAATTAAAAGGAAAATGAAGTATTTGCAGATAACAATAGAAATATAAAAAAGACTCTCTGCAGATGCATGCCGTTTTCATCACCCTTGCATTACTCACCGTCACCGGGATCAGCAGCCTGATTTCACGCGTGGGGCGCATTCCCGTGCCGCTGCCCCTGATCCAGATCGGGGTGGGGGCCATTGCCGCCCTGGCGGGACTGAATATCGGCTTTGACCCCGACATGTTCCTGCTGCTGTTCATCCCGCCACTGCTGTATGCCGATGCCTACCGCATGCCGATGCGCGAATTTGGCGAACTGCGGAACATCATCATCATGATGGCGCTGGGACTGGTGGTGTTTACCACGCTGGCCTGTGGTTACTTCATCCACTGGCTGATCCCGCCCATCATGCTGCCCGCGGCCTTCGCCCTTGCAGCCGTCATGTCCCCCACCGACGCGGTATCGGTCGGCAGCATGATCGAGGGCGGCCGGGCGCCAGCACGCGTGGTGCATATCCTGCATGGGGAGGCGCTGCTGAACGACGCATCCGGGCTGGTATGCTTCAAATTCGCCGTGGCGGCGGCCATGACCGGGCTGTTTTCCTTCCAGCAGGCGCTGGGCAGCTTCATCTTCATGTCCACCGGCGGCATCCTGATCGGCATTGCCTGCGCATGGGCCGCCTGCCGGGCGGAACACCTGCTGCTGATGCGCGGGTATGACGACCCGCCCACCCATATCACGCTGGCCATGATGCTGCCGTTCGGCATTTACCTGATTGCCGATGCGCTGCAGTGCTCGGGCATACTGGCCGCCGTGGCGGGGGGCATGACCGTCAAGTTCACCGGCGTAATGAACGAGGCCCGGACCGAGACGCGCCTGAAGGCCACCACGGTGTGGGACATGGTGAACTTCACGTTCAATGCCGTGATCTTCCTGCTGCTGGGACTGCAGTTGCCCGACCTGGTCAACGGGGGGGCCGCAATCGCGCGCGCGGGCGGCGTGTCGCCGTGGTTCCTGATTCTGGCCATCGGTGGAATCCAGCTCATGATGAGCCTGATCCGCTTTGCATGGATCTGGATTTCCATTTCCGCGCGACGGCTTTTCGCCCATTTCCGCCATCGCAAGACCGTCATCCCGTCCATACGCACCGTGCTGCTGATGACGGTGGCGGGCACGCGCGGGGCCATTACGCTGGCGGCCGTGCTGTCGCTGCCGGTGGCCTCCCTGTCGGGGCCGGGCTTTCCGGGGCGTGACCTGCTGGTGACGCTGGCGGCGGGCGTCATCATCTGTTCGCTCCTGCTGGCCAGCCTTGCCATCCCGCCGCTGCTGCATGGCATGAACACGGATGAGGAAGACCCCACCCTGCATGAACTGGACATGATGCGCATCGAACTGGCGCAGACCGCCCTCGAGACCCTACATGCCGAACAGGCGGCGCTGGCGCAGCAGGAAGTCGAGGAACTGCCCGACCACAAGGAATCGGTGGATCTGAAACAGGAGGCCATCGGCCGCCTGCTGCATGAATATCAGGACACCATACACAGGCTGGACAATTCCCGCGCGGCGGAAGCCAGCATCCGCGCCACGGCCATACGGGAAAAACGTGCCGAACTGGCGCTGCGCTTCCGTATCATCCGGCACATGCGCGAACGCCTGCACATGCGCGTGGTCCAGAAGCACATCAATGACGAAACCGAATGGACCATCAACCAGGAACTGGATTTCATTGAACAGGAACTCCAGATCGAGGCGCGCTCCCTGCCCCGCCCCGACAGCCTGCCCCATGCGGAACCCGAAACCGCAATACAGCCCACAGGTGAATGCATGGCCGGGGCCGTGACCCACTGACACAGGCGGCCCGCGTCCCTATACCCACGACACAACCGTGCATGACCTTTCAGGAGAGCCTGCCATGCCCCCCCTGCGCACCCTGTTTGCGGGACTATGCCTTGCCACGATCCTGGCGCCCGGCGCCGAGGCCCGTTCGCACCATTTCAGCATGCCGCAGCGCCATATCCATGCGAATTCACCATATGGCCAGATCAGGGGCTACGTTGCTGCGGAGGATGAGCATGATCCCCACTACACCGCCGCGGAGCAGAAATGTGAGACCAAGGCTGCGATGGGTGTCATTTCAAAAGGTGCGACAGGCAACGCCACGGCCAAGGCTGGCGGCAACCATGTCCACTTTTACGCCGAATGCATGGTGTCCGAAGGCGCATGGCGCACCCGTTATGGCTCAAATACCGGCGACAAGTTCGATGACTGAATGGTGTGGCGGATAGGTCGGGCGACCCGCAACACCTGCCCGTCTCCGCCTCATTGCCAACCGCGCTGCGACACCGCCCCCTTCCACCGGGGCGGCCCACCCCGTATGGAATAGGCACGCCGCCTGCAATGGAGTGCCGATATTGCGCAAGTTAGCCCCCCTTCTTTCCCTGGCCTGCCTTGCCGCCTGTGCCCATGATCCGGGCCCGCGTGCCCGGCGCGCGACCACGCCGGTCGCGCAATACGCCACCGGGGCCGGGCCACTGGCGGTCAATACCCATGTGCCGGATTTCGCCACGCGCAATTATGAACCCTTTACCCGGCAGGACGTGGTGGCCATCGCCCTGCGTGAATGGCGGCTGTTTGGGCAGCCGGTCAGTGATGATGATCCCCTGCTACGCCCGGAACCGACCACGCCGGTGGTCAAGCCCGAACGCACGCCCGGCCTGTGGCAGCGCGTGGGCGAATACTGGTGGATTGGCCAGGACCCGCAGGAAACCGAGATCGCATGGGATGGCAAGCATGACGCGGACGGCCACATAACCGATTTCGTGCATGATGGCCGCTTCGCCTGGTCGGCGGCGTTCATTTCCTATGTCATGCGGGTGGCGGGGGCGAATGACCGCTTTGCCTATTCCCCCAACCACGCCACCTATATCAACGCTGCGGCAAGCGGGCAGGAAAAGGGCGTCAGGGCGCGCAATCCCGCCCGTTATGCGCCCAGGCTGGGGGACCTGATCTGTGTGGGCCGCGGGGCCAGCAAGTCGGTGCGTTTTCGTGACCTGCCCACCAGACAGGGCTTTCCCGCCCATTGCGGCATCGTGGTGGCGGGGCCGCACGACGATGCGCCTTTCGGCCATGAGATCAGCATCATCGGCGGTAACATAGACGATGCGGTCGCCCTGACCCACGTGCCGGTGGGACGTGATGGCCGACTGGCCGACGGCAAGGGCAGCAGCATCGATCCCCGCTATCCATGGTGCGTCGTGCTGCAGGTCCGCTATGACGCCGATAGCGAACCGCAGGCGGACCAGTAACCATCACACCCGCCGGGTGTGACGCGGACGTATGTGATCAGCCGCGTGACCACGGCAGTTCGGATGCCTGCCAGCCGGCCAGGCGACCACGGCTGCCGGTCGCGTCTTCCGGTCCTTCAAACCCGTCGGCCACGTTGTGCACATTGTGATAGCCCGCATCATACGCCGCATGCGCGGCCGCCATGCTGCGCGCGCCGGAACGGCAGATGAAATAGACCTCGTCCGTCTTGCCGATCCCCGCCTTTTCCAGCGTGGTGATGAAGTCCGGGTTGACCTGTCCCGCGGGCGGCAGCTGCCAGCTGTCACGCACCAGCGCCTTGCCAGCACCCGACAGGTCGGGCACGCCGATGTGTTCCCATTCCATGGGCGTACGCACGTCAACAAGCCAGGCGTTGGGGCGGCCACGCACGGCCTCCCACGTGGCGGCGGGGGAAATATCGTCAATCATCGCTGTTTCCTTTCATCGGGAAAACCTGTTTAGGGATATGCCAAGCCGCACGCATTCCTGATAGTAAGGAATGCAACACGCCCGGCATGGCCGCCATGTCTGGCCGCCGTGCCGCATGATATGATCCAGACCAGTGAAGGTGCTGCCTTATGGCCGAAAGTGCAAATCCCGCCTCCTCCCTCTCACCGGACATGCCGGCTGCCATCGGCAATACGCCCCTGATCCGCCTGCGACGGGCATCGGAGGCAACGGGCTGCGATATCTACGGCAAGGCGGAATTCATGAATCCCGGCGGTTCGGTCAAGGATCGCGCGGCCCTCGCCATCATCAACGACGCCGAACGCCGGGGCACGCTGAAGCCCGGCGGCACGATTGTCGAAGGCACGGCGGGCAATACCGGCATCGGGCTGACGCTGGTGGCCAATGCGCGCGGCTATCGCTCGGTCATCGTGATGCCCGAAACGCAGAGCCGGGAGAAAATCGACTTCCTGAGCATGATCGGCGCCGACCTGCGTCTGGTCCCCGCCAAGCCGTTCCGTGACCCGGGCAACTATGTCCATGTCTCCCGCCGCCTGGCGGAGGAAACCGGCGGCGTCTGGGCCAACCAGTTCGACAATACCGCCAACCGCGAAGGCCACCGCCACACCACGGCCCCCGAAATCTGGGACCAGACGGGTGGCCGGATCGATGCCTTCACCTGTTCATGCGGGACGGGCGGCACGCTGGCCGGTGTCACGCTGGGGCTGGAGGACTGCGCGAAAAAGGCCGGTGTCGCCCGGCCGCGCGTCGTGCTGGCCGACCCCGAGGGATCGGGCCTGTATGGCTGGGTCAAGTCGGGCGACCTGTCGGTCAGCGGGTCGTCCATTACCGAAGGCATCGGGCAGTCGCGGGTGACGGGCAACCTGGAGGGCCTGCACTTCGATGACGCCGTGCGCATTCCCGACCCGGAAGCACTGGAACAGATCTATGAACTGCTGATCCATGAGGGGCTGTCGGTCGGTGGCTCGGCGGGCATCAACATCGCCGCCGCCATCCGCGTGGCCCGCGCCATGGGGCCGGGGCACCGCATTGTCACCATCCTGTGTGACGGGGGCGCGCGGTACCAGTCCAAGCTGTTCAACCCCGAATTCCTGCGCGCCAAGGACCTGCCGGTTCCCGCTTGGCTGGCCTGAGGGGCCGCGCCGCACGGGGCGGGAATTGCTACGGATTGAAACATCTGATGTTCCCGCCTTTTTTGTGATGTAGGATCACGACATGAGCCCGCTGCCGCATATCCTGATCATTGATGATGACCGCGAGATCCGTGACCTGCTGGCACGTTTCCTCGAACGCAACGAACTGCGTGTCACCACCGCACGCGATGGGCATGAGGCGCGCCGCCGCTGGGCGGAAGGGCATTACCAGCTGGTGATCCTCGACCTCATGCTGCCGGGGGAAAGCGGGCTGGACATCTCGCGCTGGCTGCGCACGCAGGCCAATGTGCCCATCGTCATGCTGACGGCCATGGGCGATGATACCGACCGGATCATCGGCCTTGAACTCGGGGCCGATGATTACGTGCCCAAACCGTTCAACCCGCGTGAACTGCTGGCCCGTATCCGCGCCGTGCTGCGCCGGGCATCCGACACCCCCGATCCCCGCAGCGTGCCGGTGCTGCATACGCTGCGCTTTGCCGGGTGGGAACTGGATACCGGGCGGCGGCGGCTGCTCAACCCCGAAGGGGTGGAAGTGCCGTTGACGGGCGGGGAATATGACCTGCTTCTGGCCCTGCTGGAACGGGCCAACCGCGTCATGACCCGCGACATGCTGTTTGACCTGCTGCGCGGACGGCAGGCCGGCCCGTTTGACCGGGCGATCGACGTGGCCATAAGCCGCCTGCGCCGCAAGCTGGAAGATAACGGGCGCAACGCGCAGCTTATCAAGACGGTACGCGGGGGTGGCTATGTCCTTGCATCAGAAGTCGAGCGTCACTGAACCGCCCGCAATGCCCCATTCTTCCCGGCAGTCTTTCCTTTCCGCCCCTGTTCCCGATGAAGACGCAGCCCCCCGCTGGGGACAGCGGCTGCGCAGGCGGCTGCTGCCACAGTCACTGGCGGCACGGACCACCCTGCTGCTGATTGGCGGGCTGGGGGTCATCCAGATCATTGGCCTGACCATCCATGCGATGGACCGGTTCGACTTTGACCAGCGCATGATCTACGAGCGCACGCGTAGCAAGATGTTCAGCTACTATCGCGCGATCGTGGAAACCGCGCCATCGGACCGTGACAGGGAACTGGCCGCCCTGCACCTGCCCGAAAACGTGCATATTACCCTGACCCCCGGCCCCGAGCCGGACATGATCAACGCGCGCGCGCTTCCGCCGCACCCGCCGGGGGGCCATCCCGGCGACTGGAACGGCCACAGGCCCGATGACATGGGGGCCATACCCTTCTTCGGTCCGTGGGGCGGCGGTGGCGGGCCGCCCGACCACAGGGGCGGTCCCGGTGGACCGGGCGGCCCCCACGGTTTCGGGCCTGAAAACGACGGGGGCATGGGGCCCCTGCCGCCCTCGATGCGTCCGGAGCAGGTCCTGATCTCCCCCACGTCGGGACGCAAGCGGGCCGTGGCCTTCCTGCTGCCTGACGAACGGCGCTGGGTCACCATTCATTATATCCTGCCCCAGCCCAGCCTGTTCCGCTCGCCCACCTTTCCCATCGCCTTTCTCATCATGACCTTCACCGGCGGCCTGCTGATCCTGTGGGGCGTGCGCAGGCTGATCGCGCCGGTCAGCACGCTTGCCGCCGCGGCCGAGGAACTGGGCCGCAACATGAATGCCCCCCCCATGCCCGAAGACGGCCCGCGCGAAGTGGCCCGCGCCGCCCATGCCTTCAACACCATGGCGCACCGCATCCGCCGTTACCTGATGGACCGCACGCTCATGCTGACCGCGATCGGCCATGACCTGCGCACGCCCATTACACGGCTGAAGCTGCGGGCCGAATTCATTGAAGACGATGAAATGCGCGCCAAGATGCTCAACGACCTTGATGAGCTTGAAGCCATGGTCGCCGCCACCCTGGCCTTCGGGCGCGATGCCTCGCAACGCGAACCGATGGGACAGGTCAACCTGACCGCCATGCTGCAGACCATCGCGGATGAAGCCGCCGAAACCCATATCGACGCGGCGGACCGGATCGTGTTCGTATCGGAAAACATGCCCGATGTGCTGGTGCGCGCGCGCCCCATGGCGCTCAAGCGCGCGCTGAACAATCTTGTGACCAACGCGGTGAAATATGGCGGGGGGGCAAGGATCACCCTGCTTCATCCCATCAAGGGCAATGGGGAGGACGCGGAGGAATACAAGGTCACCATCCTGATCGAGGACGACGGCCCCGGCCTGCCGACCGAAGACCTTGAACGCATGTTCGACCCCTTCGTCCGCGCCGAACAGAGTCGCAACCGCGAAACGGGGGGCACGGGGCTGGGGCTGTCGATTTCGCGCAATATCATATGGGGGCTGGGTGGTGACATCCGTCTGGGCAACCGGCAGCCGCACGGATTGCGTGTGACAGTCACACTTGTCTGCTAAGGTCCGATTCCCGTACGGACAATTCAGGATATAACGTTCAATGCCGGACAGAACACACCGCTATCAGGTCTCGCTTCTATGGACCGGAAACGGCGGAAATGACGGGGCTTCCCGGCAGGCCCATCATCGTGATTACGAACTGCACTGCACGGGGCGACCGGTCATTGACGGGTCCGCCTCACCCGCGTTTCGCGGGGACCCCCAGAAATGGAACCCCGAAAAGCTGCTGCTGGGCGCCCTGTGCGCCGACCATCAGCTATGGTTCATCCATCTGTGCACCGCCATGGGAATCGGCATCCTTTCCTATGCCGACCATGCCGAAGCCATGCTGGATGAATATGAGGATGGTTCCTTTTCCATCACGCAGGTCATCCTGCGTCCCCATGCCGCCCTGTCCACCCCACATGAAATACAGGCCGTGATCGACCTGCATCAGGACGCCGCCATGCGCAGCTGCATCGCACGTTCGGTCAGCTTCCCGGTATTGTGTGAGCCCCGCGTCACCAGCGCGCAATAAGTCCTTGCCGCAGGCCGGGTGGAATGGCATTGCCCGATAATGCTTGATCGCCTGTATGCCCGCATCATCGCCCTGGCCGCCAGCCGACATGCCGTCATATGGCTGGCTGTCATCGCCTTTGCCGAGGCCAGCGTCTTTCCGCTGCCGCCCGACATCATGCTGGTGCCGATGGTGCTGGCCTGCCGGGCCCGCGCCTTCCGCCTTGCGGCCATCTGCACCGTCGCCAGCGTATGCGGGGCGGTGCTGGGATGGGTCATCGGGTCGTTCCTGCTGGAATACCTCGCGATGCCCATTGTGCGATTCTATCATGCACAGAACACATTGCTGACCCTGCAGGAACGCTTCCGCGAATGGGGGGTATGGATCATCCTCATCAAGGGGCTGACACCCATCCCGTTCAAATTCGTCACCATCGCCAGTGGGGCGGCCCATCTTTCCCTCGCTCCCTTCCTGCTGGCCTGCGCGGTGACGCGTGGGGCGCGGTTTTTCCTGCTCGCGGCACTGCTGCGCCGGTTTGGCGCGCCGATCCAGGCCTTCATCGAACGTCGGCTGCCGCTGGTGGCCGGCCTGTTCGCGCTGGCGCTGGTGGGGGGAATCGTGGCGCTGAAATACATATGACGCATCGGCTGCCGCCTCCCCTGCCCGCGTGGCGGTGTTCGGGTCTGCCATGGCGTGATATGACGGATCCATCGTGATCCGAACCCGCGCGGCCAGCACCAGCCGCGCGGCCTATATTCCAACGGGTGGGGAACATATTCATGCCGCAGCAGGTTGCCGTCATTACCGGAGCGGGCGCAGGTATCGGTCGCGCCACAGCACGCACGCTGGGCCGCGCGGGGTGCGATGTCGCCCTGCTGGGCCGTAACCGCGACCGGCTGAATGACGCGGCGGCCGAACTGCGTGAACTCAATGTTCGCACCCATATCGTCTGCGTCGATGTGGCCGACGCCAAGGCCGTCGATCAGGCCGCCGAGGAAATCGAGGAAACGCTGGGCGCCATTACCCTGTGGATCAACTGTGCCGGCGCCAGCGTGACCGGGCAGGTCGCGGCCCTTGATGCCGATGAAATCCGGCGTGCAACCGAAGTGACCTATCTTGGCACCGTCAACGGCACGCGGGCCGCACTGACGCGCATGCGCAGGCGCGGGCATGGCACGATCGTCAACCTCGACCGCCTGGCCAGCCTGCGTCCGCCGCCGCTGCAGGCCGTGGAAAACGGGGCGCGGGCCGCCGTACGCGCCTTTTCCGAAAGCATCCGCCCCGAAATCCTGCATGACGGGGACCGCATCCATATCGCGCTGGTGCACCTGCCCTCCATCAACACGCCGCGCTTTTCATGGACGCGCAACCATACTGGCAAGCGCCTGAAGCCGATGGGGCCGGTATACGAGCCCGAAATCGCCGCCGAGGCGATCTGCCGCGCCGCCTTTGGCCGGGAACGCGACATCTGGGTCGGCCTGTCCGGCGTGCGCAACTGGGCGCTGGCGACCTTCCTGCCCGGCCTGTCGGACCGCTGGCTGTCGGGCAAGGGCTATGCGAAGCAGATGGAAAAGACGCCGGTTGCGGGCAACGAACCCGATGACCTGTATGAAACCGTGCCGGGGGCCTATGCCGCCCATGGCCGTTTCGACATGATCACCCGCAAGGGCATGCCCCTGCTGCTGACCAGCCGCCATGCGCAACTGGCCACCGTGACGGGCCTTATGGGCATCGTGCTGCTGGCGCTGCGCCGCAGGCGGGATTAGGCCATATTACTGAAATTATTGTAAAAAATAAAAGTTTGTGGGTGCCGCCTTTTTCCAAAAAGGCGGCATTCCCTGAAGCTTTTTGAAAAAAGCTTCATTTACAGGGTATTCCGCCTGTTCAGGCAGGCAGCGAATCGGTGGGGGATTCCAGGCGCGCCCCCGTTCGGCACAGGTCACCTGCCCAGACCCACCATTTTCCCTGACGCACCACAGGTACAGCGGCCTGGGCCGCCTCCGGGCTGTCGAACAGGGCGAAACAGGTTGCGCCCGACCCGCTCATCCGTGCAAGGCGACAGCCGGGGGCGGCGCGCAGGGCATCCAGCACGGTCGTGATTTCAGGGCAGATGGCACAGGCCGCGTCCTGCAGGTCGTTGGTCTGCGCCGACAGGTCACGCACCATGTCCGCCAGCATATCCCACCGTGCGGGCAGGCCAGCACGCGGCGTGAAGCCCGGCGCGCGTGACTTGAACACCTGCGGGGTGGATACGCTCTGCCCGCAATTGACCAGCATCATGCCACAGGGGGGCAATGCGGGCGCCGGGGTCAGTTCTTCCCCGATTCCTTCCATCCGGGCAGGCATCTGGTCCAGGCACACCGGCACATCAGCCCCCAGACGGGTCGCCAGCGCCATGAGGTCCGCGCGGGAGATGGACAGGCCCCATGCCTTCAGCAGCAGGCGCAGCGCCGCCGCCGCATCGGCCGATCCCCCACCGATACCCGATGCCACGGGCAGTTCCTTGCGCAGCACGATATCCACATCCGGCAGGCGATGCGCCCTCTCCGGCCCCACATGCGCACGCAGGAGCGCGCCCGCGCGTACGATCAGGTTATCGGCGCAGTCATCCTGCAGCCCCAGGGCGAATGTCCCCTCTATCCGCAGGCCGACATGGCCGCCACGTCCCGCCCCCTGTTCCAGCCGCAGTTCATCGGCGGCGCCGGCAAACACGGCCAGACTGTCCAGCAGGTGATAGCCGTCATCACGCCGTCCCGTGACATGCAGGTAGAGATTGATCTTTGCATGGGCCAGTTCGCGTAACGGGGACATCAGTGATGGGTTCCATTTGCCTGTAAAGGGGAAGATGCGGGCTGGACCGCCGGCCGCAGGTCAGCCGGAAGCGCCACGCCAGGATGGGCCGCATTGGCCTGCCATGCCTTGGCATAGGCCAGGGCCGCCGTGATCTTGCGCCGGTCCATGGGATCGGGCTGGAACTGGATGGCGTTCTGCCATTCATTCACCGCTTCCAGCCTGCGGCCCGCCATCCAGTACGCAACGCCAAGGTGGTAATTGATGGCCGGGTCCTGCGGCATCTGCTCGGCGGACTGTTCCAGCAGCGGCAGGCCTTCGGATACATGGCCAAGCCGCATGAGCACCCAGCCCACGCTGTCGCGGATCTGGTTATCGGACGGGGCCAGCGCCAGCGCACGCCGCAGGTAGGTTTCCGCCTGTACGGGATCCCCGCCATGTTCGACCATGGAATATCCAAGGTAGTTCAGCAGTTCGGCCTCGTTGGGGGAAAGCTGGATGGCATGCTGCAGCAGTGTGTGCGCCTGTGGCCAGTGGTTCTGGCGTTCCTGTGCTATGGCCTGCCCGAACAGCAGCCGCCAGTCATCGCCTTCCAGCTGGTGCGGCGTCAGGGCCACGGCATGCTGGTAGGCATCCAGCGCTTCCGCCCATTTCTGCTGGTCCAGCAGCGCATCGCCCAGGCTGGACCATAGCATGCGGTCATCAGGGGCCTGCCGCAGCAGGTCACGCAGTTCCTGCGCCGCCTGCTCCTTATGCCCCATCACGACATCAAGGTCGGCCTGTTCGGTCCGGTAGACCGGCAGCAGCGGGTCATCCGCCGGCGCGCCATCCAGTGCCTCACGCGCCTGCCGGTCCTGCTTGCGCAGATGCAGCATGGAAGACAGCAGCAGCCGGGCTTCCGAATCCGCCGGGTCCAGCATCAGCGCCATGCGCAGCATCATCTGTTCGGTGCCGCGCAGGGTGCCGGTTTCCATCGCCATGTCGGGTGGCTGGTGATCGTCATCCGGACCGTCATGCGTATAAAGCTGCTGGTCGATCAGCAGGGCGACCAGCCCGTATGCCTGCGCCAGTCCCTGCGTTGCATGGGTCACGACCGGGCGCTGGATCATGGCCATGATATTGGCGCGCGCCGCCTCCAGCACCGGCATGCCCGCGATACGCTGGTTGACCAGCGACTGCGCATCCGCCATGCGCCCCTGCGTCACCAGCCACCGCGCCATGACCAGCGAAGTGAACAGGTCCCCGCCCGTCATGCTGCTGGCCTGCCGGAACAGGGTATCCGCCCGCATCTTCTGGCCCGACAGCTGCGCCACCAGGGCGGCATGGAGGGTATAATATCCCCCCAGCGTGCGATCCTGCCGGGCGGTGTCCAGCGCGGCCAGCGCTTCATCCGTCCGGCCCGCGCCCTGCAGCGCCCATGCGCGCAGCAGCGGGCGCAGCAGGGTCATGATCTGGTCCGCGGGCGCGCCCTGGTAGCTTGTCAGCGCCTCGTCCCATTTTCCCGCAAGGGCCGCGGCATTGCCCAGCACCAGCGCGGACATGACGCCGGGCGTCTGGCTACGCGCCAGGATTGCGGCCTCCGGCCGGCCTGCCAGAATGCTGTAATAAAACGCACGTTCACTGAACAGGTGGTATGTGGGGGACAGCCGCGCCGCATTGCCAAAGGCCTGCGCCGCGCTGGCGTTATCGCCCTCGCTGGCGGCGACGCTGCCGACCAGCAGGTTGGTGGCCAGGTCCTGCTGCCCCGCGTGGATGATGGCTTCATCCGGGGTGGCGGCGTGTATTTCGCGGTTGGGAATCCCGGCGATGAGCGGTACAACAAGGGAGGCCACGACCATGCGTGACAGACGAGGTAAGAGCATGACGCCAGAATCTACCGCGTGCGGCGTCCGCTGCCAAACCCCGCGCATGGGGGCGGGACGGCGCGTGCGTGCGTTGCCTGTGCGGGATATATCCATCCGATGACTGATTCCCTGTCCCTGTTGCGCCTGTATGTCGAATGGGGCGCCGATGACGCGCTGGATCCCCACCCACATGACCGGCTGGCGCTCGCGCCCACGATACACGACCGTTCCCGGCCGACACAGCCCCCCCCCATACAGCCAGATGCGGGGAATGGACATAGAAAACACCGTCCAGCCCCGCCCCCGCCGCGCGGGTCCGCCACCCTGATCGACCAGGCCGCGGCCATGGCGCGGGACGTGGCGCAGGCTGCCCGCACGCTGGCGGAATTGCACGCCGCCATCCGCGATTTCGGGGAATGCAGCCTGCGCGATACCGCGACCAGCAGCGTATTTGTGGAAGGGCCGGAGGGCGCCCCGCTCATGCTGATTGGCGAGGCCCCCGACGCGGACGAAGATCGCAGCGGCCATCCCTTCGCGGGGGAAAGCGGGGCGCTGGTCAGCACCATGTTCGCCAGTATCGGCATTGATCAGGCCAGCCTGCTGCGCGCGCCGGTCATCCCGTGGCGGCCACCCGGCGGCAGGCCGCCCTCAGTGGCCGAAACACGGATCTGCCTGCCCTTCATCCAGCGCGCGATCGTGCTGGCGCGTCCCGCGCGCGTGGTGCTGATGGGCAACCTGCCGGTATCGGTCCTGCTGGACCAGCGCACCACGGCGGCACGCATGCGCGGCCGCTGGCGTGATCTGCCCCTGCCTGCCGAAAGTGCGGATAAGGGCGCAACCCCACCCACGCCACAGGCGTTACCCATGCGTCATCCACTGCAGCTACGCGCCAGCGCCACGGCCCGCCGTGATGCATGGAAAGACATGCTTCTGATCCGTGAAGCAATCGGAAACATTCCTTCAAAATCATAAAGGGTATTAACATAATCATGCCCTGCATTAGCTTGGGGCAAGGCTGCTATTCATTCTGCTTCAAGTGTATGTTTTTCACTGTTTACATATAGTTCCTGCATCTGTTCTGAAAACTTATTTACCTTCCCGTAATACGATATCTATTGCTTTCCATTCGCACAGGGCTTACATCCGGCACCGCCATGCGAGGGACAATCAATACCCCCCATCACGCGGTGACGGCCTTTCTGGCTGGCGCCGCATTTCTGGCAGGGGCGGCGTTCGCGCCGCTTCGTGCCCAAACAGTGGAAGCCGGCAGGGCGGATCAGGATCCTACCCCCCACGGCGACCATAACGAGGAAACGGCACTTGCCCTTCCACGCCTGCCCGCACATGGCAGCGCCGGGCTGCCGCGTCCCCTCACGCCCGATGACGTAAGCCGTATCCGCCGGGTGTTCCGGCTGCAGGCCGATGGCAAGTTCGATGCCGCCATCCGTGAAACGGCCGCGATCCACGATGATACCCTGCTGGGTGATATCCTGGCCGCGCGTTATCTCAACCCCGCCTATCATGCCAGTCCGGGGCAGCTGCGGCTATGGCTGCGCACGTTCTCGGGCCTGGCTGATTCGCCCGCGATCTATTCACTGCTGTCTTCCATGCCCAACCGGGGCGGCCCCCTGCCGCCAGCGCCCACCCATAACGCGCTGGACAGCAGCCATCCGCCGCAGCATATCCGCCTGCCGGAGGAGGATGACCCCTCGCTGCGTGTCTTCACCCGCAACAGCCTGCTGGACCACACGGTACGCGAACGCGCCACGCAGGGGGTAAAGGGGGCACGGAGCGCCCTGCACCTGATTGCGGTGACGCCGGGCATAAACGACCTGTATGCCGCGCACCTGCAGGCGGAAATCGCCATGACCCTGTTCAGCAGCGGTGAGAACCGGCAGGCCATGTCGATTGCACGCGACGCATTCGAACATTCGGGCCGGCGGCTGGGACTGGCGGGCTATGTGGCCGGTCTGGCCGCATGGCGGCAGGGACGGCCCGACATGGCCGAACCCCTGTTCGAGGCCGCATCGCGCGCCAGCCTGACGCCGGGCAGCATCCGTGCCGGCGCCGCCTACTGGGCCGCGCGCGCCCATCAGGCAACGGGGGACGTGGCCGCCTACCACCCATGGCTGCACCGCGCGGCGGCCGCGCCGCATACCTTCTACGGCCTTCTGGCGTCACAGATCCTTGGCCTGCGTGCAGCAGCCCCGAAATCCGCCCATACGCCTAACACCATCGGCCCGAACGCAGCCATGACGCTGGCGGCCGAACAGCAGACCATCCATGCGGGCAACCGTGTGCTGGGTGAAATCGATATCGAGGCCGTGGCCGCCAC
>NZ_CADP01000006.1:0-5893 GCF_000285295.1 Komagataeibacter europaeus LMG 18890 | reverse complement strand
CGCCGCGCCTTCGCGCTGCTGCAGGTTGGCGAGCGTGACCGGGCGGAAGCCACCCTGCGCCGCATGTGGCCCGATATCCAGAACGATGCCGCCCTGTGCCGTTCCACCCAGATGGTGGCCGACGCCATGAACATGAAGGACCTGTCGGCCCAGATGCTCATGCTGATCGACACGAACGAAAGCGAGCACAGCAGCCACGACTCCCGCTTTCCCCTGCCGCCGCTGCAGCCCGAGCATGGTTTCCGCATGGACCCGGCACTGGTCTATGCGCTGACGCGGCTGGAATCCAATTTCGACACCACCGTCGTTTCCGGGGCGGGCGCACGTGGCCTCATGCAGCTCATGCCCGTGACGGCCGCTTTCATCCTGCACGACAGGGACCGTTTCAACCGCCGTCCCGTAGACCTGCATGACCCTGCGGCCAACCTTGATATTGGGCAGAGCTATGTGCTGTACCTGGCCCAGCGCTCCACACAGACCGGCGGGACGCACGTTCCCCCCGGCGGTGACATGATCCGCATGCTGGCCAGCTATAATGCCGGGCCATCCGCCATTTCCCGTCATAACGCCACGATGGACGACGGGGAGGATCCCCTGCTGTATATCGAAAGCCTGCCCAATGCCGAGACACGTGATTATGTCCGCCGGGCTTTCACCTACCTGTGGATCTATGCCGACAAGCTGGGTGTCCCGACGCCTTCCCTGGAAACACTGGCCCGCAATGAATGGCCCGGTTTCGACGCGGAAATCGCCATGGCAAGCCATACCGGCCACACCATTCATTAACGGACCTTCCGCATCCGTTTGAAAAAAGGGGCATTCCCGGCGACGGGACGCCCCTTTTTTCATTCAGGACCGCCTGAAAGACGTTTTTGGTAAAGGTTATTTTTAGAAATCTCCTGAAGGAAATAAGACCTTCAGTTTTCCGCCAGCAACTGCCGGCTGGCCTGCACGCGCACGACGCGGCGGCCTTCCATTTCCAGCACCTCGAACAGCCAGCCGGAAAATACGACCTTGTCCCCCCTGGCCGGCACACGCCGCAGCAGGGCGAGTATCAATCCGGCAAGGGTGTGATAGCTGCCTTCGGCGGGCAGGTCGGACAGGCCAAGCCGGTCCTTGACCTCATCAGCGGGCATGGACCCGTCAAGCACCAGCACGTTGTCATGGGCCAGCCGCTGGGGCGGGGTGTTGCCCGGTTCATGCTGCTCACCCACGATGGCGCCGAACAGGTCGGATGAGGTCACGATTCCCTCAAATGATCCATATTCATCCAGCACCAGTGCAAGACCCAGCGAGGATGCCCGCATGCGTTCCAGCATGTCAAAGGCCGACAGCGTATCGGGCACCGAGATGGGATGACGCAGCCCGATTTCGACCGACGGGCTTTTACCGTCCAGAAACCGGTCCAGCATGTCCTTGGCCAGGATCACGCCCACCGGGTTGTCCACCCCCCCTTCACACACCACGATGCGCGAATAGGTGGTCGAACGCAGCACCTGCAGCAGTTGCGCGCGCGGCACGTGCCGTTCCACCCAGCACAGTTCGTTACGCGGGGTCATGATGGCGCGGACGGGCCGTTCGGCCAGGCGCAGCAGGCGTTCGATCATGTCACGCTCCTCCTGCTCCAGCACCCCGGCCTGCGCCCCTTCGGCAATATAGGCGCGCAGTTCCTCGACCGAGACGGACTGCCGGATCGCGCCGCCTATCCCCATAAGCTTCAGCACCAGTTCGGATGACCGCCCCAGCAGCCACACGATGGGCCGCGTCAGCCATGCCATCCATTCCAGCAGCAGGGACAGGCGTGCCGCGATCTGTTCGGGCTGGCGCAGCGCGATCTGCTTGGGCACCAGTTCCCCCAGCACCAGCATGACGGCGGTAATGCCGCTGACCACCAGGAACATGGCCAGTTCATCGGCAATGGAGCGCAGGGCGGGAATATGGGCCAGCCAGCGGCTGACCCCGGCTTCGATGCTGTTGCCGCCAAAGGTGCCTTCCAGAATCGAGACAAGGGTCATGCCGATCTGGACGGTGGGCAGGAAGCTTTGCGGATCACCGGCCAGTTTCAGGGCGCGGTCCGCCCCCTTGACGCCGTCACGCGCAAGAATGGCCAGCCGAGCCCGACGGGCGGAAATCAGCGCCAGTTCCCCCATGGCAAAAAGCCCGTTGAGCAGAACGAGGCACAATATGACAATCAGTGAGACAACCATGATCCCGCGATCCTACAGCATAATCACGCGCGCGGGCACACCGCGCCTACATGCCTGAAAATACGCATGCAAAAGAAAAAGGCGGGACATATGTCCCGCCTTTCCCAAACGCAATACATGAAATGCGCGATCAGTCAGCCGCGTCGGCCGTTTCAGCCGGGGCCGCCACCTTGTTCACGCGCGGCGGGGCCGCGGGCTTCTTGCGGGCGGCAAGTTCCGCCATCTTGGCGTCAACGTGCTGGGTAAACACGTATTCGGCCGGGCGCTGGTTGGCCAGCGAGATTTCCGGCGCCATCGGCTTTTCCGTCTCGGGCCCGAACAGGGCGACCTTGGCAATATGCCAGGGGCGACGCACGGCATCCATGACGGCGGTCGATTCGTATCCGGAATGCACCATGCAGTCGGCGCATTTTTCGTAGTTGCCGGTGCCGTACGCATCCCAGTCGGTGTCGGCCATGAGCTCTTCAAAGCTCTTGGCATAGCCTTCACCCAGCAGGTAGCACGGGCGCTGCCAGCCAAAGACGTTACGCAGCGGCTTGCCCCACGGGGTGCAGTGGTACTGTTCGTTACCCGCCAGGAAGTTCAGGAACAGCGGCGACTGCGTGAAGCGCCACTTCTTGCCCTTGCCCAGACGGAAAATGTCACGGAACAGCTGCTTCGTCTTGTGGCGGTTCAGGAAGTGTTCCTGATCCGGCGCGCGTTCGTAGGCATAGCCCGGCGCGGTCATGATGCCGTCAACGCCCATCGCCATCACTTCGTCAAAGAAGGCGGCGACGCGCTTGGGATCGGCGCCATCGAACAGGGTGCAGTTGATCGACACGCGGAAGCCACGGGCCTTCGCCTTCTTGATGGCGGCGACCGCGCGTTCGTACACGCCGTCCTGACACACCGATGCATCATGCATCGCCGGGTCACCATCCAGATGCACGTCCCACGAGAAGAAGGGATTCGGCTCGTAATCGTCCATCTTCTTTTCCAGAAGAAGGGCGTTCGTGCACAGGTAGACGTACTTCTTGCGCGCGATCAGCCCACGGATGATATCGGGCATTTCCTTGTGCAGCAGCGGTTCACCACCAGCTACGGCAATGACCGGCGCGCCCGCCTCGGTATCCGCGTCCAGGCATTCCTGCAGGGTCATGCGCTGGTTCAGGATCTGGGCGGGATAGTCGATCTTGCCGCACCCGGCACATGCCAGGTTACAGCGGAACAAGGGCTCGAGCATAAGCACGAGCGGATAACGTTTGCGCCGCGTGACATGCTGCTTGACAACATAGGCGCCGACGCGGACTGCCTGCATAATAGGAACGGCCATGAAACCTCTGCTCCTGCACCGGCCCAACGCCGGTCTCATATTTCAAGTCTGGTAGGGCGGATATGGTCACATCCCCCTACGAGAAAACAAGCCCAACATTACCCAGCCGTGCATTTAAAGCATGCCGAGGTTGCGGACTTGTACGACACATGAAGCCTTTCGCGAGGGTATAGGACAGAAACCATCCTGTATTCAATTGCTATCAGCTTTGGTGTGGCCAATTAACAACAGTCATAGAATTAGAGACTGTATTTACAGCCTTAACCGGAGTAACACATCGCGATTACGCTACGGTCGCCATGGTTTTCGTGCCATGAGCCGCCATTCATCGCCGCCGGAGCAGCCTGATGCCGGCCCCGATCCCGGGACCGACAGGCCAAACCGAAACCCGGGTTGGTTCCTCCCCTGAACATGGGGCAAGGGCCAACGCAGAACAATGGACGCGAACATCATGGATCAGACCAAGCCCGCGATTCCGACCCTTGGGCGCTACCCCCAGCTTGACCGGGTGCGCACGCCGCATGACATGCGCAACCTTTCGGTGGAGCAGCTGAAGCAGCTGGCGGAGGAACTGCGGTCCGAGACGATCGATGCCGTGTCCACCACCGGCGGCCATCTTGGCGCGTCGCTGGGCGTGGTGGAACTGACGGTGGCGCTGCATGCCGTGTTCGACACGCCTGATGACCGGGTGATCTGGGATGTCGGCCACCAGGCCTATCCACACAAGATCCTGACCGGGCGGCGCGAGCGCATCCGCACCCTGCGCCAGCCGGGCGGGCTGTCGGGCTTCACCCGGCGCAGCGAGAGCGAATACGACCCGTTCGGCGCGGCGCATTCCTCGACCTCCATTTCCGCCGGCCTCGGCATGGCCGTCGCCCATCACCTGCGCGCGGAGGAAGACCCCTCCTACCGCGAGCGCAACGTGATCGCGGTGATCGGCGATGGCTCGATCTCGGCGGGCATGGCGTACGAGGCCATGAACAACGCCTCGCATTGCGGCCCGGGCGCCGAACGCCTGATCGTGGTGCTGAACGACAACGAGATGTCGATCGCCCCCCCGGTGGGCGCGATGTCGAACTACCTGTCGCGGCTCATGTCGTCGCGCAAGTTCCTGTCCTTACGCGAACTCGCCGCCAAGATGGCCAAGCGCCTGCCCGGCCGCCTGGAACGCACGGCGAAGAAGGCGGATGAATACGCGCGCGGCATCATGACCGGCGGCACGCTGTTCGAGGAACTGGGCTTCTATTATGTCGGCCCGGTTGACGGCCACGACATGAACCAGCTGGTCCACATCCTGCGCAACCTGCGCGACGCCGAGGATGTCGGCCCCGTCCTGGTCCACGTCATCACCGAGAAGGGCCATGGCTACACCCCGGCCGAATCGGCGGGCGACAAGTACCATGCGGTCTCGAAGTTCAACGTCGTGACCGGCGAGCAGAAGAAGGGCCCGTCCGGCCCGCCGAGCTACACCTCGGTCTTTGCGAAGGAACTGGTGCGCCAGGCCGCGACCGACGACAGGATCGTCACCATCACCGCCGCCATGCCGTCGGGCACGGGGCTGGACAAGTTCGCAAAGGCCTATCCCGACCGTTTCTTTGACGTCGGCATTGCCGAACAGCACGCCGTGACCTTCGCCGCCGGCATGGCGACCGAGGGGCTGCGTCCGTTCTGCGCCATCTATTCCACCTTCCTGCAGCGCGCCTATGACCAGGTCATGCATGACGTGGTGCTGCAGAAGCTGCCGGTGCGCTTCGCCATTGACCGCGCGGGTCTGGTCGGCGCCGATGGCGCGACCCATGCCGGCGCGTTCGACATCGCCTATCTCGGCTGCCTGCCGGGCATGACGCTGATGGCGCCCAGCAACGAGCTGGAACTGCTACACATGACCGCGACCTCCATCGCGTTTGACGAAGGCCCGATCGGCCTGCGTTACCCGCGTGGCGCAGGACTTGGGCTGGAGCTGCCGGCCGCGGGCCAGATCCTCGAGATCGGACGCGGGCGAATCGTGCGCGAAATGACCCGCCAGTCCGGCCCCGAACAGGGCGGCATCGCCATCCTGTCGCTTGGCCCGAGGCTGGAGGACGCGCTGAAGGCCGCCGACATGCTGGCGGCCCAGGGCCTGTCCCCCACCGTGGCCGACGCCCGCTTCGCCAAGCCGATCGACACCGCCCTGGTCGAACAGCTGGCGCGCAACCACGCCGTGCTGATCACGATCGAGGAAGGATCGGTTGGCGGATTCGCAAGCTATGTCATGACCCATCTGGCCAGAACCGGCCTGCTGGACCGCGTGCGCTTCCGTCCCATGACCCTGCCCGACCGCTTCATCGACCACAACACGCAGGCCGCACAGTACCATGAGGCCGGGCTGGATGCG
>NZ_CADP01000007.1:12425-87517 GCF_000285295.1 Komagataeibacter europaeus LMG 18890 | reverse complement strand
AAGACGGTTGAGCAGCAGGCAGCCCTCATGCTTGTCGGCATGCGGGAGCGGCTCGTTGGCAGACGTACGCAGCTGGCCAACTCCATCCGGGGATATGCTGCCGAATTCGGATTGACTGCTCCCCTTGGTCTCTCCCGCGTTGAGCCGTTCCTCAGGCAGATTGCGTCCGAGGATATCCTTCCCTCCCTGGCGCGCGAGATGTTTGCACAGATGGCAGAAGAGTATGGTGCCCTGATGGAGCATATCAGGGAGCTTGATGAAAAACTTGCCACATGGCATCGAAGTCAGGAGGTGAGCCGCAGGCTATCCGGAATTCCGGGCATCGGTCCTCTGGGAGCGGCTCTGCTGCTCATGAAGGCTCCGGATCCGCATCTGTTCCGTTCAGGCCGGGACTTCGCGGCCTGGATAGGTCTCACCCCTCGGGATCATTCGTCCGGCGGCAAAGTCAGACACGGCGGGATTACCCGGGCCGGAGACAGCCGCCTGAGAAGCACCCTGGTTGTCGGAGCAACAACCGTGCTTCGGCATGTGCGGCAGAACAAACAGAGCCGCCTCGCCACGCCGTGGCTCGTCAGTCTTCTGGGCAGAAAGAAGGCGAAGCTCGCTGCTGTAGCCCTGGCCAACAGGATGGCACGCATTGCATGGAAGCTGATGACCAGCGGCGAGACATATCGCAAACCGGTGGAGGCCGGCGCGATGGCAGCAGCTGCCGCTTCCTGACGAAATTGGCCAACACGATGCACAGAAACGGAATGTGATCGTGTGAGCCGATACCGCAGTCCTGCAAAGAGGAGATGGGGGGATCGTTCGATCTGAATGGAAGACACTCCGCAAGAGCCCGTGGTTTTCAAAAACCGCAGAACTGAATGGAACTTCCATCGCAGAAACCATCTTGGCCAGCAGTCTGAACACTGCAACAACAGGCCGGACATATGGGTGCAAACGACACGGTCACACCACTATTTTCCCCCTTGCAAGACAGAGCCGTCCACATAAGGCCCTTCGCGTCACTTCACAGATGAGTCAGAGACAGTAGCCCTTGGTATAACAAGGGCCATCAGGCCGCGCTGCTGACAGGTCTGGCCAATGCCGACAATGCCGATGCCATTGTCAGTATTGATGCCGACCTGCAGGATGACATCAACGCCATCGGGGAAATGGTGAAGTCCTATGTCGCCGGGCATGATGTCGTGTATGGGGTGCGGGCCTCGCGCCAGACGGACACGGCCTTCAAGCGCATGACGGCGGAGGTTTTTTACCGCCTCATGACCATGATGGGGGTCAAGCAGGTCTTCAACCATGCGGATTTCCGTCTTTTGAGCAGCAGGGCGCGGGATGCGCTGCTGGAATATCATGAACGGAACATCTACATTCGTGGCCTTGTCCCGCTGGTCGGTTTTCCGTCGGCGGAAGTCTATTACGACCGCAGGGAACGTACGGCGGGTGTTTCGAAATACCCGCTGCACAAGATGATGGCGCTGGCGCTGGAAGGCATTACTTCCATGACTGTCATGCCGCTCCGGATCATTACGCTGACCGGCTTCATTATCAGTGCTGTCGCCATCCTGGCAATCGTGGTGGTGCTGATCAACAAGATGATTGGCAATCCCATTCAGGGATGGGCTTCGGTTATTGTCGCCCTGTTCTTCATGGGTGGGGTGCAGATGCTGTGTCTCGGGATCATCGGGGAATATCTGGGCAAGATATATCTGGAAACCAAGCGGCGTCCCCGGTCCCATATCGAAGAAAAAGAGGGTTTCGGCAGTCCGTAATCATTATGTGTCAGGGAAGAAGTAATATATTTCCATCGCGTAAACAGCCGGGGAAAACATGAAACGCCATTTTCTGGATTTCAGGGAATACATAGACAGGAATAACAGAGCGTTTCTTGTTTTCATTTTTGCGCTGTGCAGCCTTAATTTCGGTTTTCTTTCCCTAGTTGCCCATTTTTCCCACTACGGCGATATCGCGCGTGCGACATGCCAGTGGGACTGCAGATGGTACACGGGCATTGTCCACAATGGTTACGACAGGTTGCCACGGTTACAGGGCAGTGATGGCCTGACACAGGCGGACTGGGCATTTTTCCCGCTTTATCCCCTTGTGTCCTACGCCATGCAGGTGGGCCTGCATATCAGCACGTTGTGGGCGGAACTGTCGGTCAACCTGATATTGTGGCCGGTGCTGATTTACCTGTGCTGGAGGGAACTGGCGGCACGCGCGATCAATGTGGACCGGATCGGCTTCGCCCTTTTCTGTGTTCTGTATCCTTTCAATATCTGGTACACGTCACAGTATTCGGAAGGGGTTTATGGTGTGCTCCTGATCAGCACGCTGATCCTGCTCCGGAAAAACCACATATTATGGGCGGCACTTGCCTGTTTCCTGCTTGGTTTTTCCCGTCCAACCGGTTTTCCCACCGGGGTCATGATTGCGGGGTGGTGGTTTTTTAGGCGTACCGGCATCACGCTGCGGACACGTTCCATTGTCCGGGGGCGTCTGGCCGTGCCCGCACAGGAAAGTTTCCTGCTGATTTCCGCCGCTGGGGCGGGGCTGTCGGTTTTCGTGCTCTATCTTTACAATCTTATGGGGGACGGGTTTGCATTTTCGCATGTGGAGGTGGGATGGGAAAAGCATTTCAGCTTTTTCCTGACCAATTTCATTGATTCGTTCCTGCAGGCGAAGAAGATAAAGCTGGGCATTTATTTTATATTTTCCTGCTATTTTATTTATGGAATGCTTTTAAAAAAGTGGTACCTGAACTTTGCCATCATGGCGTTCATTGCGTTGATGGTGGGATCGACCGGTCTGGAATCAATCGAACGCTAGCACTACAGTTGCAGTTTGGTTTCCGGCCTAGAAAGATGAAGAATTTGCGGTTTTTCTCGATGTAGACCGTCTGAAATTCGAGCTTTCTGGAAAGCACGGAAACCATGAACAATTAACGAACAAAACAAACTGCAACTGTAGTGCTAGGGCCTGTTAGATCTTGAATTTCTTCCCATATTATAGGGATGGAAGAAGGAGACAGAACAGGCACCTTTACGGACGAGACATGGGCGATCTGGGAACCTCTGATTGAGGCGGTTCGCCCAAGGGGCAAGACGCCGCCCCATGATCTGCGGCGTACGATAGCAGCAATTTTCTGGCGCCATGAGAATGGCGCGAAATGGCGGAGCATCCCCGCTGAACTGGGTCCATGGTGGCGGGCGGCGCAGCTTTTCATCCGCTGGTCGAAACTCGGCGTATGGGAACGCTTGCTCGAACTGGTTCAGGAACAACAGGGAGTGGCGTTCGGAATGACTTTTCTGGATGGTACGAACATCAGGGCTCACCACAAGGCGGCGGGAGCCCAAAAAAAGGGGCCTCTTTCGAAGAGCGGGACCATCGTGAAGCACTTGGCCGCTCTCGCGGCGGCTATGGCACGAAAGTCTGCGTGATCGCTGATGGACATGGAAAAGCCTTCGGTTTTGCGCTGGCCCCGGACAGGCTCATGAACTGCCCCTGGCACCAGCCATGCTCGACAACCTTCCCGCCATTCCCCTGTGGGTAGTGGCGGACAAGGGCTATGCGTCGAATGCCTTTCGTGAACGGATATGGGACATGGGAGCCCGGCCCGCCATTCCTGCGAAACGACGCGATGGGCCGGTCGCCTGCCCAAAATGGGCCTATCGGTGTCGACATCTTGTCGAGAACCTCTGGGCTCGCCTCAAGGAGTGGCGCGCTGTCGCAACCAGATACGAAAAAACAGCAACGTCGTTCCTCGCGGTCATCCACATCGCTGCCGCAGCAGACTGGATCAAGCCCTAACAGGCCCTATGTCTTTTCTAACCCGCTGATGATTGAATTCCTGGCCTTCCTGACGCTAACGCAGGCACGGGTAAGACGCTGGTCAATCTTGACGCTACTTCTGGTCCTGCATATCGTTGTTATTGAACTATGGTTCCACGGACATATTGCTCTTATTTAAATGAAGAAATATACGTATCTTTCAATAATATTATTCGCGTTTGATATATTTGCGTTCGTTCTGGGCATGAAACCCCAGGTATCGCCTGATTATCGGCATTATTATATTGACCATACCATAACCATGGAAACATACGTCCGGCATATGCTGACCCGATAGCATGCGAGTGGTGGTGCCAGACGGGGCTTAGAGACTGTTTGAAAGCGAATCATTGATAAAAAACAATAAGAGTTTTTGGGTGCTGCCTTTTTAAAAAAGGCGGCGTTCTTCGAAGCTTTTTGAAAAAAGCTTCACCAAAAACTTCTTTATGATTGCGGAATGTTTTTCCGGGTTAATTTTTTAAACAGTCTCTTGTGATCACTTCAAAACCGAATTGATGTCGACCGTATGCCTGCATGATGGGCTTCCGTAGCAGGTGGCATGATGTCCGACGCGGGTTGGATAATTGCCAGTATTTTGTGCGGATGGGAGCGTTGTAGAGCCATGGAACCGTAGGGCGTCAGGGACATCGCAACGCTGGCGCTGCCGAAGCACAAAGGGGCGCGGATTACAGGTTGTAGAAATATCCTGCCCATGACCCCCGGTACGCCAGTCATCGGCCTGCTGACTAAACGCATCGTGTGTATCCCGATGACCCGATGGTCAGGAAACAGGAGGGGGCAGCGGCAATCTGCGCGTCCTGTGTCATTGCCTGACTTGCAGGTAGGCATGTGTGTTCAGGCCCAATATGTTATTATCGACTGTAATATATATAGAAAAAGAACCGTCCAGATCCGGGTATGAACCGTCTTCGCGGCGGCGTGCATGCGGGTCTCCCTTTCTGGCGCGCATTGCGGGATAGTGAGGTCGATAGGGGACAGGCAAGGAACGGGAGGGCACGTGGCCACGCTGGAATGGGAGGGCAAGCACGCCGTTACTGCCTGTCTGGAACGGATGCGCGCGGGGGTATTGCAGGTTGATCCCCACCTGTGCCGCGGGGCGGCGGAGGGGCGGGACATGATCATCCTGGGGGATAACCTGGCAGCACTTGATGCGCTCATGCCCGATCATGCGGGACGGGTGGACATGGTGCTGATCGACCCGCCCTATAATACCGGGCGGCGCGACTGGCTGTATGATGACAGCGCCAGCACCCCCGCCGCCCTGCACTGGCTGGAGGCGGTCCTTGGACCGGGGCAGGCCGGTCGCCTGTCACGACAGGACCGCTGGCTGTGCCTCATGTATCCGCGCCTGCTGCAACTGCGGCAGCTTATGGCGGAAAATGGCGTGATCGCCTGCTGTATCGATGACCGCGAATATCCCCGCCTGCGCCTGTTGATGGAGGAGGTGTTCGGGCCCGCGAATTTTCTGGCGACGTTCGTATGGGTCAATACCGGCAATATCGACAACCACAGCCGGATCAAGACCAACCATGAATATGTGGTGGTGTTCGCACGCGATGCCAGGCGCTTCGTGCCCGGCCGCGTTCTGGCTCCGCAGGTGGGCGCGCGCAGCAAGCTGCGGCGGCCGGTCATCCGCAACACCATCATCAAGAATGGACCGCGCAACCCGGTGTCCGACCTTGTGCTTCCGGTGGGTTTTCCCGCCCGCGTTGAGGATGGCGCCATTCCCGTTCCAACCGATCCCGGCTTCTGGCCGCGTTTTGACGTGCCGATTGTGATCAGGGACGGTCGTCTGGCGCAGGCCGTGACCCTGCGTAGCGGGTGGAGTTCCCGCCGTCAGTGCGCGGCCTTCATCGCGGCGGGGTTTGACGACATTATTGACCGGCAGGGCCTGAAAACGCGCTTTTACCTGACGTCCAGCGGTGCGGTTTTCATGGAAAAGGACCGGCTGGCGCAGCCCAGCCATATCCTGACGGTGCTGGAAGGCATGGGAACGGTGCAGCAGGCCGCGACCGAACTGGCGCAATGTGGCGTGCGCTTTGACTATCCCAAACCGCTTTCACTGGTGACCTACCTGCTGCGCGCGTTGTGCCCGGATCCCGCGGCTGTGGTGCTGGATGCCTTTGGCGGTTCGGGCACGACGGGACAGGCCGTCATGGACCTGAATGCGGAAGATGGCGGTACGCGCCGTTTTATCGTGATGGAAATGGATGAACATATCGCCACGACCGTGACCCAGCCCCGCCTTGCGCATGTGCTGGCACGTCATGCCCGACCGGGGACGGGTTTCCGGTTCTGCCGACTGGGAATGTCCTGAATGATATCGCTCAGGAATGCATTGATTAAGATAAAAGTTTTTGGGTGCCGCCTTTTTGAAAAAGGCGTCATCAGGAATTTTCCTGATTTTCAGGGCATTTCACAGGCAGGCTTCTGGAATATTTTTCCGGTTGCATGACAGGTGCCGTCATTTGTGCTGGTAGGCATCAAGGCGTTTGGTAAAGGTCCGCGTGAAATCGCCCAGTGCACAACTGCCATCCTGTCTGGGGTGGCAGGCCGACAGGGGCAGGGTTTCAGGCTGTGCCGTCACAGGCTGTTCCATACGCAGCGCATCCATTCCCTGATGGAATATCACGGCCCGCACCCGGCGCTGGCCATCTGGCATGCGCCATGTCTCGAACCCCAGTGTGGTGTCGGGGCCGGTGGGGTCTGGCAGGTCGGCAAAGGACCAGTCCAGGCCAAAAATCGCCGCCAGCATGTCCAGCGTGCTGTCATGTCCCGCAAATACGATAACCGGCGTGGTGGCCGCGATCATGTCGCCATTGGGTTCACGCACGGCCTGCCCCGCGACCAGATCCACGATCATGCCCGCCAGGATATGCCCGCGCGGAAAGGCCAGGGCGGGCAGGCGGCGCACCAGTCGGCTGGCATGGTTGTGGGCAGGCTGCAGGGTATCAATGACATGGCGCATGTCCGGATATCCCCAGCCAATCGCCGCGCACGGCATGCCCTGCGCGTATTCCAGCAGCATGTCTTCCGCCACATCCGCCGACTGTGACAGGCCACCGGACAGGTGCGGGGCGCCCTTGTGCCATGTCGCCCTGTCCGGCTGGGTGAAGCAGGGCATGCCCGTGGTGCATCCGGCAGGCTGGATCACGGCCTGCGCCGTCGCCTGCGCCTTGCGCACATCGGCCGGACGGGTTTCCCGGTCATGCGCCAGCGTGGCGGACAGGTCGGTCATGATGGTGTGTTGCAGCGCGGGACTGGCCTGCATGGGCAGGTCATTGAAGACCGGGTCATGCGTGCCTGGGGGCAGGCTGCCGGGCATGACCGGGCAGCCAGGTGTCAGGGAATGGGCCATGATATCCCCGGTCTGCAGCGTGCGCTGGTCCGCCGCATCGGACCAGACCGCCAGTTCCCCGGTCCCGCATCCGTGTGCGGGCAGGACGCCTGCCTGTCGGTAATGCAGTCCCAGCGCCGTTCCCATCAGCGCCAGGTCACGCTGTCCATGCTCGGTCAGTTCACCCGGGGCGACGGGCCACGCCTGCCATTGCCGGTGGGTATGGGCATCGAGTTCCGCAATGGGATGGGTGGGACTGCGTATGCCGTGGCGCGCGACCAGCACCACGCGTTCCAGCACGGGGGCGGGGGGCGCAGGCGTTGCCCCCCGCGCACCCGCCGCCTGCAGCCAGGTGCAGGACAGGATAACAAGGGCGCGGAACAGGCGGGACATGCGGGCACGATCCTGGGCGGGGGCAGGGAATATATCCCTGCATGACAGCAACATGCGGGTTCTGCTAGTATGCCGGTGCAGAAAAACGGCCTTGTCTGCAAGGAGCAGGAAACTGCCTGACGCATGATGCATTCCTGTCAGGGCGGGGCATACACAGTCAGGGAGAACCGGTGGATGATGATCTATCATCCGGTGCGGGCACTGGAGCGCACGGGTCTGTGGGCGTTCATGATGCGGCACTGGTGGATGTGCATGGCCCTGCCGGTCCTGCTGTGCCTGCTGGCTGGCTTTGGCGGCTATCTGGGCTGGAGCAGCCAAAGCGATGCCAATTTCGCCAGGCATAATGTCCTGATGAAGCATTCGCAGGAAGAAGCCGCCTACGCCCAGCAGCTTGCGCAATATGATGCGACGATCGTACGCGACCGTCGTGTTTTCCTTGACATCACGCGCGCCGAATTCGCCCGTATTGCCCCCCCGGTACAGATGGCGTGGCTTTTGCAGGAATATCGCAAATTCGATATCAGCCGCGTCAAGGTCTATGACGGGCATGAAACGCGTCCTTTTGTTCCCTCCCCCTGTTCCGTGCCGCTGTGCTTCGTTCCGATCTTTGTCGAGGAACTGAATGATGATCCCGTCACGCACACCAAATACATACAGGTGGGTGCGCTGGAGGACATATCGCGCACGCTGATTGTGGATGCCGAGCAGTTCTGGCGCCTGCGCAAGCTGGTCATTCATGTCGATGCCATCCTGTTCGCCGCCCGACGGCAGGAAATAGCCGATTTCGAAAAAATAATGCAGCTGCGTGCTTCGCTGGACGTTCTGCGTGCGACAGCACAGAAGGTCCGCTAAGGTTTCCCCCGGGCCCTGCAGGCCCCGATAGCCGGTTTTTCAGGAGTGAGAATGGTCATTTCCGTCACGCATGCAGCATCGCAGCCTGCCTCTACGCCAGTGATACCCGTGATCCTGTCTGGCGGCAGTGGCAGCCGGTTGTGGCCCGTCTCGCGCAGTTCATTTCCCAAGCAGTTCTGGCCGTTGGTCTCGCGGCGTACGATGGTGCAGGAAACCGCGTTGCGCAGCCAGGGGCCGGGGTTTGCCCAGCCCATTATCGTCTGCAACAACGAACATCGCTTCGTCATGGCGGAACAGCTGAAGGAAGTCGGCATTACCGCGCCACGCATCCTGCTGGAACCGGTTGGCCGTAATTCGGCCCCGGCCATTGCGGCGGCGGCCCTGCTGGCGGCTGAAACCGATCCCGACGCCGTGCTGTGGGTCATGGCGGCGGATGCCGCGATCCAGAAACCCGAAAATGTCGGGCCTGCGCTGGATCTTGCGGTCAAGGTGGCGCGCGCGGGCCGGATCGTGACATTCGGCATGACGCCTACCAAGGCGGAAACGGGGTACGGCTATATTGAAAAGGGCGCGCCGCTGGCCGGATATGATGGGGCCTGGAACGTTGCGCGCTTTGTTGAAAAACCCGATGCCGCGAATGCCGCCCGCATGCTGGAATCAGGGCAGTTCCTGTGGAATTCCGGCATGTTCGTGTTTACGGCCCGCACCATGCTGCAGGAAATGGAAAAATATGAACCCGCCATCGTAAGCGCGGTGCGGCAGGCCGTGCAGGATCGCAGGTCGGATATTGACTTTGAACGGCTGGATGCCGCGGCCTTTGCCAGCTCGCCCGATATTTCCATTGACTACGCGGTGGCGGAACGCACCGACCTCATGACCGTGATCCCCGGTGATTTCGGCTGGTCCGATGTGGGAAGCTGGGACGCATTGTGGGAACTTGGCCCGAAAGACGACCATGGCAACGTGACCATTGGCGATGTGGCGGTGTTCAACACATCCAACAGCTATGTGCGTACCGATGGTGTCCTGACGGCCGTGACCGGGGTGGAAGACCTGCTGGTGGTGGTCAATGACGATGCGGTGCTGGTGACGCATCGCGACCACGCGCAGGATGTAAAGGCCATCGTGTCGCGGCTGAAAAAGGATGGCCGCAAGGAAGCGACCACCCACAGCCGCTGCTACCGCCCGTGGGGTTTTTACGAGACCCTGATCGAAGGCAACCGTTTCCAGGTCAAGCGGATCGTGGTGGAACCGGGGGAAAAGCTGTCACTGCAGAAGCACTATCATCGTGCCGAACACTGGGTGGTGGTGGAAGGGACGGCGCAGGTAACACGCAATGAGGAGGTGATCCTCGTGCGTGAAAACGAAAGCGTCTACCTGCCGCTCGGCGCCGTGCACCGGCTGGAAAATCCCGGTCGCATTCCCCTGACCCTGATCGAGGTCCAGTCCGGCCCCTATCTTGGCGAGGATGATATCGTCCGGCTTGAAGACGTCTACAGCCGTAACTGACCTGTTCTTCCATTACTGATGTATCGGGGCATGGGATGGCTGTGGTCATTCCATGCCTTTTTATTTTTTGGCAGGGGCAGCCGGACAGGGAATTTCATGAATCCTTCATAAAACTGTCATGGACATATCATTGTTATTTGTTCCGGCAGTTTTTTAATGTCCCCGCATGTCTGATGGATAGCCAGACACGTCTGTCTTCTTCATGTCGGAGAACATGAGTATTATGTACTTTCCTGCTCGAATGCTTACATGTGCCCTGCTGGCGACCGCATTGCCGGTCATCGCACATGCTGCGGATATTACAGGTGCCGGCTCCAGTTTTGCCGCGCCCATTTACGGGGCATGGGGGGCTGACGGACGGAGCGCGGCTGGCGTCAACCTGAATTACCAGACCGTGGGGTCCAGCGCCGGACAGAACCAGATTCTGGCCGGCACGGTTGATTTCGGTGCATCCGACGTGCCCATGGATCGCCAGAAGCTGGAAAATGCCCACCTGTTCCAGTTTCCCACCGTCATGGGCGGGATTGTGCCGGTCATCAATCTGCCGGGTATCGCCGCCAACCAGATCCAGCTTGATGGTCCGACACTGGCCGCGATCTATCGTGGCGAGATCGAACAGTGGAATGATCCGAAAATCGCGGCCCTCAATCCCGGGCTGAAGCTGCCTGATACCGCCATCGCCACCGTGCACCGTGCGGACGGGTCGGGCACGACGGCGGTTTTCACCGGCTATCTGGCCCGTGTTTCCCCCGAATGGCGCGAAGGGCAGGGGGCTGGCGCTTCCATTTCATGGCCTGGCGGGATCGGGGCGCGCGGCAATGATGGCGTGGCCGCGTCCGTGCGCAATACGGAAGGGGCGATCGGCTATGTCGAATATGCCTTCGCCGCCAATGCGCACATGACCACCGTCAAGCTGAAGAATCACAGCGGCGCCTTTGTCGCCCCGGGCATGGACAGTTTCAGCCGTGCGGCGGAAGCCGCGGATTGGAAGGATGCATCGCATTTCGCCGTTGACCTGCTGGACACCAGCGGCGCGGGGGCATGGCCGATTGTCTCTCCCACCTATGTGCTGGTGCCGGTGCCGACGGGCAAGACCGAACATGGCCCGGCAGTACGCAAATTCTTTGGCTATGCGCTGAAGAACGGGGACGCTGCCGCCTACCGTCTTGATTATGTGCCGGTGCCCGCGAATGTGAAAACCGATATCCTGCAGCAGTGGGATGCAGCCAAATAATATAATTCCACAGTTATGATTTTACAGTAATGACGGCATGAAGCCGCCCGGTTTCCGGGCGGCTTTTCTGTATCGTGGACTGTCATAAATCCTTCATAAAACTGTATCGGAAACATAACACACAAAACTGTGCGCCCATTCTAAATGAACTCATCCTTCATTACGGAATGATTAATATGATCCGCCGGTCCGCTGTTTCGCTGTTGCTTGGTTCTTCCGCCCTATGGGGTGCGTCATCCTTCCATCAGGCCCATGCAGCATCCGCGTCGGATGCCCAGCAGATCCAGGCCCTGCAGCGTGAAATGCAGGAAATGCGCCGGGAAATGTCCGGTCAGATCAGCATGCTGCGCCAGCGCCTGGTCCGGGCCGAAGCCCACAGCAACACCCGTGCCGCCAACGCGGCACAGGCCCGTCGGGTTGCAGCCAGCAAGGGTGAGCCGCTGCCCGACAGCTACGCACGTGATATCCATATCGGTGGCGATAGCGGGATGGGAACCGGGATGGGCAGCCTGATGAAGCGGGCCGATCTGGGCACGCCCCCGTCCGACCGTGGCGTGACGTCGTCGTGGGAATCGTTCCGTGCCGCGACCGAGAAGGACGAAGCCCTGCATCTGGGTGGCATGATGGTGGGTTTTCCCGGCGGGCGCCCGACCATTTCGTCTGATGACGGCATGTATGCCATGTCCATCGGCCTGGCCTTTCACGAAGATATTGGCGGTTTCATGGGCATGTCCCCCCGCGCGGGGGAAAAGAAGGGCGATTATGAAGGCCTGACCGAAAATGCCCGCCGCCTGCGTATCCCCATCTCGTTCCGTTACAAGAACTGGATTGCGAACATCACCCCGGATTTCGGGTCATCCAATGCTGATGGTTCGGCCACGCTGTATGAAGCGAACCTGAACTATGCCGGTTTCCACAACACCGTCATTACCGCGGGTTATTTCCAGCCGCGCGTTACGGAAGAAGACTCCGAAAGCTCGAACGAATTCGAGATGATGGAACGTCCCGCCATCACCGATATCGTGCGTAACATTGCCGCCGGTGATGCCCGCATGAGCGTGGGCGCCCTGCATTATGGCAAGCGCTGGTGGATCGCGGGTTACCTGACGGGACAGAGCTATGGCAAGCGGGCCGCCGGCTATGACAGCCAGACAGGCGGAACCTTCCGTGTCGCGGGTCGCCCCTATGTGTCCAAGGATATCGATGTGCATGTCGGCGTATCGGCGATCAGCGCCTTCAAGGTGGCGCAGGCGACGGCTTCGGACGACCGTTCCGCGACATTTGCCGAACAGCCGGAAGTTGACCTGACCACCACCAAGCTGCTGAGTGCGACCGTCGGCAACGTGGGCAGCATCTGGTCGGCTGGCCCGGAACTGGGCTTCCGCTGGAAGCGACTGGTGCTGAAGGGTGAATATTACAATATCGGGGTCACGCGCGGAAACAATTCCGGTGGCAGCGCCGCCGACCAGGGCACGGTCAACTTCACCGGTTACTATGGCGCCGCCAACTACACCATTTTCGGCAAGCCGCGTTCCTATAACATCAAGGAAGGCGCATTCGCGGCACCCGGCGTGGATCATGCCTTTGATCCCGCGAATGGCTACTGGGGCGCGCTGGAAGTCTCCGCCCGTTACAGCGTGACCGACCTGAACAGCAACCTGAATTCGGCCAATGCCATCCGTGGCGGCCAGCAGACGGTCTGGTCGGCCGGGCTGAACTGGTATCCCAACCGTCACTTCCGCTTCATGCTTGATTTCAACCACTTCATTGTCAGCGATGACAACAAGGCAAGCAGTGGCGGCACCGCGCTTTATGACATCATGGGCCGTCACGGCAATTCCGTCGCCGGGCGTATTCAGGCAGCCTTCTAAGGCGGTTGCCCGCAAGCATCATTTGAAAACAAACGAACGATAAAAAACAATAAAAGTTTTTGGGTGCCTTCTTATTTCAAATAAGGGGGCGCTCTTCGAAGCTTTCTGAAAAAAGCTTCCTTATGGCAGCAGGATGTTCCTGACCTGACTTTTCAGGCAGCCTCTTGGGCACGGATACCGGCAGGCCATATTTTGACGGGACGCAGAATTCCCCACGCGCATTAAATATAATTCTTAAAAACAGATCATTGATAAATGAAAATATCCGGGTGCCGCTTTTTTAAAAAGCCGACGCCCGGATATTTTTGATAGTTTACAGCGCGGCCACCGGCATGTCCGTAATCATGCCCGCCTGCAGCAGCGTGGACAGCTTGCCCAGTGCTTCGCCCCTGTCCACTGACTTGCCATAAGGCATGTTGGGCCGCAGGCGTTCCTCCAGCCGCGCGACCGACCCGCGCCGGGACCATGGGCGGCGCAGCAGTTCCTCCACCAGTTCAGGGTATCGCCATGGAATGTCGATCCATGCGGCCGTACTGTTCAGTGTCTGGGGCTCGGTCCGCAGGATCTGTGGGAACAGGGCGATCATGGTGCGTTCGTGCAGTTCCATCGCGGCGGAGGGCACGGCCACCTGCGCCCTGCCGCGCACATGCTGCAACAGGCGGCGGATCAGGGTATTGCCACCATGGCATAGATGCCCGATCTGGGTCAGGCGGGGGTTCATTTCTATGAAATGATAGGTGCCGGTTTTTGCGCAACGTACAAAATCCAGGCCAAAAAAACCCGACAGTTTCAGTGTCGCGCAGGCCACCCGTGCCGCGCGTTCCATATCGGCGGACTGTGTGATCTCGATCACCGTCGCCGCCCCCGTGCGCCCCTGGTAGGACACGACATTGACCCCCAGCGTGGCAAGGACTTCTCCCTCCCAGCAGGCTACCATGATATTGGCGGGCATGCCGGTTACATGCGCCTGTGCAATGACAGGCAGCGGGCGGCGCTCCGTCGCTTCCATGAAGGAATAGATATCGCGGTCCGCCAGCAGCACGCGCAGGGCACAGACCATCCGTACCGGTTGCGACAGACGGTGGAAGCCGGCTTCGGCTTCGTGTTGCGTATCGGCGATCACCACGCCGGACCCGCCCCAGCTACGGTCACGCTTGAATACCCATGGTCCGGGTGTGGTGGCGCACCACCGTCTGGCATCGTGCAGGGTGGCAAGGTTGGTGGCGGCGGGTGTCGGGATGCCCTGTTCACGCAGGACATCGATCAGTTTGAGCCGCATCTGCGCATAGCCAAAATATTCGTGCCGCCCCAGTGAGCGTTCGATCGTGTCACGACACAGGCGGCCCATGGCAGTTGCGGGATTGGCCTCGTTGTAAACCTGGTGCAGTGTCACGACCACCCGGTCATCCGCCGGGATGATCAGGTCGGGCCGCAGTTGCGCAATGGCGCCAGCCAGTGTCGCGGTTGGCGCGACATATGGATAGTTCCGTATGCTTTCGATTGCCTGCAGGCAGCGCAGGGAATGTCCGGCCGGGCAGATGGCATGGACCGTCACCCCGCTTTCGATGAATTCCACCGCAGCGCGTGTAATGGCGGACCACCACACGGAGGAGATGATGAGAACTGTAAAATCGTTTTTCATGATCCAGGACTTTCCAGCTCATGTCAGGATGCAGGACTAGGGGTGCATGGGCGTCATGACGCGAATGCGGGCTGCGGCACGGGTTGTGACACGGGTTGCCGTCCCAGCCGGGCGGTGACACGGCGCGCGGCAAAGCGCGCGCCCCAGGCAAAGCGTAGAAGGGGGCCAAAACTGCCTGCCGCCATGGGACCGATGACGTAAAGCCCAGGCACGCTTGATTCAAAGCTGCGCGACAGGGCGGGCATGTTGTCTTCGGTACGGATGGCGCGCGCCAGCACGCGGTCAAGGAACGGGATGCGTTCCATGTCCACCCTGACCCCGGTGCCCAGGAAAACATGATCGACATCCGCGACACGCGGGCAGCCTGCCTGTGTATCCCTGAATTCCAGATGCACGACGTTATCGCGCATCCGTGCGGATTGCAGGTCAACGTTAAGCCATATCGGGACCTTGTCGCGCACGACCTGGCCCGTTACCCACCCCGCCGCCGGGCCCAGATGGCCGCGCGTGATGCGCAGGCGCAGGCGTGCGGGCAGCATGTGAAACACATCCGGCAGGTCACAGGCCATGCGGGAACGCCAGCCCGTTCCCAGACCTGAAACGGGTTTCTTGATCCGGGTCCACAGCAGTTTCAGGCCACGGATCCTGTGGGGGGGATGATTGATCCATATCTTTGGCCTGCGGGTACAGATGAAGGTCTGCGCACCCACGTTATGCAGGAAACACGCCGTATCCACAGCCGACGACCCCGCCCCGATCACGGCGACCCGCTTGCCCGCGAAGCGTTCGAACGTGGTCTCGTCGAATGTATGGCTGACCCGGTCGGACGGCAGGCCACGCACGGCCGGGGGCGTGTAGGCGAAATGTTCGATCCCCACCGCCATGACCACATTACGCGCCATGACGGTTTCCCCGTTATCTAGATGCATGACAAAGCCGTCCATCGTGCGCGACAGGTGCGCGACCATGCATGGCTGCAGTTGCGGTACATGGGTTTTCTGGAACGTTTCACCGTATTCCGTGAAAACCGCGGTAGGAATGGGCTCCCCGATCGGGGCGTAGGGATATCCCCGTTCCCTGCAGAACCGTGCAAGCGTTGACCGGCGACCGGGATCAAACAGGTCCAGTGCGAATCCCTCTGCCTTCAGTCGCAGGCTGGCGGGAACATGTTCGCGCCAGAATCCCATCGGGCGTCCGAAGATACGAAAGTTTACCCCCCTGTCACGCAAATGGGCCGCAAGGGAGAGTCCATAGGGGCCAGCCCCTATAATGGCTACGTCGGTATTCATCAGAAATCCACCAGCCAGTAAGTCCGAGAGCGGAGCGTTATTTAGCAAGGAACAGGAAACGCAGGTTTTTATTTGCGGTATGGAACGAAACACGCGCACGTTTCTTGTTTCAGGCCTGTCAGGACCTGAAGATGCTCAAAAACGGACATTATGTTCCGCCATATCTTAACCATACATTTACCGTATCTCGGACAACAATCACAAAAAAAACAGTTCAGTCCAGGAATGGTGGGGTTGGTACAAATCACACACTTTCGATGGTTTTCCATGCGGAAATCGGAACACGAAATATTTTCGTTCATAAATTATTGTATCCATGAAACTTTTTTCTATCCGCATGCTTCCCGCAAACAGTATGTATTTTGTCCTCTATGAATTGACTGTTCATGGAATGGAATAGAAATATTTTGTTATTTTTTATAATGTCTCGATGCTGTTTTTGTTTTCGTAATATTTCATTTGTTATTTTATTTTGCCAATTTAATGAATATTGGCATTTATCATCGTGCCATTTATAGAATTTATTGTATGTGAATTGGTAAATTCAGAATAATTGTCCTATGGATCATTCATGAATGAGGAATGATTTTGTTAATTCTGCTTTTTGAAGACTATTCTTCAGAATGCGCGGGACATCTCATGGGCTGTCTCTCAAGGCAGCCTGACAGGTCCGGAAATCCGGAACAGTAGCATCATGCCTTATACCGCATCCCGGGACCGGATGGTCTGGTCCTGGGCAATCCGGTCGCAACGCCCCTTGCCGGATGCAGCCTGCTGCTGCACGGTGTTGGCGCATGTGGCTTCCCCCGGGACGCGAGAAAAGCCACGGCACATCCCGCCTTGATGGCGGCATACCGTATTCAGCGCCGTAGGGCGGCTCGCAAACAGGATGTGACAGGGCGGGATGTGGTTTCATCCGGGGTGGGATGCCGAACGACCTTTCGCATGGCGGCGGGACGCCGCATGTGAAAACCGTTTTCAGGGTTCAGGAGGCACCACATGACAATGTGGAATGTGTGGTGTCCGCGGCGGGATTCGAACCCACGGCCCCAGGATTCGTACCACTTCGGCTTTCACCGCCGCCATAGGGGTATGGCGTTCGTGGTCTGGACTGTCCCTTCACCATAAACCGCATGCGGTTGACAGGTGCTGCCCATCCAGTCTCTACACCTTGCCGGAAAACCGGCCTTGGCTCGGGATTGGCACGGCATTTGCCAGAGCGTTCCCCGAATTTGAGCAGATCCGCCACGTGGTTTCCCGTCGTGACGCCCAATTGCAAACCAGGAATCCTGTGCTCTATCCGGCTGAGCTACGCGGACACACCCGGGTTTTCTAAACGAGGCCCAGGCGCGCGGCAAGATGTTTCACGAAGGGGAAGGGAATATTTCGCCCCTCAACGTCGCCTGCGCATCTGCTGTGCCTGTGCGCACAAACGGGCGACATGGCGCAGGCACAGCACGACATCGGGGCTGCCGGTCTGCTTGCAGGCCAGTTCCAGCGCCTGTGTTTCCTCCGCCGCGTGCAGCAGGGCGCTGGCCGACCATATCATCATGGCCTGCCCGAAGCTGTCGGTGCGTTTGAAAAAGACCGGGGGGCGGAGTTGTCGCATGGCGTCCGCCCGGCTTGCCCCCCCATCCACCGCAAGGCGTGCCCGGCGTAGCCGGTGGATATGCGACAGCAGCACGCGCGTCAGGGCGATGGGACTGCTGCCATCAATGGTCAGCGCGCGCTCGGCTGCGGTATCTGCCCCCCTGCGGTCGCCCGCCATGGCGGCAAAGGCGGCATCTTCCAGTGATACGCCAGCCGCGTCACCAACGCAGGCACGGACATCCTCCAGCCCCAGCCTGCCACCCTTGCCTGCGAACAGGGCCAGTTTCTCCACCTCGCTGCGTGTTGCCGCGCGGTCCGGGCCTGCGCGTTCCACCATCCATCCCAGCGCATCGGGGTCGATACCGACATCCTGCGCCGATAGCATCTGCCGGATGGCGGCTTCCAGCGTCCGCCCTTCTTCGGGGTAACAGCCGATTATCCCGCACTGCCTGTCCTTTTCCGCAAAGGCCCGCAGTTTCGAGCGCGACGCAAGCCCCGGCGCTTCGATGATGACCAGCGTATCGGATGGCCGGGCCAGGCTGTGCTGCAATGCCGCCAGCACGCTGTCGCCCGCGTCACGCAGCCAGACCACCCGCCGCCCGCCCGTCAGGGCGAGGGCGGCTGTTTCCTCCTCCAGCCGGTCATGGTCCTCACGGCCCAGTATGGCAACGCGGAATGGATCATGCAGGTCGGGACAGACCGCTTTCGCCACTGTCGTGGCCCGTTCGCGGATCAGGCCTGCATCGTCCCCATGCAGGATGATGGCCCGCAGCGCGCCGGGTGCCTGCAGGGTGGCATTGGTGGCGCGGGCATCGATCTTCACCGGACCTAGTTCCCGCCGCCTATGCTGATGCCCGAACCGGGGACGGTATCGTTATCCGGTGCCGTGGCGCCGGAGTGCGACGGGCCCTGGTTGCTGCCCGTGGTGGATTGCGGCATGTTGTCCATCGGCCCGCTTTCGGTGGACAGGCTGTCGCCTTCGTTATTTTCCTCGTTCAGCTGGGAATCGGTCCGGCCTGTCGCCAGCGCGGGCAGGCCATCCGCACCCGGCTGCTGGGACGGCATCTGGTTGTTGGGATTGACGATGCTGTTGGGATCGACATAGCGCGGCTGGTTCTGGCCCGCGACCGACCCGTCCACCGCCGGGGTGGCATGGGTCCGGAACCATGTCGCCACCTGCTGGGTCACCTGATCGGCCATGTTCTTGGCCACGCGGGTGCGCACGGTTTCCAGGTTCAGCGTCAGGGCGAAATACTGTTCGTATGTATTGTTGGTCCCATCCACGACCGAGGCATCCCCGCCCGCCAGCAGGCGCGGATTATCCCCCAGCAGGTAAAGCTGCCAGTGGGCGAAGGCGGTTGTCCGCGTGCGGCCGCTGGTATTGTCCGCATGGATATCCACGGCTTCGTTCATGAGATAGGTGCGGATCTGCAGTGCGTAGCGGGTCGGGTTTTCCGGTGATGCCCCGCTCAGGTCCTGCTGCAGGAACTGGCGCAACTGCTGGCCGTACCGTTCCTTGATGATCGGAACATATACTTCCTTCAGTTCCGCCAGCACATCGGTCACGGTGGGCTTGCCATCCGCGCCGATATGCTTTCCCGTCGTCTTGTACATGGGCGAAAAGCCGCATCCCGCCAGCAACAGCACGATGCCCAGAACGGCAGGATGACGGACGGGGTGCGCCATGGATTACTTCGCCACCACGAAGTTGACGATCCGGCCCGGCACATGGATGCGCTTGACGATCCGCGCGCCGTCCAGCAGGCGCGCGACATTCGGCTCGGCTTCCGCCATGGCGATCACCCTGTCCGCCGGCAGGTCCGGCGCCACTTCAATGGTGCCGCGCAGCTTGCCCATGATCTGCACTGCAATGGTCAGTTCATTCGCCTTCAGCAGGTCGGCAATGGCAACCGGCCAGGTGCGTTCCACCACCGGCTGGCCACCGGGTTCAAGCTGCGCCATCATTGTTTCCGCCTGATGGGGCACCATCGGCGCGCACAGCAGCGCCAGCGTGGTGGCGGCTTCACGCCGGGCGAATGCCATGCCGTCCTCGCCTGCCGTCTTTTCCGCTTCGGCAAGGGCGGAGGTCAGTTCATGCAGGCGGGCGACCGCCACGTTGACACTGAAGGTTTCCAGCGCATCGGTCACCGCCGCGATGGTACGGTGGGTGGCGCGGCGCAGGGCGTCCGCATTGCGTGACAGTGTCGTGGGACACGCCGTGCCCGCCGGGACCTGTTCCGCCACCGTGCGGACGATACGGAACAGGCGCTGCAGGAAGCGCGCGGCTGCGGCAACGCCGGATTCCGTCCATTCCATGTCACGTTCCGGCGGACTGTCGGACAGCACGAACCACCGCGCCGTATCCGCGCCAAAGCGTTCGATGATGGCGACAGGGGCCACCGTGTTGCGCTTGGACTTTGACATCTTTTCCACGCGCCCGATGGTGACGGGCTGGCCATTGTCGCGGCGCACGGCGGAATCGGCCTTGCGCTCGACCTCTTCGGGATACAGCCAGTTGCCCTGCGCGTCGCGGTAACTTTCGTGGTTGACCATGCCCTGCGTGAACAGCCCGCTGAAGGGCTCATCCACATGCAGATGCCCGGTTTCATGCATCGCGCGGGTGAAGAAACGGGCATAGAGCAGATGCAGGATCGCATGTTCGATCCCGCCGATGTACTGGTCCACCGGCAGCCAGCCATCCGCCGCCGCAGGCACGGTGGGCGTGGGGGCGTGTGGCGCGGTAAAGCGGGCGAAATACCATGAACTGTCCACAAACGTGTCACAGGTATCGGTTTCGCGCAGGGCGGGCTTGCCACAGCTGGGGCAGGCCACGTGCTTCCATGTCGGGTGATGTTCCAGTGGGTTGCCGGGACGGTCGAATGTCACGTCATCGGGCAGCTTTACCGGAAGCTGGTCATCGGGCACGGGCTGCGCGCCGCAATCGGTGCAGTGGATGACGGGAATGGGGCAGCCCCAGTAACGCTGGCGCGAAATGCCCCAGTCACGCAGCCGCCAGTTGATTACGCCCTGACCGATTCCCATGCCTTCCAGCCGGGTAATCGCTTCCTTCTTCGCGGCTTCGGTATCAAGCCCGTCCAGAAAGCCGGAATTGAACAGCGTGCCATGCCCGTCACACGCCCTGTCGGTCATGGTGAAGGTGCCCGCTTCAGCCCCCGGCGGCAGGATGACCGGGGTGACGGGCAGGTTGTACTTGCGCGCGAAATCAAGATCGCGCTGATCCCCGCACGGGCAGCCGAACACGGCGCCCGTGCCGTAATCCATCAGCACGAAATTTGCGATCCATACCGGAAAGGACCTGTCGGGCATGAACGGGTGACTGACCCGCAGGCCGGTATCGAAACCGCGCTTTTCCGCTGTTTCGATTGCTTCTTCCGATGTGCCCAGGCGCTGGCATTCGGCTATGAATTCCCCTGCCGTCGCATTTTTCGCCGCAACCTTGGCCGCAAGCGGGTGATCCGCGGCAATGGCCAGGAAGGACATGCCGAACAGCGTGTCGGGACGGGTGGTGAAGACCTCGATCGAATCAAGGTCGGTGTCGAAACCGGCAGGCGGTTCATGCAGGCCGAAACGGACCTTCGCCCCTTCCGAACGGCCGATCCAGCGTTCCTGCATGGTGCGCACGCGTTCGGGCCAGCGCGACAGGGTGGACAGGCCATCGAGCAGTTGCGGCGCGAATTTCGTGATTTTCAGGAACCACTGCGACAGCTTCTTCTGTTCGATCAGCGCGCCCGAACGCCAGCCGCGCCCGTCCACCACCTGCTCGTTCGCCAGCACGGTGTTGTCCACGGGATCCCAGTTGACCCAGCTTTCGCGCCGTTCGACCAGCCCGCCCTTGAGCATGTCGAGGAACAGCTTCTGCTGCCTGCCGTAATATTCCGGCAGGCAGGTCGCGATTTCCCGGTCCCAGTTGAATGAAAAGCCCAGCCGCTTGAGGGTCGTGCGCATGGCGGCGATGTTGTCCATCGTCCACTGGCCGGGATGCACGCCGCGTTCGCGCGCGGCATTTTCCGCCGGCAGGCCAAAGGCGTCCCAGCCCATCGGGTGCAGCACGCTGAAGCCGCGCGCACGCTTGTACCGCGCCACCACGTCACCCAGCGTGTAGTTGCGTACATGACCCATGTGCAACTGGCCCGACGGGTACGGGAACATCTCCAGCACATAATATTTGGGCCGGTCGGCGGGCGGCACGTCGGGGACATCGAAGACGCCTGATGACGCCCAGCGTTCCTGCCACTGCGGTTCGGCCGTGTGGAAATCATAGGCGGGGGTGGCGCTGTCCGGTGGGGTGCTGGTTTCGGTCATCTTCTTCTGGTTCGGTATGCGGTGGACGGGGCCGTGCCCGCCGGAAAGATACGGGCCACGCGTTCACGCGCCACCCGGTGGATGGATAACGGGTCGGGCAGGGGGGCTAGTGCTGTCCACTATCGGTGCGCAACTGGCGCGCGCGGGTCAGGATACGCGCGGTGATGTCGGATACGGTATTGGCCGCGACCGGGGTATCGACCCACTGGTTGTCCTGGAACACCTGACGGAACACCGATACGCGCACCGCGTCCGAACGCAGGCTGCGCGACAGGATGAAGCAGGTGATCTTGAAGCGTTCATCCTTGGTCGCGGGGGGCGTGTACCAGTCCGTCAGGATCACGCCAGCCACCGCATCGGCGGATGCGAACGGCATGAAGGACAGCGTATCCAGCGCACCACGCCACAGGAAGGCGTTGACCCCGTTGCTTTCCAGCGGGGTTGAACCGCCATTGGCGCCCCGATCTTCCTTCAGCAGGCGATTCTGGGGTATGGCCAGCCCGCTTTTGTCGTGCTGTGGCGCGCTGCCGCAGCCAGCCAGAAGGCTTACGGCCAGCAGGGCTGGTGCCGCCGCGCGCGGCAGCAGGTGGCGGCCCATAGGGGCGGCGGGAGGGGCAAAACTGGGCGGACGAAGGGTCATGATGCCTCTATGGACGCCGGGGATGGCCCCCGCATGTGGTAATCCAGCCATGCGCCTGAACTGCCGGCCATGCCGGGCAGGGTGCGTTCTGGCCTGTCGCGTTATCCGTTCTTCATATCCTGCCCCGCCTGTCCCGCCAAGTCGCACGGCCACTTTACCCTGCGTTGCGTGACAATCCGGGCCTACGGGAGCAAAAATGGCGGCATCTTCCAACAGCAACGGGACATGAATGAGACATTCAGCCACATGCTTCATCACCGCCCTGTGCATGGGCATGGTTTTCCTGCCGCTGTCGGCCATGCCGTCCCACGCGGCCGGGGTGGCGGGCGGCAGCACGGGGGCGGCCCACGCGGCGGACATGGCCATGCGCATGCAACCAGCCGAACAGCAGGCCGTCCTGCAGGCCCGTCCCGCCCCGACGCCGGGCACGGGGAGGGCGGGCCTGCTGGCATGGCCGGGCGTGCCGCGGCTTGGCCTGCCGGTGCTGCGCATGCCCGATTTCGCGGTCGCACCTGACGATGGCAATGCCCGCCCGCTGCTGCCCTGGCTGGCGCTGGCCGCGACATGGGATCCCGACCTGGCCCGCCGCGCGGGCAATGCGCTGGCACGGGCTGAATGGCAGCAGGCGCGCGCGGTGCTGCGTGTGGGCGGCGTTGACCTGCTGCCATCTGGGCGCCTGCAGGCCGGGGAAGATCAGGTCCTTGCCGGAAGCATGGCGGGTATGATCGGCGCGGGACTGCTGGCGGGACATGTGCTGCCGGTCTTCGGTTCTGTGGTGCGGGAGGAACACGCCCGTGCCGATGGCGCCGTGCCCGACCGCACGACGCCGGTACCTGCGGCCCGGCTGGCGTCGCAGGGGCTGCTGGGCGTGGCCATGGCGCTGGAAACGGCCCGTGGGGGCGCCATACTGTGCGGTGGTCTGGCGCCCTGCCAGACCGTAACCGGGCTTGGGGGCATGGTGCATGACGTCTGGCGCTTTCCCGGCATGATCATGGCGCTACCCGGTGGGGCGGGCGCGATCAGGGATAAGGATATCGCCCCCACGCTGGCCGCTGTGGCGGCCGGGATGGACATGGAACAGGTGGCGCCGGGCGAGGACGGCCACGATGTCCTTGGCGCAGCCCTGCGGCAGGCCGTGCGTGAGGGAAGCGTGAAACCGGCGCAGGTTCAGGCCATGGTCATGCATATCCTCGCCTCGTTCTACATGTCGGGCAGCCTTGACCATCCGCCTGCCTTCGCCAGTGCGCATGAGGGTGCGCAGTCCGCATCCGCCGATACGCTGGTGGCGGATGTGGAGGCGCAGGGCGCGGTGCTGCTGCAGAATGAAAACAAGGTCGTGCCATTTGATCCCGCCTGGGGGCCAGTCCTGATGCTGGTCCGTCCCGCATTGCGCCCGGCCGCTGAAAAACTGGCGGACGCGCTGCGCCATGCGGGGCTGAACGTGACGTTGTCCGTTACGACTGCGGGGGCTGGCGCCCCCGGCACCCTGCCGCCCGCCACGGCACAGGCCGCCCGCACGCTGGTGCTGAGTGACAGCAATGACGACAACCAGATGATTTCCACCCTGGCGGAAATGGGCGGCCATGTCGCCGTCGTGCTGGTGGCCGATGATCCCGACCGGCAGATGCCATGGCTGGATACGGTGGACAGCGTGGTGCAGGCATGGGCATGGCGCAATGAATATGCCCAGCCGCTGGCGGCCCTTCTGTCGGGACAGCAGGATTTTTCCGGTCACCTGCCGGTCACGCTGACGGGTGGCTTCTATCCGCCGGGCATGGCGGATGCCGACTATCGCGCGTTCGCGCGCGCCCATGTGGTGCCGCTGTTCCCGTTTGGCTACGGCCTGTCAACGCATGGACACGTGACGTTGGGCGACCTGCGTGTCGTACGTGACGGGAACCATGTGAGCGCAAATTTCTCCATCACCAATCCCGATGATACGCCGGTGCGTGCGGTGCCACAGCTTTATGTGGAAATGCCCGACGACCTGCCGGGTGCCGCGCGCCGCCTGGCTGGCTGGCGCAGCGTCATGGTGGCGCCGGGCCATACGGTACGGCTGAGCGTGCCGTTCAGCCTGCGGCTGGTGGGACAGTGGAACCCGGCGGGGGGCAACTGGAATGTGGCGGCGGGGGATTATACCCTCTCGCTCGGGCTGTCGTCCGTCATGATGGTGCGGCATGCAACGCTTCACCTGCCCGCGCTGCATGTGCCCGGTGTGCTGGACAGCACGCCCACGCCGGCCGTAACGGCTGAATAGGCGGCAGGATGATCTGCCCCACCGGCCCCGTGCTTACTGTCCCGGCCGGATCACGGTGCAGGGCAGGCCCTGGTTCTTCAGCGTGGCGCAGGCCTGCGTGGCGGTCGCCTGTGACAGTCCGGCAAGGCGCGCGCGATAGATCACGCCGCCTGCGGGTTTGTTGACGGGAATGACCATGCTGCGCGCGCCCTGCAGGGCGGCGAAATCCCCCTGTCGGGCCATGGTGGTGGCGAAGCGGGCCTGCCCTTCCGCGGTGAAGGCCCCGACCTGCACCATCCATGCGCCGTAACCGGCCCCGGCGCTGGCCGCCGGTGCGGCCGCCGTGCGGGCATCGGTATGGCATGTGGTATTGGTGGGATCATACGCCAGGTTGACATCCTGCACGCAGGCGGTGCGGTGCTGTATGGGGGCGGGCGGGTTGAGGGTGGCGTACTGGACATAGGTATGGTCGGGCTGGACCCTGGTATTGACCGGGCTGAGTGTGGGCGGATTGGCCGCTACGCGCTGGCCAGCGCCGCCATAGACCGCCAGCGGGCCGCTCAGTGCGACCTCGTTGCCAAGGTTGGGGGTGATGATGCGCAGGTAGCGCACCGTCTGGCTGGGCAGTGGCCGACCGTTTTCAAGGTAGTCGTTCAGCCGCTCCGTGCCCGCGTTATAGGCTGCAAGAAACCCCGGCGCGCCATACAGCCCGTACAGGATGCGGATATAGGCCGTGCCCGCAAGGATGTTGTCATGCGGGTTGTACGGGTCGGAACCAAGGTGGTTGCGGCGCTGCATGTCGGCATAGGTCGGTGGCATGAGCTGCATGAGCCCGATCGCCCCGCTGGCTGAACGGGTCAGGTGCCCGTCCATGTATTCATGACCGCCGGACTCCTTCTGGATCACGGCGCGGATCCATTCCTGCGGCACGGAAAAACGGGTGGAGGCATCGGCAATGTAGGGCTGCCACGGATCCGTCTCCGGTCCCGGCGCGCGGTAGGCGGCCTTGCCCTGGTAATAACTGTTGTAATGGGACGTTTTGCCCCCCCCGCCCCCCGAGCTGGCGCAGGCGGCAAGGCCGAGGCCGGTCAGGGCCAGCAGGCCAAGGCGCGTCATGCCCCGGAGTGAGGGAAGGGTCGTGGGCATGTTCAGATCAGGCACAGTTCCGCCAGTTCGTTGCGTAGGGCTTCGGGCAGCACGTCGCCCGTATGGCTGTTGGCCAGCAGGTCCGGCGGCGCGTCCTCGGGCCGCAGGTAGCGCCACCCCTGGAACGGGCGCATGGCGCGGGGCTGGACGGGAATGATGTCGGGCGCCATGACAACCAGCGCGCATGGCGTGCCATCTTCACGCGTGTCGGGCTGGATGGCGGTAATGCGCTGGCGGCACAGGATGCGGCCCGCGATCACGCGGTAGATCGACCCCCCATCGAGTATTTCCGCAGCCCGGCGGGGATACATGCGCGTGCGGAACCATGGCATGCCGGCAGCGCTGGTGCCGTCCAGATCATCGACCGGCGGGGTCTGGAGGGACTGGCGCGCGGCCAGATCCTCGATGGACTGGATGCCAACCGCCAGCTTGACCATGTGCAGCATAGGGTGCGTGTCCTCCCCTTCAGTGTCCCTGAACCGGCAGGTCGGCCTGCGCCTGCCGCGCGAAGGTGTCGCGGAAGCGGTCGGCATCAATGCTGCGTACGATATGCATGGTGCGTATCGGGCTGTCATGCGGGGCAAGCGAATCGGGCACGACGAAGGCATGGCCGTAATGCGGGCCACGGCTGGTGTCGATATCCATGCGGGCATCCACGGCGGATGTCACCAGCGTGGGATCGGCTGCGATGGCGGTCGTCATTTCATCCCACATGGGCAGGGGGTCGTAATATTTCCCGATATAGTCGGTCAGCGGCGTCTTCTTTGCCGTAAGCTGCGCCAGGTACTGTTTCGACAGCATGAGGTCGTTCGACACGCTACCCACCACGGTAATCTTCTTCCACGGCGCGGTCAGGGTGATATGGGCGGCTTCGGGATCAAAGATCATGTTGAAATCGGAGGCAAAATCCGCATTGCCGGTAATGGACATCATGCTGGTGTCCAGCATGCCGCCCATGAACACAAGCTGCTTCGCCGTTTCGGCAAAGGTCGGGTCCTGACGGATCGCCAGGGCAAGGTTGGTCAGCGGGCCCGCCGCGACAATCGTGACCTCATGCGGGTGGGCATGCACCTGCTCGATCAGGAACTGCGCCGCACTCTGCGCCACGGGGGCGAGGTGGGGCGCGCCTTCCTTCATGGCCGGAATGGCGGGCTGGATATCGGGCGCCCCGTCGATCGAGCCCAGCGCCCCCCACGCGCCTTTCCACGGAATGGAGCCATACTGCTGTTCATGCAGCTTCATTTCCGCGCGCGTGTTGACCAGTGGATAGACCGCGCCATCGGCCACGGGCACGTCGGTGCGGCCCATGATTTCCAGCAGGCGGCGCAGATGGGCTGATTCGGCGTTTTCCCATCCATCCCCGGTCACGACCGTAAAGCCCAGCACGCGCACATGCGGGTTGGCCAGCAGTGGAATGGTGGAAAGCTGATCCGAACCGCCCGGACCCAGGAAATCATTATCCTCGATCACCAGTTCCGGCCCGGCGGTTGCGGGGGCAGGGGCGGCAAGGGCGGTGGTGGCGGTGACCAGCACCATTGCCGTGGCGCATGCGGCAAGCCGCGCAGTCAGTGAAAGAGCGGATGAAAACACGCGGCGTACTCCATTGGCGCTGGGGAGGCGGGAAGTCATCGTATTGCCAAAATTCCTAAAGCACCAGCGCGGCCAGCAGGCTTTCCAGCCGCAACCGGCCTGCGGCCGTGGCCCGCAGGGTGTGGTGGATGGGATCAGGGACCAGATAGCCTTCTTCCACCGCCGCCGCCATGATGTCTGCATCGGTCGCGTCCTGTACCGTCATGCCGGTGCGGCGGGCGAAGCGCGTGGTGGAAATCCCTTCCGCCAGCCGCAGCCCCATCAGCAGCATTTCACGCGCCCGGTCACGGTTATCCAGCCGTTCTTCCGCATGCGCGCCGGTGCCGGTGCGTTCCACCCGTTCCGCCCATGGTTCGGGCGCGCGGTGGCGGCGCGTGGCACAGGTCACGCCATTGCGGGTCAGTCGCCCATGCGCCCCCGGACCGATGCCCAGATAATCGCCATACCGCCAGTAGGTCAGGTTGTGGCGGCTTTCGGCGCCAGGGCGGGCGTAGTTGGATATTTCATACCCCAGCAGCCCGTGGCGGGATGCGACCTCGGCGGTCAGTTCATACAACCGGGCCGCATCATCCCCATCGGGCAGGCGAAAGCGGCCCTGACGGTACAGGCTTTCGAATTTCGTACCCGGCTCGATGGTGAGCTGGTACAGCGACAGGTGATCCGACACCAGCGACAGCGCGGCCTCCAGTTCGGCACGCCATGCGGCGGCATCCTGTCCCGGGCGGGCATAGATCAGGTCGAATGAAATACGTTCGAACAGGCTGCGTGCCGTCTCCAGCGCCGCAATGGCCTGTGGCGCGTCATGTTCGCGCCCCAGAAAACGCAGGGCCTCGGCATCAAGGCTCTGGATACCCACAGAAATGCGGTTGGCCCCCGCATCACGGAAGGCGCGCAGCCTGCCGGTCTCCACGCTGGTGGGATTGGCTTCCAGCGTGATTTCGACATCATCCGTCAGGCCAAACAGGTCCCGGGCATCGTCAATCAGCCCGGCCACCGCATCCGGCGCCATGAGGGACGGCGTGCCGCCACCAAAGAAAATGGAGCCTATGGTCGGCCGTTCGCCCTGGCTGTCGCCCATGCGCGCCGCTTCATGCGCCAGTTCGCGCTGCAACGCCGCGCCGAAGCGGGCGCGGGGAATTTCATCACGCACATGGCTGTTGAAATCGCAGTAAGGGCATTTGGACAGGCAGAACGGCCAGTGCACGTACAGTGCCAGCGGTTCCGCCATGCCGGACAAGAGGCTGTCTGAAAAGCCCGCCAATGAAATCCCTTGCAAACCAGAAGAAGTTTTTGGTGAAGCTTTCTGCAGAAAGCTTCAAAGGGAATGTCGCCTTTCTGGAAAAAGGCGACACCCAAAAACTGTTATTGTTTTTTCAGATCGCCAGCCGCACGCCCAGTTCCACCACGCGGTCGGGTGGAATACGGAAAAACTCGGTCGCCGGCGTCGCGTTGCGCGCCATGAACAGGAACAGCGACATCCGCCACCGCGACAGCTTGGGCACGGAGGAACGGACAAGCAGTTCGCGGCTGGTGAAGTAGGAAGCCTGCAGTGCATCGAAATCCAGCCCGCTGGCCTTCAGGTCCTCTAGCGCGCGGGGCAGGTTGGGCATTTCCATGAAGCCGTAGCGCAGGATGATGCGGTAGATGTCGGGGGCCAGTTCCTGCAGCGCCACGCGGTGGCCATGATCGGCTTCGGGCTGGTCCAGCGTCTGCACGGTCACGAACAGCACGTGGTCATGCAGCACCTTGTTGTGCTTGAGGTTATGCAGCAGGCAGGCCGGCACGAAATCCGGGTTCCCGGTCATGTACACCGCCGTGCCCGGCACGCGGATGATGCGCGACTGCGGCAGGCGGGCCAGGAACGAGTTCATCGGCATGCTGTCCTGCTTCTGCCGGTTCATGATCAGCTGGCGGCCCTTCTTCCACGTCGTCATCATCAGCGTCAGCACGATGCCCAGCAGCACCGGCACCCAGCCGCCCTGCGGGATCTTGAGCGCGTTGGACGCAAAGAATGTCGTATCAAGCAGGAAAAAGCCGCCGAACGTTGCGATCGCGGCGGGCCGCGTCCAGTGATACAGCCTGCGGAACACTACCATCGCCAGCACGCAGGTGCACATGAACGTGCCCGTCACCGCAATGCCGTAGGCCGAAGCCAGCGCGTCCGAACTGCGGAAGGCCAGCACCAGCAGCAATGCGCCCACCATCAGGAAGCGGTTGAATTCCGGCAGGTAGATCTGGCCTTCCTCCTCCGCATTGGTGTGGGTCACGCGCATGCGCGGCAGGTAGCCCAGCTGGATGATCTGGCGGCACAGCGAGAACCCGCCCGAAATGCCCGCCTGACTGGCAATGACCGTGGCGAAGGTGGACAGGATGATCATCGGCACCTGCAGCCAGTGGGGGCCAAGCAGGAAGAACGGGTTGGCCAGCGCCTTGGGGTCCGAAATGATCAGCGCGCCCTGGCCCAGGTAATTCAGCGCAAGGCAGGGCAGCACGCAGAACAGCCACGCATACCGGATGGGCTGGCGGCCGAAATGCCCCATGTCGGCATACAGCGCCTCCGCCCCCGTGACCGACAGCACGACCGACCCGAGGGCAATGAACGACAGCCACCCGTGATAGACAATGAACTGCACGGCATAGGTGGGCGATATCGCCAGCAGCACCGCCGGGTGATGCAGGATCTGCAGCCCCCCCAGTATGCCCAGCAGGCTGAACCACACCAGCATGATCGGCCCGAACACGGTGCCCACCTTGCCCGTGCCATAGCACTGGACCGAAAACAGGCCGACCAGCACCAGAAGCGCTATGGGAATGACCAGGTCACGGGCGGCGGGGAAGCTGACCTCCAGCCCCTCCACTGCCGAGAGCACGGAAATGGCGGGGGTGATCATGCCATCGCCAAAGAACAGGCAGGCGCCGCCGATTCCCACCATGCCCAGCGCAATGCGCATGCGGTTGCTCGGCGCCACGCGCTGGGCCAGCGACATGAGCGAGATGATCCCGCCTTCGCCATTATGGTCGGCGCGCATGATCAGGATGACGTATTTGACCGTCACGATCAGCAGCAGCGACCAGATGATCAGGCTGAGGACGCCCAGCACCTCCCACGGTGCGATGCGGTGATGCTGCGAGACGACCATGATGGTCGAGCGCAGGGCGTAGATCGGGCTTGTGCCGATATCGCCAAACACCACGCCCAGCACGCCCAGCAGGGCAGCGAAGCCCACGGGGTTGGCCGCGTGTTCGTGCTGGTCCGCGCCGTATTCGGTAATCTTGGGCGTGGTCGTGGCCTTGTCCACGGCAGTTGCGCGATGACCTGCGCCATCCGGCGTCGTCGGGGATCCGGGGGCAGAAGGCCCCGTGGGTTGCGTCATGTCGTGACGGCTCCGCGGCAATGAAGACAGAAAACCGGCGTCACATAGCGACCGGATAGTCTCGCATTACCGCCTTGCCCCATGCGCAGCAAGGGTCGTCTCCGCTCAGGTGCCATTCAGGCACGTTCAGGCATGGGCCGGACGGGCGCCGAAAATCGCACTGCCCACCCGCACCAGCGTGGCCCCACAGGCGATCGCGCGTTCGAAATCGGCCGACATGCCCATGGACACCACCGGCAGTCCATGCCGCGCCGCCATGTCCGCCAGCAGCCGGAAATGCGGGGTCGGGTCCTGGTCGTGCGGCGGGATGCACATGAGGCCACGCACCCTGTCCCCAAACCGCGTCATGCTGGCGGTGATGAAGGCATCGGCCTCTTCCAGCTTCACGCCTGATTTCTGGGTCTCGTCACCCGTGTTCACCTGTACCAGCAGGTCTGGCAGGCGGCCTGCCTTTTCAGCCGCGCGCGCGATCGCGTCCGACAGGGAAGGGCGGTCGAGGCTTTCGATCATGTCCGCGATCCTGACGGCCTCCAGCGCCTTGTTGGTCTGCAGGCCACCGATGATGTGCAGCCGCAGGTCGGGCCAGCGCGTGCGCAGGCCAGGGAATTTCGCGGCGGCTTCCTGCACGCGGTTTTCACCGAATATCCGCTGTCCCGCCTCCAGCGCCGCGATGACGCTGGCCTGTGGATGGAACTTGGAAACGGCCACGAGTTCGATGGTGGAGGGGTCGCGGCCCGCCGCCCGCGCGCTGGCGGCAATGCGGGCGTGGATACCCGTCAGGGCATCCGCTATGGATGTGGATGTTGACATGGCTCTAGGCTTGGCCTGAATACCTCCCCGGTCAAGCCCCCGCATGCCGCAGCTTTCAGGTCAGGATTACATGAAGCCTTCCCCGTCCCCGTCACCCCGCCCCACTGGTCGCCGTCCCGACAAAGGCCGCCCCGACCGGCGTGGTGGCAAGGCCGCCCCTGATCCGACGCGCGACATCGCCTTCGATATCGTCGAAGGGGTGATCGTCCACCGCCGCATGCTCGATACGTCGCTGGACCACTCGGTCGCCGCCCGCACGGCTGAACCGCGTGACCGTGCCGCGGGCCACAGGCTGGCCGCGACCGTGCTGCGGCACATGGGCACCGCGAACGAAGTGCTGTCCCCGTTCCTCAAGCGCGAGCCGCCCGAACCCGTGCGCGTGGTGCTGCTGATCGGGGTGGCGCAGCTTCTGTTCCTTGACACGCCGGCGCATGCCGCCGTGGCCACGTCCGTGGCCCTTGCGCGCAGGCGGGGGCTGGTGCCGTTCGCGGGGCTGGTCAACGCCGTGCTGCGCCGCGTGGCCGCGGGCGGGACCGGGGCGCTGGACGGGCTGGATCAGGCGCGGCTGGATGTGCCGCCGTGGCTGTGGCAGTCATGGGGGAAGCTTGCGCGTCCCATCGCCCGCGCGCTGGGCCATGAGCCGCCGCTGGACCTGACCATCCGCCCCGGCGCCGAAGCCCCGCCGGGGGGCGAGGTGATGCCGGGTGGCAGCGTGCGCTTCGCCGCGGGCACGGTAAAGGTCGTGGACCTGCCCGGCTTTGCCGAAGGCGCGTTCTGGGTGCAGGACATGGCGGCCAGCCTGCCCGCGCGGCTGCTGGATGTGAAAGCGGGCGAACGCGTGGCCGACCTGTGCGCGGCACCTGGTGGCAAGACCGCCCAGCTGGCCTTTGCGGGGGCGGAGGTGTTCGCCATCGAACGCGAAGGCCGCCGGATCGAACGCCTGCGCGCGAATCTGGCCCGCCTCGGGCTGTCGGGCGTGCAGGTGATCCATGAAGACGCAGCAAAGTGGCGGCCCGACGCCCCGCTGGATGCGATCCTGCTGGACGCGCCATGCTCGGCCACCGGTACCATCCGCCGCCACCCTGATGCCATGTGGATCAAGCGCCCGCGCGACATCGCCACCATGACCGAAGGGCAGGACCGGCTGCTGGCCGCCAGCCGTGACATGCTGCGACCGGGCGGGCGCGTGGTCTATGCCGTATGCTCGCTCCAGCCCGAGGAAGGCGAGCAGCGCGCGCTGGCCGCCGCCGCGATGGGGCTGGTCCCCGATCCCTTCACGCCAGACGAACTGGCTTTCCTGCCGCAGGCCCGCACGCCGGAAGGCTGGCTGCGCACCCATCCCGGCATGCTGGCGGATCTGGGTGGCATGGACGGCTTCTTCGCCGCGCGGTTCCGGCGCGCCTGATATGGGCGCGGGGATGAGGAAAGATTCGCGTTAGTCATTGATTGCTGTTAAAAAACAGGCATGGCTGCTCTCGAAACTCCCCTTATCGCGCCCAGTGTCCTGTCGGCTGATTTCTCCCGCATGGCGGATGAAGTCGCCGCCGTCGAACGCGCTGGTGCGGACTGGCTGCATCTGGATGTCATGGACGGGCATTTCGTGCCCAACCTGTCCATGGGGCCGCAACTGATCAAGGCGCTTCGCCCGAAATCGAAGCTGCCGTTTGACGTGCACCTGATGATCGCGCCGGTCGATCCGTATATCGAAGCCTTTGCAAAGGCCGGGGCCGATCATATCCACCTGCATGTGGAAGCCGGTCCCCATACCCACCGCTCGCTGCAGCATGTGCGCGACCATGGCGTGAAGCCCGGCGTCGCCATCTGTCCCGCCACTCCGCCCGAAGCGGTGGGCGAAGTGCTGGACCTGGTGGACATGATCCTGGTCATGACGGTCAATCCCGGTTTTGGTGGCCAGAAATTCCTGACCAGCCAGCTGCGCAAGATCGAAACCCTGCGTCGCATGGCTGATGCGACGGGACGTGACATCCGCATTGGTGTCGATGGCGGCATCAACCCGCAGACCGCGCCGCTGGCGGTTGCCGCGGGTGCTGACATGCTGGTCGCCGGCACGGCCGTGTACGGGCAGGATGATTATGCCGCGGCCATCAGGAACCTACGGACCGGGACGCATAACCCGGCGTGAGGGTATGGTCCCTGATGTGTCGGAGGGATAAGGCCCCATGCCGCTGAAGCGTCTGGCGCGGGGCGCGCGCCTTTCCTTTGCGCGGCTGCCCCTGCTGGGGGGTGGCAGGCGGCTGCCTGTCGCGCCCGTCCATAACGTGCGTGACCTGTGGCCGGGCGACCCGGCGGCGGGCGCGCAGCTTGCCCGTGGCAGCCTGACATGGGCGGGCTATACCCATCCCGTCGGGCCGGGACAGTGGGATTCGCCGGATTTTGAACCCGCGTTCCGTGAAGGGCTGCTCAGTTTCCGCTGGTTGCGTGACCTGCGCGCGGTGGGCACCGACGCCGCGCGGCTGAAGGCGCGCGCGCTGGTTGATGACTGGCTGCACCATCCGTCGCAGGATCCGCTGGCGCTGGAATGCGGTGTGATTGGCGCGCGGGTCGCGGCGTGGCTGGGACATTATGATTTCTTTGCCGCGTCGGCCAGCGATTCCTTCCGCCAGCGCCTCATGGCCCGTATCCTGGTGGAAGGGCGCACCATTGCCGCCCTCATGCCGCCGGAACGGCATGGCTGGCAGTCCCTGACCGCGCTGAAGGGACTGCTGGCGGTGGCCGTGGCCATGCCGGAATATACCGGCTTCCTGACCCGGTACCGCCGCTATATCGATAATGAGGTGGAAAGCCAGATCCTGCCCGATGGCTGGCATATCGAACGCAGCCCGGAAGTACAGCTGCGTGCCGTGCGGGAACTGGCGGAAATGCGGGCCATGATGCAGGCGGTACAGCATGCGCTGCCCCATGCGGTCGCCATCGCGCTGGACAAGATGTGTCCCGTGCTGCGGGCCATGCGGCATGGGGATGGCGGGCTTGCCCTGTTCAACGGCAGCCATGAACGCAGCGCAACACTGATCGAGATGGTGCTGTCGCAGGCCACGCGCACCCGTGTCGTGGCCCATTCCATGCCGGATGGCGGTTTCATGCGCATGCAGGCCATACGGTCGCTGCTGCTGGTGGATGTAGGGATTCCGGCGCCGCCCGAATATGACCGTAACGCGCATGCGGGGACGCTTTCATTCGAATTTTCCTGCGCGCGCCAGCGCCTGATCGTCAATTGCGGGGGCGGCGTACTGCCCGCGTGGAAGGAGGCCCTCCGCCAGACGGCCGCCCATTCCGTCGTGGTGGTGGAGGATATGTCGTCGTCCGAATTCGGGCCGGACGGCACGGTGCGGCGCAGGCCGGCCCATGTGGGCGTGGACCATGCCGTGGCCGAAGGGGCGCACTGGCTGAACCTGTCGCATGATGGCTATCACCCCTCGGCGGGGGTGACGTATTACCGCAGGCTGTATCTGGGTGGTGATGGCGAGATCCTGCGCGGGGAGGAAATGCTGGAAGGCGAACGTGAAGTGGCCTTCGTCCTGCGCCTGCACCTGCATCCATCGGTCAACGCGCTTGATGCGCAGGATGGTTCCATCCTGCTGGAAGCGGGCGAACAGCACTGGCGTTTCCGTGCGGCGGGTGGCGAAGTCGCCATTGAGGACAGCATCTATTCCGGCGGTCAGGTTCCGCAGCCGACCCTGCAACTGGTCGTGCGTGTCGATCCCGCACGCCGCCAGCACGACGCGGAAGAGGGTGGCGGCACGGCCCTGCTGACGCAGGCTGACGGGCCGATGGGCAAGGTGCGACAGGTGGTGCGCTGGGCGTTCAGGCGTGAAAAGCTGCTGCTGCTGACATGAAGATCCTTGAGATCACGAATGTTGATTTCTCGTTACGTCAGTTCCTGTTTCCCCTTATGCTGGCATTGCGCGACGATGGACATGACGTGATCGGGGTCTGTGCCGATGGTCCCCTGCTGGCGGACGTCCGGGCATGTGGCCTGCGGGTCGAGACCGTGCCCATGTCACGCACCCTGTCCCCCCTTGCGCAATGGCGGGCATGGCGGGGGCTGGTGCGCCTGATCCGGGCGGAAAAGCCCGATATGGTCCATGCCCACATGCCCATAAGCGGCCTGCTGGCGCGTTTCGCGGCATGGCGTTGCGGCGTGCCCTGCATTGCCTATACCTGCCACGGTTTTCTGTTCAACCAGCCGGGATCGCGGGTGCGTCGTGGCGTGGCCCTTGCGCTGGAATGGCTGGCTGGCAGGGTGACCGACATCTACCTCACGGTATCGGACAGGGAGGCCCGCGATGCCCGCAGGCTGCATATCCACCCCCGTGCCACGGCCATTGGCAACGGGCGCGACCCGGCCATGTTCCATCCCATGCCCGAACAGCGCGCGGCCCTGCGTGCGCGGATGGGGGTAGGGGCGGATCAGGTTGTCATCCTTGCCGTTTCCCGTCTGGTGCGGGGCAAGGGCTATCCCGAACTGCTGGCGGCCATGCGTGCCCTGCCTGATAATGCGGTGTTATGGGTGGTGGGCACGCGCCTGCCCAGCGACCGTGGCGTGGACCTTGGCGCGTGTTTTGCTGCGGCCCGTGCGGCACTTGGCGCGCGGCTGGTCATGTTTGGATACCGTGCGGATGTGGCGCGGGTCATGGCGGCTGCGGATATCTTTGTCCTGCCCAGCCATTTCGAGGGCCTGCCGATGAGCGTGATCGAAGCCATGCTGTGCGGCCTGCCGGTGGTGGCCAGCGACATTTCCGGCCCGTGCGAGCAGGTGGTTTCCGGTCAGACCGGCCTGCTGGTGCCACCGGGCAATGTGCCACGGCTGGCTGCGGCGCTGGAACATCTGGTGCATGACAGCGCGTTACGCCGGCATATGGGCGAAGCTGGAAGGATGCGCGCGCTGGCCTGTTACACACAGGCCGAAATCATGGCGCGCACCGTGCCCCTGCTGACGGCGGGGCATCCAGCCGTTGCAAAAGATGCCCTGCAAATCATGAAAAAGTTTTTGGTGAAGCTTTTTTCAAAAAGCTCCAGGAAGACGCCACCTTTCTAAAAAAAAGGCGGCATACAAGAATTTGTGTTTTTTATCAGAAGGTTGTTCTGGGCTCTCCCCTTAACGTCCCGGGGCCTGCTGCTGGCTGTCGCCGCCACCCATGATCTGGATCAGCGCCTGCGTCTGTGCCGCATGGGACTTGAGCAGGCTGACATTGTCCGGGTTCAGCGCGGGCATGGACCGGCTGTCCTGTGACGGGTGCTGCATCACGGCGGCGGTCATGCCGAAGGTGGTGATACCCATGACGAATTCACGCGCCGTCATGTGTCCCTGCTTCAGGATCGGTTCAAGTTGGGGCATGGCTTCCGTGCGCTTGATGGTGTCTTCGAGCGACATGTTCGGTGTCTCGGGCGGGGAAATGCGCGAGTTGCGGATCTGTTCCATCACCGGGGTCATGCGCGTGAAGAAATCCTTGGGCAGCTTGTAGCGCGCCACGGTTTCCATGTCATGCTGGATGGCGGCCTGCTGTGCCGCGCTGGGGGCCTGCTGTGTCATCTGCTGCGTGGGCTGCTGGGCCATGGCGGCGGAAAGAGGGGCCACGGCAAGGGCGCACGTGGCGGCCAAAAGCGTCTTGCGCACGAAGGAAGATATCATGGCTGGTTGCTCCATTCGCCCTGTCTCATCAGGGGTTCGCGGGTGCCGTCATGGTTGACGGCGTCCACATCGATCTTGCTGGACCCGATCATCCAGTCAATATGGATAAAGCTGGTATTGGCGCCCTGCTGCGCCAGATGGGCTTCGGTCAGGTTGTCGGTATCCAGCATGCACTTGGCATAGGACTGGCCAAGGGCGATGTGGCTGGCCGCGTTTTCATCAAACAGCGTATTGCGGAACAGGATGCCGCTTCTGGAAATGGGGGACGACGCGGGAACAAGCGCCACTTCACCCAGCCTGCGCGCGCCGTCATCGGTATCAAGGATTCGTTCAAGCACGTCCTGTCCCGTGCGGGCATGGGCTTCGGTAATGCGGCCGTCCTCGAAACGCACGGCGATATCGTCAATCAGCGTGCCCTGGTGGAACAGTGGCTTGGTCGCGCGCACCGTCCCGCTGACCTTGCGGGCGTGGGGGGTAGTAAATACTTCCTCGGTCGGGATGTTGGGGTTGCAGATGATGCCGTTACCCGCGGGTTCCGCGCCCCCGGCCCATGCATGCCCGTCAGCCAGCCCTACGGTCAGGTCCGTGTCCGGACCGCTGAAATGCAGGGCCGCGAAACGCCGTTCGTTCAGCCACGCCGCGCGTTTGCGCAGGTGGGCGTTATGGGCTTCCCATTCGGCGACCGGGTCATTCACCATGACGCGGGACGCCTGGAAAATCGCATCCCACAACCGGCTGACCGCCGCATCCACCGACAGGTCGGGAAAGACCTGCTGCGCCCATGCGGGCGTGGCGAAGGCCACAATGTTCCAGTTGATGGCGAAACGGGTGATCAGTTCCATGGCCGGACGCCCCGCGCGCGATGCGGCGCGGCCAACGCGGGAGACGCGCTCGGCCTTTTCATTGGCCAGCAGCACGGGATTGGCCCCCGTGATCGCCATGCGCGCGGCCCCCTTGCGGTAGGCATTGGCCATGCCGTCCTGCAGCCAGTCGGCGGCGGTATCCAGCGTATCATCGGCGGCATGGCGGAAGCGGGCAAGCGTCGCCACGTCATCGGCATAGAACGGCGTGACCAGTGATGCCCCGGCTTTATACGCGTGTTCCGTGATGCGGCGTACCAGTGGCACGGCATCCAGCGGGGCCGTGATCAGCAACTGCTGCCCATGCGCGATATTGACGCCAACCCGGACGGCGACTTCAGCCAGACGGTCCAGAAGATGTTCATGCTGGGGGGAAAGAACCATGCGTCATCATATCCTGATTAATGTTGACCGTTGTACCGCTCCATACATGCGCGAAGCGCAGGCACGATAGACGACACACCCCATTCACGTAAGATGGTAACTGCGCAGCAGGGGGGAAGGCATGAGTTCAATGAAACAGGCGTTACCGGGTTCCCGTCCCCTGTGCGCGGTATCCGCCGCACGCGCGGAACCCCAGCGGGTCATGTGCGATGGCCGCGCGCTGGTGGTGTGGATGGTGGAGGACGACCGCCCCGCCGTGCTGGATGACCGCTGCCCCCACGGCAATGCCCGGCTTTCCGCCGGTTACGTGCTGTATGGGCGCATTGTCTGTCCGCTGCACATGTGGACCTTTGGCCCCGACGGGCGCGCGCAGGCTCCCGGTGGGCGGATGGAGGCGGCGGGACCGATGCCGCGATCCCATGAATGCTGGATCAGCGGGGATCAGGTCTGGGCGCGGATTGCGCCATAGGGGCCGCCGCGTCCCGTCTGATCCATTCCTGTATGACCGACAGGATATAGGCCTGCTGCTGCGTATCCAGCGCCTGCCCCGCGGGCATGGCGTGCCATTTGGCGACACAGCCCCGGCAGCATGTGCCCGTTGCATGCTGGGCGATGAAGACCGGATGGCCCCGCCACGGGGTCTGGCGGCCGTCCTTGTCCGGGTGGGCGGGAGCGAGTCGGGTGGCGATGAAATCCGCCGCGTGCGTCATGACTTCCGGCAGGCCCCGCGTCGCCAGATAATCGCGTTCCTTCGCCCCGAGGTGGAAGCGCGCGCGGAAACGTGAATAGGCCAACCGTTCCCACAATTCCCCCGGCACGGCGGGTAGTGAGTGCAGGTCCGGTATGGCCGGGCCGGGGCTTTCTGGCGGGGCCGGGGCTGACGGCGTGGCGGGCGCGAACAGGTCGGGCTGTCGTGCCTGCGCCCTGTCCCGGCCTGGCCGCCTGCGTGTCATGGCCGTGCCCTTCAGGCGGGCTGGACCAGGATATGGCGCTTGCGGCCCGACGACAGCTTGAGCGACCCGTCAATCAGGTCCCTGTCGGACACGACCTGTGCCTCGTCCTTTATCACCACGTCATTCACCCGCGCGCCCCCGCCACGGATCAGGCGACGGGCTTCCCCGTTGCTGGCGGCGAAACCGGCCTCCACGAACAGGCGGAAGGCGGGCACGCCTTCGGACAGCAGGGCGGCGGGCAGGTGGACGGTGGGCAGGGCGGCAGCCGTTACGGCCCCTTCCTCAAACGTGCGGCGTGCGGCCTCGGCGGCTTCCGTGGCGGCGGCGCGGCCGTGGCACAGGGCCGTGGCCTCGGTGGCGAGGACTTTTTTCGCTTCATTGATTTCCGCGCCACCAAGGGCGGCCAGACGGTCACATTCCGCGATCGGCAGTTCCGTGAACAGCCTGAGGAAGCGGCCGACATCCGCATCCTCCACATTGCGCCAGAACTGCCAGTAATCGAATACCGGCAGGCGCCGCGCCGACAGCCAGACCGCACCCTGTGCCGTCTTGCCCATCTTTGCGCCGGAACTTGTGGTCAGCAGCGGCGTTGTCAGCCCGAACACCTGCGCGCCATTCATCCGGCGCACAAGGTCGATGCCCGATACGATGTTGCCCCACTGGTCCGATCCCCCCATCTGAAGGGTCACGCCATGACGGCTGTTGAGCTCCCGGAAATCATAGGACTGGAGGATGGAGTAATTGAACTCCAGGAACGTCAGGCCCTGCTCACGCTCCAGCCGCGACCGGACCGAGTCGAAGGACAGCATGCGGTTGACGGAAAAATGGATGCCCACATCACGCAGCAGGTCGATGTAGGACAGTCTGTCCAGCCAGTCGGCATTGTTGGTCAGCAGCGGATCGGTGGCGCCCGTGCCCAGCGGCAGGAACTGCTTCAGGCAGGCTTCCACCCCGCGCAGGTTGGTGGCGATGGTTTCCGCCGTCATGAGCTTGCGCGCTTCCTCGCGGAAGGACGGGTCGCCGATCTTCGCCGTGCCGCCGCCCACCAGGGCCACGGCGCGGTGGCCGTGGCGGTGCAGCAGGCGCAGCATCATGATCTGGATCAGGCTGCCCACGTGCAGGCTGTCCGCCGTGGGGTCGAAACCGATATAGCCCCCCACCGGACCGGCCTGCATGGCCACGTCAAGCGCGTCCATGTCGGTGCACTGGAAAATGAAGCCGCGTGCTTCGGCTTCCCGGAGGAATTCACTCTTGGGCATGATCTGTTCCGCGCTGTGATGGGCATCGCTGGCCGGGCCGCCCCGGCGCGGACCAGCCTCTAGCATGTTCACGGCCCATGATGGAACAGCCCGGCCCGACCGGGATGGGTTATGGGCGTCAGTCGGCGGCCAACGCCAGCGCCTTGCGGTTCATGACCGTGCTGACGTGGTCTTCCAGCGCCTCGGCCACCTGGTCCGCATGGTTGGCGAAGACGTGGTCGGCTCCCTTGAAGATGCGGTAGTCCACGGTCACGCCCTTCTGGGTGTTCAGCTTGTCCACCAGCTTGCGCACGGCCGGTTCTGGCACGAGTTCGTCGTTTTCCCCCGCGATCATGAGCCCGCCACACGGGCATGGCGCAAGGAAGCCGAAATCATAGTGGTTGGCAGGCGGCGCCACGCTGATCCACCCCGTGATTTCGGGGCGGCGCATGAGCAGCTGCATGCCGACGAACGCACCGAACGAATACCCCGCGATCCACAGGCCGCTGGCGTTCGGATTGACCATCTGCATCCAGTCAAGGGCGGCGGCCGCGTCCGAAATCTCGCCAATGCCACCGTCATAGCGCCCCTGCGAGCGGCCAACCCCACGCGAATTGTAACGCATGACCGAGAAGCCCATTTTCTCGAACGCGCGGTACATCGCATAGGTGATGCGGTTATTCATGGTCCCGCCATGCAGCGGGTGGGGATGAAGTACCAGCGCAAGCGGCGCGTTGGGCGCGCTTGAATGGTGGTATCGACCTTCCAGGCGGCCATCAGGGCCGGCAAACATGACCTCAGGCATAGGTATCCCGCATTTGCATTTCCCCGCGCATTCCAGGCATTGCAGCGGGAAAGGTTGCTGTTACAGCCCGTCCGACCGGCGATGCCCCGTCAGGTCGGCAGGCAGAGAAAATGCTGTCCTTCGATGTCATCCGTGCCGGAAGCAGGAATACGTCGTGTATTCATCCGGTGATGGTGGCACGAAAAACAGAATTGATCCGGTCTGGTACGTCAGGCCGAAAGTATACCAACCCGCCTGATAATGGGCCTGCTGCCTACCGGATATAAAGTGCGTCTTTGGCAGGCGTGCCCTGCGCGGGGGGCAGATATGGTGATGCGTCGTGTTCACCCGGCGTGGGGAAAAGGTTTTCCGCCGCTGGTCCGGGTGTGTCGTGTCGGTTCGCTCTCCTTGCCATGACCCGGATGACGGGCGGGCGACATTGAGGCAGCGGTATGGGAAAGGTGCGCGCACCCGCCATAACACGTTGCAATAAATATTATGTTGCGCTGCCTTATAGCGGTGTGGATTCACAAAATGCCAGATAAATCGTAATCCACCTCGCAAAACGACTTGGCGTAACCATATGGCTGGACAGCATGAACACCCGACGCGACAGTTTTACCTACCTTGACGCCAACGCGTCCGAACCGCTCCGGCCGGAGGCCCTGGCGGCCATGGTGTCGGCTGCGGAAGTGGTGGGCAATCCGTCATCCGTCCACCGTGCGGGGCGTGCCGCGCGTGCCGTGCTGGAAACCGCGCGGGAGGATCTGGCCACCCTGTTTGGCGTGTCGGCTGAAAACTGTGTCCTGACCTCCGGCGGGACGGAGGCGAACGTGCTGGCCATCACCGGTCAGGCACAGGGCCGGCGGGTGCTGGTGGGGGCGACCGAACACGACGCCGTGCGGGGTGCGGCGCGGGCGGACGTGGTGCCGGTCCGCCCCGATGGCGTGCTGGACCGTGCCGCGCTGGAACGCATGCTGGCAGCCGATGGCGCGGCCCCGGCCCTGGTCTGTGTCATGCTGGCCAATAACGAAACCGGGGTCATCAATCCCGTGCGGGACATCGCAGCACTTTGCCACGCCCATGGGGCGCTGGTGCATGTGGACGCGGTGCAGGCGGCGGGTCGCATTCCTTTTGCCATCGGGGAACTGGGGGCGGATAGCATCGCGATTTCAGGCCATAAATTCGGTGGCCCGAAGGGGGCTGGCGCGCTGTTGCTGGCGGGGGACCGGTTTCATGCCCTTGCCCCGCTTCTGGCCGGGGGCGGGCAGGAACAGGGTCGGCGCGGTGGCACCCCCGCGCTACCCGCCATTGCAGGGATGGCCGCGGCGGCCAAAGTGGCGGCAGGGGACATGGCGCAACAGGCCGAAAGGCTCGGCGCATGGCGCGACCGGATCGAGACGGCGGCACTGAGCGCGGGCGCGCGGGTCTGCGGTGGCACGGCCCCGCGCCTGGCCAATACGACCAGCCTTGTGCTGTCGGGACGGCGCGCACAGACGCAGTTGATCGCGCTGGACATGGCGGGATACTGCGTCTCGGCCGGGTCGGCGTGTTCATCGGGCAAGGTCACGCGCTCGCACGTGCTGGACGCCATGGGGTTCGGGGAGGACGCAGGCTGCGCCATCCGCGTTTCCCTGCCGTGGTCGGCGGCACAGTCGCAGGTGGATGGCTTCATCGCGGCCTATGACGCCATGGCCGGGCGGTTGCCCGCGTTGCAGGCGGGTGCGGCATGACCATGCCCGATGATCTGATCTATCTCGACTATCAGGCCACCACGCCATGCGATCCACGTGTGGTGGCGGAAATGATGCCATGGTTTACCGAAAGATTCGCCAATCCCCACAGCCTTGACCATGCGGCGGGGTGTGCTGCGCATGACGCGGTGGAACAGGCCCGCGCCGAAGTGGCTGCGATACTGGGGGCGGACGTGCGCGAAATCGTGCTGACATCCGGTGCGACAGAGGCCAACAACATCGCCATCAAGGGCGCGGTGCGTCACCTGCTGGACCGGGGGGACGCGCGCAGGCGGGTGATTACGCTGGCGACCGAACATAAATGCGTGCTGGAATCGGTGCGTGACCTGGCGCGCGAAGGATGCGAGCCGGTGATCCTGCCGGTCAGGGCCGATGGCACGCTGGCCCCTGACGTGCTGGCTGATGCCCTGAGCGTGCCGACCCTGCTGGTCAGCATCATGGCCGCCAACAACGAAACCGGGGTGGTGCAGGACATGGCAGCCCTTGCGCCGCTGGTCCGCAATGCGGGCGCGCTGCTGCACAGCGACCTGGCGCAGGCGGTGGGCAAGATGGATGTGGACGTGCGGGCGTGGGATCTCGATCTGGCGTCCGTGTCGGGGCACAAGCTGTATGGGCCGAAGGGAGTGGGGGCGCTGTTCGTGCGCCGCAGGCCGCGCGTGCGGCTGACCCCGCTGTTTTCGGGTGGCGGGCAGGAACGTGGCCTGCGCTCTGGCACGCTGCCCGCACCGCTGGTGATCGGATTCGGCGCGGCCTGCCGTATTGCGCGTGACGAAGGGCCGGCGGAACGCGCGCGGGTCGCGGGGTTGCGGGACCGGCTGCTGGCGGCGTTAAGGGCGGGCTGCGATGGCATCCATGTCCATGGCGCCATGTCGGGGTCCGGGCGGCTGGCGGGAAACCTCAACCTGCGCTTTGACGGCGTGCGCGCGCTGGACCTGCTGGCGGCGGTACCACAGCTGTGCCTGTCCACCGGATCGGCCTGTTCATCGGCCGAAGTAACGCCATCCTATGTCCTGACGGCCATGGGGCTGGATGCGGTTCAGGCCGCCGGAGGCTTGCGTCTGGCCGTCGGACGCTATACCTCACCCGCCGATGTGGATCGCGCGGCGGTGATCCTGTGCCAGGCCGTGGCACGGTGCCGCGCGCAAGGCAGTGTTTCGCCCCATGACGGGCACACAGCACAGGCAGGATGAAAAGATGGCGCATATAACATTCATCGAGCGTGACGGCAGCCGCCGCGAAGTCGCGGCCCCGCTGGGCCTGTCCGTTCTGGAAATCGCTCACAAGAACGGGATCGACCTTGAGGGTGCGTGCGAGGGCTCGCTGGCCTGCGCCACCTGCCATGTGGTGGTGGACCCCGAATGGGCATCCCGGCTGACTCCGCCGACCGAGGACGAGGAAGATATGCTCGACCTGGCCTTCGGTCTGGAAAAGACATCGCGCCTGGGCTGCCAGATCGTGATGACCGAGGCGCTGGACGGTCTGGTGGTGCGCCTGCCGCGCACGTCCTGACCGGCACCTGTTATACACCGCGCGTCATGAGACGCGCGCAACATGATGTTTGACGTGCGATGCCCGGGGGCGGATAGTCCTGCGGGCATTGCCTGTCATCGGGAAGTGGAACCAAGCCATGCGCATTCTTGTGGCCATGTCCGGCGGGGTGGACAGTTCCGTCGTTGCCGCCCGTCTGGTGGACGAGGGACACGAGGTGATCGGCGCGACCCTCCAGCTGTATGATTCGCGCGAAAGCACGAAAAAGGGCGCATGCTGCGCGGGCCGTGACATTCATGACGCCCGCCGCGTGGCCGACCGGCTGGGCATTCCCCATTACGTGATCGACGCCGAACGCCGCTTCCATGACAGCGTGATCGGCACGTTTGCCGATGCCTATGCCGCGGGCGAGACCCCGGTGCCGTGTGTTGCGTGCAATCAGGGCGTGAAGTTTACCGACCTGCTGGGCATGGCGCGTGACCTGGGGGTGGATGCCATGGCGACCGGCCATTACGTCCGCCGCGTGGACGGGCCGGATGGCGTGGAAATGCATCGTCCCGTTGACGCCGGGCGTGACCAGTCATGGTTCCTGTTCGCCACGACCCGCGACCAGCTTGATTTCCTGCGCTTCCCGCTGGGTGACATGCCCGACAAGGCCACCGTGCGGGCGGAAGCCGAACGCTTTGGCCTGGCGGTCGCGGCCAAGCCCGACAGCCAGGACCTGTGTTTCGTGACCGATGGTTCCTATGCCGGACTGGTGGAAAAGCTGCGTCCCGATGTAACGGGCGCTGGTGAAATCGTGGACCGGTCCGGTCATGTGGTGGGCCAGCATGAAGGTGTGACCCGCTACACCGTGGGGCAGAGCAGGCGGCTGGGCAACGCCGCCATGCGGCAGGGCGAACGCCAGATGGTGGTGGGAATCGAACCCGCCAGCCGTCGCGTGGTGATCGGCCCGCGCGCGCAGGCCGTGGCCCGCACGCTTATGCTGCGGGACATGAACTGGCTTGTGCCCCCGCCGGGGCCGGATGGCATGCGTTGCGCGGTGCAGATCCGCGCGCGCGAAGCCGCCCAGCCCGCCACGGTATGGCAGGCGGATGGCAATGGCGCGCGGGTGGAACTGGATGAAGGGGCGGTCCCCGCGCCGGGTCAGGCCTGCGTGATGTACGATGGCACACGGGTGCTGGGCGGTGGCTTCATCCGCCGGGCGGAAGCTGTTCAGGCCGGAAGCGAAGGAAAGGCGGCGTCATGAGTGATGGTATTCTGGTCATTGGCACGCGGCGGTATTCATCCTGGTCGCTGCGCGGGTGGCTGGCGGTGCGTCTGGCCGGGCTGGATGTGCGCGAACAGGTGATCCCGCTGGCCGATAACGGGGAAACCCCGGCCATCCGCACCATTTCGCCCAATGGCAAGGTGCCCTATCTGGAACATAAGGGTGTTGCGGTATGGGAAAGCATCGCAATCTGTGAATACTGCGCCGAACAGACGCCGGGCCTGTGGCCGGAGGATGTCCGCCAGCGTGCCTATGCCCGCAGCATCTCGGCTGAAATGCATGCGGGTTTCCGCGCCGTGCGGCAGGCCATGCCCATGAATATCGGTCGTGACAACCGCCCGCTGGCGGCGGGCACCACGCCGGACATCGATGCGGATATCGCCCGGATCGACGCCATCTGGACCGAGGCCCGGCTGGATTTTGGCAAGGATGGTCCGTTCCTGTTCGGGGCGACGTTCGGCATGGCGGATGCCATGTTCGCGCCCATCGTCTCGCGCTTCCTGTCCTATGGCATCAGCCCGTCGCCCGAATCGCGTGCCTACATGGCCGCCGTGCGCGCGCATCCGCTGGTCGATGACTGGTACCAGAAGGCCGCGCAGGAACCCGCGGAATGGCGGCAGTCCCGTTTCGAGGACATTGCCTGAGGGGCCGCCCGTGACCATGCCATGGCGCGTGGCGGTGGTACTGCCCGCGCGTGAGGGATTTTCTCCTGGCGCCGTGGGGGCGATCGGGTTGCAGGTCGCCGCCCTTGCGGGGCCGCGGGACGTGATCGTGGGGCCGTCGCTGGACGGGCCATCCCTGCTGCCGGATCATGACTACCGTGCCGTGCAGCCCGGGCTGTGGCCACCGGGGCGACGCAGCCTGCGTTATGCCGCAGCCATCGCGCGCGCGGTGGCCCAGACGGGCGCCGCCGTGGTGGAAGTCCACAACCGTCCCGATACCGCCCATTACATTGCCCGACACCGCCTGGAACAGCGCGTGCTGCTGGTGCTGCATAACGACCCGCAGGGCATGCGCGGGGCGGACACGCCTGGCCAGCGTCGTGACCTGCTGCGGTTGATGGATGTGGCCTGCGTATCGGGCTGGGTGCGGCAGCGGTTCCTTGACGGCCTGCCCGCGGCCTGCGCGCGGCAGGTCGGGCTGTCGCCCAATGGCGTGGCGTTGCCGGCAATGGTGCCCCCCATGGCGCAGCGCGCGCGCCGCGTGCTGTTTGCCGGGCGGGTGGTGGCGGACAAGGGGGCGGACCTGTTTGTCGCCGCCTGCGGACAGCTTGCACGGACCCATCCCGACTGGGATTTCCGCATGATCGGCGCCGACCGTTTCCGCACTGATGCGCCACTGACCCCGTTCATGTCCGACCTGTTGCCCAAAGCCGCGGCGGCGGGCGTGGACATGACCGGATACAGGCCACATGCGGATGTTCTGGCGGCCATGGCGCAGGCGGCCATCGTGGTCGTGCCCAGCCGCTGGCCCGAGCCATTCGGCATGACGGCGCTGGAGGCCATGGCCGCCGGGGCCGCCCTGATCGCGTCCCCGGTGGGCGGACTGCCCGAAGTGGTGGAGAATGGCGGCCTGCTGTGCGCGCCCGAACCCGCAACGGGGCTGGCCCGGGCCATGGCCGGGTTGATGGACGATCTGCCCGCGCGTGAAGCCCTGACTGCACGCGGCCGGGTGCAGGCCGCGCGTTTCAGCATCGAACATGCCCGTGCCTGCCGCGATGCGATGCGTGATGCAGCCCTGCACCGGGGCGGGGCCTGACCCTCTTTTCCGTTTTTCTGTGCCGCCGGGTATGGGACACGCCGCCCCATGGCCCTATATCTGGGCACACAAGGCTTACGCCACGCATGATGCAGGCAATTTGAAAAGACCGGAGGCCACATGTCCGATACCGTTCAGGCGTCGCCAGACGCCACAGCCCAGAACACCCTCGTGCCGGTTACGGTGCTGACGGGATTCCTGGGGGCGGGCAAGACCACGCTGCTCAACCATATCCTGACGGCGCAGCACGGCCGCAAATACGCGGTGGTGGTGAACGAGTTCGGTGAACTTGGCGTGGACAACGACCTCGTGGTGGATGCCGACGAGGAAGTGTTCGAGATGAACAACGGCTGCATCTGCTGCACCGTGCGCGGCGACCTGATCCGCATTCTCGGCAACCTCATGAAGCGCCGGGCGAAGTTCGACGGCATCATTGTCGAGACTACCGGCCTGGCCGATCCCGCCCCCGTCGCCCAGACCTTTTTCGTGGACGAGGACGTGCGCGGCAAGACCCGGCTGGACGCCGTGGTCACGGTGGTCGATGCCTACAACGTCATCCAGACGCTTGATGAAAGCCCGGAAGCGGTGAACCAGATCGCGTTTGCCGATGTCATCATCCTCAACAAGACCGACCTTGTGGACGAAGTGGCGCTGGCCACCATCGAATCGCGCATCCGTTCCATCAACGCCGTCGGGCGCATCCACCGCGCGCAGCGCGGCGACGTGCCGTTGTCCGATGTGCTGGACCAGGGCGGGTTCGACCTGCAGCGCGCGCTGGAACACGCGCCGCGTTTCCTTGAGGATACCAGCCATTCCCATGAAGCGGACGTGACTTCCCTGTCCTATGAAGTGGAAGAACCGCTGGACGCCGCCAAGTTCCAGGCATGGATCGGCGCGGTGCTGCAGGAACAGGGGGCCGACATCCTGCGCGCCAAGGGCATCCTGAACTACGCTGGCGAGGACCAGCGTTTCGCCTTCCAGGCCGTGCACATGATGGCCGATGGCGGCTTCATCGGCCCGTGGAAGGAAGGTGAGCCGCGTGTCTCCCGCCTGGTCTTCATTGGCCGTAACCTCAACCGTCCGCAGCTTCGCCGCGGTTTTGAAAGCTGCCGTGCGAAATGAGCGATACCGTAAACGATACCATCCCCGCCACCGGCCTGCTGGAACGCCGTGGGGCCATGCGCCAGATGGAAGGCCAGATTACCGGCTGCGCCATCTCACGCGACAGCCAGCAGGTCGCCTTCGCCACGGGTGAGGGCGACATCATGGTGGCGGACCGGGCGGACTGGGGCCAGTCGAATGCATGGAACGTCATGACCGTGCATGATGGCGCGATCCTTGCCATTGCGCCCGATGCCGCCCCCACCGGCTTCCTGACCGGTGGCGATGACAACGCCCTGCGCCGTGTCGGCGCCGATGGCAGCGTCACGGACCTTGCAAAAGGTCGCCGCTGGATCGAGCACATCACGACATGGACCAATGGCAAGGGCGGCGTGATCGCCTTTGCATCGGGCAAGCAGGTCGAACTGCGCGATGCCGACGGGCAGACCACGCTGAAGGTGCTGGATCATCCTTCCACCGTCAGCGGCATCGTGTTCGATGCCAAGGGCAAGCGGATTGCCGCCTCACACTATAATGGCGCATCAATGTGGTTCGTGCAGGCGAAGGTGGATACCGTGCGTCCGCTGGAATGGAAGGGCAGCCATATCGGCATCGCCATCCATCCCGCCGGTGAGGCGCTGGTCACATCCATGCAGGAATCGGAACTGCATGGCTGGCGGCTGTCGGACGGGCATAACATGCGCATGAGCGGTTATCCGTCCAAGGTGCAGTCCATGGCCTTTACCCGCAATGGCAAGTGGCTGGTGACCAGCGGGGCGGACACCATCGTGATGTGGCCGTTCTTTGGTGGCGGCCCGATGGGCAAGCCCCCGGCCGAGGCCGGCGGCCTGCCGGGCGTCATGTGCACCCGTGTCGCCTGTCATCCCGTCCATGATATTGTGGCGGCGGGGTTTGCCGACGGATCGGTGCTGATGGCCGATACCGGGGCGCAGCGTATCCTGCCGGTATGCATCGGCGGGTCGGGCGCGGTGACGGCGCTGGAATTCAGTCCCGATGGCTGCTGCCTTGCCTTTGGTTCGGAAGATGGCCGCGCCTGCGTTGTGGACCTGAGCGCCAAATAAAACGGGTTAAGTCATAAAGGTTTCTGGGTGCCGCCTTTTTTGAAAAAAGGCGGCGTTCGCTGAAGTTTCTTGCAAAAGGCTTAACCAGGAACTTTTCATGAATTGCGGGGCGTTATGCGCGTACTTCATATCATGGCCGCCCGGGGCAATGGTGGGGCTGAACTGTATTCCACCGATGTCATGCTCAGCCTGCACATGGCGGGACTGACGCAACGCGTGGTCATGCATCCTGCCGCCCCCCGCAGCAGGGAACTGCGGCATGCGGGCATGGCGGTGGAAACAGGCCCGCTGCGCCTGCCCCTGCGTCCCCTGATCCGCCATGCGCTGCATCGCCTGATCGAACGCATGCAGCCCGACCTGATCCATTGCTGGCTGCGCCGGGCGGCAGAACTGGTGCCGGCGCATACGGGTGTTCCCGTCATTGGCTGGTTTGGCAATTACAAGGATCTGCGCCCGTTTGCGCATTGCGACTGGTTCGTGGGATGCACGCCGGATATGGCCGAATCCATGCGCGAACGGGGCGCGCCACCTGACCGGGTGGCCTATGTGCCGACCTTTCCCTCCGTCATGCCGCAGGCGCCGGTTTCCCGCCAGTCGCTGGATACGCCAGATGATGCGCCGGTGTTGCTGGTGCTGTCGCGGCTGCATCCGGCCAAGGGACTGGAAACGCTGCTGGATGCGCTGCCCCTGCTGCCGCGCTGCCATGTGTGGCTGGCGGGGGAAGGGGAACTGAAGGCGGCCCTTGCGGCCCAGGCGGCCCGTCTGGGTATTGCGGACCGGGTGCATTTCCTGGGCTGGCGTTCGGATCGGGGAGCTTTGCTGGCGGCGGCGGACATATGCGTGCTGCCGTCGCGTTATGAGCCTTTTGGCACTGTCATTCTGGATGCCTGGTCGGCGGATGTGCCGCTGGTGGCGTGTGCGGCCGCCGGGCCGCGCGCGCATGTGCGCGACGGGGATAATGGCATGCTGGTGCCCATTGATGAAGCGCCCGCGCTGGCCACCGCCATGCAGCGCGTGCTGGACGACCCGGCACTGGCCGCGCGGATCGTCGCAGGCGGCAGGCGGGATTACGAAGCGCATTTTACCCGCCAGGCCGTAACCGCGCAGTGGCTTGCGCTGTATGAACGCGTGCTGTCAGCGCGCGGCAGGTAGCGGCGATGCAGGCGGCGGCCGTGGCGTCGCCACGGGGGGCCTGGGGGCCGAGGCCATGCCGTCAAGGAATGCTTCGGCCAGGGCCGCGTAAAGCGGCTGCGAACAGATCATGCGCGAGACGCCATAGGCAAGGAATGACGTGGCCAGCAGCGCCAGCGTCACCTGCTGGTTGTCGCACATTTCCATGACGATCACCGATGCGGTCAGTGGCGACTGCACCACGGCGGAAAAATAGGCGACCGTGCCCAGCAGCACCACGGCCCCCGGCGTGGTGTGCGGCAGGAACTGCGCCACCCATCCGCCAAACCCCGCCCCGATGGCCAGCGAGGGCGCGAACAGTCCCCCCGGAATGCCCGAACAGTAGGAAATGATGGTGGCGATGAATTTCAGGATGAAGAAGGATGCGGGATAATGCGTCTTGCCTTCAATGATTTCATGCGCCTGTTCATAGCCGGTGCCGTAGGTGATGCCGTCCGATGCAATGCCGATGATCGCCAGCAACAGCCCGCAGGTCGCGGCAAACGCCATCGGTCTGCCACGGGCAAAGCGCCCCACCCCGCCGGGCAGGCCACGCGTGGCCCGGATCAGGATGGCCGAAAACACGCCGCCCCCGATCCCGCCAAGGATGCCGCAGGTGGGTACCGCGATCCAGCTTATGCCGATCGGCACCACCACGTCGGTATGGCCGAAATAGCTGTAGTTTCCCACCAGCGCGATGGCAGTCACGCCCGACAGGATCACCCCCGTCAGCATGGTGCCGCTGGTGCGCTGTTCGAATGAGTGGCTGAGTTCCTCGATCGCGAACACGATGCCGGCCAGCGGCGTATTGAACGCCGCCGATACGCCCGATGCCCCACCCGCCAGGATCAGCCCGCGGCGCATGCTGATGGTGGACAGGTTCAGCCACCGCCCGCAGGCATGCATGATGGCGGCGCCGATCTGCACGCTTGGCCCCTCGCGCCCGATGGAGGCGCCAGCCACCAGCCCCAGCGTGGTCAGCAGGATCTTGCCCGCCGCCACCCGCAGCGACAGCAGCCGGTCGATGATGGCGAAGTTTTCAAGGTGCAGCGTCGCGATGGTCTGGGGAATGCCGCTGCCCTGCGCGCCACGGAACCATGTGCGCGTCAGCCACGTGGACAGCGCCAGCCCCCCCGGCGTAAGCGCCAGCATGATCCATGGGCTGATGCCGATGATATGGTTGCGCACCGTGGCCGCCGCGTCCGCCGCCATGGCGAAACCCACCGCAACCACACCGACCACCACGGCGGCCGCCCAGCACGCNNTGCGCCGCCACTGCTCGGTCGTGATGCGGGCGGAACGACGCAGGTGGCGCATGTGCTTCCTGCGGATTTCAGTAAGGTCGGTTCGCATTACCGGTCATCTACTTTCAGCAACGGCACTGACAGTTAAAACCGGGCGGGGACAGTCCGGTTGCGGGACAAGGGCAGCATTTATCGCAACCCGGACGGCCATCTGCGGCACGTCCGGCCTACGTTTTTCCGGTCGGGCGCAGGCAACCGGGATCAGATCACGGCAGGACCAGTACGCCGGTATGCTTGGCCTTGCGTTCGGGTTCGACGTGAATGTTGATCAGCGCATCGCCCAGACCCGCGCGCAGGCCGTTCTCGATCCGGTCGCAGATATGATGGGCGTCCTCTACGCTCATGGTGCCGGGCACCACAAGGTGAAATTCGATGAATGTCATGGCGCCCACGATACGTGCGCGGATGTCGTGGGCTTCCATCGCGCCGGTGGCAGTGTGGGAAATGATGGAGCGGATTTCCGCCAGCGTCCCGGAATCGGGGGCTTCGTCCATAAGCCACGCGATGGAGGTACGCATCATGTCCCAGCCCGTGCGCAGCACGTTGAGCGAGATCAGCGCGGCCAGCAGCGGGTCCAGCCACAGCCACCCCGTCAGCGGGATCAGGATGAAGCCGCCAATCAGCACGGCAGACGTCCAGACATCGGACAGCACATGATGCCCGCTGGCCACAAGGGCGGGGGAATGGTGCGCCCGCCCCATGCGCATGAGGAACAGCCCCCACCCCAGGTTGAGCAGCCCCGCCCCGCCATTGAGCGAAATGCCCAGCAGCGAATCCTCGGGCGGGTGCATGTGCATGAAACCGATCCATGCCTCATGCGCGATGGTAATGGCGGTAATGACCACCAGCACCCCTTCCGCCACGGCGGACAGGTACTCGGCCTTGTAATGGCCATAGGTATGGTTGTGGTCGGGCGGCAGGCTGGCCACCCGCAGCGCCCACAGTCCCGCCACGGCGGAAACCACGTTGATGATCGTCTCGATCGCATCGGAATACAGCGCGATGCTGCCCGTCACCCGCCATGCGGCGTATTTCATGCCCAGCGCGATGATGCTGACCACCACGCTGCACCAGGCCGCGCGTATCTTGGTGTTGGTATTGGAAAACATGTCGGGCAGGAAACTCGTTGGACCTAGACGGTGCGGGCGTCGGCAAGGACGCAGTGATCCGCGTCGTTCAGCGTTTCGATCTGGAACGTGGGATGGACGATGCCAAAGCGCTCACGCAGTTCATGCGCCGCGCGGTTCAGCAGCCCGTCGGCAGGGTGGCCGTTTTCACAGGCGCTGCGTACCAGATGGACCGTCAGCGCGGTTTCGGTGGTGCTGATCGGCCAGATATGCAGGTCATGCAGGTCGCATACGCCGGGCAGGGTGCGCAGGAAGGCATCCACCTGCGCCGCGTTGATGCCACGCGGCACGCGGTCCAGCGCCATGTCCAGCGAATCCCGCAAAAGCGACCATGTCGCCATGATAATGGACAGCGACACGACAAGGCAGATGATGGGGTCGATTCGCAGCCATCCCGTCATCAGGATCAGCCCGCCACCGGCCACCACCGCCAGCGACATCAGCGCATCCGACGCCATGTGCAGGAACGCGCCATGCAGGTTCAGGTCCGTCTTGCCGCCGCTGGCGAACAGCATGGCCGTTGCCCCGTTGACCGCAATGCCGATGCCCGCGACCACCATTACTGCGACACCGGCCACCGGGTGCGGGTGGATCAGGCGCAGCACGGCTTCCCACATGATGCCCCCGGTCACGACCAGCAGGGCCACCGCATTGCCCAGGGCGGCAAGGATGGATGACCGGCGCAGCCCGTACGTGAAATCGCGGCTGGGTGAACGGCGCGACAGGATTTCCGCCAGCCACGCAGCGCCCAGGGCGAGCACGTCCGACAGGTTGTGCCCCGCATCCGCCAGCAGCGACAGCGCATGGCTGCGCACGCCCCACGCCGCTTCCCCGATGACATAGACAAGGTTGAGCGCGATGCCGATGGCAAACGCCCGGCCATAGGATGCAGGCGTGTGGACATGGTGGTGGCCAAACAGCCCGCCATGGTCGTGCCCGCAGTCGTGACCTGCATGGTCATGTCCGTCATGGTCGTCGTGACCATGGCCCGCATGACCATCGGGGCTGTGGGCGTTGTGGGCGTCATGGCCATGATCGTGGTTGTGCCCATGGCCGTCATGGTCGCCATGGTTATGCTGGCACTCACCCATGGGGCAGCATCCATTCAGCAGTGGGATTGAAAGCGTGCCGCCTTCCTAGCAGAAGGTTGCGGCACGTCACCAGCACTTAGCGCATTTTGTGCATGGGGCCGGCGTGATATGGCATCGCGACGGCCTCACTGCCATGGAAACGCGACCCGATGATCCGACTGACCGAACTGCGCCTGCCCATCGACCATGACGACGCTGCCCTGACGCAGGCCGTGGCCGACCGGCTGGGTGTGCCTGTCATGGACATCAGTGACGTGACCATATTCCGTCGCGGGCATGACGCCCGCCGCAGGCACCGTATCATGCTGGTCTATACGGTGGACTGCGCCGTGCGGGATGAAGCCGCTGTCCTCGCTGCGCATGACGGCGCGCGTGATATCATGCCTGCCCCCGATACGTCCTATCGTTTCGTGGTGGATGATGGTCCGGCCATGGCGCGGATGGCCGGATTCGTGCGGCCGGTGGTGATCGGGGCGGGGCCATGCGGGCTGATGGCGGCCCTGGTGCTGGCGCAGATGGGGCTGCGTCCGCTGGTGCTCGAACGCGGCAAGGTGGTGCGTGAGCGCACGGTCGATACTTTCGCCCTGTGGCGCAAATCCATCCTGAACCCCGAAAGCAACGTGCAGTTTGGCGAAGGGGGGGCGGGAACGTTCTCGGACGGCAAGCTGTACAGCCAGGTCAGCGACCCCCGGCATTACGGGCGCAAGGTGCTGGCGGAATTCGTGCGTGCGGGCGCGCCGGAGGAAATCCTCTATCTTTCCCGTCCCCATATCGGCACCTTCCGCCTTGTCTCGATGGTGGAGCGTATCCGCGCCGAGATCGAGGCACTTGGTGGCGAATACCGTTTTGGCGCGCATGTGACCGATTTCGTAACGCAGGACGATGGCGCGGGTGGCCAGCGTATCGCTGCCCTGCGCCTGGCGGACGGGGATGAAATCGCGGCAGGCCATGTCGTGCTGGCGATTGGCCACAGCGCGCGCGACACCTTTGCATCCCTGCATGCGGCGGGCGTGGACATGGTGGCCAAGCCGTTTTCAATCGGCGTGCGGATCGAACATCCGCAATCCATCATCAACACCGCCCGTTATGGCCAGCCCGACACCGTGCCGTTGCTGGGGGCGGCCGATTACAGGCTGGTGCACCATGCGGCCAACGGGCGCGGGGTCTATTCGTTCTGCATGTGTCCCGGTGGCACGGTGGTCGCGGCCACGTCGGAAGTGGGGCAGGTGGTGACCAATGGCATGAGCCAGTATTCCCGCGCCGAACGCAACGCCAATGCGGGCATCGTGGTCGGCGTGACGCCGGAACGCGATTATCCCGGCGGCCCGCTGGCCGGTATCGCGTTCCAGCGTGAGTGGGAGCGCAAGGCGTTCGAAGCCGGTGGCGGCGCCTATTTCGCCCCGGCCCAGACGGTGGGGGATTTCCTTGACGGCAGGCCCTCGACCGCGTTGGGCGATGTCGTGCCGTCCTACAGGCCCGGTGTCACGCCGACCGACCTCGCGCTCTGCCTGCCGGAATTCGCGGTGACCGCCATGCGTGAGGCGCTGCCCGCGTTCGAACGCAAGATACCGGGCTTTTCCATGCGTGACGCCATCATGACCGGGGTGGAGACGCGCACGTCCTCTCCCCTGCGCATCCCGCGCGGGGTGGACGGGCAGGGCGTGAACATGCGCGGCCTGTTCCCGGCGGGTGAAGGGGCGGGTTATGCCGGTGGCATCCTGTCGGCGGGGATTGACGGCACCCGCATTGCCGAGGCCGTGGCCCTGTCGCTGGCCGGCCGCCCGGTTGATGGGACCATGCAGCGTGGCATGACGCACGCGACCGACGCGCAGTGAACCAAAACGGATAAAAGTTTTTGGTGAAGCTTTTTTCAAAAAGCTTCAGGGAACGTCGCCTTTTTGAAAAAAGGCGGCACCCAAAAACCTTTATTTTTTAAGTAATTTACAGGAACGAGACCGGATCAATATCCACATCGATCCGCGCCCCGCGCTCAGGCTTTACGCGCGACAGCCATTCACGCACGATCGGCTGCACCGCGATATTGCGCCGCGCGCGCAGCAGCAGGCGAAAGCGGTGCCGCCCACGCAGGATGGCCAGTGGTGCGGGGGCGGGGCCCAGCACCTGCACGCCGTCCATCCGGGGCGCGTTCTGGCCCAGCGCGCGCGCGGTCAGGTCCGCCGCATCGGGTGCTTCCGCGCTGACGATCAGGGCGGCCAGCCGCCCATAAGGGGGCCAGAAGCCGGGACGGCGCTGTTCGGCTTCCTGTTCCATGAAGCTTGCGAAATCGCCCGATACCAGCGCCTGCATGACCGGGTGGTCGGGCACGTAGCTTTGCAGCAGCACGCGGCCCGGTGCCTCGGCACGGCCCGCGCGGCCCGCGACCTGGTGCAATAGCTGCACCGTGCGCTCGGACGCGCGCAGGTCGCCACCCCCCAGGCCCAGATCGGCATCCACGATTCCCACCAGCGTCAGGTGCGGGAAATGCCAGCCCTTGGCCACGATCTGCGTGCCGATCACCAGGTCGATCTCGCGCCGGGCGATGCGCTCCACGGCGGCGGCGGTGGCGGAGGGGCCATTCAGCGTATCGCTGGCCATGACCAGTATCCGCGCATCGGGAAAGGTGGCGCGGGCTTCTTCCGTTATCCGCTCCACGCCGGGGCCGATGGGGGTCAGGCTGTCGGCATCGGCGCATTTGGGGCAGGTCTGGGGAATGGGTTCGTCATACCCGCAATGGTGACAGGTCAGGATATGGCGCGCGCGGTGTTCCACCAGCCATGCGGTGCAGTTGGGGCACTGCATGCGGTGGCCGCAGGTGCGGCACAGCGTCAGCGGCGCATAGCCGCGGCGGTTGAGGAACAGCATCGCCTGTTCCCCGCGCCCGATCGCATCATTGATCGCGCCGGTCAGCACGGGCGACAGGAACAGCCCGCGTTCGGGCGGGTCCGCGCGCATGTCCAGCGTTTCCACATCCGGCATGCTGGCATTGCCGTGGCGTGCCCCCAGCTTCAGGTGCCGGTACCGGCCCGCGCCGACATTGGCCAGGCTTTCAAGGCTGGGGGTGGCCGAGACCAGCACCACGGGGGCCCGGCTCATGCGCGCGCGTACCACCGCCATGTCGCGGGCGTGGTAGGTCACGCCGTCTTCCTGCTTGAAGGCGGTTTCGTGCTCCTCATCGACAATGATCAGGCCAAGCTGGTCGAACGGCAGGAACAGCGCCGATCGCGCCCCGACCACGACCCGCGCCGTGCCATCGGCCACCGCCCGCCATGTCACACGGCGCAGGCGGGAACCAAGGTCGGAATGCCACAGGGCGGGTTCCGCGCCGAAGCGGCGGGCAAACCGTCCGGTCCACTGGGCCGACAGCGCGATTTCTGGCAGCAGCACCAGCGCCTGCCGCCCCGCTGCGATACAGGCGGCTATGGCCTCCATGTAAATCTCGGTCTTGCCTGACCCGGTTACCCCTTCCAGCAGGGTGATGGAAAATCCGTTCTCCGCCACGCGGGCGCGCAGTTCGGTGGCGACGGTCGCCTGATCACCCTCCAGCATCGGGGGGCAATGCGCGGGATCGGGATTACTGAACGGTGGCGGCGGGGCGATTTCAACCGCCTGCAACGCACCGGCCTGCGCCAGCCCGCGTATCACGGCGGCACCCACGCCCGCGCGGCGGGCCAGTTCCGTCGTGGTCAGGGGGGAGCCTTCGGCGGCAATATCCAGCACCTTGTGCCGTGCTGGCGTCAGGCGCAGATCCGTGGGAAGCGCCGGGACCACGGCCCACCCGGTTGCGGGACGCGGCAGCGGGGCCAGCGCGTTGGCCCGCAACGCCATGGCCAGCACCATGCCCGGCGGGGAAAGGGTATAGGCCGCCACCCAGTCCACGAACTGCCGCAACTGCGCGGGCAGGGGCGGCAGGTCAAGCCGCGCGGCAACGGGTTTCAGGCGTGCGGTCGCCACTTCTTTTTGAGGCGGCAGGGTGAATTCGGGGGGCAGGCGCGATGTCGCGTCCCAGACCACCCCCGTTTCGGTGCGGCGGCCCAGTGGCACGCTTACGATATCACCGGGTTGCACACCGGCCAGGCGGGGCGGCAGCAGATAGTCCAGCGGCCCGGCAAAGGGCAGGGTCAGCATGACCCGCACCCGTCCATCGGCAGGGGCGGGCAGCAGGTCCGGTTGTGAAGCATTGCGATGCGGCATGTGTTTTTCTACCGTCAGGCATCGCCCGTGTCTTGTCCATCATTTGCGTAGGGCGCACACATCGTCGGAAGGGACTGTCTGAAAAGCCTGCTTGTGAAATGGCCGGAAAAAACCGGGAAGGTTTTTGGTGCAGCATTTTCCGGAAAGGCATCGCCTGGAAACTTTTATTATTTTTTATCAATGCGTTATTTTCAGGTAATGTCCAAGGTTACATGGCGACGGAATGAAAGGGCGCAGGACATGATGGCAACCGAAGCACGTGACGCGTTCCTGCAATGGATGGAAACCGAGCGCCGTGCCGCGGACCTGACGCTTGTGGCCTATCGGGGGGATCTGGACCGGTTCCTTGCATTCCTGACCACGCATCTGGGCGCGGAGCCGGATCTGGGGGCGCTGGCGGGCCTGTCCCTGACCGACCTGCGCGCATGGCTGGCCCATGAACATGCCGCAGCCTTGGGTGGTCGCCGCCCCACCACGCAGGACCGCGCCGCGCGGACACGCGCGCGCCGGGTTTCGGCGCTGCGGTCCTTTTACCGTTATCTGGCGCGCTATCATGGTGTCGACAATCCGGCGCCGGGTCTGCTGGCCACGCCGCGCACGCGTCGCCCGCTGCCCCGCCCGCTGCCGCAGGCACAGGCGCTGGAGGTACCCGAAGGGGTATCCGATATCGCCCATACCCCCATGGCGCAGGTGCGCGACGGGGCATTGTTCATGCTGCTGTATGGCTGTGGCCTGCGTATTTCCGAAGCCCTGACGCTGGATGTGCGCGATCTGGATCAGGCTGGCACACTTGGCGATGGCACGAAGGGCGATGGTGTGCTGCGCATACGGGGCAAGGGCGGGAAGGAACGCATGGTGCCGGTGCTGCCGCAGGTCATGCAGGCGCTGTTGCGCTGGCGGGGCGTGCATCCGCTGCCGCAGCCCGATGCGCCATTGTTCGTCGGCGTGCGTGGGGGACGCCTGCAGGCGGGCATCGCCCAGCGCGCCATGCGGACATGGCGGCACATGGCGGGCCTGCCCGAACATGCAACCCCGCATGCCCTGCGGCATTCGTTTGCCACCCACCTTATGGAAGGGGGCGCCGACCTGCGCGTGATACAGGATCTGCTGGGCCATGCCAGCCTGTCCACCACGCAGCGCTATACGCTGGCGGACGAAGCCAGGCTTATGGATGTCTGGACACGGGCGCATCCCCATGCCACCGATACCCCGCCCGATACTGCACGATGAACAGGATTGCCCATGTCCCAGCGGTTTCCCTATCCCCCGATCGCCCCTTACGACCACGGCTGGCTTGATACGGGCGAGGGACACCGCATTTACTGGGAACTGTGCGGCAATCCCGATGGCATTCCGGTGGTGTTCCTGCATGGCGGTCCCGGTGGCGGCTGTTCGGCTTTCCAGCGCCAGATGTTCGACCCCGACCGCTACCGCATCCTGCTGTTTGACCAGCGTGGCTGCGGGCGATCGACCCCGCATGCCGCCCTTGCCAACAACACGACATGGCATCTTGTGGCGGATATCGAACGGCTGCGCGTCATGACGGGGGCGCAAAAATGGATGGTGTTTGGCGGGTCGTGGGGGTCAACGCTGGCGCTGGCCTATGCACAGGCGCATCCCGACCACGTCAGCGCGCTGGTGCTGCGTGGCATCTTCACCCTGCGTCGGGCGGAACTGCTGTGGTATTATCAGGATGGCGCGTCATGGCTGTTTCCCGACCTGTGGGAGCAGTTTGTCGCCCCCATTGCGCCCGATGAACGCGGCGACCTGATGGCGGCCTATCACCGGCGGCTGACCGGCCCGGACCCGGAGGTGCAGATGAAAGCCGCCGTTGCGTGGAGTGTGTGGGAGGGACGCACCATTACCCTGCTGCCCGCGTCCGACACCATCATCCAGCATGCCGCCCCACGTTACGCGCTGGCGTTTTCGCGTATCGAGAACCATTATTTCATCAATGCCGGATGGCTGGATGAAGGACAGCTGATCCGTGATGTCGGCCGTATCCGGGATATCCCCGCCATTATCGTGCAGGGGCGCTATGACGTCACCACGCCCATGCGCACCGCGTGGGATCTGCACCGCGCATGGCCCGAGGCGGATTTCCGGATCATAGATACCGCGGCCCATGCCATGACCGAGCCGGGTATCCTGTCCGCCCTGCTGGATGCAACCGACACCATGGCCGGGCGACTGGCGTAGTGGCGGGAATGCGTGCATGGCTTGCGGCATGGGGACTTGCCGCCGCCATGGGGGTTGCCAGCCTGTCGGCCACATCGGCTGTGGCGGCACAGGATACGGTGCCGCGCCTGTGCAACCATGAACGCGTGGCGCAGGTACCGCTGCGTGATGACGGGGGGTACCTGTCCATTGTCGTCAGCATTGCGGGCCATGACCTTAGCGCGCTGGTGGATACGGGATCGGATGGTGGCCTGCTGACACCTGACATGGTTGGCTACCTGCGGCTGCGGCTTGATCCCGACCATGAAACCGTCATTCATGGTACGGGCGGGATGGCGCAGGCGACGCCGAACGCCCTGGTGCCGGATCTGCGGGTGGGTGGCGTCGATTTCGGCGCGCGTTCGGTGCCGGTGGGCGAACTGCCGGGCCAGCCGATGATCCATCCCCCCGTGGCCGGACTGCTGGGGGGCGATATCCTGTCGCGATTCGATCTGGATATGAACGTGTCCGCCGGCATGCTGACATTGTGGAACATCCAGCATCGATCCATGGCCTGCGCGCCGCCACCGGCATGGGACGGGCCGTATGAAACCGTGCCGCTGCACAGGCAGGACAACCGTTTCCTGCTGGAAGTGAAGCTGGATGGCAGGCCGGTCACGGCCCTGCTGGATAGTGGTGCGCGTTCACGCATCGTCTCGCCAGAGGTCGCACGCCGCGCCGGTGTCAGCCAGTCACAGCTTGACCGCGATCCCGGCGGCGTGACCGCCAGCGTGGACGGGCACAAGGATATCTATCACTGGCACCGCTTCGACAGCCTGCAGGTTGGCCATGAGCTGGAGCGCAATGTCACGCTGACCGTGGCGCCGCTACGCGAACATCTGGAAATGTTGCTGGGATCGGACTGGTTCGCCACCCATCAGGTGTGGATATCCTATGCTACCAACCAGATATTCATCCGGCCCACGCCACGGCAGGCCAGCAGATAAGGGACTGACTGGAAGACAGAAATTCCCGGGCGCGGCCTCTGTTGCTAGAAGACGGTGCTACCCGGAAACTTTCGTGGATGATTGCAAGATGTCCCAAAGGCGGACTTTTCAGGCAGTCTCCCACAAATCAGGCCCGGCATGGTCCGCCGGGCCTGGAATAATCGTCGGGGTGATCGGGGTGGATCAGCCCTTCAGCTTGGCGTTGCACACGCTGTAGTATCCGCCGCCCTTCTGGATCCAGCGCAGGCCGCCATTGGCGTTGGCGGCCTTGTTGGCGTTGTACTGGTCAAGGCAGGTGTGCATGCGCGCCTTGCCTGCGGCTTCCTTGCTGTATTTCGCGGAAACGGCATCGGGCAGCGTCGCGCTGGTGGATACGGGGGCCGCCGCCGGGGCCGTCGCCTTGGGGGCAGGGGCGGCGGCAGGGCTGGCCGCAGGGGCTGCTGTTTCAGCGGCCTTGGTCTCCGGGGTGGCGGCATCGCCGCACTGGGCGGTCTTGAAATCCTTGTAGCTCTGCCCGTTCAGCGTGCCTGCGGTGCGGGCGGTAGCGAATTTCTGGTGACACGACTTGGAGGTTTCGCGCGCATGTGCGGCGCCGGTGGACAGGGCAAGGGCAAGTACGGACGCGGTTGCGACCTTGAAACGGAATGATGTGGCCATTGAGTGGGTCGGTCCTGAAATGACGGTTGTAAAAGACACGCGGTTTACAGCGCGCTGTCGCCGGTTTCGCGCGTGCGGATGCGGATGACGCTGTCGAGGGGGGAAATGAAGATCTTGCCGTCACCGATCTTGCCGGTATGGGCGGCTTCCAGGATCGTTTCCACCGCCTGTTCAACCAGGTCGTCGGTCACGGCGACCTCGATCTTGATCTTGGGCAGGAAGCTGACGTGATATTCCGCCCCGCGATAGATTTCGGTCTGGCCTTTCTGCCGGCCAAAGCCCTTGACTTCCGATACGGTCAGCCCCTGTATCCCCAACGGGGTCAGGGCCTCACGCACATCGTCGAGCTTGAAAGGCTTGATGATGGCTGTGACAAGCTTCATCTCACCGCGTCTCCATTTCTGCTGTCCGGCCGGGCTGACCGTGTGTGAAAGATAAAGTAACGTTCCGTCTATACCCTGATCGGATGATGCATGTCATCCGCCTTCGCGCACCAGATGTGTTAAGCGCGCTTGTGTCTTTACCGTGGAGCGGCGTAAATCCGGCAGGCTTGCCGTCCCTGCCCGCACGGGCCAGAACAGGAAACGAAATGACCGCGAACATGCCATCCCACACCGCGCCCGGGCCCCTTGAGGTCGATGTCTGCATCGTGGGGGCTGGACCGGTGGGCGCGACACTTGCCTGCCGTCTGGCTGCTGATGGCCTGAAGGTCGCGATCATTGACCGCGCGGCCCTGCCGCCGATGGAACATCCCGCCTTCGATGGCCGCGCCTATGCCATTGCCGCGGGTTCACGCCGCCTGCTGGAAGAAGCGGGCGTGTGGCAGCGCCTGCCCATGGAATCGTGCGACATTCGCGAAATCCGCGTGACCGACGGCCGGCCGGGACAGCCGCCGTCGCCCCTGTTCCTGGAATTCGGGCGCGGCGATGCCGACCAGCCCTTTGGCGCGATGATCGAGGCGCGCGCCCTGCGCGTGGCGCTGAACGCAAGCCTGCACGCAACGCCCGGCCTGCATGTTTTCGCCCCTGACGAAGGGGTCGTGACCCGCAGTCCCGATGGTGCGGTCATCCGCACCGCCAGCGGGCGGGTCATCCATGCGCGTCTGGTCGTCGCGGCCGAGGGGCGGCGCAGCCCGCTGCGCGAACAGGCCCGCATCGCGGTTACGCGCCTGCCCTACAACCAGTGCGGCATCGTCTGCGCCGTGGCCCATGAACGCCCGCATGAAGGCCGCGCGCTGGAACATTTCCTGCCTGCCGGTCCGTTCGCGCAGCTGCCCATGGCGGGCACGGCCGAACACCCGAACCTGTCCGCCCTTGTCTGGACCGAAAGCGAGAAGGTCGCCCATCGCCTGGCGGACCTGCCGCATGATGCCTTCGCGCACGAAATCCGCCGCCGCATGGGTGATGACTGGCTGGGTGCGGTCAACCCGGTGGGGCGGCGGTGGGTCTATCCGCTTTCGGCGCAGTACGCGCAGCGTTATGTTGACACGCGCCTCGCCCTGGTGGGGGACGCGGCGCATGGCATCCACCCCATTGCGGGGCAGGGGCTGAACCTCGGTTTCCGTGACGTGATTGCCATGGCCGATATTCTGGGCCGCGTGCATGCCGGTGGCGGGGACGTTGGGGCTGCGGATGTGCTGCGCAGGTACCAGGCCCGCTGCCGTCCCGCCAACATGCTCATGCTGGTGGCGACCGATGCGCTGGAACGGCTGTTTGGCAACGACAACCCGGTCCTGCGCCTTGCGCGCGACGTGGGGCTTGCGACCGTCAACCGCATCACCCCGCTGCGCCGCGGCTTTGCCCGTCACGCCATGGGCCTGTAAAACGGGGATCGCGACGAATAACTGGGCCCAAGGGCCGGAACGGATGGCTTATGTCTGAAAAGCAGCCTGCTGGCATTCCCATGGATACACGCACGCGTCCCGTCATGCCGCCCACGCTGGGGCATGTGGACCCTGTCGCGCTGTGGCAGGAAATCGTGAATGGCGCGTGCGGGTGCAATGACCCGCTGGTCAAGGGGCTGCTGGCCACTGGCATCCGCAACCATGCGTCCTTCCGCTGTGCCCTGGCGGCCCTGATCGGTCGCAAGCTGGGGGACCGTTCGGTTGCGGATGACGCGCTGGCCGAACTGGTTAGCGAGGTATTCGACGCCGACCCCGATATCGTCAGCGCGGCGGCGGCCGACCTTGTCGCCATTCGTGAACGCGACCCGGCCACGGCCAATTACGTGACCCCCTTCCTGTTCTTCAAGGGTTATCACGCGGTGCAGAGCTACCGCGTGGCGCACTGGCTGTGGCACAACAACCGCAGCTACCTTGCCCTGCACCTGCAAAGCCGGTGTTCCGAACTGTTTGCCGTTGATATCCATCCTGCGGCAACGCTGGGACGGCGTATCCTGCTGGACCACGGCACGGGTATCGTCATAGGCGAGACATCGGTGCTGGAGGATGACGTGTCCCTGCTGCAGGGCGTGACCCTTGGGGGGACAGGCAAGAACGTGGGCGACCGCCACCCCAAGGTACGCCGGGGCGTGCTGATCGGGGCAGGGGCCAAGATCCTGGGCAATATCGAGATTGGCGAGGGGGCCAAGGTCGGCGCTGGCTCCATCGTGCTGGAATCCGTGCCCCCCTACACCACCGTGGTGGGCAACCCCGCCCGTATCGTGGGCACGCGGCATTCCAGCCTGCCCGCCTTCACCATGGACCAGATGCTGCCGCCGATCGATTATATCATCTGATGACCGAATTCGTTTTCAGGCCGCACGTCGCGGTCATTGGCGGTGGGCCCGCGGGCCTTGCCGCAGCCGAAATCCTGTCCGCGCACGGGTGCGGCGTCAGCGTGGTGGAACAGATGCCCACCATGGGGCGCAAGCTGCTCATTGCCGGGCGGGGGGGGCTCAACCTGACCCATTCCGAACCGGCCGACGCCTTTGCCGCCCGCTATGGCGCCGCGCGCCCGATGATGGAACGCGCCCTGCGGGCCTTTGCCCCGCGCGACATGGTGCAGTGGGCCGAAGGGCTGGGCCAACCCTGTTTTACCGGCAGTAGCGGACGTGTCTTTCCGCGCGCCATGAAGGCGTCGCCGCTGTTGCGGGCGTGGCTGGCGCGGCTTGCCGCCGCTGGCGTGCGACTGCTGACGCGCCACCGCTGGGATGGCTGGGACGCGGATGGCAGGCTGCTTGTATCAGGTCCCGGTGGCCCGGCATCGTGGCGGGTCAACGCCACGGTGCTGGCGCTGGGCGGGGCAAGCTGGGCGCGGCTGGGGGCAGATGGCGCATGGCGGGCGCGCCTGCTGGGGCTGGGTGTTGATGTATCGCCCTTTGCCCCCGCCAATTGTGGCTTCGTAACCGGGTGGCGTGCGCCGTTCACCACGCGTTTTGCGGGCACGCCGCTGCGGGGGATAGCACTGACGCTGGATGGGGGTGACACGGTGCGTGGGGAGGCCGTGGTGACCGGCGCGGGAATTGAAGGCGGCGCGGTCTATGCCCTGTCGGCTGCGATTCGCGACCGGATTGCCCGTGATGGCCATGCGCTGGTTCATGTCGACCTGCGGCCCGCGCTGGACGTGACGGAAATCGCCACCCGGATCGCCCGCGTGCGTTCGCGCGAAAGCCTGTCCAACACCCTGCGCAAGGCACTGCGGCTTCCGCCCGTGGCCATCGCCCTGCTGCGTGAGGGCGATGTGGGACCACCGCCGCGCGATCCTGCGGCCCTGGCCCGTCTGGTCAAGGCCGTGCCGGTGGTGCTGCGTGCGCCCGCGGCGCTGGACCGCGCCATTTCGGTGGCTGGTGGAATCGCGTGGCCCGCGCTGGACGAACATTTCATGCTGCGTGCGCTGCCCGGTGTTTTCGCCGCCGGTGAAATGCTGGACTGGGAGGCCCCGACCGGCGGTTATCTGCTGCAGGGCTGCATCGCGACCGGGCGCATGGCGGGACAGGGCGCATGGGAATGGTTGCGTGACTCGCAGCGCGGGCGGTATCCGTCAGCGCCATGAGTGTTGCGATCACGATTGGTGAACGGCGCGGGGCCATGGCGACGGATGCCCCCGTGACGATGGACCTGGCGGAACTGCTGTCCACCCGCCTGCTGGTGCAGGGCAATTCCGGGTCGGGCAAGTCGCACCTGCTGCGTCGCCTGCTGGAACAGTCCGCGCGCATGGTGCAGCAGGCGATCATCGACCCCGAGGGCGATTTTGTCAGCATAGCCGAACGCTACGGCCATCTGGTCATTGACGCCGCCGAACATACCGAAGCCGCATTGCAGGCGGCGGGGGAGCGGATGCGGATGCACCGGGCCTCCGTCGTGCTGAACCTTGAGGGCGTGGATGCGGAGGTGCAGATGCGCCGCGCCGCCGCCTTCCTTGGCGGCATGTTCGAGGTGCCGCGTGATTACTGGTACCCCGTGCTGGTCGTGGTGGATGAAGCCCAGCTTTTTGCACCTGCGGCGGCGGGCGAGGTATCGGACGAAGCGCGCCGGGCCTCGCTTGGCGCCATGACCAACCTCATGTGCCGTGGGCGCAAGCGGGGGCTGGCCGGGGTGATCGCGACCCAGCGCCTGGCCAAGCTGGCGAAGAATGTCGCGGCCGAGGCCTCGAACTTTCTCATGGGCCGCACTTTCCTTGATATCGACATGATGAGGGCGGCCGACCTGCTGGGCATGGAACGGCGGCAGGCCGAAAGTTTCCGTGACCTTGAACGCGGGTATTTCGTGGCCCTCGGTCCCGCCATATCCCGCAGGCCACTGGCCGTGAAGATCGGCCCGGTGGAAACCGAGAGCCGTTCGGCCGGTCCCACGCTCATGCCGTTCGAGCCGGTGCCAGCGGGGGACGAGATCCGTGAACTGATCCTGACCCCCGTGCCCGAACGCGAGATCCCGGCCCGTCCCGCGCGCAGTTTCAGCCCGCCGCCCGATATCCTGTCCCAACTGGCGGCCCACGCCGAAACCGCGACGGTGGACGTGGCGGAGGAGGAGCCGGATGCCCCGCCTGTCGACGCGGCGGCCCAGCGGCTGCGCTTTATCGAGATACTGACCGATATCCTGCGCGACGAGGATGCGGGTTTTCGTCCCGTACATGTGCTGTATCAGGATTTTCTCGTCCGCTGCCGGATCGAGGGCATGGGCCGTGATGCGCTGGACATGCCGCGCTTCCGCCGCCTGCTGGCGGTCGCCAAGGCCGGTGTGGATGCCCGCACGGCGGAAAGCGGGCAGTGGCGGCAGGCCGAACAGATGGCAGGCGTGCTGCCTGATGACGTGCAGGGCATCTTCCTGCTGATCGCGCGCGCCGCCCTGCATGGTGAACCCTGTCCGTCCGACAGCCTGATTGCCCGCACCTATGGCACCCATTCCCTGGGACGTGCCCGGCGGCAACTGGCCTATCTGGAGGAGCAGAACATGATTGTCCTGCGCAATGACGGGCTGGGTCGGCGCAGTGCCGCCATTATCGGTCCCGGCTGGGAAACCGCGCCCGCCCTGCCGGATGGCGGTCAGTCGTAAAGAAGCGCCGCCAGAACGCCGCCTGCCTGAAAAGGCAGCACCTGAAAACCTTTATTGTTGGCCGTGCCTGTCAGTAAAACTGGCATGGCCAGCGCCATTCCCTGCCGGGTGTGCGGAAAAAGACAAACGATTCCGGCATCAACCCGGACCGGATGGACTTTTTCTTCCAAGGTGATCCGGAACACGAAATCCTTCAGTCCTTTGACCTGTACAGTTTTTACATCAACGGGATCATGCAGGGGATAGTCGTGGTCATGGTGCATTGATGGAAAAGTAATAGAATTTTCCGGGTATCAATTTTTTCAAAAAATTTCGGTAGAAATCTGTAACGCAGATGGAAATCGGGATCCGTCCGGGTATGAAAAAACCTGCCTTCTTGCGAAGGCAGGTTTTTTTCACCGGTCAATCCATCACGCTGTCATCAGCGCTTCCACCATCCCGTGCGACGGCGTGTGGCTGGTGCGGCGTCCACGTCGATCGGGGTCGGCGCGGCATCCGCCGTGGTACCCGTGGTTTCAGCCTCCTCATCGGCCTTCTTGCGGCGGCGACGGGTTGCCGTCGTGGTCGTGGCCGTCTTGCGGGTTGTGGTCCGCTTTTTCGGGGTGGGCTTTTCAGCCTTTTCCGGTGCGGCGTCCGCTGTTTCGGCTACGGTTGGCGCAGCTTCCGCTTCCGGCGCGGGTTCAGCCTTCTTGCGGCGCGTGGTGCGGCGACGCTTGGGGGCTTCTTCCGTGGCCGGGGCTTCGGCTTCGGTCGGGGCGGCAGGCGTTTCCACTGCCGGTTCCTCGACCTTGTCCGCGGCCTTTGCCGCCGTGCGGGTGGTGCGGCGACGCGTGGTGGCCGTCGTGCCCGTGCTGCGGCTGGCCGCACGCTTGCGCGCGGGCTTGGCGGGGGCTGCTTCCTCGGTTGCCTTTTCTTCCGCCGGTTCCGCCTCTACAGCCTCATCAGCGGCCTTGCGGCGGGTGCTGGTGCGGCGCGTGGTGGTCGTGCTGGCACGACGGCGGCGTGGCTTGGGCGCTTCTTCCGCTGCCGGTTCCGCAGGTGCGGGGGCAGCTTCGGGTTCGGCTTCCACTTCCACGGCAGGCGGGGTTGCCTCGGCTTCCTGTGCAACCGGCGTCGCCTCGTTTTCCACCGGGGTGGTACGACGGCGCGTACGACGACGCGTGCGGCGTGGCTTGGTGGTTTCTTCCTCGGCCACCGGGGCCGGGGCGGCTTCTTCCACTTCGACCACCACCGGATCGGCTTCCACAACCACTTCGCTGGGTGCGGTCGTCTGTTCGATCACGTCAAAGATGTCGATGATCGCATCGCCATACGGATCAGCCGAGGTGGGGCCACGATAGGCTTCAGGAGCCGGGGCGGGCGCGGGAGGCGCGACCGGTGCGGGTGCTTCCTGTGCCGTATCCCCGGTTGCCTGCGTCTGGGCGGTCTGTGTGCCCGCGCCACGACGGCGGCGGCGACGGCGACGGCGACGATGGTCGGTGCCTGACGCGATATCCTCGTCCTCATCCGTGGTCGTGACGGCTTCGGCCGGGGTTTCCGCCCCTGGCGGTTCGGCCTGGATCTGGATTTCACGCACATGGCTGGTTTCAGCCACAGCCTGTTCGACCACCGGCGCATCGAAGCGGGCCGTCTGCTGGCGCACGCGCTCGATCTTGCATTCCTGCGGCTGCAGGGCGGCATCGGGGGCGAAGGTGACCTGCATCTTGTGCCGGGTTTCGATTTCCGACAGCCAGTTGCGCTTGTGGTTGAGGATGTAGAAGGCGATTTCCGGCGCGACGCCTACGGCGATCTCCGCCGCCTTGCGCTGCATGCCCTCTTCCTCGATCGCGCGCAGTACGTGCAGCGCCGAGCTTTCGATCCCGCGCACGATGCCGGTGCCCTGACAGTGCGGGCAGGGCATGAAGGCGGATTCGGCAATGGAGGGACGCAGGCGCTGGCGCGACATTTCCAGCAGGCCGAAATGCGAGATCTGGCCCACCTGAATGCGCGCGCGGTCAGTGCGCAGCGCGTCCTTCAGCTTGCGCTCGACCATGCCGTTGTGCTTGCGGCTTTCCATGTCGATGAAGTCGATGACGATCAGCCCGGCAAGGTCACGCAGGCGCAGCTGGCGGGCGACTTCCTCGGCCGCTTCGAGGTTGGTGCGCAGCGCCGTTTCCTCGATATTGCGCTCACGCGTGGCGCGGCCCGAGTTCACGTCGATCGCGACCAGCGCCTCGGTCTGGTTGATGACCAGATAGCCACCCGATTTCAGCTGCACGGACGGCGACAGCATGGAATCCAGCAGTCCCTCCACCTTGTAGTGGGAGAACAGGGTCTGTTCATGATCCTGCCACAGCCGTACCTTCTGCGCGTTCTGCGGCATGAGCATGCGCATGAACTCACGCGCGGACTTCCAACCCGGCTCGCCATCGATCAGGATCTCGCTGACCTCACGCGTGTAGATGTCGCGGATGGCGCGCTTGATCAGGCTGGCTTCTTCATAGATCAGGGCGGGGGCCACCGATTCCAGCGTGTGCTGGCGGATATCGTCCCACAGGCGCAGCAGGTATTCGCAGTCGCGCATGATTTCGGCGCGCGGGCGCTGGGCGCCGGCGGTGCGCACGATCATGGCCATGCCGCGCGGGATCTGCAGTTCGGTAATGATGTCACGCAGGCGGCGGCGGTCGGCCACCGAGGTGATCTTGCGCGAAACCCCCCCGCCACGCAGCGAGTTGGGCATGAGCACGCAATAGCGACCGGCCAGCGAGACATATGTGGTCAGCGCAGCGCCCTTGTTGCCGCGTTCTTCCTTGACCACCTGCACCAGCAGGATCTGGCGGCGGCGGATGACTTCCTGAATCTTGTAGTTGCGCAGGAAGCGCGCGATGCGGCGCTGGGCCTGCGCTTCGTCGCCGGTGTCGTTTTCGCCGCCTACGGTTTCGGGCTCGTCGTCCTCGCCGGGTTCCTCGCCTTCCTCGGCGGTGGCGGCGGGGGCATCATCTTCCTCGTCGTCACGCGCGCGGCGTTCTTCTTCCGCGCGGCGTTCCTCTTCCTGCAGCGCCAGCAGCTTTTCGCGGTCGGCTACGGGGATCTGGTAATAATCGGGGTGGATCTCACTGAAGGCCAGGAACCCGTGGCGGTTGCCGCCATAATCCACGAACGCAGCCTGCAGGCTGGGTTCCACGCGGATAACCTTGGCCAGATAGATGTTGCCCTTGAGCTGCTTCTTGGATGCAGCTTCAACATCGTAATCTTCCAGGTGGTTACCATCCATCACGACCACGCGGGTTTCTTCCGCGTGGGTCGTGTCGATCAGCATGCGTTTGCTCATAAATAGGCGCACTCCGGTATGTCGCGTTCCGGCATCCGGGCTGCGCGCGCGATCCGTGGCGGCAGGGGGAGGCGGGGGGAACGGACAGAAACATGAAAAAACAGGCGACCGGACCCGGACGGAACACCACCGCGCGGCGCGCGGGCGGACAGGCCATGCCTGCCGCGTTGACGCGGCGCATTCGTGCCGCCCGCGGTGGGGCATGGTGTCATCGCATGTGCGGCAGAAACCCGCGTGGTGTTCAATCCATCCTCGGTCATGACTGGGGGAGGGCGCGGCCCGGCCTGATTGCCGGGGCGGGACCTTCCGTATCGACTGGTATGCCATCCGGTTTCCTGTCGATGGGGAACACCGGCGCGGCAGCGTCAGGTCGTGCGTGGCATGTGCCCCCACGCCGTGGCGTGGCCGGTATGTAAGACCGGTAAGCGTATGCCGCGCATGCATGATGCATGCCGGATGGAGAAAGTCATGCCTGCTGGCATCGGTCCGTTTCGGACATGCCCGCAAGGCAGCCGGACTTGGCGTGGTCCATCACGGCTGGGCAGCATGGCGCAATGAAACCATTCCTGCAAGGGGGCCTTGCGTTTATCCCGCTGACGACCGGCCCGTACGATGATAAGGAAAGCGGACAGACCCGTAACTGTTTTGACCGGAACAAGATGCATGCCCAAAGGCCGGCCGGATGGAAATGATGCCCTGCAGCCCACGCCACGACACGATGGCACGGGCGGGCGTGTGCCCGACCTGGCGCGGCGCCTGCTGGTGGGGGGGCTGGCCGGGCTTGCGCCCACGACGGCACTGGCGCGGGTGGCGGCGCATGTCCCGGCCCATGCCGTAACCACCCATCATGCCGCCAGCCGCGTGCCCCATGCGCCGCTGCATGCCCCGGCCATTGTCGGCCGCGCGGCACCGCCAAAGCCGCTGGTCATGCTGGACCCCGGCCATGGCGGCAAGGATCCTGGCGCGATCGGCATTTCCGGTACGTATGAAAAGCATGTGGCGGAAGCGGCGGCCAGCGAACTGCAGCGCCAGCTTGAAGCCAGCGGGCGTTACCGTGTCGCGATGACCCGCGCCGATGACCGCTTCATCCCGCTGGAAGTCCGGGTGGACATCGCCCATAGCCACAAGGCGTCGCTGTTCATATCCATGCATGCCGATGCCCTGACCAACCGCGCCGTGCGCGGGGCCAGTGTCTATACCCTGTCGTCAAAGGCGTCGGACCGGCAGACGGCCACGCTGGCCCGCACGGAAAACAGCGCCGACCGTTATGGTGGCCCGCAGGTGCATGCGGATTCGCCCGAAGTGCAGGAAATCCTCGCCAGCCTCGTGACCGAGGAAACGCGCCACGGGGCGGCCCACATGGCCAGCAGCATCGTCACCGCTTTCCGCCCGCGCATCGGGCTGCTGCAGCATCCGGCGCGCCATGCCTCGTTCGTGGTGCTGAAATCGGCCGATATCCCCTCCGTCCTGGTGGAGATGGGATTCATGTCCAACCACATGGATGAAGCAGCCCTGCGCCAGGCCGCCCACCGCATGGTGGTGGCGGGCGCGATGGTGCAGGCGATCGACCGCTATTTCGCAACCGACAGCATGGTGACCCATGCCACGGGCTGACGTGGCGCGCGATGGGGCATGGCGGTCCGGCCTCCCGTCCGCGTGATGGGGAAAGCGCGTGCTTTTACGGTTGCAATCGGGGGTCGGGCCTGTATTGTGCCCGCCATGGTAACGATAGCGCACATTGCTGGGGCTGGAACGGGCGCATACGCGCACCTGTCCGCGCGCGCATGTGCCGGTGCCGGGCTTCTTCGTCTTCGACTTATCCGCCCCTGAGCGATCAGGGCCGGCCGCGTGCCGGTGCGCCCAGGGGATTGATCAGGCCGGCCCACGCCGGTTTGCGAACACGCATGACAGTGGCACGCGACAACCGTGCCACCGCCCGTCACACAACAGGACCAAGTCCGAGGTTATTACCATGAGCATCGACCATCCTTCCTTTGGCCGTATCGACCCCAACCGTGTCATCATTTTCGACACCACCCTGCGTGATGGGGAGCAGTCGCCCGGTTTTTCCATGAACCTCGCGGAAAAGCTGCGCATGGCCGAAGCGCTGGAGGAACTGGGCGTGGACGTGATGGAAGCGGGCTTTCCCGTGGCGTCCAAGGGGGATTTCGACAGCGTCTACCAGATCGCGCAGAAGGTGAAGGACACCGTCGTATGCGCACTGGCGCGCAGCGGTGGCAAGAATGACATCGCCAGCGCGGGCGAGGCGATCCGGCCGGCAAGGCGCGGGCGTATCCACAACTTCATCTCCACCTCGCCGCTGCACATGAAATACAAGCTGCGCATGGAGCCCGAAACGGTTCTGGAAGTGATCGAGGCAGGCAACCGCGCCGCCCGCCAGTTCACCGATGACGTGGAATGGTCGGCGGAAGACGGCTCGCGCACTGATCCCGACTTCCTGTGCCGCTGTGTGGAAACCGCCATCCGCGCGGGTGCCACCACCATCAACATCCCCGATACCGTCGGCTATTCCACGCCGGAAGACATGGCCCGCATCTTTGCTGACCTGCGCGCGCGCGTGCCAGGCGCCGATGGGGTGATCTTCTCCACCCACAACCATAACGATCTGGGCCTGGGCGTGGCCAACACGGTTGCGGCGCTGAAGGCAGGCGCACGGCAGGTGGAATGCACCATCAACGGCATTGGCGAACGCGCGGGCAATGCGGCGCTGGAGGAAATCATCATGGTGCTGCGCACGCGCCATGACGTGCTGCCGTTCACCACCGGTATCCATACCGAACGCCTGCTGCGCACCTCGCGCATGCTGGCCACCATCACCGGCTTTGACGTGCAGCCCAACAAGGCCATCGTGGGGCGCAACGCGTTCGCGCATGAAAGCGGCATCCATCAGGATGGTATCCTGAAAAACGCCGCGACCTATGAGATCATGACGCCCGAAAGCGTGGGCTGGACCCGTTCCTCGCTGGTGCTGGGCAAGCATTCGGGCCGTGCGGCCTTCCGCGACAAGCTGAAGGCGATGGGCTACGACAATCTGGAAGAAGCGCAGTTCAACGAGGCATTTTCACGCTTCAAGGATCTGGCCGACCGCAAGAAGGTCATCTACGACGAGGATCTGGTGGCGCTGGTCGATGACGAAGTGCGCGACCATGCCCGCATCCGCTTCGTATCACTGGACGTGACCGCCGGTTCCCGTCGCCCGGCCACCGCCGATCTGGTGCTGGATGTCGACGGGAAGCGCGAGGAAGGTCGTGCCGAAGGGCAGGGGCCGGTTGACGCCGCGTTCAACGCCATCCGCGCCATTGTCGCCCATGACGCAACCCTGCAGCTGTATTCCGTCGGTGCCGTGACCGAAGGCAGCGATGCGCAGGCCCGTACTTCGGTCCGTCTGGAAGAAGGCGGCAAGCTGGTTGATGGCCAGGGTGCGGATGCCGACACGCTGGTGTCCGCCGTGCGGGCCTATGTCCATGCGCTGAACAAGCTGCTGGTCAAGCGTGACCGTGCCGAACCCGCGGCGCTGGATGCCTGATCCCCGGCGGTTCGGGCAATCCTGCCGCCA
>NZ_CADP01000007.1:11989-12349 GCF_000285295.1 Komagataeibacter europaeus LMG 18890 | reverse complement strand
CCCGCCATAGCCTTCCGGATAGGCGCCTTCCTGCGGGTAGGCGCCCTGCTGTGGGTAACCTTCCTGCCCGTATCCGCCGGACTGGCCGTAATAGCCATCCTGCTGGTTATAATACCCGCCCTGCTGTCCGTATCCACCCTGAGGGGAATAGCCCTGCTGGGGATAGCTGGGCTGGGCATAGCCATAGCCTGCCTGCGGCTGCGCGGGGTAGGCGGCGCGCTGGCCGGCGGCTGGCGGGCAGGACTGCGGCGAATAGCCTGGCGGCAGCACGCGCCCGTCGGGGCATATGGTGGAGGGCGCTTCGCCACGCGGACGGCGCGGCGGTGTCGTCGCGGCCCCGATCGCGGCCCCGCCCGCACC
>NZ_CADP01000007.1:0-11965 GCF_000285295.1 Komagataeibacter europaeus LMG 18890 | reverse complement strand
GCCCGCCGCCCGCCAGGCCGCCAATCAGCGCCCCGCCACCAGCACCCAGCAGCCCGCCGCCGATGGCGCGCTGGCCTGGGTCACGGGTGTCCTCGCACGCACCAAGACCAAGGCACAGCCCGGCGGCAAGCAGTGTTGCCGGGCGGACGGTCATGCGGGGAAATATAGTTTTCATGTATGTCTTTTTCCGGTAATGCGGACATGGATGGCACGATGACATCCCAGCCGCCTGTCACTGTAAAATGGTATGGCGTAGATGGTTTGGCCATGACCAAAGCGGGGCATTTTGTAACAATCATCAAAAGTGTGAAGATTTTAACAAATTAAAATTGTCTGGCCCCTTGCCCCTCCCTGTCTGCGCCGGTAATCCCTCAACCTGATCCAGACGGTTTTCGACAGTACGCGGGCATGCCATCAGGGCATGTCCTGCTGGTCGGGATGATAGGACAGTCCTGTCTGGTTGTTGATGTCGGGAGTTCTGGATGTTTGCTCGTGTACTGGGTCTGCTTTCCGCTGACATGGCGATCGACCTCGGCACGGCGAATACGCTGGTTTACGTCAAGGGACGTGGTATCGTCCTGAATGAACCGTCGGTCGTCGCGCTGGCAGAGGTACGGGGCAAGAAGCAGGTTCTTGCGGTCGGTGAGGAAGCCAAGCAGATGGTTGGCCGTACCCCCGGCAACATCACGGCCATCCGGCCCCTGCGTGATGGCGTGATCGCGGATTTTGAAGTCGCGGAAGAAATGATCAAGCATTTCATCCGCAAGGTGCATAACCGCCGCATGTTCGCCAGTCCGCTGATTATCGTATGCGTGCCCTCCGGCTCGACCGCGGTGGAACGCCGCGCCATTCAGGAAAGTGCGGAAAGCGCGGGCGCGCGCAAGGTCTTCCTGATCGAGGAACCCATGGCCGCCGCCATCGGCGCGGGCCTGCCGGTGACCGAGCCTTCGGGCAGCATGATCGTCGATATCGGCGGCGGCACGACGGAAGTGGCCGTGATCTCGCTTGGCGGTATCGTTTACGCCCGGTCCGTGCGGGTGGGTGGCGACAAGATGGATGAGGCGATCATTTCCTACATCCGCCGCAACCATAACCTGCTGATTGGTGAAAGCTCGGCCGAGCAGATCAAGATCCACCTCGGCTCCGCCATGCCGCCGGATGATCCGGATGACCCCGGGCCATGGCGGGAGGTCAAGGGCCGCGATCTGATCAATGGCGTCCCGCGCGAAGTCGTGGTATCGCAGGCGCAGATCGCCGACAGCCTGGCCGAACCGGTCAGCCAGATCCTTGATGCGGTGACGACCGCGCTGGAAAATACGCCCCCCGAACTGGCGGCGGATATCGTGGACAAGGGCATTGTCCTGACGGGTGGCGGGGCGCTGCTCTATCGTCTGGATGAAGTGCTGCGGCGTGAGACCGGCCTGCCGGTTACGGTAGGGGAGGATGCGCTGTCCTGCGTGGCGATGGGCACCGGCCGCGCACTTGAGGAAATGAAGCGCCTGCGCAATGTACTGACAAGTATGTACTGACGAACGGGACAGGTGCGCTGCCTGCTGCGTAGGGAGGGCAGCGTGCGGATGGGGGAGACGCAGGACGATGCAGGTCCGGCGACCAGGCAGTATTGGACGACCCGGCAGGCGTGACGCAACCGTTGCGCGTGGAAGGCTGGGCTGATGCCTGTTTCCATCCAGTTCCGTCAGGCGCTTGGCAAGCTGGTCCTGCCTGCGCTGATCCTGGTGGCCTGCGGTGTGATCCTGCTGGGCAAGGCGGATCGCCCGCTGATTGGAAAGCTGCGCATGCAGACTGCCGACCTGCTGGCCCCCGCCTATGGGCTGGTGGCGTGGCCGCAGGCCAAGCTGCGCTGGCTGTCGGGCAACCTGCAGGACATCCGCAACCTCGAAGCCGAGAATATCCGCCTGCGCGCCGAAAACGTGTCGCTGCGCCACTGGTATGACGTGGCGGCGGCGCTGGCGGATGAAAACGCCGCGCTGAAATCGAACCTGCACTGGATTCCCGATAACGCGCCCGCCTTTGTCACCGGGCGTGTGGTGCGTGACACCAGCGGGCTGTACGCCCGCGCCGTGCTGCTGGCGATCAATCCCGACACGGCGGTCCGCAAGGGGGGCATCGCGCTGGATGGATCGGGGCTGGTGGGCCGGGTGACCGAGGTGGGCAAGCGTTCGGTCCGCGTGCTGCTGATCACCGATTCGTCCAGCCGCCTGCCGGTCACGCTGGAATCCAGCCATGCGGCGGCCATCATGGCGGGGGACAACACCGCCCTGCCGCGCATCATCTTCTATCCGCAGGATAACGTCCCGATCGAGGGGGAACGTGTCGTGACCAATGGGGAAATCGAAAGCCTGCCGGCGGGCCTGCCCGTGGGGCATGTGCATTACCTGCGGCCGGGGCAGCCGGTGGTGGTGCCGGCGGCAGCGCTGGACCATATCGATATCCTGCGCATATTCGATTACGAGGACAGCGTGTCCCCGCCCGATGCCCCGGGGCGCGTGCCACTGCCCAACGTCGGGCGGACCATGTCCCTGCCATCACAGTTCCAGTCCCATCCCGATCAGGGGCTGCATGGATGAAAACCTTCACGCCGCCCCCCATCCGGCCTGGCATTCACCCGCGTTCGGGGCTGGGTTACCGCATTGACCATGGCATGCGCAGCAGCGTGCCGTGCCTGTTCGTGTTTTTCGTGGCGCTGGTGCTTTCCGCACCGCTTAACCTGCCGGGGCAGGTGGAACTGATGCCCGCCGTCATCATGGCCACCATTTTCCTGTGGTCGGTTTTCGTGCCGGTGTTCATGCCCTCGATTGCCGTGTTCATGCTGGGCATATGGGTGGATATCCTCAGTTTCGGGCCGGCGGGGGTCATGCTGCTGCTGATGCTGATCGTGCACGGGGTCGCGCTGTCGGGACGCTATACGCTGGCGCGGGTTAATTTTTTTGTACTCTGGTTTGTGTTTGGCGTGGTGATGGTGGGCGTTACGGCGCTACAATGGGTGCTGTGTTCCGCACTGGCCTTGCATATTGTGGAGTTTCTACCCTTTGTTTTCGAGACAGTCCTGGCCTTCGGCAGTTTTCCTGTCCTGTATACGGGGTTTGTCTGGACCTACCGTTTTGTCGTCAACAACGCGGACCCTTCCTGAAGCGGATGCGATCGTGCGCCCGCGCCGGATAAATGAATGAAGTTTCGTAAGAAGAAATCCGGCAACCGGCTCATGTCCCGTCCCGAGGAAGGCAAGAATCCTTCCCGTGGCGTCTTCACCCGTCGTGCGCTCGTGCTCATGGCGGCGCAGGGCGCCGTGCTGGGGGCATTGGGGGAACGCCTGTACGGGCTTCAGGTTCTCAACGGCAGCCATTATGCGAAGCTTGCGGAAAACAACCGCCTGAGCAAACGCTTCTTCGCGCCGCCCCGTGGGCGGATCACCGACCGTTTCGGCATTTCGGTCGCATCCAACCGTATCAACTGGCGCGCGCTTTTGCTGGCGGAAGAAACCACCGACATTGCCGGGACGCTGGAACGTTTTGGCCAGCTTGTGCCGCTGGAACCGCGTGACCTGACGCGTATCGAACACGAACTGAAGCACAAGCGGCGGTTCATCCCGATCATGCTGCGCGATTTCCTGTCATGGGATGACATGGCGCGGCTGGAACTGAACATGCCCTCGCTGCCGGGCGTGCTGATCGATGTGGGCACGACGCGCGTCTATCCCTTTGGCCCGCTGCTGGCGCATGTGGTGGGCTATGTCGCCCCGCCCGCGGAAAAGGACGTGGTGCATAATGCCGAACTGGCGCTGCCGGGCATGCGTGTCGGCCGGTCGGGAATCGAGCAGACGCAGGACGGCAACCTGCGCGGGCAGGTTGGCTCGGTCGAGATGGAGGTCAACGCCGTTGGCCGCGTCATGGCCGAACTGGACCGTGATGAAGGCCTGGCGGGCGACGAGATCGCGCTGACCATCGACAGTGGCCTGCAGCAGCAGGTGCTTGGCCGTATCGCCGACCAGTCGGCCAGCGCGGTGGTGATGGACTGCCGCAATGGCGAAGTGCTGGCCATGGTCAGCAATCCCTCCTTTGACCCGTCGCTGTTCGATAGTGGCGTAAGTCAGGCGCAGTGGATCGAATGGACCAACAACAGCCAGACCCCGCTGATCAACAAGGCGGTGTCGGGACTGTATCCCCCCGGTTCCACCTTCAAGCCCGCCGTGGCCATGGCGGCGCTGCGCGCGGGCACGCTGTCGCCATCCGACCGGATTTCCTGCCCCGGTTACATTGATGTGGGCGGCACGCGCTTCCACTGCTGGTCGCGCTATGGGCATGGGTCGATCAACCTGCGCCAGGGGCTCAAGTATTCCTGCGACGTCTTCTTTTACGAAGTCGCGCGCCGCACCGGCATGGACGCGATCGCCGCCACGTCCGAACTGTTCGGGCTGGGTGCGAAACTGCCTGAAATCGAACTGCCCCATGTGCGGCAGGGCCTGATCCCCACGCCGACGTGGCGGCGCAAGCATGGGCACCACTGGAATGGCGGCGATACCATTGTCAGTGGCATCGGGCAGGGATTCGTGCAGGTGACGCCGCTGCAACTGGCGACCTATGCCTCGCGCATCGCCACGGGGCGTGATGTGCAGCCGCACCTGATCCGTTCCATAGCAGGCCGCACGGCGGTACTGACCGACCTTGGCCATGCATCGGGCATGGACATGCCGGACCAGTTTTTCCAGGACATCCGCGCGGGCATGTTCGCCGTGGTGAATGAGGAAGGTGGCACGGCCCCCAAGGCCCGGCTGGACATTCCGGGCGTACAGATGGCGGGCAAGACCGGGTCGGCGCAGGTGCGCCGCGTATCGCGCGCGATGCGTGAAAGCGGGCACTTCAATTCCGCCAACCTGCCGTGGGAATATCGGCCGCATGCCCTGTTCATCTGCTATGCCCCGTATGACGCGCCGCGTTACGCCACGGCGGTGGTGATCGAGCATGGCAATGCGGGTGCGGATGTCGCCGCCCCCCTTGCGCGTGATATCATGACCGATACCCTGCGCCGCGATCCGGTCAACCACCGTGAACCGCCGGGGCAGGAAGTGGCACAGGCCGAGGTGGACTGACCCATCCGCAAGTAGCCCCTGTCCGGGGCCACGCCATTGCCGTGCCTGTTGTGGAGAATGGAATGAAATTCCAGAAGCGCCTGCTGCGCGCCGAACCCAATTTCCAGATCCTGACCAAGCTGTGGCAGGTCAACTGGCTGTATGTACTGCTGATCTGCGCGCTGGCGGTGGTGGGGTATGGGGCGCTGTATTCCGCGGGTGGCGGCACGTCGCGGCCATTCGCGGGGCCGCAGTCCATCCGCTTCTGCTTTGGCGTAGTCATGATGCTGGGCATTTCCCTGATGAGCCCGAGCATACTGGTACGCATGGCGTGGCCGCTTTACATCTTCTCGCTCATTCTGCTTGTCGCCGTGCTGCGCATGGGCCATGTGGGCAAGGGAGCGGAGCGATGGCTCATGCTGGGGGGACTTCAGGTGCAGCCGTCGGAACTGGCCAAGATCGCCCTCGTCCTCATGCTGGCGGCATGGTTTCACAAGATCAGCTACCGCCGCATGGGCAATCCGCTGTTTCTGGTGCCGCCCGCCCTGATGGTGCTTGTGCCGGTTGCCCTTGTACTCAAGGAACCCAACCTTGGCACCGCTGTCATCATCGGCACGGTGGGGGCCAGCATGTTCTTTGCCGCGGGCATGCGGCTGTGGCAGATCGCGCTGCTGATCCTGCCCATGCCGTTCCTGGCCAAGATTGCCTATGGTCACCTGCATGATTACCAGAAGGCGCGGGTCACGACCTTCCTGCATCCCGAAAGTGACCCGCTGGGGGCGGGCTACAACATCATCCAGTCCAAGATCGCGCTGGGATCGGGTGGCATGTGGGGGCAGGGTTACCTGCACGGCACGCAGGGACAACTGAACTTCCTGCCTGAAAAGCAGACTGATTTCATCTTCACCATGATTGCCGAGGAATGGGGATATGTCGGCGGCATTACCGTCATTGGCATGCTGCTGCTGCTGGTTTTTGGCGGCATGCTGATTGCCATGCGCAGCCGTAACCAGTTCGGGCGGCTGCTGGGGCTGGGTATTTCGGTCAACTTTTTCCTGTACTGCGCGGTCAACCTGTCGATGGTGATGGGGGCGATCCCGGTGGGGGGCGTGCCGCTGCCGCTGATTTCCTATGGCGGGTCGGCCATGCTGATGGTCATGTTCGGTTTCGGGCTGCTCATGTCCGCATGGGTGCATCGCAATGACACCTTTGGCGAAACGGTGGAGAACAGGGACTGATGGCGGGCATTGTCCCGCCCACGGCGGCCGTTCAGCGTGCCTATCGGCTGAGTACCTATCATGCGCATGGCCTGCCGGTTATCCGTATCGGCCAGCCGCCGCGCTGGCGGGGCAGGGTGCCGGAAGGCGACATTGTGCTGCTGGGTGCGTGCAACCCCGGTGGTCGGCGGCATATGGATGGCTGGAACCGGCGGATGATGTGCGCACTGGCGCGGCATCTGCATGGCGTGCCGCATGTATTGGGTGAGGGACGGCTGGGCCAGTGGGCCGAACCGCTTTATGCGGTGCAGGTACCGCTGGCGCGCGGGTTGCGGCTGGCCCGGCTGTTCCGGCAGAATGCCGTGGTCGTGCTGCATGGCAGGCGACCCGCGCGGCTGGTATATCTGGCGTAAGGAAAGAAGGTTCTGGTCGCGCTTTTTTCAAAAAGCTTCAAAAGAATGCCGCCTTTTTGAAAAAAGGCGGCACCCGGAAACTTTTGTCAGCAGGTTATTCAGCCTTCGATCTGGCTGAAATCAGCAATCAGCACCGTCATGCGGCACAGTTCCGACAGCAGGCGCAGGCGGTTGGCGCGCACGGCGGGATCGGTGTCGTTCACCGTGACCTTGTCAAAGAACTGGTCAAGGGTCGGGCGCAGGGCCGCCACGTCACGCATCGCGTCCGCGTAGCGTTCTTGTGCGATGGCCTGCTCGACAGCCGGGATGGTCGTGTGCAATTGCTCGGCCAGCGCCTTTTCCTCTGGCTGGGTGTACAGCGCCGGATTGGGCGTGCCCTCATGCGGGCCATCCTTGCGGTCCTCGATGCGCAGGATGTTGGCCGCGCGTTTGGTCGCCGCCAGCATGTTGCGCCCGTCCCCGGTCTCCAGCATGTCGGCAATGGCCTTTGCGCGCGCCAGCAGGCGCACGATGTCCGTATCCGTATTGCCAACCGATACGGCGGCCAGGATGTCATGCCGCGCACCTTCGCCGCGTAGCTGCACGCGCAGACGGTCGGCCACGAATTCCGGCAGCACGTCAAGGTCGGGGGCAAGGCGCAGGGATTCAGGCAGGCCCTGCGCCGCTTCCCAGAACACCCTGGCCAGATCCAGCCGCAGCCCGTTTTCACGGATGATGCGGATGACCCCCAGTGCTGCGCGCCGCAGGGCATACGGGTCGCCCGACCCACCCGGCTTTTCGCCCACGGCGAAGAAGGCGACCAGCATGTCGATCTTGTCCGCCAGCGCGACCGTGACCGCAACCGGGGCATGGGGCACGTCGTCCTGCGGGCCACGGGGCATGTAATGCGCGCCAATGGCGTCGGCCACCGCATCCGCTTCCCCGTCATGACGGGCGTAATAGGCCCCCATGATGCCCTGCAGTTCCGGAAATTCTCCCACCATGCCGGTGGTCAGGTCCGCCTTGCACAGCAGGGCCGCGCGTTCGGCCTGTGCCTTGTCCGCCCCCGTCAGCGCGGCCAGAAGCCCGGCAAGGCGGACAATGCGCTGCACGCGTGCGCCCTGGCTGCCAAGGGCGGCATGGAACACGATCTGGTCCAGCGCGGGCACGCGGCTTCCCAGCGTGCGGGCGCGGTCAAGGTCCCAGAAATGGCGGGCATCGGCAAAACGCGCGCGCAGCACGCGTTCGTTGCCCGCAATGGTCAGCGCACCGCCATCACGCGGCAGCAGGTTGGCGACGAAGGCAAAGCGGGGGGCGGCCGAGCCATCGGCGTTGCGCAGCGCGAAGTAACGCTGGTTCACGCGCATGGATACCTGCATCACCTCAGGCGGCAGGGTCATGAATTCGTCGTCGATCTGGCCAAGGAATGGCACCGGCCATTCGGTCAGGCCGGCGACTTCGTCAATCAGGCCGGGATCGGCCACGACGCTCAGTCCTTCCTCGGCGGCAAGGCTGGCCACGCCCTCGGCAATGGTGGTGCGGCGTGCTGCGGCATCGGGTTCGACCTGATGGGTACGCAGGCCGTCCAGCCATTCCTTCGTGCTGCTGACGGCAAAGGCGCCGGGGGCGGTGAAGCGGTGGCCTTCGGTCAGGTTGCCAGACTTCAGGCCGTGGCCGTTATCATCGCCTTCCGCCAGCGTGAAGTCCACGACCGCGCCATCAAGGATGCACACGATCCGGCGCAGCGGGCGCACCCATGTAAAGGCGCTGCCAACACCCCAGCGCATGGATTTGGGCCACGGGAAGCGGCGCAGCAGGCCGGGCAGGACGTTGGCCACCTGCCGGGCTGCCGGGATGGGCGCGATTTCACGGTGCAGCACCCAGAAGCCGTTTTCCGCCACCAGCGCGTCACGTTCCACCCCATGCTTGCGCATGAAGCCGGCCAGCGCCTTGTCCGGGGCGCTTTCACGCGGGCCGCGTTCATTCACCGTGCCACCGGGCACCGTTGCATCGACCGTCAGCGACAGCGCGATGCGGCGGGGACCGGCAAAGGCCGCAGCATCACGCGGGTTGAGGGGGCCAAGCGCCTCGCACACCAGGCGTTCGAGGTCGGCCGCTGCGCGTGTCTGCATGCGGGCGGGGATTTCCTCGGAAAAGAGTTCGATAAGAAGTTCGGGCATGATCTCTTATTCCTCGCCCGCCAGCCACGCTTCGCAGCAGCGTTTGGCCAGCGCGCGTACGCGGCCGATATAGGATGCACGTTCGCTGACGCTGATCACGCCGCGTGCATCGAGCAGGTTGAACAGGTGGCTGGCCTTCAGGCACTGGTCATAGGCGGGCTGGGCGAGGCCGGCTTCGGCCAGGGCGGTGGATTCGCGCTCGGCGTCGATGAAGTGACGGTGCAGCATCTCTACATCCGCCACCTCGAAGTTGTGGCGGGAATAATCCTGCTCCGCGCGCAGGAACACGTCGCCATATTTCAGGCCCTGCCCGTTGAAATCGAGGTCGTAGACATTCTCGATTCCCTGCACGTACATCGCCAGCCGTTCCAGCCCGTAGGTCAGTTCGGTCGAAGGCATGACGGTGGGAATGCCGCCAACCTGCTGGAAATAGGTGAACTGCGTCACCTCCATCCCGTCGCACCAGACTTCCCATCCAAGGCCCCATGCGCCGATGGTGGGGTTTTCCCAGTCATCTTCCACAAAGCGGATGTCATGTTCCAGCGGGTCGATGCCGATGGCGCGGTAGCTGTCCAGCAGCAGTTTCTGGCTGTCTTCCGGCGTGGGCTTGAGCAGTACCTGATACTGGTAATAGTGCTGCAGCCGATTCGGGTTTTCGCCATAGCGGCCATCGGACGGACGGCGGCAGGGCTGGACATAGGCCGCCTTCCACGGTTTCGGGCCCAGCGCGCGCAGCGTGGTGTGCGGCGACAGCGTGCCAGCGCCCACTTCGGTGTCGTAGGGCTGGAGGATGGCGCAGCCCTGATCGGACCAGAACTGGTGCAGTTTCAGGATCAGCCCCTGAAATGACAGCGGGCGGGAAGATGTGGGTGATCGGGGCACGGGGGCCGGGTCCATGAACAAGATGCTCCGCAAAACGGGGACAGGTATGCACCATCTGGCGCAAAATCGCCGAACAGCATACCGTTATGCGGCCCAGACCGGAAGGTAGGGCGTGCCCTGAGCCGGGATCGGCCCTGCATGGCAGGATCCGCCCTTGCTTATTGCGCCCGCACGAACCACATCGGCAGGGGAGCGGTATCCCCAGCCCAAGGCAGGACAGACAGGATGAATGACCAGGAACGCCAACTGATCACACAGTTTTTTGCCCGCGTCGGGGGCAATGCCCCCGGCAGCGTGCCCCAGACGGCAAACGCCCTTCCGCCGATCGACCCGCAGGCCGACCAGTATATCGGGGAGATGTTCCAGAAATATCCTGAAGCGCGCTATCGCATCACCCAGACCGCCGTGGTGCAGGAAGCCGCCCTGGCGGAGGCGCAGAACCAGATCCGCCAGCTTCAGTGGCAGGTGCAGCAGGCGCAGCAGCAGATCCAGCAGCTGCAGCAGCAGGTCCAGTCCCGGCCCGCATCGGGTGGCGGCGGGTTCCTCAGCGGCATGTTCGGTGGTGGCCAGCAGCGTGCGCAGCAGGCAGCACCCCCGCCGGGCTGGGGTGGGGGCGCGCCTTCCGCTCCGCCGCCGCAGCCGGTCTATCCGCCGGGCATGCAGCCGGGCATGTTCCCCTCGCGTGGGTCGGGCTTCCTCGGTTCGGCCCTGACGACGGCGGCGGGTGTCGCCGGTGGCATGATGATGGGCAATGCGCTGACGGGCCTGTTCAGCGGGCACCATGACGCGGGTGGATTTGCCAGCGGTATGCCGCAGCCGGGTGGCGAGACGATCATCAACAACAACTATGGTGACAGCACGGCTGGCACCGGTGGCGCCGATCCGTTCGCCGGTGGTGGCACCAGCGCCGATTCCGGCTTTGACGCCGGTGGCGGCAGTGATGGTGGATTCGATGGCGGCGGTTTCGACGCGGGCGATGACAACAGCTTCTGACCGGTCCCATGGTGCGGCAGGAAGGGGGCATCCATTATGGGTGCCCCTTTTTTTAGGTCGTGTTTCCTGAAGATTCTTGAAAAAGCTTCACCAGACTCTTTCATTTTCATCAGTGATTTGTTCCCGAATCACATCTGGGCAAAGGGGGGAGGGACGGCATGACGCAGCAGGAATTCATGCTCGACCTGCCGCCTTCTCCTGTGCCGAAGCATGAGGCGCTTGATCCGGGGGCCGCTGTGCTGCGTGGTCATGCCGGCATGCAGGCGGCTGACATGCTGGCGGGTATAAGGCGGATTGCGCGGCTTTCCCCCTTTCGGCGCATGACGACAGCGGGCGGTGGCACGATGTCGGTTGCCATGACCTGCTGCGGGGCGGCTGGCTGGTGCAGTGACGCGCGTGGCCACCGTTATGAACCCCACGATCCCCTGACCGGCCAGCCCTGGCCCGCTTTGCCGCCTGCATGGCGGGCATGGGCCACCGACGCCGCGCGGCTGGCGGGGCATGACGGTTTCGTACCTGATACGTGCCTGATCAATGGATATCGCCCGGGTGCGCGCATGGGGCTGCATCAGGATGATGATGAACGGACGGATGCGCCGGTTGTGTCCGTCTCCTTCGGCCTGCCCGCCATGTTCCAGTGGGGCGGGTTGCAGCGGACGGACCCTGTCAGGCGCATTCCCCTGCTGCATGGGGATGTCGTGGTATGGGGTGGCCCGTCACGGCTGGTGTTCCATGGTATCACCGCGTTGCGGGCGGGCCAGCATCCGGTGACGGGGCCGTGCCGTTACAACCTGACCTTCCGGCGAGTCTGGCAAGGCAGCAGCGTTTAAAAAGCTTCAGAAAGAATGCCGCCTTTTTGGGGTCTGTTGGGAATTGTGCTTTTTCAAAGTCACCAAATGTGATTCAAAATCCGTATGGATCGCTTCGTACTGACAGACGCCCAATGGGCGAAAATGGAACCGCTGTGCCTTGGCAAGAAAACGGATCGGGGGCGCAGCGGGCAGGACAACCGTCTTTTTATCGAGGCGGTCTTATGGATTGCCCGGACCGGCAGCCCATGGCGGGACCTTCCGACGTATTTCGGGCATTGGAACTCGGTCTATTCCCGTTACAGCGACTGGATGAAAGCCGGTGTTTTCAAACGGCTTTTTGAAGCGGTCTCTGACGAGGCCGACATGGAATATGCGATGATCGACGGCACGGTGGTCCGGGTTC
>NZ_CADP01000008.1:75627-87122 GCF_000285295.1 Komagataeibacter europaeus LMG 18890 | reverse complement strand
CCTGCGCAAATGCAGCTTCAATGGCTGTCCGGTTCGTCCGGCGGAACGTCGCAATCGTGTCGTGATCCGGATGCAGGTTCGCCGCCACGAAGCGCACCCCGATGTCGCGATATGTCGCCCGCTCGATCCGGCGTGAGGAAAACAACCCGTTCGCATAGCTGAAGATCAGAAGGGCCAGCATCAGACGCGGATGGTACTGTGCCTTGCCACCCGTGCGCGCTGGCACGCAGAACGCACGCATCGGAACCCGCTCGACGGCTGCGACAATGAAATGCGCCATATCGTCAGCAGGAAGCCACGACTTCAGATCAGGCGGCAGAAGATACGGCTGAGACCGGTCAAACGGGATGAAGCTGCTCATCTCACCACCTTACAACCTTACCCCTTCACTGGGTACCCCAACCCGACAGGCTGCTAGACTGCTTACAGGTAATTCCCCGTTTCCTGCTCCGTATCCGAGGTACCAGAATGTCCGCACACCATGACAACAGGCTTCGCGCCCTAACGCATGAAGATGCCGACTTCTGGGCGGACGTGGTTGATAATGTCCTTATTGTCGCCGTGACCGACCGCAAGGGGGTCATTACCTACGTCAACGACAAATTCTGCAAGATCAGCCAGTACTCCCGCGAAGAACTGCTGGGCCACACCCATCGCATCCTGAATTCGGGGGAGCATAACAAGGCTTTTTTCCGGGACATGTACCGGACCCTGTATTCGGGCCAGACATGGCATGGCAACCTGTGCAACCGCGCCAAGGATGGCAGTCATTACTGGGTGGCGACCACCATCATTCCCCACAAGAACGCAGATGGGGACATAAGCGGGTTTGTCGCGACCCGTTTTGAAATTACCGAACTTATGAACACGAAGGTGCGGCTGAAAAAACAGGCCGCGACCGACGTGATGACCGGCCTGCTGAACCGCGGGGGGTTCAACGCCAGCCTTATTACCGCCGTGGAAGCGAGCAAACGCCGCAATGCCGACCCGCAGGTGCTGGTGATGTTCGACCTTGACGGGTTCAAGCCGGTCAATGACATACACGGCCACCATGCGGGGGATGAGGTACTCAAGACCATTGCGACGCGCCTGATCGAACTGATCGGGTCGCAGGACACGATAAGCCGCCTGGGCGGGGATGAGTTCGCGGTGATCCTTCATCACAGCCTGAAGATCATGCCGCTGCAGACCATCCTGAACAAGATCCAGAACCTGCTGGAAGAACCGATCATGCTGGACAGCGCCACCGTGCGCATTTCCGGCAGTATCGGGGCCACCCCCATCACTGGCGAGGAATCGCTGGAAGCCTTGCAGAAAAACGCCGATGTCGCGGTCTATGCCGCCAAGCAGGCGGGCGGCAAGCAGGCGCGCATGTTTACGCCCAGCCTGCACAAGACCACGATGGAACGCGCCAAGATCCTGGCGGAAGCCCGGCAGGGTGTCGCGGAAAAACAGTTCGAGGTTTACTACCAGCCCATACTGAACGCCCGTACCGGCCGGATCGAACAGGCGGAAGCCCTGATGCGCTGGCACCATCCCGAACGCGGGTTGCTGTCCGCCGGTGCGTTTACCGATGTATTCGCGGATTCGGCGCTGGCCCAGATCATGGAAACGCATCTGGTGCAGTCCTTCCACGATGATATCCAGAAATGGAAGGAAGCGGGGCTGCCCAGCCTGCGGCTGGCGGTCAACCTGTCGCATCTGGACCTGCTGAACCTTGAACAGCAGATCGACCTGTTCAGCGAGATCCGGCAGCTCAACCTCGACCCCAGCACCTTCATGCTGGAAGTCACCGAACAGATGCTGCAGGGCCGACGTGCGGAAAAAAGCCGCCTGCGCCTGTGCGGACTGGCGGAAGACGGGTTCGGGCTGGCCATGGACAATTTTGGCTATGGCACGGTGCGCCTGTCCACGCTGCGGGAACTGCCGCTGCAGTCGCTGAAGCTGGACCGTTGCCTGGTGCGCAATATCGGATCGGATAACAAGGCACGCAGCCTGCTGGCCTCCCTCATCAAGCTTGGTCATGGCTACAATCTGGCCGTAACGGTGGAAGGCGTGGAAACACAGGAAGAATTTGATACCGTGCGCGCGCTGGGCGTGGACTATGTGCAGGGCTTCTTCATCTCGCGCGCGGTTTCCGCCACGGAACTGATCCGCATCACGCGTGAAGATGCGTGGAACCCGGCCACCACGACCGCATGAAGACGTTTTTGGTGAAGCTTTTTTCAAAAAGCTTCGTCAGAAGGGCGCCTTTTTGAAAAAAGACAGCACCCAGAAACTTTTATTATTTTTATGATGTCGCGCTGTTGAAACTGCTTATATCAACCAGCCATCCACATTGATGCTGCGTCTTCTGCAAGAAGAAGCAGAATTATTGCAGATAAAAGCAATCATGAATAACCGTATTTAAAAATAATCATTTTCTACAAATAAAAAACCCACCCGGCAACGAACCTGCCGGATGGGTTTTGTGTTTGGTGCGCCGGTTCAGATATGGATGGCGCGCTTGTCTACATCCAGCGCCGCTTCCTTGACCGCCTCGCTCAACGTGGGGTGGGCGTGGCAGGTGCGCGCGATGTCTTCCGACGATGCGCCGAACTCGATCGCCATGGTGCATTCGGCAATCAGTTCGCCCGCCATCGGGCCAATGATATGCACGCCCAGCACCTGATCGGTGGTGGAATCGGCCAGAACCTTCACAAACCCGTCCGTCATGCCGATGGCGCGGGCACGGCCATTGGCGGTGAAGGGGAATTTGCCAACCTTGTAGGAAACACCTTCTTCCTTCAGGTTTTCTTCGGTCTTGCCAACAGTTGCGACTTCCGGCCATGTGTAAACCACGGCAGGAATGGCGCCATAATTGACATGGCCTGCCTGACCGGCCAGCAGTTCGGCCACGGCAACACCTTCTTCCTCGGCCTTGTGCGCCAGCATCGGACCTGCAATCACGTCACCAATCGCATAAATGCCGGGCACGCTGGTGGCGTAATGCGCATCGGTCACGATACGACCGCGCTTGTCCAGTTCGATGCCGGCTTCCTCCAGCCCGAAGCCCTTGCTGGCCGCCGTACGGCCAATGGCCAGCAGAACCACGTCGGCTTCCAGCGTTTCCGCCGTCCCGCCCTGCGCAGGTTCCACGGTCAGGGTGACACCCTTGGCGGATTTTTCCGCCTTGGTCACCTTGTGGCCCAGCTTCATCTTCAGGCCCTGCTTGGTCAGGATGCGCTGGAAGGTCTTGGCCACTTCGTTATCCGTGCCCGGCACCAGACGGTCGAGGTATTCGATGACCGTCACGTCCGCGCCCAGCCGGTGCCATACGCTGCCCAGTTCAAGCCCGATCACGCCACCGCCGATCACGACCATCTTCTTGGGAACAGCGGAAAGTTCAAGCGCGCCGGTGGAGGTGACGATCTGCTTTTCATCAACATCCACGCCCGGCAGGCCTGCGCTGTCGCTGCCGCTGGCAATCACGATATGCCTGGCCGTGACCGGCTTGCCATCAACCGTGATACGGCCCGTGCCCTCGACCTTGCCTGTGCCCTTGAGCCAGGTGATCTTGTTCTTTTTGAACAGGAACTCCACGCCCTTCACGTTGGCGTCGACCACGGACTGCTTGCGCGCCATCATCTTCGCCAGGTCCAGCTTCACGCTGTCGATGATGATGCCCATCTCGCCATATTCATCCTTGGCGGCATGGAAGTTTTCCGACTGCTGCAGCAGCGCCTTGGACGGGATACAGCCAACATTGAGGCAGGTCCCCCCCAGCGTCGCGCGCTTTTCCACGCACGCCACCTTGAAACCAAGCTGGGCTGCACGGATGGCGCATACATAACCACCGGGACCGGCACCGATCACGATCACATCGTAATCCGTCTCGGCCGGGGCTTCGGCGACGGCCTTGGGCGTGGGCGCGGCGGCAGGGGCCGCGGCAGTCGGCGCGGGCTGGGCCGGTTTGGCGGCGGGCGCCGCCTTCTGGCCGCCTGCGCCGGGGGTCAGGGTGGTCAGAACGGTGCCGACCTCGACCTCATCACCTTCCTTGACCGCGTGCGCGCCCAGTACGCCTGCCTGCGGGGCGGGGACTTCCACGCTGACCTTGTCGGTTTCCAGTTCGGCGATCGGTTCATCCGCGTTCACGGCGTCACCGGGCTGTTTCAACCACTTTGAAACGGTCGCCGTGGTCACACTTTCGCCCAGCGTGGGCACCTTGATGTCGATTGTCATGTCTATTCAGTCCTGCTTGCTATGCGGTTGCGCGTAGGGGCCGCGCACGGGCACGGCCCCGGCAGGCATCAGACCTGCAGCAGCAGACGGCGCGGGTCTTCCACGTTCTGCTTGACCCGCACAAGGAAGCTGACCGCTTCCTTGCCATCCACGATCCGGTGATCGTAGGTCAGGGCGATATACATCATCGGGCGGATCACAACCTGCCCGTTCACCGCAACCGGGCGGTCCTGGATGGCGTGCATGCCCAGGATGGCCGACTGCGGCGCGTTGATGATGGGCGTGGACATGAGCGAGCCATAAATGCCGCCATTGGTGATGGAGAACGTGCCGCCCGACAGTTCATCGATCTTCAGCGTGCCTTCGCGCGCCTTCTTGCCAAAGCCTGCGATGGAGCTTTCGATCTGGGCGAAGCTCATCTTGTCCGCATCGCGGATCACGGGCACGACCAGGCCGTTGGGGCCGCCCACGGCAATGCCGAGGTTGACGAACTCACGATAGATCACGTCATCGCCGTCGATTTCGGCGTTGATGGCGGGGAATTCCTGCAGCGCCGCAATCACCGCACGGCTGAAGATGGACATGAAGCCCAGTTTCACGCCGTTATGCTTCTTGATGAACAGTTCCTTGTATTCGGCGCGCATCTGCATCACCGCCGACATGTCCACTTCGTTGAAGGTGGTCAGCAGGGCAGCGGTGTTCTGCGCATCCTTCAGGCGACGGGCGATGGTGCGGCGCAGGCGCGTCATCTTCACGCGTTCCTCACGCGGGTCGTCCTGACGCGGCGGACGGGCGGCAGCGGCAGGCTGGGCAGCACGCGGCTGCGACAGGAACGACTGCACGTCACCCTTGGTGATGCGGCCATCCTTGCCAGTACCCGTGCCGACCTGTGCTGCGGACACGCCCTGTTCGGTCATCATCTTGCGCGCGCTGGGGAACGCCACGGCTGCCGCCCCCTGTGCCGCGACATCGGACGGCGGGGTTGCCGGACGGGCGACCGGGCCGCTGGCGGCAGGCTGGGCCTGCACGCCCGCGGGGGCGGCTTCCTTCTTCGGCGCGGGGGCGGCAGCGGCCTTCGGGGCCGCGCCGCTTCCGGCCTCGATGGTGGACAGCACGGTGCCGACCTCGACTTCCTCACCTTCGGGGACCAGCAGCGGGCCAAGCACGCCCGCCTGCGGTGCCGGGACTTCCACGCTGACCTTGTCGGTTTCCAGTTCCACCAACGGATCGTCTTCGTTCACGGCATCGCCCGGATGCTTCAGCCATTTTGCAACGGTTGCTGTGGTAACACTTTCGCCCAGTGTCGGTACCTTGATATCGGCAGACATCTTTTGTTTCCCAATCCCTTGGCCACCCTGGCGCCCCAATCGTGCGTCCGGGCGGCCTTATCGTTATTCATGGGAACGGCCCAGACGCCGTTCCCGTATCCTTCATGCGTAAAACGCGTGCCCCTCAGGCACTGACGCCCAGCGCCTTGTTCACCAGCGCCGTCTGCTCGGCAACGTGAACCTTCGCAAGACCCGTGGCGGGGCTGGCCGCCGCCACGCGCCCGACATAGGTCGGCCGTGTGCTCTTGTGGCCTACCGATGTCAGCACGCCTTCGATCAGGCGATCGACAAAGTTCCATCCACCCATGTTTTCCGGCTCTTCCTGGCACCAGATCACCTTGGCCTGCGGGTAACGGGCCAGTTCTTCCGCCAGCAGCTTTTCGGGGAAGGGATAGAACTGTTCCAGCCGGATGATGGCAACGTTATCCAGCTTGCGCTCACGGCGTTCGGTCAGCAGGTCGTAATAGACCTTGCCCGAACAGATCACCACGCGGTCCACCTTGGCGGGGGCCGCGATCTGGTCGATTTCGCCAATGACCGGCAGGAAGCGCGTGCCCGGACCGAAATCCTTCAGGTCCGATACCGCCAGCTTGTTACGCAGCAGGGATTTCGGCGTCATGATGATCAGCGGCTTGCGGTAATCCAGGAACAGCTGGCGACGCAGGGCGTGATAGTAGTTGGCCGGCGTGGTCAGGTTGCACACGCGCATGTTGTTTTCCGCGCAGAGCTGGAGATAACGCTCCAGACGGGCGGAGGAATGTTCCGGCCCCTGCCCTTCGTACCCGTGCGGCAGCAGCATGACCAGGCCGGACATGCGCAGCCACTTGGTCTCGCCCGATGCGATGAACTGGTCAATGATGACCTGCGCGCCGTTGGCGAAGTCACCGAACTGCGCTTCCCACAGCACCAGCGCGTTCGGATCGGCCAGCGAATAGCCGTATTCGAACCCGAGCACCCCGAATTCGGACAGCAGCGAGTTGTAGATCTCGATCGCGGCCTGGTCCTTGGCGATGTTGTTCAGCGGCACATAGGTGTTCTGGTTGATCTGGTCGATCAGCACCGCGTGACGCTGGCTGAAGGTGCCGCGCTGGCAGTCCTCGCCCGACAGGCGGACATGGTGCTTGTCCAGCAGCAGCGTGCCGAAGCCCAGCGCCTCACCCGTGGCCCAGTCGATGCCCACGCCCGTCTCGAACATCTTGGCCTTGGCCTTGAGCTGCCGGACGATCTTGGAATTGGCGTTGAAGTCATCGGGCACATGCGCCAGCGCCGCGCCCACTTCCTTCAACCGGTCAATGGCGACACCGGTTTCCGGCGCGGGGCGGGTGGCGTCCACCGGCGGCGGCTTCAGCCCCTGCCATGCGCCTTCCAGCCAGTCCGCCTTGTTGGGCTTGTAGCCCTGGGCAGCCTGATAGGCTTCTTCCAGCTTGTTGTGGAAGCCATCCCATTCGGCCGTGACCTCCGCCTCGGTCACGACACCTTCGCGCACCAGACGGTCGGAATACAGCGTGCGGATGGTCGGACGCGCGGCAATGGCCTTGTACATGGTGGGCTGGGTGAAGGACGGCTCATCGGACTCGTTATGGCCATGCCGTCGGTAGCCCACGATGTCCAGCACCACGTCGGATGCGAACTTCTGACGGAATTCAGCCGCAAGGCGGGAGCAGTAGATCACCGCTTCCGGCTCGTCACCGTTCACATGCAGGATCGGGGCCTGCACCGCCTTGGCCACGTCCGTGCAGTAAAGGCCGGAGAAGGAATGGACCGAAACGGTGGTGAAGCCGATCTGGTTGTTGACCACGACGTGGATCGTGCCGCCGGTGCGGTAGCCGATCAGCTGCGACATGGCCAGCGTTTCATACACGATGCCCTGACCGGCGAACGCGGCGTCACCATGCAGCAGCAGGCCCATGTGGCGGCCGCGCTGGTGGGGATCGTCATCATCCTGCGTCGCGCGGACCTTGCCGATCACGACCGGATCCACCGCCTCGAGATGCGAGGGGTTGGGCTGGAGCGAGATATGGACCGGAGTGCCGCCGATCTCGACATCGGTGGAGGTGCCGAGATGGTATTTCACATCGCCCGACCCCTGCACATCGTCCGGCTTGAAGGACGCACCGGCGAATTCGCTGAAGATGGCGGTGTAGGGCTTGCGCACGATGTTGACCAGCGTGTTCAGGCGGCCACGGTGCGGCATGCCGATGGCGACCGAGCGCACGCCACCCTGTGCCGCCTGATCGATGATCGCGTGCAGCGCGGGAATGGTCACGTCCTCGCCCTCAAGGCCGAAGCGCTTGGTGCCGACATAACGCTTCTGGCAGAAGGACTCGAAGCCTTCCGCTTCGGTCAGCTGCTGCAGGATGACCTTCTTCTGCTCGGGGCTTGCGCCCTTGCGCCAGTTGTCACCTTCCAGCCGCGCCTGCACCCACATGCGCAGCTCGGGATCCTGGATGTGCATGAACTCGGCGCCGATCGGCCCGCAATAGACCGAGCGCAGGGCATCGAGCACCTGGTTGATGGTCGCGGTGTCGGTTCCGATCAGGCTGGCGACGGTGTGGCCAAGGTAGATCGGGCGATCAAGATCCTTGGGGCCGAAGCCATAGGTCGCGGGGTCAAGGTCGGCATGGGGCTGGGGCACCTGCAGGCCCAGCGGGTCCAGCCGGGCCTCAAGGTGGCCACGCACGCGGAACGCCCGGATCAGCTGTGTCGCGCGCAGGCTGTCATCCGCCGCGGCCCGCAGCCCTTCGGCCGTTACACCCGCCGCCTTGCCATTCGGCAGGGGCAGGGGTTCATCACCGGTGATGATGTGCGGCCGTGGCGCCCACGACGCCCCTTCCGCATCATGAACGATTTCCGGCCCGTCCTCGTGCAGTTCCTGGAACAGGGAGGCAAAGGAAGGATCGACGCTGTTGGGATCGGCCACCCAGCGCGCATACAATTCGGCCAGATAGGCCGTATTGGCGCCGCTGAATGCGGTCGAAAGAATATCTACGCCCGCCATATTGAAGACATCTCCTCGCTGGCGGCCTTTTTTGGCCGCGCTATTGTCGGGTCCGGCATGCAACGTTCACCAGCCCGATTTGTATCGCTACCCTAGCCGCACCCCTGCCGGGATGCCGCCATCATTCATCAGGATCAGGTCTGCTTGCCGCGCATACTGACATTTTCGTGCCTGCCCCCCGATCCGGGGAAACCGGCCTGCCAAACATCCCTATCCGCGGCCTTTGTCCCGGCTGATGCGAACTTGCCCATACCCAAGCAAAGACAGTCCGGCTTGCCTACCGCCTGACCAGTCACACCACCGCCATAACCGTCACGATGGCGTGACCCTTTCATCCCCCGACCGTCCTACGCGTTCAGGTGCGGCAGCTGCATGTAGGCCGCACTCTGCATTTCCTCCAGACGGGATGCCGTCCGTTCGAACGCTGTCGCGCCCTGCCCTTTTGCATAGATGGCGTCGGGCCTGTCCTCGGCGGAGGCGAACAGCTTGACGTTCTGTTCGTACAGCGTGTCGATCAGGACGATGAAGCGCCGTGCCTCGTCAAAATTGTCCGGCCCCATGCGGGGGACGCCATCAAGGACAAGGTTGGGAAACCGCGTGGCCAGCGCCAGATAGTCGCCCGCGCCAAGCGGCCTGCCGCACAGATCGGCAAAGCTGAAGCGTGCGACCGGACCGGCCGCCCGTTCCACCTTCAGGCTGCGGCCCATGATGTCCAGCGTGACCGGCACGACCGGCGCGCCATCGGCCAGCCGGGTGAAGATCGAGTCGAGTTCGCGCCGCGCCGCGTCATCGACGGGAATGATCCATGTCTGCATGCCACGCGCGTTGCCCCGGCGGTAATCACGTGGGGAATCGAGGATGACGGTATCCACTTCCTTCAGGATGGCGGCAATGAACGGCTTGAAGGCATCAGCGCCCGGACGGTCCTGGAACAGGTCCTCGGGCTTTGTGTTGGATGTGGCCACCACCACCACGCCATCGGCGAACAGGTCGTCGAACAGGCGGCCAAGGATCATGGCGTCGGCAATGTCGTTGACCTGGAATTCGTCAAAGCACAGCAGCCACGCCTCCTGCGCGATCTGGCGCGCCAGTGGCGGGATGGGATCGGTCAGGCCGGGATCGGCCGCCTTCATGTCATGCAGGCGCTGGTGCACGTCCTGCATGAAGCGGTGGAAATGGACCCGGCGCTTGTGTTCCACCGGTGCCAGGCTGAAGAACAGGTCCATGAGCATGGTCTTGCCACGCCCCACCTGCCCCACCATGTAGACGCCGCGCGGACGCGGGGTTTCAGCGGGGGCATGCCCCGACAGGCCCAGCCGGGCCTTCAGCCCGCCCAGCCAGCCCGAGGCCTGTGGCGTATCCTGCTGGACCACCGGGTGGTAGTCACGCAGTTCCCGCCACAGGCGGTCGAGCCTGCGGGCGGCCTTTTCCTGTTCCGGGTCACGATCAAGACGGCCGGAGGCCACACGGGCCTCATAGGCGGCGAGGGGGCCAGTACCTGCGGGCAGCGCCGCAGCGGACGGGCGGGCGGGGGCGATATCTGTATCCATGATATTTCGGCGATAGTCCGTAACAAATCCCCCATCAAGGCCGCAAACTCGCCAAACTGTGTCATGACAGGGGTTCTCTCCATCTGGTGAACTGAAACCATCCAAAATGGAGAGTTTGTGATGACTGACTGGAACGCCTACCGCGCCCATCTGGGCGACTCTATCAAGGCTTTTGCCGCGCTGTCCCCCGACACGATCAAGGGACTACAGACGCTGGATGGGGCCGCCGCGCGCACTGGCCATCTGGATGCCAAGACGCGCGAACTGATCGCGCTGGCGGTGGCCGTGACCACGCGGTGCGACGGCTGCATATCCGTCCATTCCACCGCCGCGGTGAAGGCGGGGGCGACGAAAGCGGAAATTGCGGAGGCGCTGGGCGTTGCCGTGGCCCTGAACGCGGGGGCCGCGACGGTCTATTCCAGCCGGGTGCTGGATGCGGTGGACACGGTCGCCGGCTGACACCCGCACGCATGTCTTGCGGGGGGACGTGTCCGGGCCTAATCTGCGGGTAATTCACCGAACCTGCTTGCAGAGATGGCATGATCCGACCCGTCACCCCCGACTATGCGACGCTGGAAGCGGCCGCGGTCTCCACCGCCCCATTCCCCCATGTGGTGGTGCCGCATTTCATCGGGCCGGATGACCTGCATGCGCTGGCGACCAGCCTGCCCGATATCCGCTCCGGCGGGTCCTTCCCGCCGGGAGCCCTGACACTGTCGCCGCTCATGGCGCAGTTGGTGCGGGAACTGGAGGGACCACGCCTGCGGGGCCTGATCGCACGCAAGTTCGCACTGGATCTGGACACCGCGCCGACCATGCTGACGCTGCGCGGGCGCACGCGGGCGAAGGACGGGCGCATCCACCGCGATTCCGACAGCAAGCGCGTGACCGTCCTGCTGTACCTGAACGCTGCCGATGACGCGGCGTGGTCACGCCACGAAGGCTGCCTGCGGCTGTTGCGCAATGCGCATGACATCGAGGATTTCGCCGCCGAAATCCCGCCCGTCAACGGCACGCTGCTGATCTTTCCCAACGGGCCGGATACATGGCACGGGCACCGGCAGTATGTCGGCCCACGCCACACCATCCAGCTGAATTACATGACCAATGATGCCCGCGCACGCAACGAACTGCGCCGTCATCGGTTCTCTGCCCTGACAAAACGTCTGCCATGGGTTGCCTGAAACCATGTACGGCCATCGTTTCGTCACGGACAGCGGTCATGTTTGTCCCGTTATCCGCCTTCACGACATGTCGAGGTACTCAAAGTCCATGCATCTGCGCAAACTTACCGCTTCCCTCCTGTCAGCCAGCCTTGCGCTGGGCATACTGGCGACAGCCGTACCCGCCGCGCAGGCCCAGCCATGGCATGGCGGTCCCCGTGGCGGACGTGGCGGG
>NZ_CADP01000008.1:0-75587 GCF_000285295.1 Komagataeibacter europaeus LMG 18890 | reverse complement strand
GGTGGTGGTGGCGCGGGCCTGGCGGTCGGCAGCGGTCTCGCCGGGCTTGCGGTTGGCGCCATGCTGGGAAGCACGCTGGCCGAACGTGGCGCCGCCGCCCCGCCGCCAGCCTATTACCCCACGCCCGCGCCAGCCCCGCCGCCGCCGGCCTATTACCCGTATGGTGGCGGTTACTGATAACCACAGCCCTGATACATCCCACGCACACTGACACACACTGCGAAGGAAAATACCCAACATGATGTTCCGTCGGTTCCTACCCGCCGCTGCCCTCCTGATGCTGCCAGCCATGGCCATGGCTGCCGACCAGCAGCCCGTGGCCGCCCCCCAGACAGAGGCAGGCAAGCCCAACCCCACCGCGCCGCTGGCCCACACCCCGCGCGATCCCGCGCCGGAACAGGTGGAAGCGCATATCAAGGCGCTGCATGACGAACTGGGCATCACCAAGAAACAGGAAGCCCTGTGGGCCCCCTTCGCGCAGGACATGCGCGACAACGGACAGCGCCTGCATGATGCGATCGAGGACCGCCGCAGCAAGCTGGCGACCCTGAACGCCGTCGAAAACATGCAGTCCTATGCCGAACTGGTGATCGAACGCGCGCATGACATGCAGACGCTGAACACCGCGTTCGCATCGCTGTATGACAGCTTCTCCAAGAAGCAGCGCAAGCATGCCGACACCCTGTTCCGTGAAGGCGACAGCGAACACGCCGCCGCACAGCAGGCCAGGGTCGCTGAAGCGCAGGGCAGCACGGCACCGGCCGCTACCCCCGCGCAGTAACGCGTATTACCTTACGGGACAGGATTCCCGTCCCCATCCCGCCCGCGGTTGCGGGCGGGGGCTGGATACCGCATCACGACAGGGTCGTGGGCGAGTCCAGCCAGCCTGAACCATTCAGGCGCGATCGAGCGGGTACCACGCCCGCCCGTCACGACGCAGCAGTTCATCCGCCCCGCCGGTGCCTGTCGTGCCCGCTTCGTATATTTCCGGCCCTGCCGTATCCTTCGCCCATGCCTGCAGCACGGGGTCAACGGCCTTCCATGCCGCCTCGATATTATCGGCGCGCTGGAACAGGGTTTCATCCCCCATCAGGCAGTCATACAGCAGGGTTTCGTACCCGACATTGGGGGACCTGGCGAACACGTCCTCATAACGGAAGCGGGCCTGCACATCGGTCAGGTCCATTTCCGGCCCGGGCTTTTTCGCCCCCAGTTCCACCGTCAGCCCCTGGGCTGGCTGGATGTTGAGGATGATGCGGTTGGGGGGCAGTTCCTCCGTTTCGGTTTCACGGAACATGAGCATCGGCGGCTTGCGGAACTGCACCACGATATCGGTCCGCCGTCCTCCCAGCGCCTTGCCGGTGCGCAGGTAGAACGGCACCCCGGCCCAGCGCCAGTTATCCACATGCAGCTTCAGCGCCACATAGGTTTCGGTGTTGCTGTGCGGGGAAACGCCGGGGCTTTCGCGGTAACCGACCATGGGTTTGCCCTCCACCGTGCCCGCCGCGTACTGCCCGCGCACGGCGTCGGCCGGGTTGATGGGGGTTACGGCCTCGAACAGCTGTTCCTTGGCGTTGCGTACGCTTTCGGCATCGAAGGTGTTGGGCGGTTCCATCGCCACCATGGCAAACAGCTGGAACAGGTGGTTGGGCACCATGTCGCGCAACGCGCCTGTGGGTTCGTAAAACGCGCCGCGCTGTTCCACGCCAATGGTTTCGGCGGCGGTGATCTCGACATGATCGACATATTCGTTGCGCCACAGCGGTTCGAATATCAGGTTGCCGAATCGCATGGCGAGGATGTTCTGCACCGTTTCCTTGCCTAGGAAGTGGTCGATGCGGAAGACCTGCGACTCCTCCAGCACCGACAACACCCGGCGGTTGAGCGCCTGCGCCGAAGCCAGGTCGGAGCCAAAGGGCTTTTCAATCACCACGCGACGGAAGGCGCCGTCCTTCTGCGTCACCACGCCGGCCTTGCCCAGCGTTTCGACCACCGTGGCGAAAAACCGCGAGGGGATGGCAAGGTAGAAAATGGCGTTCCCCGGCAGCTTTGTGCCCAGCTGGCGCAGGGCGTCCGCGTCACTGAAATCGGCCTGCACGTATTCCAGGCGCTGCGCCAGCCAGTCCCATTGCCCCGCGTTGATGCTGGCGGGATGGAATTCGGCGTTCGGGTCATGGGTGAAGGACTGCATCATTTCAGCCAGCCCGTCGCGCCACTGCGCGGTGGAACTGGCCACGCGATCCACGCCGATGATGCGGAAGCCATCATCAAGCAGCCCGTTGCCCACCAGATTGTAAAGCGCGGGCATGAGCAGCCGCTTGGTCAGGTCCCCGTGCGCCCCGAAAATGACCAGCGTGCATGCCGGCGCCCTGCGCGCGCCGGGGGGCATGGTTTTGGAAGTGTCAGATGATAAGGCCATGATCTCTCTAACCGTTCTTGCCTGCGCCCTGTACCGGAACGGATGGTGGCGGCCAGCCTGTCCGATATGGCGCGATGGACCAAGCGTGCACCCGGCACGCGGAAACGGACAAGGCCTATCACCGCATGGGACATGCCACCTTGACCTTACCCCCGATTCGATTCCCGGTCCGGCGTGGCCCGTGCTGCTTGCGCCTTTGGCATACAGGCTCTACGTGTCGACACAGTTACGGCTAACGGCCCGTCCGCCCGGATGGACCGGCATGACAGGACAGGAAAGAAGATTATGGGTTACCGCGTTGCGGTGGTGGGCGCCACCGGCGCTGTGGGGCGCGAGATCCTCAAGACTCTGGCCGAGCGCCAGTTCCCTGTGGATGAGATCGTGGCCCTTGCGTCCGCCCGTTCGGCGGGCAAGGAAGTCTCCTTTGGCGACAAGAAGGTACTGAAGGTCCAGAACCTTGAAACCTTCGACTTTACCGGCTGGGATGTCGCCCTTTTCTCCCCCGGTGGGGCGGTTTCGGCCGTGCATGCGCCGCGGGCTGCGAAAGCGGGCTGCATCGTGATCGACAACACCTCCCACTTCCGCATGGAGCCGGACGTGCCGCTGGTGGTGCCCGAGGTCAATCCCAACGATGTGAAGAAGGCGAAGCGCGGCATCATCGCCAACCCCAACTGTTCGACCATCCAGATGGTGGTTGCACTCAAGCCGCTGCATGACCTGTTCACAATCAAGCGCGTTGTGGTCGCCACCTACCAGGCCGTTGCCGGCGCCGGCAAGAGCGGGATGGACGAACTGTTCAACCAGTCGCGCGGCAGCCTGGTGGGCGACCCGCTGAAGGCCGAGCAGTTCACCAAGCAGATCGCGTTCAACTGCATTCCCCACATCGACCGTTTCATGGATGACGGCGCGACCAAGGAGGAGTGGAAGATGACGGTTGAGACCCGCAAGATCCTCGACCCCGACATCGCGGTCTTCGCCACCTGCGTGCGTGTTCCCGTGTTCATTGGCCATGCCGAGGCCATCAGCGTCGAATTCGAGGAACCCGTTGATATCAAACGCGCCCGTGAGGCCCTGCGCGAAGCGCCGGGCGTGGTGCTGCATGACAAGCGCGAGGACGGCGGCTACGCCACCCCGCTGGAAGTCGTGGGCGAGGACGCGACCTATGTCTCACGCCTGCGCATCGACCCGACCGTGCCCAATGGACTCGGCTTCTGGTGCGTTGCCGACAACCTGCGCAAGGGGGCTGCGCTGAACGCGGTCCAGATCGCGGAAACCATGGTCGCACTCGACCTGCTCGGGCACTGACCGGCAGGCTCCGGGGCAGGCATGGATGGCGGTGCAGCGGGGCTGTACCGCCATGCGGCGGGGGTGAGGTCTCTCAACCTCGTGTTCCGGGCGTGCGTTGACCCCGCCTTCCGCGCGGCGTAGGACCGAATTCAGACAAGGCGACGGAACAAACCGAAGCCATAACAGGGAAATTGACGAGACGACCATGCAGGATGTCCGTGATGCGCTCTATGTAGGGCAGCGAAGCGACGGAACTCTGACCAGGCGGCCTATGTCCCCACACCTCCAGGTCTACCGCTTCCGTCTTTCCATGTTCCTTTCAATCGCGAACCGCGCCGCCGGTGTCGCCGCCGCAGGCGGTTCGGCACTTGGCCTGTGCTGGATCAGCGCGGCGGCAAAGGGACCCAAATCTTTCAGCAAGGCCCAGAAGGTGACCGGCAACCCGCTGGGGCAGATGCTGCTCGCGGGGTGGGCGCTGGCGCTGGTCTATCACTTCGTGGCGGGGATACGCCACCTGGTGTGGGATAGCGGCTATCGCTTTTCCAAGAAGGAAATCAACGAGGATGGCCCCGTGGCCGTGGGCGTGACGGTGGGAACCACGCTGGCGCTGGTGGCCGGTATCCTTGGTGTCGCGATCTGTCGTTCCCGCAAGAAGGCGTCCTGACCATGAGCAATCCAAAGAAGCCGCATATCACGGTCATGCGCTCCCAGCTGTCGCGCGCGCGCGGCCTGGGTTCGGGGCAGGCCGGTGTTGGCCACTGGTGGGCCGAACGCGCATCGGCGGTGGCGCTTGTGCCGCTGTCGGGCTGGTTCGTGATCCAGGTGTTCCGGCTGGCCGGCGCATCGCAGCCGGAAGTGGCGAAGTGGGGCGCACGCCCGCTGAACACCACCATGATGCTGTCGCTGGTGATCCTGACCTTCTATCACACCCAGCTTGGGCTGCAGGTCATCATTGATGACTATGTGCATGGCAAGGCGCACCTGCCTGCGGGCCTGCTGATGAAGGGGATCGTCTTCCTTCTGGGTCTGTTCGGCACGGTTTCCGTACTGAAGCTGGCACTGGCCGGCAGCAGCCGGGGCAAGATTGCCGCGGGCTGAGGCCCACGCAGTCGCCTGAGCAGAACATGACATTCGCGGACCGGCGGGCCGCAATACTGGCCGGCCGTCCGAACGAGCATCGGGACACGTCCAAGAAATGAACGCGACCACTTCACCACTCACCGGCTCCTACAGGATCGTTGACCACGCATATGACGTGGTTGTCGTAGGCGCTGGTGGCTCCGGCCTCCGGGCCACGCTGGGCATGGGGGCCGCTGGCCTCAAGACCGCCTGCGTGACCAAGGTTTTCCCCACACGCAGCCATACCGTCGCAGCACAGGGCGGCATTGGCGCATCACTTGGCAACATGGCCGAGGATAACTGGCGCTGGCACATGTACGATACCGTCAAGGGATCGGACTGGCTGGGCGATCAGGACGCCATCGAATACATGTGCCGCGAAGCCGTGCCCGCCGTGCAGGAACTGGAACACATGGGTGTGCCGTTCTCCCGCACGGAAGATGGCAAGATCTACCAGCGCCCCTTCGGTGGCCACATGCGCAACTATGGCGAGGCCCCGGTGCCCCGCGCCTGCGCCGCCGCCGACCGCACGGGCCATGCCATCCTGCACACGCTGTACCAGCAGTGCCTGAAGCATAACGTCGAATTCTTTGTCGAATACTTCGCCATCGACCTGATCATGGATGACGACGGCGCATGCCGTGGCGTCATGGCATGGTGCCTGGAAGACGGCACGCTGCACCGTTTCCGTGCGCAGAAAGTGGTGCTGGCGACCGGCGGTTATGGCCGTGCCTACCACTCGTGCACCTCCGCGCATACCTGCACGGGTGATGGCGGCGGCATGGCGATCCGTGCCGGCATTCCGATGCAGGACATGGAATTCGTGCAGTTCCACCCCACCGGCATCTTCCCCGCAGGCTGCCTGCTGACGGAAGGCTGTCGTGGTGAAGGTGGCTACCTGACCAATTCCGAAGGCGAGCGCTTCATGGAACGCTACGCGCCCACCGCCAAGGACCTGGCGTCGCGCGACGTGGTCTCGCGCGCCATGACCATCGAGATCAACGAAGGTCGCGGCTGTGGTCCGGAAAAGAACTACATCATGCTGCACCTCGAGCATCTTGGCCCCGAGATCCTGCATGAACGCCTGCCCGGCATTTCGGAAACGGCGCGCATCTTCGCCGGTATCGACGTGACCAAGGAACCGGTGCCGGTCCTGCCGACGGTGCATTACAACATGGGCGGCATTCCCACCAACTACCATGGCGAGGTCATCCGCCCCACGGCTGATGATGTCGATGCGGTGGTGCCCGGCCTGATGGCGGTTGGTGAAGCGGCCTGCGTGTCCGTGCATGGCGCGAACCGCCTTGGCACCAACTCGCTGCTTGACCTTGTGGTGTTTGGCCGTGCCGCCGCCCAGCGCGCCGCCGCCACCACCAAGAGCGAGGAAGTGATCCCGCCTCTGCCCGCAGGGGCCGGCGATGCCGCGATCGCGCGCTTCGACCGCCTGCGCTACGCCAAGGGCAAGACCCACGTGGCCGACATGCGCAGCAAGCTGCAGCGCACCATGCAGAAGCACGCCGCCGTGTTCCGCAACACCGAAAGCCTTGCGCAGGGTGTGGAGAAGATCAAGGAAATCTGGTCGGAAATTCCCGACATCTCGATCAACGACCGTTCGCTGATCTGGAACAGCGACCTTATGGAAGCGCTGGAGTTCGAGAACCTGCTGGCCAACGCCACCGTCACCATGGCGGGTGCCGACGCCCGTCACGAAAGCCGGGGTGCGCAGGCACATGACGACTATCCCGACCGTGATGACAAGAACTGGATGAAGCACACCGTCGCCCACATGACCGATACGGGCGATGTCACGCTAAGCTACCGCCCCGTGCACATGAAAACGCTGACCAACGATGTGCAGGTCTTCCCCCCCAAGAAGCGCGTCTACTGACGTAACGGCGGAAAAGGAACGAGACGATGGTCGAATTCAGGCTGCCAAAGAACAGCACGGTGGGCAAGGGCCGCATTTTCACGGCCGCCCCCGGCGCCACCAATGTCAAGAACTTCCGGATCTATCGCTGGAGCCCGGACGACGACAAGAACCCCGTGGTCGATACCTATGAAATTGATCTGGACAAGATCGGGCCGATGGTGCTCGACGCGCTTATCCACATCAAGAATGATGTCGATTCCACACTGACCTTCCGGCGTTCCTGCCGTGAAGGGATCTGCGGGTCGTGCGCGATGAACATCGCTGGCGAAAACACGCTGGCGTGCCTCAAGCCCATCCGGGACATCGAGGGCGATATCGCGATCTACCCGCTGCCGCACATGCCGGTCATCAAGGATCTGGTGCCCGACCTGGACGGTGCGTACGCCCAGCTGCGCTCGATTGATCCGTGGCTGAAATCCGACACGCTGCCGCCGCCGGATTCCGAACGCCGCCAGAGCATCGAGGAACGTGCCGAACTGGATGGCATGTGGGAATGCATCCTGTGTTTCTGCTGCTCCACCTCGTGCCCGTCCTACTGGTGGAATGGCGACCGCTACCTTGGCCCGGCAACGCTGCTGGCGGCCTATCGCTGGATTGCCGACAGCCGTGACGAACATGCGGGCGACCGTCTGGATGCACTGGAAGATCCGCTCAAGCTGTATGCCTGCCGCACGATCATGAACTGCACCCAGACCTGCCCCAAGGGCCTGAACCCCGCCAAGGCGATTGGCCGGATCAAGGAACTGCAACTGGAACGCAAGGCGTAACAGCCGGTCACTTCATTCGTGATTGACGCAGAAGGCGCTGGATGTGAAAAATCCAGCGCCTTTTTCGTCTCCACCCGTTTGAAAGGACAAGGCTGGTGTTTGAGGGAAACCTGTCCACCCCCGCCGGCCGAAGCCGTGCATGGATCGACAGCCTGTTTGTTGACCATGCAATCCTGCGGCAGACATGGACCAATTTCCGTGTGGTCATTCCCGGCCGCGTCTATCGCTGCAACCATCCCACGCCATGGCGGCTGCGGCTGGNCCCGCCGCTACGGGCTGAAAACGCTGGTCAACCTGCGCGGGCACCGCAAATGCGGGTCGGACGCCCTGTCGCGCGAAGCGGCCCACAATATCGGGCTGACCCATATCGACATGGCATTTGAAAGCCGCAATGCCCCCCACCGTGACCGCATAGAGCGGTTTGAACGGATTTACCGCGACATCCGTTTTCCCATGCTCATGCACTGCAAGTCGGGTGCCGACCGTACGGGACTGGCGGCGGGCCTTGTCATCCTGTTTGAAGGGGGAACGGCGCAACAGGCGCTGCGCCAGCTTTCATGGAAGAACGGTCATTTCAACAGTTCACGCACCGGCGTGCTGGACGCCTTTTTCCTGCGTTACGCAGCGGAAGCGGAAGGACGCCTGCCCTTCATGGACTGGGTCCGCACGGAATATGATGAAGACCGGCTGCGCGCGGATTTCCGTGCCGGAAAAATCGCGTCCTTCATGACCGATCAGGTGCTCAGGCGGGAATAACGTTCACGACGCGCTCATGGAACGGACAAGGTCAAGGACACGACGGCGGGTGCCGCTATCCTCGATCCCGTAATAGGCCCGCACCAGTTCAATGGTCTCGCGACGGGAAAGCAGGGTCAGGTCATCCTGCGCCATCGCAGGCAACACGGGTGACAGCAGGCTGGGGGCGGGTTCGGCCATGCCCTGTGCATTGCCTGTATCGGGCAGATCGGCATTACCGGCCTGCGCAGGCAGGTCCGCGAAAAAAAATCCTACCGGAACGTCCAGCACGCATGCCAGATCATACAGGCGCGACGCCCCCACGCGGTTGCGCCCACGTTCGTATTTCTGCACCTGCTGGAAGGTCAGGCCCAGGGCATTACCCAATCGTTCCTGGGACATACCAAGCAATGTACGACGCAGCCGGATACGGTTGCCGACATGCACATCTACAGGATTGGACGTAGCGGACATTTTCCCCGTCACAATAATGGTCTTGCCTCCCCTGCCTGATATTCCCAGACCGACTGGAAATTAAGATATCTCAACCGTCCACATGTGGACGTTAAGAATTTTTAAATCAAGAATGGCTACAATAAATCCGTTATTTATATGAATTTCCAGAGGATGATGCCCAAGCATTACATAAAATGCCCTGCGCTACCTATCTGGCAGGGATTTAGGAAAATATTCATGCATATTAAATGCATTAATTAAGAGATTTTTTTAAAAATAACCCATTGATAAATAATAAGATAAAATTTTCCAGACACTGCCTTTTTCAAAAAGTTGGCGCTTCCGAAACGTTCTAGAAAAGCTTCCCCAAAACCTTCCCTGAAATTTACACGCTGCCACCAGATGGACAGGCGCGCTTTTTCCAGATCGTCCTGTCCCGCACAATACCGCGCCACAGACCGCACAGTCCCATCACGCCTGCCAGCAGCAATGGCACCAGGCGCCCATAACGACCAAAGAACGTACAGGGCAGGGCATCGGGAACCGCATGGACCAGCACGCCCTGCCTGTCCCAACCCAGCCGGGCCAGTTCATGGCCCCGTCCATCGAACACGGCTGAAATACCGGTATTGGCGGCACGGGCAACAGGCAGCCCTTCTTCCACCGCGCGCAGACGCACGGCGGCAAGGTGCTGCCGGGGGCCTGCGCTGTTACCGTACCAGGCATCATTGGTACTGTTCATAAGCCAGTCGGGCCGGTCGTGGGGATCAGCAACCTGTCCTGAAAAAATCACCTCATAACAGATCAGTGGTCCAACAGGGGCAATTCCGGGCAGATGCCACGTCCGCACGCCGGGGCCGGGGGTCATGCCCTCACCCGGCACGACGTGGAAGGGCAGGAAGGCAGGCTGGTATTCTCCAAAGGGGACCAGATGCGCCTTGTCATACACCATGGTGCCCGCCGCATCGGGCGGCATCAGGGCAACCATGCTGTTGCGCCAGTGGTGATCGTCCTCCAGCCAGCGCACGGTGCCAATAATGCCCGCTGCCGCCCCCTGCCCGGCCCGCATGATCATGGGGCGCGCGATATCATCTTCCAGCAGCAGCCCCGGAAAAGCCGATTCCGGCCATGCGAACACAACGGGCCGCGTAGCGCCCGCCTGCTGCAGGCCCTGCGCCACGCCCTGATGGGTCAGGGCGAGATAACGGCGAAAGATCGCCACGTCCGAATTACCCGCGATCTTGTCGGTCTCCGGCACATTGCCCTGCACCAGTACGATTTCGGGATTATGGAGATAGGTGTCATGTATGCTGCTGAACCGTACCGCACCACAACCGACCCATGCCACCATAAGCACAAGGCACGCCCACCGGCCCATCCGGCCATAAAGCGGAGCCAGCGCCACGATACAGGTCAGCAGCGTCAGGCCATCCACCCCGATCCATGCGGCGGGCTGGATCATGATATCCCCCGCAAGGCCGGGGAATTCCCACACGCTGCCCGGCGGATTCCATGGAAAGCCGCTGAACACGTACACGCGCGCCATATCCGTCAGTGTCCACAGCGCGGACAGGACCATAAGCCGCCCGGTACCACGCGGCACCAGTCGGCTCAGCCCGGCGGACAGGGCACTCAACGGGGCAAGGATCAGCGCACAGCCCGGTGACGCCAGCGGCACCAGCCACCAGAAATCATCCGCGCGCAACAGGATGGCGTACATGAGCCAGTACAGGCCCACGGTATAAAGCCCCATCGCAAACATGAAGCCACGCCGCGCGGCCCCGCGCCAACCGGCCGCATGATCAATCGCCAGCGCCAGCAGGCAGAAGGCGACAGGCAGGACCACAACGGCATGCAGCGGTGGAAACGCAAGGGCATACACCCCGCCCGCCAGCAGCATGGCCAGATCCGCCCGCCACCCGTGCAGGCGCGCCAGCTTCATATACAGATTGTACAGGGACATCATGGAGCGCCGCAATCCGCTCCCCCGGGGACTGCGGGGCTAGTCCAGCGCGTCACGCAGGCGACGTTCGTAGTGCCGGTAATACTTGTCAGCCAGCAGTTCACTCTTGACCAGTACCGCGACATCAGTGGTGTTGAACTGTTCATCGATCACGGCGCCATCACCCACATAACCACCCAGCCGCAGGTAGCCCTTTATCAACGGCGGCAGGCGCGCAAGCGAACGCCGGTGGTCAAGGACCTGCGGGTCCGCGCGCAGCATTTCCACCCGGCGTTCGGACAGGGCGCGCACGCGCAGCGCGGGCGGGGCAAGATGGTTGTGGTACAGATAGGTCAGTTCATCCGACAGCGCATCGGGATTGGTGCCCGGCAGGCTGGCGCAACCGAACAGGACATCAATACGGTGCAGGAAGATGTAGGAGGCAATGCCACGCCACAGCAACTGCATGGCCGCACGCCCGCGATAGTTCAGGTCCACGCATGACCGTCCCACTTCCAGCAGCCGGCCGGGAAATTCGGTCAGGGGAGAAATGTCATATTCACTGGAAGTATAGAATTTGCCCAGCCGCCTGGCCGCGTCCCCCTGCATCAGGCGATAGGTGCCGACCACACCCTTGGCGCCTGATGAAATGGCATGGTCGATCACCAGAAGGTGATCGGCATATTCATCGAATTCGTCCACATCACGCTTCAGGCGTGCGGTACGGGAATCGGGAATCGCCCCCATTTCCTCATAGAACACACGGTAACGCAGCGCCTGGGCCGCATCGCGTTCTTCATCCGTCGTGGCGATCCGGACACCAAGGTTGCCCCCACGCAATTCAGGAAAACCGTTGCGTTCAAGGTTCAGGGTAGAAAGGGACTGTATGGTTTTCTCGATACTCAAGGCCGTGACCTGCCTTTCTGCTGCGTTTGCGCCATCTGGCCCGTCTGTTCTTCTGGCACGTCGGGCAACCTGCGTGCAAACAGTTCCAACCGATGTGACACCAGTTCGAACCCGAGTTCAGCCGTAATCCTGCGCAGCAGTTCGGCATGGTCGGTATGGGTGAATTCCACCACCTGCCCACTTTCCACATCAATCAGGTGGTAATGATCGCCTTCTTCCGTGGCTTCGTACCGGGCGCGACCGCCGCCGAAATCCCGCCGTTCCAGAATGCCGTTTTCTTCCAGCAGGCGCACGGTGCGGTACACCGTGGCAACCGAAATACGCCCGTCCAGCTGGGATGCGCGGCGGTACAGTTCCTCCACATCCGGGTGGTCGTGGGCTTCAGACAGGACGCGTGCGATCACCCGCCGCTGGCCTGTCATTTTCAGGCCGCGTTCGGTACACATACGTTCGATGCGGGTCTGTAGTCCGTTACTGTCTGGTGCCATGTTTACGGGCGTAGCCGATCATGCAGATACCTGTCCACACTACCACACTATGTGTGGTTCAGTCCTCACGTTTGGTGCCAAGCCCGATCTTGCGCGCAAGCGACGAACGATGGCTGGCATAATTGGGGGCCACCATGGGGTAGTCATGGGGCAGGCCCCAGCGTTCACGGTATTCATCGGGCGTCATGTTATAGGCGGTCTTGAGATGACGCTTGAGCATCTTGAGCTTCTTCCCGTCCTCGAGACAGACGATATAATCGGGGAAAACCGATTTCTTCAGGGGCACGGCCGGCACCGGCTTCTCCGGCACGGGTTCCGCGCGTCCCAGCGAAGCCACGGCTTCGTAAACCCGGTGAATCAGATCGGGAAGGGTGTCCGCATCCAGCTCGTTACGGGATACGTACGCCGAAACGATTTCGGCAGCCAGTTCCCGCAATTCAACTTCTGCCGCTGCATCAGCCATTAATCTGATCCTGTCACTCTGGAATAATGATGTATCCTATATAAATAATTCCCGAAGGATCGCAACCGGTAACAACAAAGGTTTCATGGTAATATGTCTGATATTGGTATGGCAGAAATAGATATCACCCATGAAGTATGCCCCATGACTTTCGTACGCACGCGGTTGGCACTTGACAGACTGCCTGCCGGGGAAAAACTGCTTGTTCGCCTGCGGGGCGCAACACCACTGGACAACGTTTCACGCAGCCTGAAACTACTTGGTCATGTTGTGGAAGAAATACAGACAGAAGCAGATGGCATGACACATCGGCTGACCGTGCTCAAATCACCCGCCGCATGACACAGGCATCCATCCCGTCGGGGTAATAGTGACGACGGATTCCCGCCTGTGCGAATCCATTCGCGCGGTACAACCCCATGGCGGGGACGTTATCCATGGCCACTTCCAGAAACAGGGTCCGCGCGCCCGCTTCCCCCACCTGCCGCGTGCAGCGCGCCAGCAGGTCACGCCCGATCCCGCGCCGCTGCCAGGCCGGGTCCACGGCAAAGGTCAGGATCTCGGCCTCGTCAAACAGGGTGCGGGCCATGATGAAGCCGGGCGCGTCCTCCGCCGCCATCACAACGCATACACCCGGCATGTCCAGCAGGGCCTGCATGGCCTGCGCATCCCACCTGTGGGTGGGGGGAAACGCCCGTGCATGGATATGGGCCAGCAACGTGGCCTGTGCACCGGCAGGCCGGGGGGACGGGGTCATGGCGTATCGATGGGGGCGGGACGCAGGCCGGCCGCAGGCAGCCTGGCCTCCGGCGCATCGACATAGAGTGGCTGGGCTGCACGGGGCGGCAGGTGGCCACGGAAACGGCGCAGGGCCGCCATGGCGATGTCCACGGGATCAGGCTGCGTCAATGCGCATATCCGCACGTCTGCGCGTTCTGGCATGGCCTGCGCCACCTCTTCCGCAGCATTACCGGCCAGCAACACGGGACCGGGCGGCAGTTCAAGCGTATCAAGCATATGGGCGGACACGCTGCCCGCATCCTGCTCATCCGCCAGCGTTTCAACAAATACCCGTCCCCGTCGCGCAACGGTGCAGCATAGCGGGCGCGCCGCCAGCGGCCGGGCCGTATCACGCAGGACATCGGCCATGGCTTCGCCCCCCGTCATGCCCACCACGGCACAGCCACTACCCGCAGCAAGCCCGTGGGCAAACGCCAGCGAAGCCCGCAATCCCGTAAACGAACCCGGCCCCACGACCACGCCCACCAGTTCGGGCATGGCATGGGTCCAGCCACATTGCGCAAAAAGTTCGGTTGCCAGCAGGGGGAACTGTTCGGCAGCGCCCCGGCCCGTGGCCGTCCGGGTCGCCAGAACGGACAATGCACCGTCAGCACCCGACGCAAGGCAGGCAATCACGGCCCGCGCCTGCGTGCCGGTGGCGCTGCCGTCCATCACCAGAATCCGCATGACCTATACAATCACGCAGGCATCATCAAAATCGGGGCGCGGCGCGCGGGCGTTTGGCGGCGGCCCGTCCGTATAGCCCAGGCAGACAAGGAAATTCGCCTGCCAGCCCTTCTGCGCCAGGAAGCAGTCTTCCACCATCGCACCATCAAACCCCGACAGCGGCAGCACCGACAGCCCCAGCGCACGGGCGGCCATGATCAGGTAGGCGCCCTGCAACGTGCCATTGCGAAAGGCCGTTTCCTCCGCCAGTCCCACATCGGCCGCGAACCATTGCCGCACGTCCGGGGCGGGGTTGAGCGTATCCATCCGGTCAAAGAACAGCGGGTCATGCGCCACGATCACGGTGACCGGGGCGGTCATCACGCGCTGCACGTTCCCTGCCGAAAGGGCGGGACGCAGGCGTTCACGGCAGCTTTCGGTGGTAATGAACACGAAACGCGCCGGACAGCAGTTACCCGATGTCGGGCCAAGGCGGACCAGATCGTACAGCTGCCGCAGCGTTTCCTGCCCCACGGGCCGGTCATTCCACGCCACCGGCGTGCGTGCGTTACGAAACAGAAGATCAAGCCCAGCGTCATCAAGCGCCATGAAACATTCCCAGACTACCCGCAGGCCTGCCGATCAGGCCTCCACCTGCTCTACCGATACCACTTCCGGCACATAATGGCGCAGCATGTTCTCCACCCCGTGCTTGAGCGTCGCGCGCGACGACGGGCAGCCCGAACAGGCCCCCTGCATGGTCAGCCGCACCACACCGTCACGATAGCCCCGGAATACAATGTCCCCGCCATCGCCCGCAACGGCGGGGCGCACGCGGGTGTCCAGCAGTTCCTTGATCTGCTGCACGATTTCCTCATCCCCCGGCGCGATCAGGTCCTCGACCACCTGCGCGTCGCTTTCCACCACCGGCTGTTCCGTCGCCAGGTAGTCCGCCAGCACGGACAGCACCTGCGGGCGCAGGTCATCCCACTGCATTGCGTCGCTGCGGGTCACGGCTACGAAGTCATTGCCGAAAAAGACGCGCGCCACGCCTTCCAGGTCAAACAGAAGTTCCGCAAGGCGCGAACGCCCGGCCACGGAATCGGGACTGATGAAGTCAGCCGTGGCCCCGTTGGCCATGATCTCGCGCCCCGGCAGGAACTTCAGCGTTGCGGGATTTGGGGTATCTTCTGTTTCGATGAACATTGCTCGGTCTTCCAGACATGACGGGAAAGCGGGACATGCAAACGTACTTACCAAGTCCTGTTATATGATCGACCCGCGTGTAAATCCAACCCCACGCGGGGAAACCAGATCCGCTTTTAACCGGCCGGACGTATCACAGCATTGCGTGGCAGGACAATTTCCGCGCACAGGCCGCCATGGGCCCGGTTATACAGGTGGAAACGACCGCCATCACGCTCCACCTCGCGGCTGACGATCGCAAGCCCCAGCCCCAGCCCCCCCGTGCTGCGTGAACGCGATCCCTCGACCCGGTAGAAGGGTGTCGTCACACGCCCGATCTCGGCTTCCGGCAGGCCGGGACCATTGTCTTCCACCCGTATGCACAGCACCTCCGGCCCTGCCGTCAGGCTGACATGGGCATTGCCGCCGTAATTCACCGCATTGTCGATCAGGTTGCCCAGCACGCGCTTGAGCGCCAGCGGGCGCACCACGGCCTGCGCCTGATCCGGCCCGTCATAGGTCACGTCGCGGCCCTGATCGGCGTCATCATCAACCCGTGTCGCAAGGATCGAGGCCACATTGGCCGACCGCGCGGGCTCGGGGTCCTTTTCCCCCGACAGATAGGCCAGCACACCGGCAATCATGGCCTCCATTTCCGTAACGTCGGCCTCGATCTCCTTCTGCGCGTTCGCATCATCCAGAAAGCCAGCCCGCAGCCGCAGGCGGGCCAGCGGCGTGCGCAGGTCGTGGGAGACGGCGGCCAGCGCCTCCGTCCGGTCGGCGATCAGGCGGTTGATGCGCTCCTGCATGTCATTGATGGCGCGGGCAAGATAGCGGACCTCCCGCGGGCCCTTGTTTTCGAGCGGCACCCACCGGCCGGACCCGACCGTATCGGCCACATCCGCCAGCGCCAGCAGCGGCATGCTCAGCGCGCGCACCAGCATGCCTGCCGCCAGCAGCACCGCCCCCGCCAGAATCGCCGCCGAGACAATGCCCCGCCGCATATGGTGGGGCTGCAGGATGGCGGGGGCAAGGAAGCCCATGTAACTGCCATCGGGCAGGCGCAGCGTGCCGCGAACGTCCTCCGTCGCCGCGATCGTGCCCGACAGGTTCAGCGCGTCCCCCTGCAAGGCCGTCAGTGGCCCGGCCATGCGGTCATGCAGCTTGCGCAGCGACGGGGGTTCGACCTTCATCACCCCCTGCTGCGCGGGGGTGCGCCAGTCCACCGTCAGGTCATTGGTGGACAGCATGGCCGCCAGCACCATGCGTTGCGACGTGGGCGTTGCGGTCAGGACACGGGCATCGATCACCAGCCGTTCGCCCACCTGTTCCAGCTGGGCATCGTCTATGGTGTAGGTCTCGGCTGCCTCATAGAAAACGGAACTGCCGACAAAGACGAGCGCGACCGCGGCCAGCAGCACGAACATGACGCGCCCCACCAGCCCACGCGGCCACAGCGTGATCCGCCGTGGCGCGGGCGGGACCGTCCGGGTGGCCTGCGCGGATCGGGACGTGGTCATGCCTTGCGCCGTCAGATCCGCTCCACCTCCGACGTGAAGATATAGCCCATGCCCCGCACGGTGCGGATCAGCCCGTCCGAATCCGGCCCCAGCTTGCGCCGCAGGCGGCTGACCAGCACGTCCACGCTCCGGTCCGATACATCCCCCAGCCGGGTGCGTGACAGTTCCAGCAGACGGTCACGGCCAATGACGCGCTGCGGATTGTCAAGGAAGCTGGTCAGCAGGTCATGCTCCGCCCCCGAAATCTCGACCGCGGCACCAGCCGGGTCCGTCAGTTCACGGCGGCGCAGGTCCAGCGTCCAGCCGGCAAAACGCACGGTTTCCTTGCGCTGGCGGCCCGCACTGGGGGTCGTGACCCCGCCCCCGCGACGGCGCAGCACCGCACGCACGCGGGCCAGCAGTTCCTTCTGGCCAAAGGGCTTGGGCACATAGTCATCCGCCCCCAGTTCCAGCCCCTGCACGCGGTCCAGTTCCTCGCCACGCGCGGACACGATGATGACCGGCACTTCCGTCAATGGCGCCTCCCCCGGCGCCACCGGATCGGGCTGCGCCCGCAGGCCACGGCACAGATCCAGGCCACTGCTGCCCGGCAGCATGACATCAAGAATGATCAGGTCAGCCGCCTGCGCGCGCAGCGCGTCCCACATTTCAGGACCGTCCTGCACGCCACGCACGCGGTAGCCATCGCCCTGCAGGGCACGGACGATCAGGGTGCGCATGCCAGGGTCATCTTCCACCACAAGGATACGGGCGGGCAGATCATCAGTGGCAGGTATCTGTGTCATTCTCTCGGCCATGTTTCGATTCAGGGACAGTCATGATGCCATTCATGCGACGGCCACCAGCATATCCAACGCACCGGGTCGGGATAAGACCATCGTTCATATCATAAAATGTCAGTCATGCCCGGTTTCGAAACGAAAACGGGGCGCCAGACGAATCCGGCACCCCGTATGACACCCTGACCTATGGATAAGGTCAGTGCGCGGCGACAGCAGCCGAATTCAGCTTCAGCACCCAGAACTGGGCAATATCACGCGCGCCATTGGTACCTTCCACGCTGTTGAAGGTGGCGATGGCGGCATCCTTCTGCCCCGCCGCGGCCTGCGCCAGACCAAGGTGCAGGCGTGCGATGTTCACGTCCGACGGTCCCTTGGCAATACCCTGCTGCATCAGGGCGATGCCCTTGTCGCCCTGACCGAACAGCACGTAGTTGTAGCCCGCCGTCAGCATGGCGTTGCCGGTTGTGGCCTGTGCCGCCGCCGCGTCCAGCCCGGCCTTGCGGTCGGCAACACTCTGCGTCACCAGCGCCTTCAGCTTTTCCTCACGCGGGGCACTGGCGTCATGGCCCAGCACGCCGGTGCTGTAGCCCTGGTTGATGATATCCAGCGCAAGCTGCGGCAGCCCCGCCTGCATGGCCAGCTCGGTGATGTCCATATACTCGGCCGAGGTCTTGACCAGACCGGATTCAAGACGCACGCGGTCGATGTCCAGACGCAGCCCCGGGGCCATGTTCGGGTTGCTCAGGACCGAATGCACCACCTGCGCCCAGTAATCAGGCTTGGGATAATAGGTGGCCAGCAGCACATAGGTTTTTGTCAGCGCCGCATTGTCCTTCAGCTGCGCCTGGCATGCGGCCAGAAGCTGAAGCTGGTTTTCCGTGGGCTTGCCACCCGCCTTGATGGTGGCGTCAATCTGCGCCTGCTGCACGCGCGCGGCGTTGGCGTAATCATGCTGCAGGTAATACGCCTGGATCAGGATCGTCAGCATCTGCGGGTTCTTGCCACCCGCCTTGATGTATTTTTCAGTGACCGTGATCGCCGTGGGGTAATCCTTGGCGGTGAAGGCCATGCTGCCTTCGGCCAGCGCCATCTGTTCCCTGGTCGCCGCCGGGGTGCGCGGTGATGCGATCAGCGTGTCATAGGCCGAAATCGCGGCGGGCACATTGCCGGACTGGGCGGCGACGGCGGCACGCATCTGCGCGATGGTATAGGATTCGTACTCGGACTTGCCGGTCACGGCATCCGCCGCGTCAACATCGGCCATGGCCTGCGGGTATTTCTTGACGGCCAGTTCAGTCTGCGCCTTCTGCAGTGCCGCGCCAACCTTTTCCCCCAGCTGGTCCGCCGCATACGCACCGTGAACGGGCAGCACGCCCGCCAGCGGCAGCGCCATCATGACCCCGGCCAGCAGGCGCCCGCGCAGCTGGAACAGCGATTTGGATGTGATGTTTTTCAACTGGATGTCCTTCCATGAACGGGTCATGGCCCGATTGATCGGCCAGGGCATCACGATGGACCCGCGCGGCCCATCATTCAATCCGCCCCTGACCGATGGCGACACGGCAGGCCGCATGATATGCGCCTGCCGTGTCACGACGTGAAATCAGATCATGCGCGGGTGTCGGGCTTATTCAGCGGCGTCGTGCGTTTCATGGCGATAGCCGCCCATCAGGATCGACTGCACGTCAGCGGCGAAGTTGCGCACCTCATCCAGCGCGCCCTTGTTGCGGCGGACCAGCATGTTGTAGCCCAGCACCGCAGGCACGGCGGTGCCCAGGCCGATGGCGGTCATGATCAGCGATTCACCAACCGGACCCGCAACCTTGTCGATCGAGGCCTGCCCCGCGATGCCGATGGCCGTCAGCGCGTGATAGATACCCCAGACCGTGCCGAACAGACCCACGAACGGCGAGGTCGAACCCACGGTGCCGAGGAAGGCCAGGCCACCCTGCAGGCGGTTCTGGATGAAATCCACCGAACGCTGGATGGACATGGTGGTCCAGGAATGCAGGTCGATGGTTTCCTGCATCGTGCCTTCGTGGTGTTCGGCGGCCTTGATGCCGGTATCGGCGATGTAGCGGAAGGGCGAGGCGGTATCGAGCAGCGCCGCACCTTCCTTGATGTCATGGGCAGGCCAGAATTTCGCCTTCACTTCCTTGGCATCCTTCAGGATACGCGCCTGCTCGAGGAACTTGGTGATCATGATGTACCATGTCCCGACAGACATCACGACCATGATGATCAGCACGGTACGCGCAATGAAGTCACCATTCGACCACAGCGCGCCCAGGCCATACGGGTTGGAATCGGCAGCCGCCGCGGGGGTGGCGTAGGCAAGGGCGGGCAATGCAGTCAGCAGCGCGGCCGCGATGACTTGATTACGATGCTGTCGGGTCATTTACCTGAAATCCTCTGACGAAAGGGCCATGGGTCTGGCCTGCAACACATTTCATGACTGTTATCTGACCAGTCCGGGAGATGAAAATCAATCCACCTGTATCGATTTCGGAACAATTTCCGGCATGTGGACCCGTCGGTCACGCCCGATTACGGGGGCGGGAATGACGGGAACCAGCGGCTGGACCATGACCGGACGTACGGGCGGCGGCGCGGGCGGGACGGGCGGCATCGGTTCGGGAATGATCCGCAGCGTCACCGGTGGCAGGGGGCGATAGGGTTCGGGAAACATGGGCTTGGCCTTGGGCCGCAGCCCGTAGGCCAGCATCGACAGGACAACGACATGGACCGCAATGATCACGCCCACCACGCGCACGTACGGCGTGCGCCGTCGCTGCCTGGCCGCATAATCCAATCCCATGACTTCGTCAGACCACATGCCATTCCCGTCCAGACGCCACCAGCCAGCGCCCTTGGACCGGGGCTGCGCGCCATTAATTGCCAGACCCTGATTGGGCGTGGTCGGGGCGTATGTGTCAAGCACGATATGCAACAGGTACGGAACAAATTTACTGTTGCGGAACAATGGTTCCCGCCCGGCCATGAAAAAACCCCACGACCGGAAGCCGTGGGGTGCGCGGATGGGCGGACTGTCGCGGTTACTGCGCCTGCGCGCTGGCTTCCGACCGGGTCGCCCCCACGCGGGCGGCANGGGCGGCCGCCATGAAGTCATCAATGTCACCATCCAGGATGGCGTCCGGATTGGTTTTTTCCACGTTGGTACGCAGGTCCTTCACCAGCTGGTACGGGGCCAGCACGTAGGAACGGATCTGGTGCCCCCAGCCGATATCGGTCTTGTTCGCCTCGGTCTGGGCGGCGGCGGCCTCGCGCTTCTGCAGTTCCTGCTCGTACATGCGCGCCTTCAGCATGGTCATGGCCGTGGCGCGGTTGCGGTGCTGGGACCGGTCGGTCTGGCATGCCACCACGATCCCGGTGGGGATGTGGGTGATGCGGATGGCCGATTCCGTCTTGTTGACGTGCTGGCCGCCCGCGCCCGATGCACGGAACGTATCCACACGCAGGTCGGCTTCGTTGATCTCGATCTCGATCGAATCATCGACCACCGGATAGACCCACACGGATGCAAACGACGTCTGCCGCCGCGCCGCCGCATCAAACGGCGAGATCCGGACAAGGCGGTGCACCCCCGCCTCGGTCTTGAGCCAGCCATAGGCATTGGGGCCGCTGACCTGGATGGTGGCGGACTTGATGCCGGCCTGCTCCCCTTCCGAACTTTCCATCATGGTCACCTTGTAACCATGCTGTTCGGCCCAGCGGGTGTACATGCGCAACAGCATTTCGGCCCAGTCCTGCGCCTCCGTCCCGCCCGCGCCGGCGTTGACTTCAAGGTAGCAGTCATTGCTGTCCGCCTCACCCGAAAGCAGGCTTTCGGTCTCACGCCGCTTGGCTTCTTCCGCAAGCGCGCGCAGGCTGGACAGCGCTTCGGCCACGACAGCCGAATCGCCTTCCATTTCCGCCAGTTCCACCAGTTCGATCGTATCGTTCACATCGGCTTCAAGCCGCTGCACGCCCTCGATCTGGTTGGCCAGCAGCGTGCGCTCGCGCATGAGCTTCTGGGCGGCTTCGGAATCATTCCACAACTCGGGGTCTTCGGCCCGGTTGTTCAGCTCCGCAAGGCGGTCGATTGCGACATCCCAGTCAAAGATGCCTCCTCAGCAGTGCCACCGACTGCTTGATCTGGTCGTTCAGGGCCTCTGTCTCGGCAGACATGGGCTTGCTCCTCGCTCAACGGTAAACAATGCGGGCATGCGCGCGGCCGCCCGGCATAACGGGCGTCAATACAGGCCACCCATGCCAATGTCACCCCCGGAAGGCTGGGATGCGGCGGGGCGGGACGGCGCACCGGGATGGCCCGCGGATGTGCTGCCATCACCTGCCGCAGCCGGGCTGCCGGGCATGGTGGCCATGTCGGTTTCGGAATCGGGCATGTTTTCAGCACCGGTATCCGCCGCCGTCAGCGCCATGCCCGACCCCGCGCCAAGGTCAACACTGACCCCCGGCACCTGCCCGGGCTTGAAGGCGTCGATCGCCATGCCCATCCCGGTATCGTAACGGGCCAGCTGTACCCCTTCGGGCACGCGGAAATCAAGGCGTGGGCGGCTGGCCAGCGCCGTCTTCATGACCTGGTTCCAGATCGGACCCGCGATCGCGCCGCCGGTTTCGTTCTTGCCCAGCGACTGCGGGGTATCGAACCCGATCCATACCACCGTCACCAGATCGGGGGAAAAGCCCGCGAACCATGCATCATTGAAATCCTGGCTGGTGCCGGTCTTTCCCGCGATGGGCCGGTCAATGCCAGCCCCCGCGCGCACGCTGGTACCCCGGCGCACCACGTCCTGCATCATCGCCACGATCTGGCTGGCGGACGTGGCCGATACCACCTGCGGGCGGCTATCTTCCATCTGCGGGCCATCGGCGGCCATGCTGCCGGCCTTCCACGTCACGCCATCGGGGCGCCAGACAATGTTGCCGTTGCGATCCTTGATATCATCAACCAGGGTGGGCGTGACCAGCCTGCCGCCATTGGCGATGGTGGCATAGGCGCCCGCCTCACGCATGACAGTGGTTTCCACTGCCCCCAACGCCGCAGGCAGCACCAGCGGCATGGAATGGACCAGACCAAGCTTCTGCGCCAGGTCGGCCACCGGCTTCATGCCGATCTGTGCCGCAAGGCGGATGGTGACGAGGTTGCGCGATTCCCGCAATGCGTCATGCAGCGTGGTCGGCCCCCAGAAATCCTTTTCATAATTGTTGGGATGCCATTCGCCGTAGCTGACGGGAGAGTCATCGAATTTCTGCGAAGGGGAAATCCCCTGCTCCATCGCCGCCAGGTAGACGAAGGGCTTGAACGAAGACCCCGGCTGGCGCGCCGCCTGCGTCGCGCGGTTGAACTGCGATTCCTTGAACGACCAGCCCCCCACCATGGCCATGACGCGCCCGGTATGCACGTCCACCGTGGCCAGCGCGCCTTCCACGCGCGGCACCTGCCGCACGGCAACGCCGCCGCCATCAGCCTGTGGTTCGATCAGGATCACGTCACCTTCCTGCAATCCCTTGCCGGTGCGCATCCATGCCCGGTCACGCGCCAGCAGGTCACCGGTATGGGGAATGACGGGATCGCGCCCTTCCAGCCAGCCCACGCGCCCGGTGGCGGGGGACAGCACGACCGCGACCCGCCACTGTTCCAGCATGGCGGCGGGTGCCGTGACACGGGCCAGCGCATTGGCCCAGTCCCCGCCTGCATCCGCCGCATCGATATGCGCAAAGGCGCCGCGCCAGCCACCATGCGCGCGGTCATAGCGCAGCAGCCCGTCACGCAGCGCGGTGGTGGCCACCTGCTGCAGGTGGGAATCGAGCGAGGTATGAACCGACAGCCCGCCTTCCATCGTCGTGCCGATGCCATAGCGTTCGATCAGTTCACGACGCACTTCCTCGGCAAACCATTCGGAACCGGGGACCGGGCCGGGGCGGGTGAAGTTGGCGGGCACCAGCGGCTCCTGCTGGGCCGCGCGCGCTTCCTCGGGCGTGATGACCTTCAGGTCCGCCATGCGGTCCAGCACCCAGTTACGCCGGTTGGTCGCCGCCTGCACGAAGCGGTGGGGGTTGTAGTTGGTGGGCGACTTGGGCAACGCGCCAAGAAAGGCGGCCTCGGCATTGTCCAGCTGGTCCAGCGGCTTGTTGAAATAGGTCTGGGCCGCGGCCCCGATGCCGTAGACCCCTTCGCCAAGGTAGATTTCGTTCAGGTAGATCTCAAGGATCTGTTCCTTGCTCAGCGTCTGCTCCAGCCGCATGGCCAGCAGCGCTTCCTTGATCTTGCGGTCAATGGAGACCGCATTCGACCCCAGCAGCATGATGCGCGCGACCTGCTGCGTGATGGTCGAGGCCCCGATGGGACGGTGCTTCGTCCCGTGCATCATCATGTCGGTCAGGCCCGCGCGCAGGATGGCCATGGGATCGACACCGCCATGGGTGAAGAATTTCTGGTCCTCCGCCGCAAGGAAGGCATCGCGCACGCGTTCGGGTATGGCGCTGTAGGGCACGAATATGCGCCGTTCCGCCGCCAGTTCCGCCATGACCTGGTCATCGCCCGAATACAGGCGGCTCATGACCGGGGGCTGGTAGGTACGCAGGCCGTCAACCGTGGGCAGGCCCTCGCTCAGGCGTTCATATTCCCCCCATGCCAGAAGGGCCGCTCCACCACCGCCCAGCAGCAGGACGGCAAGCGTGCTGCCCGCAAGCCAGCGCACCATGCGGTAACGTGGGCGGCGCGGGCCGCCAGCGCCTGGGCGTGAGGGTCCATCAATCCGGCCATCGCGGCCTGATCCGTCAGCAAGCGTCATCCGGTATCCAATAGGGAAAGAAAGGGGCGGTTCTGTGTCGAGGCCCCTGTCTAGCATTGTCCGCCGCCGCCGTCGCCCCCGATCCGCCGCACATGGGGCGTGCCGCCCCCTTACGCGCCGTTACGGCTGGCCCATTCCGCGCGCCCGTCGTTATCAAGCTGCTGGAATTCCTCATGGCTCAGTTCAATGGCGGCAGCGACCGCATTATCGGCCAGATGGTCGGGGCTGCTGGTGCCGGGAATGGGCAGCATGACCGGCGCACGGCGCAGCAGCCACGCCAGCGCGATCTGTCCGGGCTGCACGCCCTTCTCGCTGGCCAGGCGGGTCAGCAGGGTATCGCCCTTCGTCAGGCTGCCCGCCGCCAGCGGCGCCCACGGGATGAAGCCGATATTTTCCTTCGTGCAGTAATCCAGCACGTCTTCGGAATAGCGGTTGACGAGGTTGAAGCGGTTCTGGACCGTAGCGACCGGGAAATACAGCCGCGCGCGCTCGATCATCTCCACCGTCACTTCGGACAGGCCGACATGGCGGATCAGCCCCTGCGCGCGCATGGCGGCAATGGCCTCGAACTGCCGTTCGGGCGTGCAGTCAGGCCCCACGCGGTGCAGTTGCCACAGGTCGATGCGTTCGACCCCCAGCCTACGCATGCTCATCAGTACGCACTGCTGCAGGTAGTCGGGATTGCCCACCGGCTTCCAGATATCGGGACCGTGGCGCGTATGGCCGCCCTTGGTGGCGATGATGGTATCCGTGTAGGGATGCAGCGCCTCGCGGATCAGGTCCTCGCTGACAAACGGACCGTACGCATCCGCCGTATCGACGAAGTTGATGCCCAGTTCCGGCAGGCGGCGCAGGGTGGCCAGTGCCGCGGCACGGTCGGCGGGTTCACCCCATATGCCCTTTCCCGTAATGCGCATGGCGCCAAAGCCAAGCCGCGTGACCTCCAGGTCACCACCAATCATGAACGATCCGGACTGCCTTGCATCGGGCGTGAACATGCCATTCTCCTTGCGCGTTGGGCGACCCTGCGCCTGTGTGGGCACGGGACGCGTGTGGCGGGTCTGTGCCACACATTAAGGACCGCGGGCGGCGTGGGTTGCATTGCAATCCCGTCGCCTCAGCCCAGCATCCGCCCGATCACCCGCGCCGTGTAATCCACCACGGGAATGATGCGGGCATAGTTGATGCGGGTGGGACCGATTACGCCAATCGCCCCCACGATGCGGTTGGAATCGGTGCGCGCGGGGGCGACCACCACCGACATTCCCGCCATGCCGAACAGCCCGCTTTCCGCACCGATGAAGATCCGCACCCCTTCGGATTCGCGCGCAAGGTCGAGCAGGCGCAGCATGGTTTCCTGTGTCTCCAGCCGTTCAAACAGCATCTGGATCGTGGTCAGGCGTTCGATTTCCGTCACATCGGCCAGCAGGCGGCCCTGCCCGCGTATGAACAGGGTGCCGCCGCGTTCATCGGCGTCGCTCCATGTCGCAAGGCCGCTTTCCACCACTTCCGCCGTCAGGTGGTCCAGTTCGTTGCGGTTGGCCGTCATGTCGGTGCTGACCGTCTCCCGCAGGCGGTCCAGCGTCTGGCCCGACAGGTGGGCGTTGAGGTAATTGCCCGCCTCCACCAGTGCGGAAGGCGGCAGGCCGGGCGGCGTCTCGATCACGCGGTTTTCCACCTGTCCGTCCGCACTGACCAGAATGACCAGCGCACGCCCCGGGCCAAGGGCCACGAATTCGATATGCTTGATGGTGGCGCCATCGCTCTTGGGGGCCATGACCAGTCCCGCAGCCGATGACAGGCCCGACAGCATGGACGATGCCTGCGCCAGCGTATCCTCCAGCGAACGGCCCTTCACGTCCAGCATGCCCGCGATGCTTTCACGCTCCTCCTCGCTCAGGTTGCCGAACTGCAGCAGGCCATCGACAAACAGCCGTACGCCCTTTTCCGTGGGCAGCCGTCCTGCCGATGCATGCGGGGAAAACAACAGCCCCGCGTCGGTCAGGTCCGCCATCACATTGCGAATCGTGGCAGGGGAAAGCGACAGCGGCAGGCGCTGCGACAGGGTGCGCGAGCCCATCGGTTCGCCCGTTTCGACATACTGCTCCACGATCTCGCGCAGGATCGCGGCAGAACGCGCATCAAGCCCGGACAGCAGGGCTGGCTGCGATACCTGTGGTCGGTTTTCCATCGCCATGCCCCCTGTGTTGCACGTATCCATTCACCATGCGGACCATCCGCGTCCCCATCATAGCAGATCCTGTCCCGTCCTGCCCACGCGGGACTGGAAATCGGGACGGATTGCAGGCTATGCCGCCCCATCACCTTGCGGAGTTTTACGCCCATGCGCCCATCCGGCCGCGCCATTGACGCCCTGCGTCCCGTCTTCATCCAGCCCGGCTTCGCCCACCATGCCGAAGGGTCCGCCCTGATCCGCATGGGCGGGACCGAAGTCCTGTGCGCCGCCACGGTCGAAACCCGCGTGCCCTCCTTCCTGCGCGGCAAGGGACAGGGCTGGGTCACGGCGGAATACGGCATGCTGCCGCGCGCCACCCACAGCCGGGGCCAGCGCGAGGCCGCGCGTGGAAAGCAGACCGGCCGCACACAGGAAATCCAGCGCCTGATCGCCCGTGCCCTGCGCGCGGTGGTGGACCTGAAAGCGCTGGGCGAAATCTCGGTCACGGTGGACTGCGACGTGCTGAACGCCGATGGCGGCACGCGCTGCGCCGCGATTACCGGGGCATGGGTCGCACTGCGCCTGGCGCTGGAAAAACTGGTGCGCGACGGCACCCTGCCCGCCCTGCCGATCAAGGGACAGGTCGCGGCCATATCCTGCGGGCTTACGGATGACGGCCCGGTTCTGGACCTGGACTACAGGGAAGACAGCACGGCCAGCGCCGACGCCAATTTTGTCCTGACCGCCGATGGCGGCATTGTGGAAATTCAGGGCACGGCGGAAAAGGATCCCTTTACCGAAGCCCAGTTCAACACCCTCATGCGGCTTGCCCGCACCGGCACGGCTGAACTGTTCCGTATCCAGACCGCCATCGTGGAAGAGGCATTGAAGGCATGAACACAACCCCCACCCGCCTGAACCGTGGCTACACACTGGTTCTGGCCACCCATAACCGGGGCAAGATCGCGGAATTTGCCGCGCTGCTTGCGGGATACGGCATCCGTGTCGTCTCGGCTGGCGAACTGTCCCTGCCCGAGCCGGAGGAAACCGCCGACAGCTTTACCGGCAATGCCGCCATCAAGGCCGTTGCGGCAGCCAAGGCCGCCAACCTGCCCGCGCTGGCGGATGATTCGGGTTTCTGTGTCGCGGCGCTGGATGGCGCACCGGGCATTTTTTCCGCCCGCTGGGCTGGCCCGCAAAAGGATTATCCCGACGCCATGCGCCGCATCCATGACCGGATCGGCGATAACCCGGACCGCAGCGCGTGGTTCATTTCCGTCCTGTGCCTTGCATGGCCCGACGGGCGGACCGAAACCTTTGAGGGGCGGATTGACGGTCATGTCATCTGGCCACCGCATGGCGAAAACGGCCACGGCTATGACCCCATCTTCGCCCCCGGCAGCGGCACCCGCAGCTTTGCCGACATGACCGATGCGGAAAAGAACGCCATAAGCCATCGCGCGCTGGCTTTCGCGTTGTTCCGCGATACCTGCCTTCCTGCAACCGCATAAAACAGCAGTTTTTGGTAAAGCTTTTTCAAAAAAGGCGGCACCCCAAAACTTCCGTTATTTTTATAATGAAACAGGCCGGTTTCCTTACGGGGACCGGCCTGTTTCATATGGTATGGACCACCAGCCTAACGTCCGGTCATGATCCGCTCCAGCAGTTGCGCCACGGTGGGCACAAAGCCGTTGGCATAGAATGGGTCGGTCGCGAAACGCCATGCGTTCGTGCCGCCGAACATGAGGTTGTGGTCAATCACCTCCGCCTGGTCCGGCCCATGGGCATGGGCCGCCGCCTGCAGCGTTTTCTGGATGCAGTAGGAACGCGGATCCGCCTTGTGCCCGTTGGAATAGGCAGGCGGCTTCTGCGACCAGTTGGAAAAGCGGCATTCCGACAGGCAGCCCATGCAGGCCCCCTGATCGGCCAGGATTTCCCGTGCCCGTTCCGGGGCCACGAACACCAGCGTATTGTCCGGCGTGCGCATGGCCTCGGTATGGCCTTCCTCGATCCACAGCCGCGCGCGCTGCGCATCGGCCGGGGTGACATAAACCTGCCGCCCACGCGCGCCGATGGCCAGCGCCGCCGTGTGTTCGCCCAGTGCTTCAGGGGAGAACGGAATCTGGCGTTCCGACCGCCCCCGCAATTCGCGCAGGAACGAATTGTTCACCGCGGATGAATAAAAGCCGGTGGGCGAGAAACGGTTGAGGAACACATCCCCCTTCTTCAGCGTCAGCAGGCGCTGCTTCCATGCGTCGGGGATCGGGCTTTCGCGCGTCAGCAGCGGCCGGGTGCCGAACTGGAACACGATTGGCCCGAGTTCAGGGTTGTCGATCCAGTCCTGCCATTCCTCCAGCCACCATACGCCACCGGCCATGATGATGGGGGTATCATCCAGGCCAAAGGCACGCATCTGCTTACGCAGCGCCAGCACGCGGGGGAAAGGGTCTTCCGGCGCCAGCGGGTTTTCGGTGTTGGACAGGCCGTTATGGCCACCCGCACGCCACGGGTCTTCATACACCACCGCACCCAGCAGTTCGCCCGTCTTGTGGTACGAACGCCGCCACAGGGCGTTGAACGCACGGGCGGACGATACGATGGGATAATAATGAATGCCGAAACGCGCCGCGATTTCCGACAGGCGATACGGCATGCCCGCGCCACAGGTCAGGCCCTGGATCATGCCCGGCGCACCCTCCAGCACCCCGTTTATGACGCGTTCCGCACCACCCATTTCCCACAGGATATTGGCATGGATACGTCCCCTGCCACCTGCGATTTCATGCGCGATGCGGGCCTGTGCGATCCCGCCGCGAATGGCGTAATCGATCAGTTCCTCGTGCCGCTCGCGCCGTGTTTTACCATGATAGATCTGCGGGACGACGTTGCCATCTCTGTCATAGGAATCGGCATTCACGATCGAGACCGTGCCAGCCCCCCCGGCTGCCGCCCAGTGCCCGGCGGATATGCCGGTTGAGATCGAGACGCCTTTCCCCCCTTCGACCAGGGGCAGAATATCCGTCCCGCCCATACGGATCGCATTGATCGGCTTCATCACCATTCCATCGTCATGTGTCTGCCCGCGCGGCGGGGCGCCCATACCGGGCACGTCCCGCCGCCGGGTGTCATACAAGCCGGAGCCGCGTCTTAGCGCGCGGGCGCACGACCGGGCTTCGCGCCCACTGTCTCGGTAATATCGGCACCGGTATCCTGATCGACCACGCGCATGGACAGCTTGACCTTGCCGCGATCGTCAAAGCCCAGCACCTTTACCTTCACCTCGTCTCCCTGCTTGACGACATCAGTCGTCTTGGAGACACGGCCCTGCGCCAGTTCGGAAATGTGAACCAGCCCGTCACGGGGGCCAAGGAAGTTGACGAACGCACCGAAATCAGCGGTCTTGACGACCTTGCCGTTATAGATGTGGCCCACTTCGGGTTCCGCCACGATGCCACGGATCCGTTCGATGGCCTTTTCGGCCTGATCGTCGGACGACGCGGCGATCATGATCGTGCCGTCATCGTTGATGTCGATCTTCGCGCCCGAATATTCAACAATCTCACGAATAACTTTACCGCCCTGGCCGATCACGTCGCGGATCTTTTCCTTCGGCACGGAGATCGTGGTGATCTTCGGCGCGGAGGAGGACACGTCCGAACGGCCTTCGGTCAGCGCCTTGGCCATTTCACCAAGGATGTGCAGGCGACCCTGACGGGCCTGACCCAGCGCGATCTTCATGATTTCCGGCGTGATCGAGGTGATCTTGATGTCCATCTGCAGCGCGGTCACGCCCTGCTCGGTGCCCGCCACCTTGAAGTCCATGTCGCCAAGGTGATCTTCATCGCCAAGAATGTCGGACAGGACGGCGAAATCCTCGTCTTCCTTGATCAGGCCCATGGCGATGCCGGCTACCGGACGCTTCAGCGGCACACCCGCATCCATCAGCGCAAGCGACGTGCCGCACACGGTCGCCATGGATGACGAGCCGTTGCTTTCCGTGATCTCGGACACCACGCGCATGGTGTACGGGAAGGTGTCCTTGCCCGGCAGCAGCGGGTGGATCGCACGCCATGCCAGCTTGCCGTGGCCGATTTCACGACGGCCGGGGGAACCCATGCGCCCGCACTCACCGACCGAGAAGGGCGGGAAGTTGTAGTGCAGCATGAAGTTGTTGCGATATTCGCCTTCCAGCGCATCCACGATCTGCTCGTCCTGCCCGGTGCCAAGCGTCGCGACCACAAGGGCCTGCGTCTCGCCACGGGTGAACAGGGCGGAACCGTGCGCGCGCGGCAGGATGCCGACTTCGGACACGATCGGGCGGATCGTTTCCAGATCACGGCCATCGATACGGAAACCGGTATCCAGCACCTCGGTGCGGACCACGTCGGCTTCCAGATCCTTGATCATGGGCTTGGCGGCATCGGCGTCGGCCTCACCGATCTTGGCGAGGATGGCGTCACGGGCTGCGGCGACCTTCTTGTAGCGCACCTGCTTGGCGCGTTCCTTGTAGGCATCGGCGATCAGGGCGCGACCGACCTTGTCCACCTTCTTGCGCAGCTTGATTTCCTCGGCCGTCGGCTCGGCCAGTTCCCATGGGGCCTTGGCTGCGCTTTCGGCCAGGTCGATGATCGCATCGATCACCGACTGGAAGGCTTCGTGACCGAACGTCACCGCACCCAGCATCACTTCCTCGGACAGTTCCACGGCCTCGGACTCAACCATCAGGACGCCTTCGGACGTGCCGGCCACGACCAGGTCCAGTTCGCTTTCCTTGAGCTGGGAAATGGTCGGGTTCAGCACGTACTTGCCGTTGCTGTAGCCAACGCGGGCCGCACCCACGGGGCCGAAGAACGGAATGCCCGACAGCGTCAGCGCGGCCGAACAGCCGATCAGCGCGACGACGGCAGGGTCGTTTTCCATGTCATGGCTGAGCACGGTGGCGACGACCTGCACTTCGTTGCGGAAGTTTTCGGGGAACAGCGGCCGGATCGGGCGATCGATCAGGCGGGAGTTCAGGACCTCGGCCTCGCTCGGGCGACCTTCACGCTTGAAGAAGCCACCGGGGATCTTGCCCGCGGCGTAAGCCTTTTCCTGATAGTTGACCGTCAGCGGGAAGAAATCCTGTCCCGGCTTCACGCTCTTGGCGCCAACGGCCGTGCACAGCACCACCGTGTCGCCATAGGTTATGACAACCGCGCCGTCGGCCTGGCGGGCGATCTTGCCCGTTTCCAGCACCAGCGGGCGGCCGCCCCATTCGATTTCCTTGCGAAAATAATTAAACATCCAGACAACCCTGTCCGTTGACTGCCGCAATGCAGGCGGGCCGGACATTGGAACGTTGATGGCAGCGCCTCGGACGGCATGGAGTGATGACGGCACATACCGCCAGAACACCATGTGGCCTGAAACGCTGCGATCCGGTCCGGATATCTCCGCCGTGGCGTCGGCAGCGTGTTGATGGCACCCGTTTTGGTCACGGATGCCGGAAGATAGCCGACCCGACCGGACACGGGCATGCGGGTGCATGCGCCGTGCCCGTGCGGATCGTATGGCAGGAACGCATTATGACCGCGTTCCCGCCATGTCGCAAATCAGCGACGCAGGCCGAGGCGCTTGATCAGCGTTTCGTAACGGGCCTGGTCCTTGCGCTTGACATAGTCCAGCAGGCGGCGGCGACGGCCGACCAGCATCAGCAGGCCACGACGCGAATGGAAATCCTTCGCGTGGGTCTTCAGGTGATCGGTCAGGTTCACGATCCGCTCGGTCAGCAGGGCAACCTGTACTTCCGGCGAACCCGTATCCGTCGCGGCATTGCGGTATTCGCCAATAAGCGCCGTGCGGCGTTCAGCAGTAATCGACATCGTCATCTCCATTGATCATTCGGTTCACAGCATGCGTACCGATCGCAGCAGGCCCCCTTCGGGACGGCACAGCCCGACCACACGCGCCCCGTCCATCGCACGCACGACACCCGAGCGGGGGTCGGCGCGTTCCGGCATCCGGTCCGCCAGCTGGTTCAGGTCAATCGCCTGGCCAAATGACAGGGCATCCGCTTCCTCACGGGTCAGGGCCAGCGCCGGGATGTCGGCCAGCGCGGTCGCGACCGGAAGCAGCAGATCCGGTGGAGCAGGCGCGTTGTCGGCGCTTGCGACAATTTTGTCCAGTGGAATCGCATGGGATTCATCAAAAGGCCCGACGTTCAGCCGCCGCAGCGCCGCAACATGCCCCACCGTGCCACAGGCCAGGGCGATATCACGGGCCAACGCGCGCATGTACACGCCCTTGCCCGATTCCACTTCGAACACCGCCGTATCGGCATCGGGGCGGGCAATCAGTTCAAAGCGGTCGATCCGCGCGGGACGGGCGGCCAGTTCGGGCGCGTTGCCCGCGCGCGCCATGTCATAGGACCGCTTTCCCCCGACCTTCAGCGCCGAAAAGACCGGCGGCACCTGCATGATGTCACCACGGAAGGCGGCAAGGGCCGACTCAAACGCGGCATTGTCGGGCCGCACGTCGGATATGGCGGTCACGCTGCCTTCCGCATCATCACTATCGCGCGCTTCCCCGATACGCAGGGTGAAGTGATAGCGCTTGGTGCCGTCCATTATATAAGGCACGGTCTTGGTCGCCCTGCCAAAGGCCACGGGCAGCAGCCCCGTCGCCAGCGGGTCCAGCGTGCCGCCATGCCCCGCCTTGGCCGCATCAAACAGGTAGCGCACGCGGCCCACGACCTGGGTGGAGGTCATTCCCAATGGCTTGTCTACTATCAGCCAGCCATCCAGCGGGCGTCCACGTTTGCGTCCCATTGCAGGCACCTTGATCCATGAAGGGGGAATGCCGTGCGTTTAGACGAGGCACGCATGCACGGCAATGCCCCATTCCGTCACGGGGGCTGGCCGCCCACGCCACACGTGGTAAAAGGCGAAGCGGGCACATGCCTGCCATCCCTGCTGCCCGCTTTGCCAGTCGTGGATGTAATGTCATCTTGCAGCAAACGGACACATGGCCAAATGCGTCCGCAATCGTTTTTTATTCTGCGTCTAGGGAGACCTGAACACCATGGCTGAACGGCAGACCACGGTCGGTGCATTTGTGTTGGGTGGAGCCCTGCTTGGTGTGACGGCCATAGCGCTGTTCGGACAGTTTCATCCCTTTTCCCCCACCAGTCGGGCCGTGGTGGTGTTCGACAGCCCGATCAACGGGCTGGGCGTTGGCGCACCCGTCACATTCGATGGGGTGCAGGTCGGTCACGTGGACCATATTGCCGTCCAGTTCGATCCCCAGACGCATCAGGCCTACATTCCCGTCACCCTGGAACTTCAGGCCAATGGCGCACACATGGCAGGCAGCCATGGCAAGGTTCTGGACAGCCGCGAACTGCCGAAACTGGTGGAAAACGGGCTGCGCGCCGAACTGCATATGCAGAGCTTTGTCACGGGCCAGGAAGAAATCGACCTGACCTTCGATCCCAGCGTGCCTGCGCACCTGCATCCCGGCATCAGCCCGCTGCCGGAAATCCCTGCGCGTGAATCGGAAATGCAGAAGCTGACCGACGCACTGACGGCGCTACCGCTGAAGAATATCGCCAACAATGCCGACGCCATGCTGGTCAGCATCCGTACGCTGGCGGACAAGCTGGACAAGGATCTGCCCCCGCTGGTGGACAGCGTGCGCGCCACGTCCGACCATACGCGGGTGACGGTAGATACCGCGACCGATGCGATCCGTGACCTCGACCACCATATGGATACAACGCTGGCGTCCATCAACAACCTGGCCGATACCGGCACGGCGCAGCTGGATGCGCGTGGCAGCGAACTGCATACCCTGCTGGTCAATTCCAATGAAACGGTGACCGAGGCCAAGGGCGCGCTGGCTGGCCTGCATGACATTACCGCGCCCAGTTCCGCCGATCGTTCCAATATCGATTCGTCGCTGCGTGACCTTGCCGCCGCCGCCGCCGCCCTGCGCGGGTTTGCGACCGATGTGGAACGCAACCCGCAGCTGCTGCTGATGGGGCGGCGTAACTGATCCCTTTCCCAGATCGGGACCATAAAAAAGCCGGTCTGGCATTACGCCATGACCGGCTTTTTTATAGGAAGAACAAAGGTTTTTTAGGTGCCACCTTTTTTCAAAAAAGGCGGTGTTCTTTGAAGCATTTGTTCAGTGGGAAGGCGATCCAGCCGTAAAGCCGAACGGATCAGTCCTCCAGATCCCGCCTGACTTCCGGCTGACGCAGCATGTTATCGACCTCCATCGCATAATCCAGCGCCGTATCGGGCTGGAAATGCAGGTCGGGCACACCCCGCAGCCGAAGCGCATGGGACAGGCGCGTGCGCAGGAAAGGCGTCACACGCTTGAGCGCAGGCAGCAGTTCCGCCACATCGCTACGCCCCAGGCGGGCCACGAATACAGTGGCGTGCTTGAGATCGGGCGAGATACGCACCTCGGTAACCGTAATGCGCACATCCGCCAGATCCGGGTCACGGAATTCTGTACGGGCAAAGATTTCCGCCAGCACGCGACGGACTTCTTCCGCCACGCGCAACTGCCGCTGTGAGGGGCCTGATGCGGAATGGCCGGCAAGTTTCCCTGCCGGCCCGCTCTCGCTCATCCCTTTTCTGGATGAATTACGGCTCATGCCGGGACGAGTTCCATTTCATAACATTCAACCACGTCACCCTCGCGCAGGTCATTATACCCGGCAAAGGACAGGCCACACTCGTAACCGCGCGCCACTTCCTTGACGTCATCCTTGAAGCGCTTGAGCTGGCTCAGCTCACCTTCATGGATCACAACGTTGTCACGCAGCAGACGCACGCCACAGCCACGCTTGACCACGCCTTCGGTCACGTAACAACCGGCAACCTTGCCCACCTTGGTAATTTCGAAAACCTTGCGGATTTCGGCGTAACCCAGGAACTTCTCGCGATGCTTGGGCGCGATCTTGCCACGGACCAGCTGTTCCACATCATCAGCAACCTGATAGATGATGGAGTAGTAGCGGATATCCACACCTTCACGCTGCGCCAGTTCACGCGCCTGCGCCGTGGCGCGGACGTTGAAGGCGATGATGACGGCGCCGGACGCCTTGGCCAGCTGCACGTCACTTTCGGTGATCTGACCGACAGTGGCGTTCAGCACGCGGATCTTGACTTCCTCGTGCTCCAGCTTCTGCACCGTGGCTTCAAGCGCTTCCGCCGAACCCTGCACGTCCGCCTTGATCAGGACGGCGACTTCCTTCTGCGCACCGGCCTGGATACGGGCCAGCATCTGATCCAGCGTGCCGCGTGCGGCCGTCTGGCCTGCTGCCGTGCGCTCCTTGATCACGCGCTGGCGGAATTCCGAGATTTCGCGGGCGCGGTTCTCGTTTTCCACCACCACGAACGGCTCACCCGCACCCGGCACCCCGGTAATACCCAGGATTTCAACCGGCATGGATGGACCGGCTTCGCCCAACTGGCGATTACGGTCGTCGATCATGGCGCGGACGCGGCCCCATTCAGCACCGGCCACCACGATATCGGTGCGGCGCAGCGTGCCCTTCTGGACCAGCACGGTCGCAACCGGGCCACGACAACGGTCAAGACGGCTTTCGATCACCGAACCTTCGGCAACGCGATCCGGATTGGCCTTCAGGTCAAGGATTTCGGCCTGCAGCAGGATCGCTTCCTCAAGCTTGTCCAGTCCGGTGCGCTTGAGCGCCGAAACTTCGACATCCTGCGTGTCGCCACCCATGCTTTCCACCACGATTTCGTGGTTCAGCAGTTCCTGACGCACGCGGTCGGGGTTCGCACCCGGCTTGTCGCACTTGTTGATCGCCACGATGATCGGGGCATCAGCCGCCTTGGCATGCTTGATGGCTTCGATCGTCTGCGGCATCACGCCGTCATCCGCCGCAACCACCAGCACCACCACATCGGTCACCGATGCGCCACGGGCACGCATGGCCGTAAAGGCTTCATGACCCGGGGTATCGATGAAGGTGATCTTCGCACCCGACGCCAGCGTAACCTGATACGCACCGATATGCTGCGTGATGCCACCTGCTTCACCATTGGCGACATCGGTGGTGCGCAGGGCGTCAAGCAGCGAGGTCTTGCCATGATCGACATGACCCATGACGGTCACGACTGGCGGACGCGGCTTGAGATCCTCTGCCTTGTCCTCGATGCCTTCGATGCCGATTTCGACATCGCTGTCGGACACGCGGCGCACACGGTGGCCAAATTCCTGCACCACCAGTTCAGCGGTATCCGCATCAAGCGACTGCGTAACCGTCGCCATGACGCCCATTTTCATCAGCGCCTTGATGACCTCGCCCTGACGGGCGGCCATACGGTTGGCGAGTTCCTGCACCGTGATGGTTTCGGGCAGGACCACGTCACGCACCACACGGACCTGATCGGAACGCAGGCGCTCCAGTTCGGCCTGGCGGCGTTCACGCTCACGCTGGCGGCGGACGGATGCGAGCGAACGGGTCTTGTCGTCATCCCCTTCGATCGCGGCCTGCACGTCAATACGACCGGCGCGACGGCTGTCATTGTTCTTCTTCGCGCCACCCGAGGGGCGGCGACCGGGCGCTGCATTGCCGGGACGGCGGCTGGGACGACGTTCTTCTTCGCCCCCATCCGCACGGCCGCTGTGCAGGCGCAGCGTCTCACCCGCGCCAGCGGCGGCGCGTCCGGCGCCACCTGCCGCGTTGCCGCCACCTGCCGGACGTGCCGGGCGCAGCGGCTGTGCCGGCATGATCGCACGTTCGGCCAGCGGACGCAGGCGCTGCATCGGCGGCGCCAGCGTGACCTCGCCGGGAATCGGCACGGAAGAAACAACCGGGCCGTCCGGTTCAGCGGATTCGACCGGTTCGGTCTTGCCCTGTGCCGCGGCACTGCGGGCTTCCTGTTTGCGGGCCTCGGCCTCAGCTGCGGCATCTGCCTTTGCGCGCGCTTCTTCTTCGGCGCGGCTGGCATTTTCCTCTTCCTGGCGACGGGCTTCTTCCGCGGCGGAAAGGATCGTGATCTTTTCCTGCTCGCGCGCATCCTTTTCGCGCTGGATGGCGGCGCGGCGCTGTTCGTCCAGCACGCGCTGGCGGGTCGCCAGCTCGGCTGCCGTCAGCGCGCGACCACCCCGTCCCCCGGCGCGACCGCCAGCCGGCCCCGATCCGTTACCTGCGGCCCCGGCCCCGCGCTTCTTGCGCACCTCGACCTGAACCACCTTTGAACGACCATGGCTGAAGCTCTGTCGCACGGAACCGGCATCCACCGTCCGTCCGACTTCCCTACGGCCCGCCGGCCGCAGGGACAAGCGTCCCTTACCCTGATCCTGATCGTTGCCTTCGCTCATGTACCCGCCTGTTCACACCGTCCGGCGGACCGCTCCGCCGAATTCGGGCTGGCCCTGCCGGACAAACCCGCAAAACGTTCACTCTCGATCCGGAATCGGCGCGCCAGTTCACCATGCAGCATCGCCGCATGAACAACATGGTCGCGGCCAAACGCCGCACCCAGACCCGATGCCGTAGGAACAACCGCAACCGGAAGGTCCCGTGCACCGGACAAAACTCTCTTCCTCTCGTCGGGGCTGCCATCGGCTGCCTGGATAACCAGACCGGCCCGACCGCCCACAACCCACTCACGCACCTTGGCGAAACCACAGACAATCTGCCCGGCCCGCCGTGCCAGTCCTGCAACATCCATCATGCGCCGCAGCAACCCGTCTTCAACAAGATGGGTCAGGTCAGGGTGAATAACAACCCTTCCCCGTGCCGCACGTGCGAATGCGCCACGTGTGCGTGCTGTTTCTAACACATCCGCACGCGCGCTCAACCAAATTCCCCGTCCGGGCAGACGTGCGGAAAGATCAGGGATCACGACTCGGTCGGGGGAAATGACAAACCTGACCATTTCCTCCTTCGGCAGCCGGACGCGGGTGACGGCACAGCGGCGCAGCGGACCGCGCTCTTCATGCTCCATGTCGCCCGCGTCTTCCGCGGTCAGATATTCCTGCTCAGACGTCGGACGTCTCCTGCTCGCCGGTCTTGTCGTCTTCATCAAACCAGTGCGCACGCGCCGCCATGATGATTTCGTTGGCCGCGTCCTCGTCAATGGCATCGCTGCCGAGGATTTCAACCAGTTCGTCACCGGCAAGATCGGCCAGGTCATCAAGCGTCTTCACGCCCTTTTCACCCAGCGTCACCAGCATCTGGTTGGTGAACACGCCCAGTGCCGCGATGTCATCGGTGACACCCAGCGCCCGACGCTTGTTATCCAGTTCTTCTTCCTGACCCGCAAGGTAGCCTTCGGCGCGGCGGACCAGTTCACTGGCCACGTCCTCGTCAAAGCCCTCGATGTTGGCCAGTTCCTCGGAGTCGGCGAACGCCAGCTCCTCGATGGAATGGAACCCTTCGGTCACCAGCAGGCCCGCAATGACGTCATCAACGTCCAGCGCCTCGACAAACAGGTTGCTGCGGCGGCGGAATTCTTCCTGACGGCGCTCCGATTCCTCGGCCTCGGTCAGGATGTCGATATCCCAGCGCGTCAGCTGGCTGGCAAGGCGGACATTCTGCCCGCGCCGCCCGATGACAAGGCTGAGCTGGTCATCGGGAACAACAACCTCGACCAGGCCTGCTTCCTCATCCATCACCACCTTGCTGACTTCAGCCGGGGCAAGGGCGTTGACGACAAAGGTCGCGGCCTGCGGGCTCCACGGGATGATATCGATCTTTTCGCCCTGCAGTTCCTTCACGACTTCCTGAACGCGGCGGCCACGCACGCCCACGCAGGCGCCGACCGGATCGATCGACGCATCGCGGGAGATAACGGCCATCTTCGCGCGCGAACCGGGGTCGCGGGCCACGGCCTTGATCTCGATGATGCCATCGTAGATCTCGGGCACTTCCTGCGCGAACAGCTTGGCAAGGAATGCCGGATGCGTGCGGGACAGGAAGATCTGCGGGCCACGCGGTTCGTCACGCACATCATAGATGTAGGCGCGCACGCGATCGGAATTGCGGAAGCTTTCGCGCGGGATCAGTTCATCACGACGCAGCAGGGCTTCGGCATCGCCGATCTCGACCAGCAGGTTGCCGTATTCCGTGCGCTTGACGGTGCCGTTGACGATCTCGCCCACGCGGTCCTTGAAGTCATTGAACTGGCGGCGGCGTTCATATTCACGCACGCGCTGGACAATGACCTGCTTTGCCGTCTGCGCCGCGATGCGACCGAAGTCGATGGGCGGCAGCGGGTCGATCAGGTATTCACCCAGCTGGATCTCGGGCTTGAACTTGCGCGCGATGTACAGCGGGATCTGGGTTTCCTCGTTCTCCACCGTCTCGACCGCTTCGGTCCAGCGCGACAGCCGGACATCGCCGGTCTTGCGGTCGATGGTGGCGCGGATATCCTTTTCATGGCCGTATTTGGCGCGACCGGCCTTCTGGATGGCCTGCTCCATCGCTTCCAGCACTTCCTCGCGGTCGATCGACTTTTCCCGCGCTACGGCATCGGCAACCAGCAGCAGTTCGGGACGGGCAACGGACGTATCCATCAGTGTCTCCACAACATCGTTCAGTTGGCCTTGCGCGCCGCCTTGCGGTCGGGCTTGCCAGGGGCCTTCTGCGTTCCGGCCGAAGCACTTTCGTCCCCCGGCCCGTTTTCGTCGCTGGCGGCATCCGGCTTCATCATCCGGGCGCTCGCCTCGATCAGTTCATCGGTCAGGACCAGCCGCGCCTTGCGCATCTCGGCGAAAGGCAGCGCGACCTCGGTCCCGTCATCCAGCCGCATCAGCCCGTGGCCATCGCGCGAACCAAGCACAATGCCGGCAAAGCGCTTGCGGCCATCAATGGGCATGTTCATCTCGGCCCGGGCCAGATGGCCCGCGAAACGGTCCCAGTCCTTGGCACGCGTCAGGGGCCGGTCAATCCCGGCGGACGAAACCTCCAGCGTCCAGGCGCCCGGCAGCGGGTCCTCGACATCCAGTATCGCACCCACCGCATGGCTGATCTGTTCGCAGTCTTCAATGGCGATCAGCGTGCCATCCGCACGGTCCGCCATGATCTGCACCGTGGGGGATTCGCGCCCCAGCACCGCCACGCGCACAAGGTCAAAGCCCATGTCGGCCAGCGCGGGCGCGATCATTTCGGCAATACGGGCATCAAGGCCCGTCAGGAATGGCAGATCAGCGTCCAATGCAAAAAAGGCAGCCCTGCGGCCACCCCCCAAAGAAAAAACCAGAGATGAAGGAATTGCCCGTAACATAGGTCACGGCCATCGTAACCGCAAGAACTATATCTGCGGCCGGACGTTACATTTCCTGCATCTTAACGTCTTGCCATATCCTGTCACAGACCCACATTATGCACGCATGACGCCCTTGAACTCACCGCCGGAACCCGTACGGGAACGCAGCGAACGCTCATCCAGCCGCAGGCTGGTTGTGGTGGGGCTGATCGCGGCCGTTGTCGCGGGCGGCGGTCTGGGCACGGGTGGCTTCATGGCCGCGCGTGAAGGCGGCAGCGGCAGCCAGACACCCCCCGTCGCGGCCGAGGCCGGGGGCGGCGGCACCAGCGACGGCACGCACCTCATGCTGAACGCCCCGGTCCAGAACCGACCCGACATGATGGGCCAGATGCCCATGATCTCCCCCGACCGGGCGGCGGAAATGCTGCGCCAGACATCCTATTCCATACAGCAGCAGGCCGAGATCCTGGCCGCGCTGAAGCGCCGCGATATCATCCTCGCCGACATGCCCATGTATGACATGGCGGGCGGCACCGCGGTGGTGAACGTGCAGTCGCTGGGACTGGTGCAGACCGTGCATCTTGGACCGCGGCCCAAAAGCGTCATCCTGCCCATCCGCGTGGCGGGCAATGTGTCCATCACCGCGGCGGGGGACCCGGGGCCTGCGGGCATCCATGCGGGTGCGGTATTCGTGCCCGGCCCCACGGCACTGCCCGTGCTGACGCGTGACACCGAAATCGTGATCGGGGTAGTCGTACAATGAAACCGCTCTATCCAGCGCTGATGGAGCGGCTAGTACCCCTCATCATGGTCATTTTCCTGGTGCTGGGCAGCTTTCAGGCGGCAATGGCGTTGCATCTTTCGCTCGCCAGCCTGCGGCATTTCATGGAATGGTGTGCCCCGGCCTATCCGGTCGTGGCGGCGGCCAGTGCCCTGCTGGCGCTGACCGGGCTGTGGTTCGAGAACCGGGCCGAAAAACTGGCCCGCAAGGGGATCCGACGCAGACGGGGATGGATAATGGACGTACTCGCCAGGCTGACCAATCGCAGCGCGCTGGAGGAAATGCTGGCGCGCGAACAGAAAGAAACCGTGATCGACGCGGAGGAACTGGCCGCAAGCCTGCGTGCCCGCGTGATCGGCCAGGACCAGGTGTGCGAGGACGTGGCGACCCAGCTGCGCCGCCGCCTGGCGCTGCAGGTACGTGGCAAGCCGGTAGGTATCTTCCTGCTGGCGGGACCGCCGGGCACGGGCAAGACCTACCTGTCCAAGCAGCTTGCGCGCCAGCTTGATCGCCCGCTGCTGAATTTCGACATGACGCAGATGAGTTCCCCCAACGCCGCGACCCAGCTGTTCGGCTCCCCCAAGGGATATGTGGGGTCCGACACCTATGGCAAGCTGACCGGCGGGCTGAAGGAAAAGCCCGACGCGGTCGTGCTTCTGGATGAGATCGAGAAGGCGCATCCCGACGTTTTCAAGAAATTCCTGACCGCGTGGAACGATGGCCATGTGACCGAGGCCTCTACCGGGCAGCAGATTTCCACCGTACGCTGCATCTTCATGCTGACATCCAACATCGCCACCGAAGCGCTGACCGAAATCGCGGACAGGCTGGCGGATGAACCCGACAAGATGCGCGCCGAATCGGTCGAAGCCCTGCGCCAGGCCGGTTTCGCGCCGGAAGTGCTGAACCGTCTGGACCGTATCTTCATCTTCCGTCCGCTGGAGGGACTCGACATCGCGCGTGTCTCGGCCCTTGAGATCGAAGCCATGATCGACAGCTATGGCCTGAAGGTCGAAACCGGCGGCATCGACCCCGCCCTGCTGTTTGAAGTCATGCGCCGGCAGGACCGGATGGGACCGGCCGCCAGTGCGCGTGATCTGGCGCGGTCCATCGAGGACATGATCAGCGACTCGCTCATCACCGCCCGCCAGCAGGGGGCGAAACTGGTGCGCATCGTCTCCAGCGAAGACGGCGTGGTGGCCGAAATCGCGGATGCCGACCGCGATGCCCAGCGCGCGCCGATCAGTTCCTGATCCATGCGCATGGTATCCCGTTTCCGGTATCGACCGGGCCGCGTGGCCCGCGCCATGGATTGCTGAATGTCTGCTTTTTCGCGCTTATGGCATCGGGCGCCAGCATGGCGGTTCTGCCTGTACATGATCCTGCCGTTCACGGTGCTGACGCTGATCTTCCCGCCAGCCTATCTCATACGCCTGATCCCACGGCTGACGGCGCTGTCCTCCAGCATTCATAACCGGCTGGGGATGCATGACGCCCCGGCCAAGGGGGAAGGCGGCGGCGACGGCAATGGGGAGGACGGTGTCATCACCATGATGCCGATCACCGACCGGCTGACCAAGGCGATCCCGTTTGCAGGCCGTATCCTGCCACTGCCCGAGTGCACATGGCACCCGGTCATGAACATCATCAACGGCCCGCATGGGGAAGTGCTGGAAAACGTGCTGATCCGTGTGGAGGGCCATGTCGTCACCGGCATGATCGGGGCGGAAGGCAGCACCCAGCCCGTGCCGGAAACGGCCATTACGTCCATTGATTCCAGTTGCCATGACGACCGGAACTACATGTCCCGTGTCCTGACCGCCCATCCGCCATCAATGGAGTGCTGGTTTACGACGGCGCCCGCCTCGATCAACCGCACGGCCATCATCGCCAACCGGCTGAGAGAAGAAGGGTTCATCCTGCCCCCCGTGCTGCTGAAGGCCGGATGGAGCTACAGCACGCCTGCAGGTGACCACAACGTCAATGTCGAAACGGTCACCATCTTCCTCAATCCCGTGAACACCGACAGCACCAAGATGCTGCGTACGCCCGATTACTGGGCCAAGGACACATTGGGCCAGCAGCCCGCCGCCAGCGATTTCGTAAAGCGTACGAATACATGGATGGCAGGCTGGGCGCAGGTCCTGCATGACGGGTTCAACAGCGATATGCTGGCGTCAAGCGATGAACAGCGTGCCAGCCTGGCGCATGATCCCGCAGCGTCCCTGCCGGGACGGGGCAGCCCGCTGGACTAAGCCATCGTTTCAAAGCTTTCTTTTGCAGGGCAGGCTTCTGGTATGCAGCCGCGCGGTTTCGACCGCATGACGGGCGCAGGAGTCTAGCCCTGCCGCAATACGTCCGAAATCTCGATCAGGAAATCCAGCACGGTACGGGTACGCAGCGGCAGGGTGCGCGGTCCCGTATGGACGGCATAAAAGGGCAGTTCCGGTATCGTCCATTCCGGCAGCAGGTGCTTCAGGCGCCCGGCCGCAATGTCTTCTTCCACCTGGAATGTCGGCAGCATGCCAATGCCCAGCCCCGCACGGACGGCCTGCAGCACGGCTTCGCTGCTGTTGGCGCGGAAGGGACCACTGGCGGCGACCGTGGTTTCGGCCTCACCCTTGCGGGCAAACTGCCAGTCGTGGCGGGTACCGCCATAGCTATAGGCAATACAGGGATGGTTGAGCAGGTCACGCGGGTGTTCGGGCGTGCCCCGGCGCGCAAGGTAATCGGTTGACGCCACCACGCAACGATGGACCGAGCCAAGCCTGCGGGCAATCAGCGACCCTTCGGCAATGGAACCGATGCGGATGGCAAGGTCCAGCCCTTCTTCCACCAGATCACCGAATCCATCACGCATGACCAGTTCGACCGACAGGTCGGGATGTTCTTCCAGCAGGGTGCTCAGCCTGCTGGTCAGGTACAGGCCGAACGCCGTCGTCACGCCCAGACGCACCAGCCCCGAAACCGAAGCCCGCCTGCGGCCAAGGGCCGTTTCCGCCGTTTCCAAGATTTCCAGCACTTCATAGGCATGCGGCAGCAGGCTGCGCCCGTCTTCCGTCATCATCAGGCTGCGGGTGGTACGGGCGAACAGGGTCGCGCCGTAATGGGCTTCCAGCAACGCAATATGCCGGGAAATGGTGGGCTGGCTTGCCCCCGTTTCCCTTGATACCGCCGAGAATGAACCCGTGGCGGCCACACGGACGAAGCTATGCAAGGCAGAAAGCAGATCCATGAAGCCCCAGCACCCTCAACTATGTTATTACATAGCCATAGCTTTAAACGGCATCCTATTTATGCACAATACAGAGAAAAGACACCACCGATATGTGTAAAATGCAACGGTAACACCGGTAACCTATGCCGAATATGCATATATGATCTGCCCATAAAAAAACGGCGGCCCGTGTGATACGGACCGCCGTCTTTATCATCCATCCCGACCGGAACCGGGGCGGATCATGTGATTACGCGGCCTTGGTCATGCCACGCAGCACGGTCTGGAGAATGCCGCCATTGCGGAAATACTCCACCTCGTCCAGCGTATCGACACGGCACAGCAGCGGAACGTCCTGCTTGGAGCCATCGGCGCGGGTGATTGTCATCGTCATCGTCATACGCGGCGTGATCTTGTCCAGACCGCGGATTTCGAAGGTCTCGTCACCCTTCAGGCCCAGCGTCTTGCGCGTCGTGCCTTCTTCAAACAGCAGCGGCAGCACGCCCATGCCCACCAGGTTGGAACGGTGGATACGCTCGAAGCTTTCGGCAATCACCGCACGCACGCCCAGCAGCAGGGTGCCCTTGGCCGCCCAGTCGCGTGAGGAGCCCATGCCGTATTCCTTGCCGCCGATCACGACCAGGGGCACGCCCTCCTTCTTGTATTCCATCGCGACATCATAGATGGAGCCTTCCTTGCCGTCCGGGAAGTGCTTGGACACGCCCCCTTCGGTGCCGGGCAGCATCTCGTTCTTGATGCGGATGTTGGCAAACGTGCCACGCACCATCACGCGGTCATTGCCACGACGCGAACCGTAGGAGTTGAAGTCCTTCTTCGCGACGCCATGCTCTTCAAGGTACTTGCCGGCAGGCGAGCTTTCCTTGATCGCGCCAGCAGGCGAGATATGGTCGGTCGTGATGTTGTCACCCAGCAGCGCCAGCAGGCGCGCACCGATGATGTCGCCACGCGGCTTGGGTTCGGGCGTGATGTCCTGGAAGTACGGCGGATCCTGCACGTAGGTGGATGATGCATCCCACTTGTACGTCTCGGAACCGGTGGCGACCTTCAGCGCCTGCCATTCCTTCGTGCCCTGGCTTACGTGCTTGTAGCGGTTGATGAACTCCTCACGCGTGATGGCGGAACCCATCAGGGCGGCGATTTCATGGTTGGTCGGCCAGATGTCCTTCAGGTACACCGGCTTGCCATCCTTGGAGGTGCCCAGCGGCGTGGTGGTGATGTCCTCACGCATGGTGCCCAGCAGGGAATACGCCACGACCAGCGGCGGGCTGGCCAGGTAGTTGGCGCGCACGTTCGGCGAAATACGGCCTTCGAAGTTACGGTTGCCCGACAGGACCGACACCGCAACCAGCTTGTTGCCTTCGATCGCATCGACGATGTGATCTTCCAGCGGGCCGGAGTTGCCGATACAGGTCGTGCAGCCATAGCCCACGGTGTTGAAGCCCATCGCGTCCAGTTCGGCCTGCAGGCCCGCGCGGTTGAGGTAGTCGGTCACAACCTGCGATCCCGGTGCGAGCGAGGTCTTCACCCACGGCTTGGGCTTCAGGCCCAGCGCACGTGCCTTTTTCGCCACCAGGCCTGCCGCGATCAGCACGGCGGGGTTGGAGGTGTTGGTGCATGAGGTGATGGCCGCGATCACCACGTCGCCGTGACCGATCTCGTAATTGGTGCCAGCCACCTTGGCCTTCTTGTCCTTGTCGGCTTCGGGCACGCCCAGGCTGCCGGTCAGTTCCTTCTCGAACGCCTTGTCCGCACCCTTCAGCACGACGCGGTCCTGCGGGCGCTTGGGGCCGGCGATGGACGGCACGATGGTCTCAAGGTTGAGTTCCAGCGTATCGGTGAACACGGGGTGCGCCGATTCGGCATGACGGAACATGCCCTGTGCCTTCAGGTATTCCGCCGTCAGCTTGATGCGGTGTTCCTCACGGCCGGTCTGGCGCAGGTAATCCAGCGTCAGGTCATCAACCGGGAAGAAGCCGCAGGTCGCGCCATATTCCGGGGCCATGTTGGCGATGGTCGCACGGTCGGCAACCGGCAGGTGGTCAAGGGCAGGGCCGAAGAATTCGACAAACTTGCCGACAACGCCCTTCTTGCGCAGCATCTGCGTGACCGTCAGCACCAGGTCGGTGGCGGTCGCCCCCTCGGGCAGCTTGCCAACCAGCTTGAAGCCGATCACGTCGGGGATGAGCATGGCGATCGGCTGGCCCAGCATCGCGGCTTCCGCCTCGATCCCGCCAACGCCCCAGCCCAGAACGCCCATGCCGTTGACCATGGTGGTATGGCTGTCCGTGCCGAACAGGGTGTCGGGATAGGCGTAGTCCTTGCCATCCACATTCGCCGTCCACACCGCCTGCGCGATGTATTCCAGGTTCACCTGGTGGCAGATTCCGGTGCCCGGCGGCACGACGGAGAAGTTTTCAAACGCTTCCTGGCCCCAGCGCAGGAAGGCGTAGCGTTCGCCATTGCGCTCGAACTCGATGGTTACGTTGTCCTGCAGCGCTTCGGGCGAACCGGCCACGTCCACCATGACCGAATGGTCGATCACCAGGTTGACGGGAACCAGCGGGTTCACCTTCTGCGGGTCGCCCTTCAGCTTCAGGATGCCGTCGCGCATCGCGGCCAGATCAACCACGGCGGGAACGCCGGTGAAATCCTGCATCAGGATACGCGCGGGCTTGAAGGGAACTTCCTTCGTGCTGCGCCCTTCCTTCAGCCATTCCGCAATGGCCTTGGCATCCTCAACCGAATAGGAATGCCCGTCCTCGAACCGCAGTACGTTTTCCAGCAGCACTTTCAGGCTGACCGGCAGGCGGCTGACGGAACCGATCGTCTTTTCAGCTTCCGGGATTGAGAAATAATGATAGGTCTTGCCGTCCACATTGAGTGTGCGGCCCGTTTTCATTGAGTCGTGCCCAACCGTCTTCATTGGCTTTGTTTCCTCCGAGGCATCAGCAACGGATCGTCCCGTATGACCACTTTCCCCCGCCCCACTTCCATAGGTGCGGGATTTGCGACCTTGTCGGGGACAACCTGCTTGATCTCCCAACGGGGGTAGAACATACCCGGACGCGGTTGCGACACAAGCTGGACCCGGTAACAAGAAAGCGGGAGCAGGCGTTTTTTTCACCCGCCCGCCCCTTCACCCACCGATCGGAGGATTTCCGTCATTCCTGCCTTTACTCCCCCCGGCCGTCCCCTGCTGGAAGTGGAAAATATATCGGTTTTCCGCGGTGAACGGCTGGTTCTGGACCGTGTCGGCTTTACGCTGGATGCGGGCGACGCCCTGCTTCTGACCGGGCCGAATGGCGCGGGCAAGTCCACCTTGCTGCGCGTGCTCGCGGGTTTGCGCAAACCTGAAGGCGGCCATGTCCTGTGGGCCGGGGTCGATGCGCTGGCCGATCGCAGCCAGCATGCCGGACGGGTGGCCTATCTGGGTCATCAGGATGCGCTGAAACTGGGGCTGACACTGCGTGAAAACCTGACGCTGGCGGCGCGCGCCAGTGGCGGAAATCCTGATTTGTGCATGAAATCGCTTAATATTTCCGGGCTGGCCGACCTGCCGGCGCGCATGCTGTCAGCGGGGCAGAAACGTCGCGCGGCGCTGGCGCGCGTCCTGCTGGCGCAGGCCCCGCTATGGCTGCTGGATGAACCCAGCCTGGGGCTGGACATCAACACGATGGGCCTGCTGGGCACGCTGTTTGCCGCCCACCGGCAGGCTGGCGGAATTGTGATTGCAACCACCCATGTTCCCCTGCCCCTTCCCAATGCCCGCACGCTGGCGCTGCCGGGCCTGAACGAATCCGACATCCCGCAACCGATGGAGGATTTCCCCGAGGACGACCTGCTGTGAAATTCCAGATTCCCTCCCTCATCATGGCCATTCTGGAACGTGACCTGCGGCTTGCCCTGCGCCATGGGGCGGACACGCTGGGCGCCGTGCTGTTCTTCATCCTTGCGGGCGCGCTGTTTCCGCTGGCCCTTGGCCCCTCGCCCGAACTGCTGCGGCGCATGGCGCCGGGCATCGTGTGGGTGTGCGCGCTGCTGGCCGCCCTGCTGCCGCTGGACCGGCTGTTCGGGGCGGAGCTGGAGGACGGGTCACTGGACCAGCTGCTCATGACCGGGCTGCCTGCCTCCCTTATCGCACTGGCGAAAATGATGGCCCACTGGCTGACCACCGGCCTGCCGCTGCTGCTGGCGGCGGGACCGCTGGCCATCATGCTGGGCATGCCTTCGGGCAGCATGGTCGTGCTGCTGACGGGCCTGTTCCTGGGCACGCTGATCCTGTCGCTGATCGGGGGGATGGCGGCGTCGGTGGTGCTGGGCGCGCGACGGGGCGGCGTGCTGCTGCCGCTGCTGGTGCTGCCGCTGACAACGCCCGCGCTGATTTTTGGCGCGGCGGCGCTGGATGCGGCCCAGACCGGCCTGTCATGGGGACCGGACCTTGAACTGCTGGGCGCTTTTCTGGCGGCGGCGATTCCCCTGTGCGCGCTGGCGGCGGGGGCCGGGCTGCGGGCCGCTGTGGAATAGCAGGGGCTTTTGGTGAAGCTTTTTTAAAAAGGCGGCATCCAAAAATTCTTGATTTATCAATCCTTCAGGCCGGGTGGCCTATCTGGCCGCAACAGGTGCCGCGGGGGCGCCAACGTCAAATGGCAGCGTCCCCTGCACCGGGTCGCCCGTCCGTGCCCGCATGCGCCAGTGCAACACATAATGCCCGGGCGTCAGCGCCACGCTGGTGGCAATGGACTGCTGTTCATCATCAATGGGCGATGCGGGCAGCAATTGCGGCACCCCGCTGGGGCCAAGCAGCAGCAGGCGGGCGCGAAACGGGTCGATCACGGTATCGAATGTCAGCTTGACGGCCACGTTGCCCGCGGCAACCCGCGCGCCCGGCGCGGGGTCGGAATGCACCAGTGCTGGCGCGGCGCAGGCCTGTGCCACAACCGCGCCGGACAGGGTGGCGGACAGGCCAAGCATGCGCAGCGTTGGGAAAAAGAACACGGGAACGACACCTCCGGCATGGTTGGACTGCCGTGTGTATTCCCCCGATATGCGAAGGGCGGCAAGACCTTCGTCCCGCCGCCCCGCATTTTGCCCGCCCCGAGGGGAGCATGGCATATCAGATATAATGTTCCTGAATCGGCTTCAGCCCGTTGAACCCGGTCGAGCAGTAGGTCGAGACATACGCCCCCGTGGACAGCAGTTCGATCCGGTCCCCCGACTCCAGATCCAGCGGCAGGGCATAGGGGGTCTTTTCATACATGATGTCCGCGCCGTCGCAGGTCGGGCCCGCAATGGCGACGGGGCCGGTTGCCGCCCCGTCATGCGGGGTGCGGATGCCATAGCGGATGGCCTCGCCCTCGGTCTCCGCCAGGCCGCCGAAACGCCCGATGTCCAGATAGACCCAGCGCACGCCATCATCGATTCCACGACGGCTGACCAGCACCACTTCGGACGACACCACGCCTGCGTCACCAACGATGAAGCGGCCCGGCTCGACAATCATTTCCGGCAGGTCGTTGCCGAAATGCTCGGTCATGGCGTGGCTGATCGCCAGCGCGAAGCTGTCGATGCCCGGCACATCGTCACGGTAGCGGATGGGAAACCCGCCACCCAGATTGACCATGCGCAGGTCCAGCCCCGCCGCCTTCAGGTCGGTGAACAGCATGCCCACGCGCGCGATGGCGGCTTCGTACGCACCGGTCGCCGTCTGCTGGCTGCCCACATGGAAGGACAGGCCATACGGGTCCAGCCCCAGGTCACGGGCGCGCAGCATGAGGTCACGCGCATTGTCCAGCGTCGTGCCGAACTTGCGCGACAGCGGCCAGTCCGCCCCTTCGTTTTCCACGATCAGGCGGCAGTAGACGCGCGAACCCGGCGCATGGCGGGCCAGCTTTTCCAGCTCTTCCGCGCAGTCGAAGGCGAACATGTCCACGCCCGCGGCAAAGGCGCGGGCAATGTTGGACGCCTTCTTGACGGTGTTGCCAAAGGAGACGTCGGCCGGACGCGCCCCCGCATCCAGGCACATGGAAATCTCTTCCCATGATGCCGCGTCGAACGCCGAACCCAGACCCACCAGGCGGGTCAGGATTTCACGGGCGGGATTGGCCTTGACGGCGTAATAGATCCGGGCCAGCGGCAGCGCATCGCGCAGCGCACGATAGCGTTCTTCCACCCGGTCAACGTCAACGACAAGGCAAGGCGTAGCAGGAGACTGCTCAGCCAGATAACGAGCGATTTTGGGAGTCATCGCACCCAAATCCCTTCTGTACTGCCGCCCGATGGATACAATTCTGGAATTGCACAAACGGACAGATGTTGCGAAACGGTCTAACGGACCAGCGACCAATTAAGGACCCCCACCCTGTGGCGGCCCGATTGCCAGAACGCTTGACGTCGTTGCGTAACCTCAGAGGGCCAGTGGCACGTGCGTTGTTGCGTAAGCAGCGCATATGAGGACAATACGCCCGTGACGCAATAGAAAAATCATCCCTTCCGACAGTTTTTCGTCTAAGGTCACATGATCGTGGCGCAATATACACATGACCGGTACCGACCCGGTCCGTCCACGTGACAGCAGACAGGACACGAAGTTCCCCTTGATTGGTACCTCATCCACTGAAATCGATATGACGGATATCCCGCCGCCTGCGCCCCATCTGCCGCATTTTTCCATGCAGCAGGTCAAGAAGGTGGCGCAACAGGTCGCCCGCAACATCGTATCCGACCAGATCACGCTGGCTGCGGCGGGATGCGCATTCTATGCCACACTGTCCCTGTTTCCCGCCATGAGCACGCTCATCTCCCTCTACGGGCTGCTGTTCGATCCACAGACGGTGGAACCGCAGCTGGTCGTGCTGCGCAACCTGCTGCCACCGTCCGCCTATGACATGCTCGGCGCGCGCATCCACCTGCTGGTGGCCGAATCGCATTCGTCACTGACGTTCAACCTGATCATATCGACCACCATCGCCACGTGGTCGGCATCAGCGGCCACGCGTTCGCTGATCATGGCGATGAATGTTGCCTACAATACGCCCGAAACGCGCAGCTTCCTGCGCTTTCAGGGCATGGGCATGGCCCTGACGTTCTGTTCGATATGCGGGGGGATCCTGACACTCGCCCTGATGGTGGCGCTGCCGTTCCTGCTGGATTACCTGCCGCAGCGGCTGGCCCTTGCCCCGCCGCCCGGATCGGTCGAACTGCTGGTGCGCATGGGGGGGCCGCTGCTCATGCTGCTGTTCGTGCTGTCGCTGTGTTCGCTGCTGTACCGCTTCGGTCCCAACCGGCCCCATACGTACTGGCGCTGCATCCTGCCCGGGTCGGTGGGGGCGACGCTGCTCTGGCTGCTCTCATCGGCGGGCTTTTCCTATTATGTCAGCCATATCGCGAGCTACAGCGCCACCTATGGGCCGCTGGGCGCGTTCATCGCCATCATGATGTGGTTCTATGTCTCGGCCTATGTCGTGCTGCTGGGGGCCGAACTGAACGCCGGGCTTGAAATCGAGATGAAACTGCGCTGCGCCCCGGAAAAGACCATGGAAGGCTGGACCAAGCACCAGAGCCTGTAGCCCGGGCAGGTCAGCGCGGCATGCTGGCCACTTCTTCCTCATCATCGCGCATGGGCCTGAGATCGACCAGCGTCGTCCCCATGCCCAGCATGCCAAGCTGACGCGCGGCCTCAAGCGACAGGTCAATGATGCGGGCGCCATGATAGGGGCCGCGGTCATTGATCCTGACCACCACCGAACGCCCCGTCCGGCGCGAATGCACCATGATCCGGCTGCCCAGCGGCAGCTGCCGGTGGGCAGCGGTCAGCGCGCCGGGATCAAACATCTCCCCCGATGCGGTGGCGTGACCAAGCTGCCGGCCGGTGCCATACCAGCTGGCCAGGCCCTGCTGGCGCCAGTGCGCGGGAACATGCGTCATGACAGGCGGCCGCCGCATGCCGCCACGGCCGCCATGCCGCCCCATGGGCGCACCGTGCCGCACGGCGGAACATGCAACCTGCATGCCACCGGATGCCGCCAGCATGAAACATGCCACGATCACCGGCAACGTAAACCGTGCCCTGTCGCGGCCTGTCCGCATGCCGTCACGTCGGTGATCGGGATATCCTGTCATGACCCCATCATATCATGTGATACACCGATATCATATCAATAGCGTCACGGTTCGCCGCCCGCCGTCACGGACCGGCCCGGCAGGTGCCCGCACGGCACGCGTGACATGATCGGACTTGGAACCGGACGGCGGGCGTGCTAGGCGCGTGCATCATGGAGCGCCCTCTCATTGCCGTGCTGAACGGTCCCAACCTGAACATGCTCGGGCTAAGGCAGCCCGAGGTCTATGGTCATGCCACGCTTGACGACGTGGAACAGGTCTGTGTCCAGGCTGCCGAACGCCTGGATGTGGCCATCGACTTCCGCCAGACAAATGGGGAGGGGGAGCTTGTTTCATGGATACAGGAATGCCGGGGCCGCGCACGCGGCATCATCATCAACCCGGCGGCCTATTCCCATACCTCGGTCGCAATCCTTGACGCGCTGCTTGCCGTTGATCTGCCTGTGATCGAGGTCCACATTTCCAATATTCACCGCCGTGAAGCCTTCCGTCATCACTCCTACGTCTCCCGCGCCGCCATTGGCGTCATATGCGGGCTTGGCGTACGCGGGTATGCCCTGGCGCTTCAGGCCATGACAGACATGATTCTGGACGAGGACGATCAATGAGCCGACTGCTCGTGGATGCGGATGCCATTCGGGCATTGGCTGAAATTCTGACCGATACCGGCCTGACCGAAATCGAGATCGCGGAAAAGGACAACCGCATCCGCGTTGTCCGCGCGGTTGCACCGGTCGCCCATGCCGTGCCGGCCCCGGCGCCTGTTGCAGCGCCCGCCCCCGTGGTGCCCGTGACCGCCGTGACCCCCACGGCCACGGACCCGTCCAAGCACCCCGGCGCCGTGACCAGCCCGATGGTGGGCGTCGCCTATCTGGCGCCCGATCCGTCTTCCCCGCCGTTCGTCACCGAAGGCCAGCAGGTCAGCGCGGGACAGACGCTGCTGCTGATCGAGGCGATGAAGACCTTCAACCAGATCAAGGCCCCCCGCGCGGGCACCCTGAGCAGGATTCTGGTGCAGTCGGGCGACCCGGTCGAATTTGGCGAAGCGCTGGTCATCATAGAGTAATGTTTTCCAAGATCCTCATTGCCAATCGTGGCGAGATCGCCCTGCGCATCCTGCGGGCCTGTCGCGAACTGGGTATCCGGACGGTTGCCGTGCATTCCACGGCCGACACCGATGCCATGTATGTCCGCCTGGCGGATGAAGCCGTATGCATCGGCCCGCCGGCCAGCCGCGACTCGTACCTCAATGTCGCGGCCATCCTCTCGGCGGCCACCATTACCGGGGCGGACGCCATCCATCCGGGCTATGGCTTCCTGTCGGAAAATGCCGATTTCGCGGAAACGGTGGAAGCCCACGGCATCACCTTCATCGGGCCGACGGCGGAACATATCCGCATGATGGGCGACAAGATCACCGCCAAGACCACCATGATGGCGCTGGGCGTGCCGCTGGTCCCCGGATCGGATGGTGCGCTGGAAAACCTTGAGCAGGCGCGTGAAGTGGCGGCAAGGGTCGGCTATCCCGTGCTGATCAAGGCTGCTGCTGGCGGCGGCGGGCGTGGCATGAAGGTCGCCCCCACCGAAGCCGACCTGGAGGAAGCGTGGAGCGTCGCCCGCACCGAAGCCCGCGCCGCCTTTGGCAATGATGAGGTGTATCTGGAAAAATACCTCGACAAGCCACGCCATATCGAACTGCAGATCATGGCCGACACGCACGGCAACGTGGTGCATTTCGGCGAACGTGACTGCTCCCTGCAGCGCCGTCACCAGAAGCTGCTGGAAGAGGCAGGATCCCCTGCACTGACGGCCAGGCAGCGTGACGACATCGGTGCGATCGCCACCTCCGCACTGACGAAGCTGGGTTACCGCAACGCCGGCACGCTGGAGTTCCTGTACCAGGACGGGCAGTTCTGCTTCATCGAGATGAATACCCGCCTGCAGGTGGAACATCCGGTGACGGAAATGGTGTGCGACGTGGATCTGGTGCGCGAGCAGATTCGCATCGCGGCGGGGGAGCCGATCGGCTACAGCCAGTCGGACATCAAGTTCTATGGTCACGCGATCGAATGCCGCATCAATGCGGAAGACCCGCAGACCTTCATGCCCACGCCGGGCACGATCACCGTCTATCACCCGCCGGGGGGGCTGGGCGTGCGAATCGACAGCGCGCTGTATGCCGGCTACCGCGTGCCGCCCTATTACGACAGCATGATCGCCAAGCTGATCGTGCGCGCGCCCACACGGCTTGAGGCCATCGAGCGCATGCGCCGCGCGCTGGATGAATTCGTGATCGAGGGGGTCAAGACAGTCATCCCGCTGCACCGCAAGATTCTGGAAGATCCCCAGTTCCGCAAGGGCGACTACACCATCCACTGGCTGGAAAACTTCGTGGCCCGCCAGCAGGAAAAGAACTGAACCGGACGACACCCCGAACGCAGTTGCGCATTGCACGAAAAAGGGCGGTACCATGATGGTGCCGCCCTTTTTTAGAAACATCCTGCAAAATAAAAGACGTTTCTGGTGAAGCCTTCTTCAGAAAGCGTCAGGAAACGTCGCCTTTTTTCAAAAAAGGCACCATCCAGAAACCTTTGTCTTCCATCCCTTGCCCGGCAAGGACAGTGGATCATGACCTGTCCCCCCGGATCATGTTCAGGCCATGACCGGGTCGAGATAGGGGCTGGAGGCATCGAAGAATTTCTGGTTGTGATCCAGTTCATAGGAAATCACGTACAGACAGGTCAACGCACTGTCGATTTCCAGCCGCACACCCAGGTTATCCGCCTGTCCCGCTATCTGCTGCAGGTGCGCGATGGCGAATTTGGCGGATCGCGCCGTGCGGCCGTAATGCCCCCCGTACCGTCCGCTGAACTGCGCCATGCGCCGCATCATGTCCCCGACGACGCGCTGGGCTTCGGGCGGCAGCAGGTGGCGTTCCAGAATCGCACGCAGGCGGATGACATTCATCCCGATCGTCATGGCGGACAGGATGCCCTGCAGATACGCGTCAATAATCGTATCCGGCGTGTTTTCGGCATTGGTCAGCAGGCGGACAAAGCGGTCCACGTTATGTTCGACCACATACAGGGTGGTCGGCAGGTTGCGCGCGCGCGCGATATAGCGCAGCCCGCGCAGGATGCCGGTACGCATCTGCCAGCGCATGTCGTTCGTATCGAACGGCAGGACCAGCCTGAAGGACCACATGGCGTACCACAGCCCCAGCACAAGCGGCATGGCGGTATTGAAGAACGCCACTTCATCCAGTCGCGACTGGTTGCCCGGACCCAGCAGGATGGGCAGGAACAGGTTGTAAGAAACAGCCCCCAGCACCAGGGCGGGATAGGCAAAGGCCAGCCCCCCCGCCAGCATGGGCAGGAACAGGCACACGGCCATGATTTCATACGTGGTGGGTTCCGCCAGACGCCACAGCACCAGCACCCCCGCCACGACCGAGGCAATGATCGCCCCCCCAAGGAAGGCCCGCGTGGCCAGCGCCGGTTTTTCCAGCGTGGAGAACAGGCTGCACACGATGGAGACGAACATCATGAACGTCAGGCCAGATGACCACGACGTGGTGACCCAGATCAGGCCCGACCCGAAAATGGTGACCGATGCCCGCAGGCTGTTGGTAAAGGCCTGCTGCCAGTCACGGAAGGTCTTGAGCCGGTAGTGGAAATGGTCATGCAGCAGGGGATGGCGGCTGGCGTCAAACTGGATCAGCGCCTGTTCCAGTTCATCCAGTATTTCCCCCAGCGCATAGTTGAGCATGCGCTGCTGCGACAGCATCTGCACCAGTTGCGGGTCCACCGGGGCGCTGCCGGGACTGCCCATTTCCTGATCCAGTGAATCGGCCACGCTCTGCCAGCACGATGCCTGCAACGCCGCCAGGCGGGCCAGGACGGGGTGGATGTCATCACTGGATTCAATCTGTGAGGCCATATCCTTGAGGAAGGCCTCCACCTCGCTTGATGTCGCGGCGAAAGCGGCATCGGGCCTCCCGCATGGTCCCTGCATCAGGGCGGCAAGATCCAGTCCGCGCGACAGCAGCATGGCCACCCGCGCAAGGGCCGCACGCGCATGATCGCCCTCATGCCCGCGATGGGATCCCATCTCCACTTCAGCGAATTCGATCTGGTCGCTCAGGGACGTAATGTTGGAAAAGACCACGCGCGCCTTTTTCAGGACCTGCGTATCGCCCGACAGCAGACCGGCAAGGGTTTGAGCCGCCCCGTTGATCGCCGTCAGGAAATTGTTGGCCAGGCGGTCCTGCGCGCGTTCTTCCAGCTTGAACTGGAACAGGGAGGAGACGGTACTCTCCAGCACGATGCCCAGCACGATATAGGTCGCGCGCGCCATGGCCGTCATGAAGATATGTTCGGGGTCGGCAATCCCGTCGAGCGAGATGATGGCATAGGTAAAGCCGCTCGCCCGCATGCCATGGATACGGTAATTGGTCATGGTCGCGGGACCGGGCAGCAATGTCCCGATAAAGCAGAACGTGCCGATCCCGATCGCCAGCATGAGAATGAACATGAGCGGCGCCTGTGGAAAGGCCGCCACCAGCAGCACGGCACAGATCGTGCCGACCACCATGCCAAACAGATGCCAGCGCGCCTTGGCGACACTCTTGCCACGCGTGCCCTGCGCCACCATCCAGACCGTCAGCGCCGCCCATTGCGGGCTGCCCAGTTCCCACCACAGCGCAATGCCCAGCGCGATAAGGGAGGTAATGGTGGTCCGCAGCGCATAACCGAAGGTGAAGATGCCAGGCGCGTAAAGCCAGCGCAGGTGATCCTGCCGCAGGGTCATGCCCGGCGGCCACAGTCGCCTGAAAAAGCCACGGACCTGATTGCTGAAACGGATCAGGGAAAGCTCAAGACCTTTCATCCCGGCGTTAAGCCTCCCTGTTCAGATACAATCCATCCACACTGTACATCATACCGCCCACGCGCACAGGCCGACAGCCCGATGACAGCCCGCAGGGCGGTGCATGCCACATATCACGCGCCCGGCGTCGCCGGTTACTCGTCGTAGGAGACGAGGGTCTTGACCGGCACATCCAGCCGGCCGCGGCCGCCAAGGCCCGTCAGTTCGATCATGGTGGCGGCCCCCACGACATCCGCACCCACCTTGCGCAGCAGGGAGACGGACGCCACCAGCGTGCCACCCGTGGCCAGCAGGTCATCCATCACCACCACGCGCTGTCCCGGCTGGATCGCATCCGCCTGGATATGCAGCGAATCGGACCCGTATTCCAGATCGTAGCTGTGGGACACCGTCTTGCCCGGCAGCTTGCCGGGTTTGCGCAGCATGACCAGCCCGCAGCCAAGGCGACTGGCCAGCGGGGCCGCCGTCAGGAACCCGCGCGATTCGATGGCCGCCAGCATGTCCGGCGCCCACGGCGCCACCGCCGCCGCCAGGCGCCCCATGGCGATCTGCCATGCATCCGCATTCCGCATCAGGGTCGAAATATCGTAGAACAGGATACCGGGCTTGGGAAAATCCGGGATGTTACGGATGTATTGTTTCAGGTCGATCTTGGCAGTCGTCATGATCGGTGCGCAGTCCCCGTTGGGTGGTCATACAGATCCGGGACATGCCTGCCCCGTTCACGAAAGTGTCGCCCCTGAGGACGGCCCCCCGCTGTAGCCGCCACACGGCGGGGCGACAACCCCAACCGGGTACGGGGCACATGCTTTGGCGCGCCCTGCTGGGCTGATGTGGCGGGAGGAGACTTTATTCCTTCCCCGCCTCCGCACTGCCGGGCGGGCGGGCGGGACGCAGCAGCACCATGACCAGCATGATCGCGGCCCCCATCAGCATGACACCCGCCATGGGAATGGGGGAATTGGTCGGCAGCATACCCACGAATGCCCCCGCCACGGCCCCCAGCACATACTGCAGCGTGCCCACGAATGCCGATGCGCTGCCCGCGAACCGCGGATGGTCAGCCAGCGCGCCCACCGTGGCATTGGGCCCGATGATGCCCGTGGTGCCCAGTGACACCATCATGGTCAGGATCAGGCACCCCATCATCCACAATGGCGGATGGCCGCCATGCTGCATGGCGAAGGCGATGACGATGGCCACGGCGGTCATGGCAATGGTCCCCGCCACCGCGACCATCACCGCGACCCCAAGGATACGGGCGGCGTCAATACGCCACACCAGCATGCCATTCAGTTGCGACGCGCCAATCATGCACACCGCGAACACACCGAACAGCATGCCGGAATGCGCCGCCGACAGGCCGAACAGGCCACGGAATACCGACGGGGCGGCGGACAGGTAGGTAAACGACATGAAGCACGAAAAACCGGCAATCATGGCATGGGTGATGAACCCGCGGTCACGCGCCAGCATCATGTACCGGCTGAACAGGGTGACGGGCGAGAACTCGCTACGGTTCTGGGGCTTGAGCGTTTCGGGCAGGACACGCCAGATCAGCAGGATACAGATCAGGCCATATACCGCCGACGCCCAGAAGATCGACCGCCATGACGCAATCGACAGCACCATGCCCCCCAGCGTGGGCGCCAGGATGGGCACGACCCCCATCACCAGCACCAGCCGCGACATGAGGCGCGCGGATTCATTGCCATGCGACATGTCGCGCACGCAGGCGCTGGGAATGATCAGGCTGGCCGATGCCCCCAGCGACGCGACCAGGCGGAAAAACGAAAACGTGGGAATGTCCCGCGCCATCGCACACCCGACCGATGCCAGCGTATAGACCAGGGTGCCCACCAGCATGGGCCTGCGCCGGCCGAAACGGTCCGACAGCGGCCCCATGGTGATCTGCCCGATCGCCAGCCCCACGAACCATATGGCCAGCGTCATCTGCGCGGAACCCGCCCGCCCGTGCAGCGTCGTTTCCAGTTCCGGGAAAGCAGGAAGATAGATGTCGGTTGAAACCGGGCCGACCGCGGTCAGGAACCCCAGCAGGATCGCAATCCACCCCATCGGGCGGGCAGTCGTTTCCGGCACGGGCTTTTCCGCTGAATGGCCCGCCGTTGCGGATGAGCCCATGAGGCACTCCATATTGAAAGATTGTGGGGACTAGTAGACCAGCCAGGTCCACTTTTTCACCATCTAATTACGACATACTGCAATTCGCTATCGCGATACCCGTGCCATGTCGGGGCGGCGCATGCGCACGCGGCGCATAAGCCATAGCCCCACCAGCGCGGACAGGGCAAACAGCACGGTCGCCACCCCGATGCGCCATGGTCCCTGCAGCCGGATACCCGACCCCACCAGCACGAACACGACGGTCTGTGGCAGGCTGCCCAGCAGCGTGGCCAGCATGAACGGCATGACCCGCACCCCCAGCATGCCCGACGCCAGATTGAGAAGAAGCGCCGAGCCCACCGGCATGAGCCGCAGCGTCAGGACGGACGCGAACGGCTCGTGCCGCACAAAACCGTCCAGCCGCGCCATGGTTGCCACAAGCCGCGCGGGCATGCGCGGCCGTCCCGCCCACATGCCCCACCCATAGCCACACAGGCACCCGGTCACGGTAGCCAGCGTGGCCAGGACGCAGCCCGCCCCGATTCCATAGGCGGCACCGGCGGCGAAACACACCGCCTGCCGTGGCAGGCCAAATGCGCAGAACACGCTGGCGGCCAGGATGAAAATCACCACGCCTTCCACCCCCGAATGCAGGGCGGGGCCAGCCGTCAGCATATGCCGCAGCCCGGGCAGGCGGCCAAGGACCGCCGCAAACCCGACAAAGGCCACAAGCAGCAGCACCGGCCGGACCAGCACGCGCAACGTGGGCCGGGCGGGTGGCGCGGGCTGTGCGGCGTGCGGTAATATCATGCGTGCGTCCCGTTTTCCGACAGCGATCTGGTCCTTCGCGCCTAGCATCGCCTTGCAGCGGACTGCAAGGGCGGTCTAAATCCGGTTATGTCCGCATATCCTCCCTCCGGCTCCTTGATGGGCCGTACGCCCCCGTCCGCGCAGGAGCTGCGCAACCGGCAGCGTATCTCGACGTGGCTGTTTGCAATCTGCTTCATGCTTGTCGGCATGATCGCACTGGGCGGTTATACCCGCCTGACCGGATCGGGCCTGTCCATCATGGACTGGCGGCCCATTACCGGCATGATCCCCCCCCTGACCCACGCGGAATGGGAACGGCAGTTCGCGCTGTACAAGACCATTCCGCAATACAAGATCCTGCATGACGGATTCGGGCTTGCGGGCTTCCAGCAGATTTTCTGGGCGGAATGGACGCACCGCTTCTGGGGGCGGCTCATGGGGCTGGTCCTGCTGGTGCCACTGATCTGGTTTTCCATCACCGGCGCGCTGAGCCGGGGCCTGGCGCTGCGCCTGGTGCTGTTTTTCGTGCTGGGCGGGCTGCAGGGCGCGATCGGGTGGTTCATGGTGGCGTCGGGCTTCAACCCGGACAGCACGGCGGTCGCCCCCGTGCGGCTGGTGCTGCACCTGTGCTGCGCCTTCGCGCTGTACATCGCCATCCTGTGGACGGCGCTGTCCGTGCGGACACCGCGCCCGACCTTCATTCCCGCCACGCCTGAAGCCGTGCGCGTCCATCGCCTGGTCTGGGCCATCTGCCTGCTGGTCGGCATCACGGTCATTGCGGGTGGCTTTACCGCGGGCACGCATGCGGGGTTTGCCTACAACACCTTTCCGCTCATGGATGGTCACCTGATCCCGTCGGGCTATGGACGGCTGCACCCGTTCTGGCTGAACTGGTTCCAGAACATCCCCGCCGTCCAGTTCGACCACCGCCTGCTGGCCACCACCACGGCCCTTGTCATCGGCGGCACCATCGTACTGGGGCTGCGCACGCCGCAACTGGGGCGGGATGTCCATAGCGCGCTGGCGGTACTGGGCTGGCTGGTGCTGCTGCAATATGCGCTGGGCGTGACCACGCTGCTGCTGGTGGTGCCGGTCTGGGCGGGAACGGTCCACCAGACCTGTGCGGCCATCGTGCTGACAGCGGCCATCATCACCCTGCATCGCCTGCGCGGGGTAGGCCGCCCGTAATATGCGCGGTGGCGGCACGCACGGCGTGCCGCCACCGCATCGGTCATGGTGTTACGATATAGGCCGCGCCCTGCTGCCGCACATGTGTGTAGCGTGCGCGGATGATGCGCCACAGGCTGAGAAACTCCCATACATCTTCCTGTGTATCAAAGCGTGAATTGCTGACGAACGCGGCGATATCGTGCCGGTCCACCGCCCGCTCCAGCACCATCGCGTCATGCGTGACCGCGACATGCTGGGAATAGTTGAAAAAATCCATCACCACCGGCTTGTGCGCCCAGTAGCACAGGGCCAGCGTCTCACAGGCCACATCGCCATCAATCGCGCGCACGGCGGCAATCGTTTCGTCAGATGCCGCCAGGCTATGCACGATGCCGGTCACATTGCTGCGGTAGAGGTAGGGCAGGTACACCGGCAGGCTGACCACCACCGGCAGCAGGTTCAGCCCCACCATGCCCACCAGGACGGCGCGCATGGGCACACGGCCAACCGTGCCCCCGGTGGTCACCAGGCGCGACATGGCCAGACCCGCGCACAGGGCGGCTGCGATCAGTGCTTCGAAACAGGCATTATGCGACACCCCGGCCCCCGTACGCTGCACGATGGCCGATGCCACCGCCAGCAGCAGATACAGCCCCAGCAACAGTCCGGACCGATGGGGCAGACGCCGCCACGGCACGAATGCGCATGACACCATCATGCCGCCCAGTCCCAGCACGTTGCCCAACCCCTTGAGCATGCCATGCACATAGAAAACGCGTTTATGGCCAAAGACGCCCTGAATGAAATCCGGACCGAAACTGCTGTAGTACAGCCCCCCCAGCAGGCACAGGGACACAAGACATCCCCCCATCCATGAGACAGCATGACGCCAGTCGGTCAGCAACAGCCACACAAGGACCGCCACCGGCAGGGCCAGGATATTGTGCTTGAAGGTCAGTCCCGCGACAACGACGAAGCCCGCGCAGAAAGGCCGCCATGCACCGGCCCGCCCCGGTTCACGGCCATTACCCAGCAACAGCATGAATCCCGCCATGATAACGGCCTGCCCCAGCCACTGCGGGTCATCCATGGCGACATAATCACTATAGAAAACAGCGGAATAAAGTACGATCAGCAGGCCTGCGAGCCATGCCCCGCCGAGTGTTCCGCCACAGGCGAGGACAATCCGCCCCGCAGCCCAGGCACAGAAAAGCAGCGCCAGAAGCGAAATGATGCGCCCCGCCACGATCATGTCCCCCAGCAGCCAGCCAAACAGGCCGACAACGTAAAACGAACTGGGCGGGTAATTATTGAACACCATCTGTTCGGCCGGGGGGTACAGCGGCGCATGATCCAGTCCTATGGCGCGCCGTGCCAGATAGGCGTTCCAGCCTTCATTACTGGATAACGACACATGGGCGGTAATGAATGCCACATGTGGAACAAGAAGGATGAATATGGAAAGTATTGCAACATAAAGCCATATTGATTTTTTTACGTTAAAATTCATATTTTCCATATGGACTTTATTCTTCATGGCCTGATTATTATATTATTATGAAAAAACGAAGGAAATATGACGCATCCGGGCATTTTCATGCTTCCGCAATGACAATAATCTGTCCCCCTGCCCTGATTAACGCACACGTACACACTCCCCATCCTGACCTGAACCCGGTCGCGTGGATACTGTTAGAATGCACTATGATAATTTCATATATTACGCCTGCCATTTTTTATGATGTCATGCCCCGTTGCACGGGTGCAGACCGGACAGAAGATAACCATATGGGACATACACCGCCCGGAACCGGACGGCAGGTATCGGTTGCCCCTCACCTCCGGGGCAATCCGGACCCATGGCGCGCCACATCTTTTCCAGACGGATGATTTTCTGCGATACATCGCATTCAGATATGCAGGAATGGAACATGCTCAAGCTGAAACATGTCGTGACGGGTACGCTGCTGGCACTGATCGCATGCGGGCCAGCCGCCCATGCCGAACCGCATGGCGGGGGCGGCTTCCATGGTGGGGGTGGCGGTCGTGGCGGCGGGGGCTGGCACGGTGGCGGGGGGCGCGGCTATGGCGGCGGCTGGCATGATGAAGGCCGGGGCGGCGGCCGGTGGCGCGGCGGCGGATGGGGCTGGGGTGGATGGGGTGGTGGCTACTATCCCTATTACCCCGTCTATGGCGGCTGGGGTTATCCGTGGGGCGGATGGGGCTGGGGTGGCGGCTGGGGATGGGGTTGGGGCGGTTACGCCATGGCCCCGGCCATGGGGGCCGCCGCAGCCGGCGCCAGCTATCAGGCCGCACCCGAGATCTATAACGGTACGGGCAATAACGCACCGGAAGACGATTCGGTCTATGACAAGGACCTGTCCACGCTTGTGACCGATCAGACTGCCCCGCCACGGCAGGGACAACAACCGGCCACGGGCCAGGCCGCCCCCGCCAGCAGGCCCGTCACCTGCCCGCGTGGTCAGGTTTATAATACCCTGACCGAAAGCTGCGACCGGCCATAAGGCCGGGACCAGCGACCAGCACCCTAACCGGGTGTGGCGGGCGCGGTATCCGTGCCCGCGTGGGGCAGCCAGCCACCCAATTCCTGCCGCACGAGAGTTTCCAGCAGGTCAATGGCGTCAGGGGAGTCATTCAGGCATGGAATCAGCGCCAGTTCCTTGCCGCCCGCCTTGACGAAAGCATCACCCGCTTCATTGCCGATTTCATCCAGCGTTTCGATACAGTCGGAAATGAAGCCCGGCGTGATGACGGCAATACGCTCGATCCCACGTGCGGGCAGCGATTCGATGAAGGGCGCGGTGTAGGGTTCCAGCCACTTCGCCGGGCCGAAACGTGACTGGAAGGTCAGCGGCATCATCTGTTCATCATAACCCATGGCACGGCGCAGCGCCGCGATGGTGCGCTGACAGTCGGCAGCATAGGTATCGCCCTTTTCCACATAGATCTTCGGTAATCCGTGGAAGGACGCCACGATCATCTGCGGCTTGAAATCCAGCGTGGCAAGGCGCGCCGAAATGGATCGGCCAAGGGCCGCGATATAGGCGGGATGGTCCGGAAACGGCGGCAACGTGCGGATGGCGGGCTGGTTACGCATGCGCATGAGCACACGGAACGCCTGGTCATTGGCCGTCGCGGTCGTCGTGGCGCTGTACTGGGGATAAAGTGGCGCGAGCAGGATCCTGTCGCACCCCTGCGCCACCAGGTCATGCAGCGCCTGTTTTATGGAAGGCTGGCCATAGCGCATGCCCCAGGCCACCGGCACATCATCCGCCGCCAGCCGCGTGCCCAGCTGTTCCGCCTGTTCACGGGTATAGGTGCGTAACGGGCTTTCATCACGGTCGTGATGCCAGATCCGGTGATAGGCTTCCCCCGACTTGCGGGGGCGAAAGGTCAGCACCGGCCCGTACAGGATGGGTTTCCAGATAAGGGGACTGGCCTCGATAATGCGACGGTCCGACAGGAATTCCGCCAGATAACGACGCACCGCGCCATAGCCGGTGCCATCCGGGGTGCCCAGATTGCTCAGCAGCACCCCGGTACGCGACGGGGCATTTTCATGCCGCGCTGCACGATTTACGGTAATGAATGTCATGGAACGGCTGCTACATGAAGCCGTTCAGGTATGCAAAGGAACAGGCGGACATACCCGTTACCCTGCCACGGGCGACGTCTCAGCGGCGGGTCCGCACACGGACCGGCTGCAGCGCACGCGCCGGCGCACGCAGGTAATATGCCACGCCAGCAACACCCAGCATGGCGACAACGGGGGAAAGCATCTGGACAAAAGTGAACATCACGGTCCCTTTCCTGATCGGACAGTTACCAGTCAACCGCGCGTTTCATGCCCGCGTCAATCAAAAATATTACTGTCCCGTGCCAGTTCCACGCATTTACGCATTAATGATGGCAGCGCCACATCGTCGCGGTCCATGTCATGAATGACCCCTTCCGCCCCTACCAGACTGTTGGGAAAGGTGGATATGCGCGCTGCATAGACATCAACCAGCAACGTGAAATGGGTAAAGACATGCTTCACCTGCCCGGCCCGCCGCCAGTTGACGCGCAGCCGGGGTGCGATGGGCGCATGGTCAAGCGCCTCCGCCTGGGGCCATGGCGCATCGCGCCAGTGCGGACCGGGCAGGCCCATCATGCCGCCCAGCAACCCCTTTTCAGGCCGCCGGACCAGCAGGATCCCCCCTGCCGCATCAACCATGCAGAAATGCACGCCATGGCGTACCGGCCGCGCCACCCTTGGCGCGCGACGGGGCAGGCTGGCCGCGATTCCCTGCCGGTTTCCCGCACAGGCCCCACGCCACGGGCACAATACGCAGGCGGGCGCGCGCGGCGTGCAGATCCCGGCGCCCAGGTCAAACAGGGCCTGCGCGAAATCGGACGGACGGGCGATGGCCTGCCGGTCCGCATTCAGTGTCATCGCCTGCCGGGCGATGGCCTTGCGCGATCCGGGCAGCGGGTCGGTCATGGCGAACAGGCGCGCCGTCACGCGTTCCACATTGCCATCCACCGGCACGACCGGACGGCCAAAGGCGATGGCGGCAATGGCGGCGGCGGTATAGGCCCCGATTCCCGGCAGTTCCAGCAGCCCCGCCACCGTATCGGGAAAGCGACCGCCATTTTCCGCCACCACCCGCGCGCAGGCATGCAGGTTGCGCGCCCGCGCGTAGTAGCCAAGCCCGGCCCACAGCGCCATGACCCGGTCCTGCGGCGCGCGGGCAAGCGCCGTCACATCGGGGAAGGCGTCCAGAAAACGCTCGAAATAGGGAATGACAGCCGTAACCGTGGTCTGCCGCAGCATGATCTCGCTCAGCCACACACGATAGGGATCTGCGCTCTGGCCCGGCAGGGCGCGCCATGGCAGAGTGCGACGATGCCGGTCATACCAGCGTAACAGATCGGCAGCAGAAGGTAACACGGACCCGTTTATGACGAACCCGCCGACCCGCAGCAAGCGAAAGAATGAGACACCACCGCCCGAACCACCCCGGCGGTCCATGCGCACGCGCAGCATGGCGGCCCTGCTGCCGCATATCAGCCGCCCCGTCTTTCGCAAGCAGTCCCCCGCCGCCGTACAGGTCATGACGGACTGGCCCGATATTGTCGGTCCCCACCTGGCAGGCATGACCGTGCCCCGCCGCCTGAGTGCTGGCACCCTGACCGTTGCCTGCCGGGGACCTGTGGCGATGGAACTGCAGCACCTTGCCCCTACCGTCATCGCCCGCATCAACACCACCTGTGGGCAGGGCGTGGTCAAGCGCCTGAAGATGGTGCAGGACCTGACCGCCGCGCCACGCGCGCCCGCCGCCGCGCCCCGTCGCCCGCCGCCGCCACCCGTGCAGATTGACGACATGCCTGACGGGCCGCTGAAGGAGGCGCTATCCCGGCTGGGTGGCTGGCTGAACGCCGGTCGCGACCGATAGGAACTGTCTGGAGAAATCGACCTTCAGCCCATCGCGTAAAATTACAACGAAGTTTTTGGTGAAGCTTTTTTCGAAAAGCTTCAGGAAACGCCGCATTTTTGAAAAAAGGCGCCCCCTGAAAACTTTTATCCCTGTTTATCAAGAGGCTATTTTCAGACAGTCTCCAGGCATGGAATCTATCCTGGCCTGTCACATAATGATGCGGGCACAAGGCTGGATATCAGGCGCACATATGCCCATATCAATGAACACGAGATCAGGAAAAGGAACCACCCGAGATGCGTAAGTTGGCCTTGTTGCTGGCCGTGTCCATGGGACTGGTCGGTATTCTGCCCGCCCCTGCCGCCTATGCATGGCGTGGCGGCGGATGGGGTGGAGGCTGGGGCGGCGGATGGCACCGTGGCTGGGGCTGGGGCGGATTCGGCCTGGGCATTGCCACGGGGACGGCGCTGGGTGTCGCGATGTCGCCTTACCGCTACCGGGGTTACGGCTATGGCTATCCCTATCCGGCCTATGCCTATCCGCCACCGCCCTATCCGGTTTATGCCTACCCGCCGCCGCCGCCACCTCCGCCGCCGTATTACGGGTATTACCGTTAGGCGCGGGCCGCCTGCACGAAGCGACGGATCAGTTCGGGCGATTTGACGCCGGGGGCGGATTCCACGCCGGATGAAACATCAACGGCACGGGCCCCGCTGTGCTGTATGGCGCGCTGGACATTATCGGGGTTCAGCCCACCCGCCAGCAGCCACGGCACCGGGGCCTGCCATCCATGCGTCAGGGTCCAGTCAAAGGCATGGGCATTGCCGCCGGGACGGTCCGACCCGGCGGGCGCGCGGGATTCAATCACCAGACCATCCACCCGACAGGTTTCAGGCAGGTCATGCCTGCTGGCGATCCCCACCGCGCGCCATACCGGCAGGCCAGAGTGGGTGCGGATGGCTTCGATCCGCCCGGCATCATCATAGATTTGCAACCCGTCAAGCGGTACGTGGTCCAGCACGCGGCGGATATCGTCGTCGGTCGGGCGGACAAACAGGCCAATCCGCTTCGGCCCGTCCACCGCCATGTCGCGCGCCAGCGTGCTGGCGGCCTGCGCCGTGACATGACGCGGGGAACGACTGAAAAACACGAACCCGACCCAGTCCGCCCCGGCCTGCACGGCGGCATCCAGCCCCACATGGTCACGGATGCCACAGATCTTGACCCTGACCGGCATGGTGTCGTCCCCTGCCCCGTTCAGGCCGACAGTTCGGCGGCAATCGCCGCCGCCGCCGCCGGGTCCGGCGCGCGGGTGATGGGACGGCCCACCACGATCCAGTCAGCCCCCGCCGCACGGGCCTGTGCCGGGGTCATGACCCGCTTCTGGTCCCCCAGCGCGCTACCGGCGGGACGGATCCCCGGCACGACCAGTACCGGCCCGTCACCCAGTGCCCGACGCAGGGGGGTAATTTCATGTGAGGAACAGACCAGCCCATCCGCCCCCGACTCCATGGCCAGCCTGCCCAGGCGGACAACCTGTTCCTCCACGCTGCCGGGCACGCCCACTTCATGCAGGCCCTGCGTATCCATGCTGGTCAGCACGGTAACGGCCAGCAGCAGCGGGCGGCTGCCGGACGGAAAGGTCTCATCCACCGCCCTGCGCGCAGCCGCGATCATGGCGCGCCCGCCACTGGCGTGGATGGTCAGCATGGCAGGCCGCAGGGCAGCAAGGCTGCCAATGGCGGACGCCACGGTATTGGGGATGTCATGCAGCTTGAGGTCAAGAAACAGCGGACTGTCGCCCGCGGCCGCCCGCACGGCGTCCAGTCCACGGGCATAGGTGAACTCCAGCCCCAGCTTGACCGCGTCGGCATGGCCTGCCGCCTGTTCGCGCCAGCGCACGGCCTGCGCCGTATCCTTGGTATCGAGGGCGACAATCAGGCGGGTGGACCGTCCAGGCATTGGCGGTGCTCCATGGTCAGACATACAGGTGGTGATGACGTGCGGGAATTAAGGGATCAGGCGCCCGGCGGCTTTTCCGCCGTGATGGCGGGCGGGGTCACCACGGCGGGTTCCGTCGCGACGGGGCTGGCGGCCGCCGTCGCCTGTTCCGCTTCATACGCCTTCACCATCGGGGAACTGGCCGGGGCGGATGTCAGGCCGGGGGCACGGGCCGCCCCGGTATCATTTTCCGGCAGGCGGGCACGCAGGGCGCGCACTTCCTGTTCGGCGCGGCGGGCGCGGCGCATCTGGCGCAGGACCACGACCCACACGCTGGCGGACCCCGTGGCATACAGCAGGGCGGCAACCAGCAGCGCCAGCACGCCGGGCGATGACGTCCATTTCCATTGCAGCCATGACAGTTCCACCGGCGCCTGGTTGCAGGCCGCGAAAATGATCAGTGCCACGATCACGGGCAGGGTAATGAAAAGACGTATCATGATCCCTGTTCCCTACCGCCAAGAACAGGGGGCTGCAAGGAAATCAATTCATCCGGCGTGCCGCTTGATCGTGCGCAGCAGGCATGGTTGCCTGTGGGTAACAGGCCATGACACGCGACAGGCCACCGGGACAGGGACGAAACAATGGGCAAGGTTGTTGTTTTCCGGACCACGGCGCGACGTGACGAATCCTGGGCGGTTGTCGCCCGCACCGGACGCGACACGCGAATCGCCAGCATCTATCCCACACGCGCCAGCGCGGAGGCGGACTGTGAATGGCGCAGCCAGCAGGTGGCCGCCTACCGCAACTTCCTGGAACGCAATGAAATCGCGGTGCCACATTACAGCATCCGCCCCTATCGCCGCGCGGACCTGCCCCGCGCGTGGCGCCCCATGCCCGCGCTGGGGTTCCTGCATGGCGGGTGCTGACGGGCCAGGATATCAGGATGGCGGCCCTTCGATCATGCATGCCCATGATCCGCGCATACCTGCAGGCAGCCACTACCGGCGGATGTGTTGCTTTTGCCCCCATAACAGGCAAAATCGTACCCTGTCCCGTTCGGGCTGCCTGACGCGTGCTGCAAAAATGGAAAGTTCATGACTGATTCACCCGCTTCCCCCGCGCCTGTGCTGGAACAGGCGGACCGCACGCTTGATGACGCCCTTGCGCGACTGTTCGCGTTCCTGCGGATCCCCAGCATCTCCACCCAGCCCGAACACGCGGCGGATTGCAGGCAGGCGGCACAGTGGCTGTTCAATGAACTCGACAGCCTCGGCTTTGACGTGACACTGCATGAAACACCCGGCCATCCCATCCTGGTGGCACATGACCGCACGCCGCCCGCTGGCCCGCATGTACTGTTTTACGGCCATTACGACGTGCAGCCTGTCGATCCGCTGGAACTGTGGGCAAGAGACCCGTTCGAACCCGCGCTGGTGACGGCACAGGATGGCCGCAGGCAGATCACCGCGCGCGGCGCATCGGATGACAAGGGTCAGGTCATGACCTTTATCGAGGCCCTGCGCGCCATTCGCGCAACGACGGGACAGATGCCGGTACGGATTTCGCTGCTGATCGAGGGCGAGGAAGAATGCGGCGGCCCCAGCCTGCTGCCCTTCATGGAAACGCATCGCGAAGAACTGCGCGCCGATGTCGGGCTGATCTGCGATACCGCCATGCTGCCCGGCGTGCCCGCCATCACCACCACGCTGCGCGGCATGGTGGGCGAGGAAATCCACCTGCGCTGCGCAAGCCGCGACCTGCATTCGGGCATTTACGGCAACGCCGCGCGCAACCCGGCGGAAGTGCTGTGCCGGGTGCTGTCCTCCATCCGCGATGACGCCACCGGCCGCGTCACCCTGCCCGGTTTCTATGCCGGCGTGCAGGACCCGCCGGAAGCGCTGCGCGCGCGCTGGCGTGAAATCGCCCCAGATGACGCAGCCTTCCTTGGAGATGTCGGGCTGTCCGTGCCTGCCGGGGAAAGGGGGTATACCGCCATCGAACAGACATGGTGCCGCCCCAGTTTCGAAATCAACGGCATTTCCGGCGGTTATACCGCCGAAGGGTTCAAGACCGTGCTGCCGGGTGACGCCATGGCAAAGGTGTCATTCCGGCTGGTGGCGGGGCAGGACCCGGTGCACATCCGCCAGGCTTTCTGTGCCCATGTGCGTGACCGGCTGCCGCCTGACTGCACGGTGACCTTCACGCCCTGCGGCGGGTCGGTCGCAAGCGTCGTGCCCGATGACACCTTTGGCCTGCAGCCTGCGCTGCGGGCGCTGGGGGATGAATGGGGCACGCCCGCGGTCACCATCGGCTGTGGCGGGTCGATCCCGGTGGCGGCCGACATGCAGCGTATCCTGGGCATATCCGTCCTGCTGGTGGGTTTCGCGCTGGATGATGACCGTGTGCATTCCCCCAACGAGAAATATGACCTGACATCCTTCCACAAGGGCATCCGGTCATGGATCCGTATCCTGCACGCCATGGGCAAGACGGATGCCTGATGGCAGCCTGCCCCTTGCCCTGACCATGGGGGACCCGGCGGGAATCGGGCCGGAAATCACTGCTGGCGCATGGCGGGCCATGCGGCAGGGCACGACACCGTTCGCGGTGCTGGGCGATGCGGGGCTGATCGGGCGGCATGATGTGCCGGTGCGCGAAATCACCACCATTGCCCAGGCGGCCGAAGTCTTTGCCCACGCCGTGCCGGTGCTGCCGGTCGGGCTGCAGGCGCCGGTCCATGCGGGCCAGCCGGACAGTGGCAACGCCCACGCCATCACCACGTCCATCGCGCGCGCGGTGGAACTGGCCCGCAATAGGCAGGCCGCAGGCGTGGTGACCAACCCGATCAGCAAGATCGTGCTGAAAAAAGCCGGTTTCGCCTATCCCGGCCATACCGAATACCTTGCGGCCCTGTGCAACGTGCCGGGACGCGAGGTGATGATGCTGGCCTGCCCGGAACTACGGGTCGTGCCCGTTACCATCCATGTCAGCCTGCGCCGCGCGCTGGATGAACTGGACACCAGCGCCATCATCGCCGCCACCCGCACCACCCATGCGGCCCTGCAGCGTGACTTCGGCATTGCCACGCCACGCATCGCCATTGCCGGGCTGAACCCCCATGCGGGCGAGGACGGCAGCATGGGCACGGAAGAACAGACCATCATCGCCCCCGCCATCGCCGCCCTGCGCGCCGATGGCATGGACATAAGCGGGCCATGGCCGCCCGACACCATGTTCACGCCGCCCGCACGGGCACGGTACGACGTGGCGATGTGCATGTATCATGACCAGGCGCTGATCCCGCTCAAGACCATCGACATGACGCAGGGGGTCAATACCACGCTGGGGCTGCCCATCATCCGCACATCACCCGATCACGGCACCGCCTTTGACATTGCCGGGCGGGGCGTGGCCGATCCGTCCAGCCTTGTCGCAGCACTGCACATGGCCATGCGGATGGCCGAACACAGGAACAGGTCATGACAACATCCCCTGCCACGCCCATCCGGCTGGGCGTCAACATCGATCATATCGCCACCGTGCGGAACGCACGGGGCGGCACGCATCCCGACCCGGTAAAGGGCGCGCTGCTGGCGCAGGCATCAGGCGCGGATGGCATTACCGCCCACCTGCGCGAGGACCGTCGCCACATCCGCGATGCCGACCTGGAGCGCCTGCGCGCGGAGTTGTCGATCCCGCTGAACATGGAAATGGCCGCGACGGAGGAAATGACCACCATCGCCACCCGCCTGCGCCCGCATGCGTGCTGCCTGGTGCCCGAACGGCGGCAGGAAGTCACGACCGAAGGCGGACTGGACGTGCGTGGACAGGCCAGCGAACTGGCGCCCCGCATCGCCCGGCTGCGTGATGCGGGAATCCGTGTCTCGCTGTTCATTGACCCGGACCCCGCGCAGATCGAAACGGCGGCGGAACTGGGGGCGGCCGTGGTGGAACTGCATACGGGCGCCTATGCCGATGCCCGGAACGAAGCGGCGCGCGCGATTGAGCTCGGCCGCCTGACGGCGGGCGCGGAACATGCCGCGCGATGCGGGCTGGAAGTCCATGCAGGCCATGGACTGACCTATGACAATGTCAGCCCGGTTGCCGCCCTGCCGCAGGTCATGGAACTGAATATCGGGCATTTCCTGATCGGGCAGGCCATTTTTGACGGACTGCCTGCCGTAATCCGTCACATGAAGGGTATGATCGCAGCGTCGCGAAAGTAAAAGACGTTTTCTGGTGAAGCGTTTTTCAAACAGTTTCAGGGAACGCCGTCTTTTTGAAAAAAGGCGGCACCCGGAAACTTTCGTTCCTTAATCTCTCTGGCTCAGCCGCCTGTACCACCCACGGTTAGGCCGGTCATTTTCAGGGTCGGCTGGCCCACGCCCACCGGCACACCCTGCCCGGACTTGCCACAGGTGCCGATACCGGGGTCAAGGGCAGGTTCGCCGCCAATCATGGTCACCTGCGTCATGGCGTCCGCGCCATTGCCGATCAGGGTCGCACCCCGCACGGGGGTGGTGATCTTCCCGTCCTCGATCATGTAGGCTTCGGATGCGGCAAACACGAATTTGCCTGATGTGATGTCCACCTGTCCCCCACCGAAATTGACCGCATAAAGCCCGCGCTTCGTACTGCGGATCATGTCATCGGTCGTGGCGTCGCCGCCAAGCATGAGGGTGTTGGTCATGCGCGGCATGGGCGCGTGGGCATAGGACTGCCGCCGCCCGTTGCCCGTGGGGGAAACACCCATGAGGCGGGCATTGAGACGATCCTGCAGGTAGCCGGTCAGGATACCGTCCTCGATCATCACGGTGCGACCGGTGGGCGTGCCTTCATCATCAATGGTCAGACTGCCCCGGCGTTCGGGCAGGGTGCCATCATCCACCACTGTCACACCGGGGGCCGCCACCCGCTTGCCCATAAGCCCGGCAAAGGCGGATGTGCCCTTGCGGTTGAAATCACCTTCCAGCCCATGGCCCACCGCTTCATGCAGCAGGATACCGGGCCAGCCGGCACCCAGCACCACTTCCATTTCCCCGGCCGGGGCGGGACGCGCGTCAAGGTTGACCAGCGCCATGCGCAGGGCCTCGTCCACGGCACCCTGCCACACCTGTGGCGACAGCAGGCGGGTATAGGAATAACGGCCACCCAGCCCGTGGCCGCCACTTTCACGCCGCCCGTCCTGTTCCACCACCACCGATACATTCATGCGCACCAGCGGGCGGATGTCGGCCATGCGCTGCCCATCGGGACGGATGATCTGGATGGCCTGCCACTCAGCGGAAATCGACGCCATGACCTGCACCACGCGCGGGTCACGCGCGCGGGCATAGGCATCCAGTTCCGACAGCATGGCGGCGCGGGAGGCAAAGGCCCCTTCTTCCAGCGGATTGATGTCGGGATACAGGCGATGGTTGGTCGAACGCGGCCCCACGGCCAGCGTGCCCGAACGGCCCGCCCTGATCTGGCTGACGGTTTCCCCGGCCCGGCGGATCGCGCTTTCGCTTATGTCATCGGAATGGGCGAAGCCGGTTTCCGCCTCCAGCACGGCGCGCAGGCCGAAACCGGAAGAGGTGTCAAAGCTGGCGGAACGGATCACCCCTTCATCCAGCGAAATCGCCTCGCTTTCACGATATTCCAGGAAAAGCTCGCCATCATCCATTCCCTCCAGCGCATGGCGAACCAGACGTTCGGCATCGGGACGGCCGAGGCGCGCGCCCGCCCGTTCAAAAAACAGGGCATCAGTTGCAGCCAGCGGGGAAAGACCCTGAAGGGATAAGGGCATGAAACGGTGACTCCGGTTGGCGGAACAGGAATGAAAGGACATCGATGCCCGGGCCGCACGGGCCGGGAGGGCAGACAGCATAACCGCTTTTGCCTGCTGGGGAAAAGCTGGTCTCTCATCATGACAGGTACCATGCATAAAAATGAACTTCCCTCCATCTGGAGGGTTTTCCTTTGTGGTAGGGACACAAGGCAAGGCATGGTGCAAAAATCAGGTTTTTATTATTTGGAGAAATGGCGTCTCGTGAAAGTTTCCCTCCTGTGCGGTTCTAGTCTGACCCGGTCCGCGCCCCGTCAGGCCGGGCTGTTGCTGGCCGGCCTTCTTTATACAGGCACGCCCGCCCTGGCCCAGGCGACGCCGACCCCGTCACAGGTGGCCCCCACGGCGTCTTCTGCTGCTGTCCCCTCCTCGCCCCTCACGGGCACGGATGGGACAACAGCCGCCCCCGTTTCCCCCGCGACGGTTCCCGGAGTCTCAACGCAGCCGGAGGGACAGGCGGACCAGACCTATTCCGTACCAACGCCTGAACCCCTGTCGGGAAGCGGAAACATGCTGCCACCCGCCCACGCCGCGACACCGGATGCCGGGATACAGTCCCCGCCCGCACAGGCGG
>NZ_CADP01000009.1:34736-79031 GCF_000285295.1 Komagataeibacter europaeus LMG 18890 | reverse complement strand
GAACCCGGACCACCGTGCCGTCGATCATCGCATATTCCATGTCGGCCTCGTCAGAGACCGCTTCAAAAAGCCGTTTGAAAACACCGGCTTTCATCCAGTCGCTGTAACGGGAATAGACCGAGTTCCAATGCCCGAAATACGTCGGAAGGTCCCGCCATGGGCTGCCGGTCCGGGCAATCCATAAGACCGCCTCGATAAAAAGACGGTTGTCCTGCCCGCTGCGCCCCCGATCCGTTTTCTTGCCAAGGCACAGCGGTTCCATTTTCGCCCATTGGGCGTCTGTCAGTACGAAGCGATCCATACGGATTTTGAATCACATTTGGTGACTTTGAAAAAGCACAATTCCCAACAGACCCCAAAAAGCTTCAGGAAACACCGCTTTCTTGAAAAAAGGCGGCACCCAGAAACTTTTATTATGGCAAATCTTTCTCCATTAAAAAAAAGCCCGGTACGAAACCGGGCCTTTTTCATGTCAGCGTGCCGCGATCTGCAGCCGGTCGGCCACGCGCGCCCGGCCCATAAGCGGTAGCAGGTCGCGCATTTCCGGTCCGCTGTCTTCCCCCGTCAGCGCAAGGCGTAGCGGGTGGAACAGGGCGCGGCCCGTGCGCCCCGTGGCGTCCTTCACGGCCGTGGTCCATGTTTTCCACGTGGTTTCGTCCCACGGTTCCGCAGGCAGCGACTCCAGCGCCTGCAGCAGGTAGGGACGATCCGCCTCCTCGATCACCGGGGGGATGATCTCACCGGCCACGACGTCCCACCAGTGACGCAGTTCACCCACCATATCCACATTGCCCCGCACCGCCAGCCAGAAGGCTTCAGTCGCGCCTTCGGGCAGGCGGGCGCGGATTTCCTCGAACGGCATGGCATGCATGATGCGACGGTTCAGGCCCAGCAACTGCCGCATGTCAAACCGCGCGGCAGAGCGCGAGACACGGCCAAGGTCATAGCTCTTTGCCAGTTCATCAAACGACAGTGGCGCCGGATCGTCCGCGCTGCCCAGGCGCGCAAGGTAGGACACGATGGCCGATGGCTCGACCCCGTCCTGCCGCAGCGCGCGAATCGACAGCCCGTCAAAACGCTTGGACAGCTTGCCGCCGCCTTCATCCAGCAACAGCGGCAGGTGCGCGAAGGTGAACCGGTTGCGCTTTGCCCCCAGTGCCTCGGCAATGTCGATCTGCACGCCGGTATTGGTCACATGGTCCTCACCGCGGATGATGTGGGTGATGCCCAGTTCCATGTCATCCACGACGGATGCCAGCGTGTACAGCACTGTCCCGTCCGCGCGCACCAGCACGGGGTCGGAAATGGCGGGCAGCTTCACCCGGCACGCCCCCATGACCAGATCATTCCATTCTACCGTGCGGTGATCGGACAGCCGGAAGCGCCAGTACGGCACCTTGCCATTGGCTTCGGCCTGCGCGCGCTGCTGCGGGGTCATGCGCAGCATGGCGCGGTCATAGACCGGCGGCTTGCGCATGCGGATACGGGCCTCGCGCTTGGAGGCCAATTCCTGTTCACTTTCAAAACACGGATAAAGCCGCCCGCTGGCCTTAAGCTGCTCAATGGCCAGCGCGTAGCGGTCCAGCAGGTCCGACTGCCGCACGAATTCGTCCCAGCCAATGCCAAGCCAGCGCAGGTCGTCCTGCAGGGCCTGCACATAGTCCTCCTTCGAACGACCACGATCGGTATCGTCAATGCGCAGCAGGAAGCGGGCATTGTGGCGGCGGGCAAACAGGGCATTGGCAATGGCCTGACGCGCATTGCCGACATGGATCAGCCCGGTCGGGCTGGGCGCAAAACGGAGTTTCATGCCCCCTATATGCGGCGATTACGCCCCGAATGCCAGAGAACACATGCGCAATCCGACGCGGAAACGCCACCCCTTCAGGACCGGGCCGAACGCCGGACGCACCCGGAAAGCCCGCTTTTGCGATGCCAGACGCCTTGGGGAAGTTTTTTCAGGTGGACTATAAGGAACGCCGCCTTTTTGAAAAAAGGCGGCGCCCAAAAACTTTTATACTTTTACAGATTCAAGGGCGTTCTTACGCCTCATCATCCTCGTCACCGCCACGACGGGGGTCAAAGGCGCGCCAGTCGCGCTCCATCGGGCTTGCGGCATGGGCTGCGAAATCATCCAGTTCATTGGCCGAACGCCAGCCCTGATCACCCGCTTCCAGCACTTCCGCATCCTCCCCAAAGGAAAACCATGCCTTGAGGATGTCGGCCGCCGACAGGCCTGGCATGCGGCAGCGTTCGATGCTGTCGCGCACATAGGCACGCGCAAAGGCATTGGCCTGGATCAGATCGGGGAAGCCGCCGACTTCCTCGACAATATTGTCCTCGGCACCGCCTGACAGATCCAGAATCCGCACGCGCCATCCCCCTTCGGGGGCAAAAATGGTTTCTGACAAGATGAAGCCTTTCGTTATGCGTTCGTGCGCGCGACGCGGGCCTGCGGCCTAGCGGTTGCGCATGTGGCGCAGCAGGAACTCACGCCCCGCCTTGACCCGTGGCACATCGTCATAGGCCACGATGTCGGCCGTGGCATAGGTTTCCGACCAGCGGTCGGGAATGAAGGAGCCGGTGCCGATCACATCGACCGGGGCATGGGCGTCAGCCATGCTGAGGCATTTTTCCACGCTGAAACCCGATGACGCGATGATGCGCACATGCGCGAACCCGGCCTCGTCCAATGCCTCGCGCATGCGCCAGATGGCGGCGGCGGAAACCCCCGTGCCCACAAGGTAGCGCAGTTCCTTGTCCGACCGGTACCGCCGGATGCTGCCCGGCGTGTGGCGTTCCAGCACGTCATAGGACGATTGCGGGTCCAGCCCCTCCAGAAAGCGGCCGCCATGCGTATCCAGACGCACGGCCAGACGCCCGGTTGCGGCCTGGTCGGGAAAATGGCGACAGACTTCCAGCGCGTCCGTCACCTCCCGCCCGAAATAATCCACCAGCACCACAAGATCCACTTCAGGATAGACCTCATGGAACATCTCGGCGGCCCGCAGGGTGGACCCGGCATAGCCCACCAGCGCGTGCGGCATGGTGCCCAGGCCCTTCGTGGTGCCGAAATAATGCGCCGTCGCATCATTGGCGCCACCAACAAAGCCCAGCGCCCCTTCCTTCTGGGCGGCATGACTGCCGACGGAGGCGGCATAGGCCATCTGTTCCTGCATGCCAAAGCCCGCGCAGTGCCGCGCCTCCATCGCCATGAAGCGCACATGCGGCAGCGCCATGGCCATCTGGTAGGCATTGTGGGCGGCGACACAGGCCGGGCCAAGACGCTGGAGCACCAGCGTCTCCAGCACCGCAAGCTGCGCGAACGATCCGGTCACGTAGGCCAGCGGTTCGCCCGCGCCCACCCATGTTCCCTCGGGGAACATGAGGTCACATTCGATAGCGATCCCACGTTCGGCCGCGACGGCATGCAGCCAGTCCACCATAAGCCGTGGCGCGGACACGACGGGGCGGCGCAGAAAGACGGCATAAGTCACCTTCCTGTCCCCAAAGTGTTCGACAATGGCACGCGTGCGGTTGAAATACGCATCCGTGCGGGCGGCGATCACGTCCGGTTCCACCGCACCCGCACCCCGGCCTGCCTTCTCACCATGGGTCATAGCCCCTCCAATCCCCCCGATACGGGCGGAACTAGCGTGCCCCGCCGTGCGTGCGATGCATCCGCGTCTTCAGTTCTTCAGACAGGCGGAACGCCATCTCCAGCGACTGTTCCGCGTTCAGGCGCGGATCGCAGAAGGTTTCATAGCGTTCACCCAGATCCTCTTCCGTCAAGCGGTGTGCGCCGCCGATGCACTCGGTCACGTTCTGGCCGGTCATTTCGAAATGCACGCCGCCGGGATGGGCGCCGGCTGCCTCGAACACGTCAAAAAAGCCGTGAATCTCCGACAGGATGGCGTCAAACGAACGCGTCTTGACACCCGTCGAGGTCGAACTGGTGTTGCCATGCATGGGGTCACACAACCATGTGACCGTCCGCCCCGTGGCCATCACTTTCTCGAGCAGCGGCGGCAGGTGGTCACGCACCTTGCCCGCCCCCATGCGCGAGATGAGCGAAATGCGCCCCGCCTCATCTTCCGGATTGAGGATGTCGAGCAGGTGCTCCAGATCCTCGATGGTGGTGGTGGGGCCGACCTTGATCCCGATGGGGTTGCGCACCCCGCGCAGGAATTCGACATGCGCGCCATCAGGCTGGCGGGTACGGTCCCCGATCCACACGAAATGGGCCGAGCAGTCATACCATTCGCCCGATGTCGAATCGATGCGGGTCAGCGCCTGTTCATACGGCAGCAGCAGGGCCTCGTGCGAGGTATAGAACTCGGTCTCGTCGATCTGGGGCGTGGTGGCCGCCGTCAGGCCGCACGCGGCCATGAAGTCCAACGTTTCGCCAATGCGTTCGGCCAGCAGCCCGTAACGCTGCGCCAGCGGCGAGCGTTCGACAAAGCCCAGGTTCCACCGATGCACCTCATGCAGGTTGGCATATCCCCCGCTGGCGAACGCGCGCAGCAGGTTCATGGTGCCAACGGACTGGAAATAGCCGGTTTCCATGCGCTTCGGATCAGGAATGCGCGCGGCTTCCGTGAAGTCCGAGCCATTGATGATGTCACCGCGATAGGACGGCAGCGTCACGCCATCCTTCGTTTCCGTGTCGGACGAACGCGGCTTGGCGTACTGCCCGGCCATGCGCCCGATCTTGATGACGGGCACCTTTGCACCAAACGTCAGCACCACGGCCATCTGCAGCAGCACGCGGAAGGTGTCGCGCACGATGTCGGCGGTGAATTCGCTGAAGCTTTCGGCGCACGCGCCGCCCTGCAGCACGAAGGCCTGCCCCGTGGCGGCCTTGGCCAGATGGGCGCGCAGGCGCCGGGCTTCACCCGCGAAAACCAGCGGCGGGTAGCGGCGCAGACGCGCCTCCACGCCCTCCAGGGCGGCTTCGTCGGGATATCGCGGCATCTGCCGCGCCGGAAACGACCGCCAGCTCTCCGGCGTCCAGGCCTGCCGGGAAGAACTGTTGTGGCTGTGCGTCGCACTCATGGGTCGGATCCTAATTCCTCTTGATACAAGACAGTCCCCACCGCCAGCGGCGGAAGGGCAGTCTTTATGTCGAAAAAAGCCCGGCATGGCAAAGCCTGTTCTGGCCCCGGCCCTTCCACTCATGCCGCCAGCGGGGACTCGATGTTGCATTGACGCCACAAACCGACCCGATCCATACAGTACCAGGTCGCATTACAGTCATGCTTCGCCCATATGTAAAAGTGACATGGTTGGCCTGCCAGACCACGGCTTCCCCTGGCGAAGCATGGTTGGCATGGTGCCCTCTCAGGTAAAAGGATTACGGATCATGGCCACCACACGTGGGAAATTCATAACCGCCCTGGCTGCGGGGCTGTGCCTGTTCAGTGTGACGGCCATGGCCGCACCCGACAACAGTGACGACAGCAACAGCCAGAGCGAAGACAAGATGACCGTTCATGGCCAGCGCAACCACCTGCCGCCAGGCTATGAGGAAGCGCCGTCCATGGAACTGAACCATGGCCCAGACCCCGACCATCTGGAACACGTGCATCGTGATTCGGTCACCGGCACGGACCTGTCACGCTTTGGCAGCGCGTACCAGAGCAGCGGGATCAACGGCGATGGCCAGCTTGGCGATTCGACCGGCAATGGCTGGGTCGCGCCCCGCTAGAAAACGGCTTCAGAAATAATAAAAGTTTTTGGGTGCTGCCTTTTTTCAAAAAGGCAGCATTCTCCCACGCCTGTCGGAAAAAAGCTTCACCAGAAACTTCTTTTTGATTCCCGGGATATTTCAACCGTTGCCGAGACACTGCCCGGCAACGGTTTTTCATATGGACCGTATCAGACTGGGTGATGGGGCGTGACACGCGTGCGGGTACGCATGGTCACGAATTCCTCCGCCGAGGAAGGATGGATGCCGATGGTCCGGTCCCAGTCCCCCTTCTTCAGCCCCGCCGTTACCGCGATGGCCAGGCCCTGCATGATTTCCGGCGCGTCATCACCCAGCATATGCGCGCCCACCACGACCTGACTGGCCTGATCCACCACCAGTTTCATGAACGTGCGCTGCTGGCGGCCGCTGAGCGTGTTGCGCATGGGACGGAAGCGGCTGACATACACATCCACGGCGCCCTTATGCGCGGCCTCGGCTTCCGTCAGGCCAACACTGGCAAGGGCGGGGGTGAAGAACACCGCCTTGGGCGTCGTGGCATAGGACCACTGGCGCGCCGGTGCGCTGCCAAACAGGCGGTCGGCCAGGTTATGCCCCTCCGCAATGGCTACGGGGGTCAGGTTCAGCCGGTTGGTCACGTCGCCTATGGCATAGATGCCAGGCACGGTTGTCTGGCTGCCTTCATCGACAATGATGCGCCCGTTTTCCTCCATCGCCACACCAAGCTGCGTCAGGCCAAGGCCGGTGACCTTGGGATGACGGCCGGTGGCAAAGAAAACGCAGTCGGTTTCGATCCGGCCACCGTTATCAAGGGTGACGGCAAGGCTGCCATCCTTGCGCTTTTCAATTTCAATGGGCGATGCGCTGACATGCTGGCGGATGCCGCGCAGGTCGATGGCGTCATGCAGGGCGTGGCGCAGGTCACCATCAAAACCACGCAGCGGCTGCTGCTGGCGGTAAACCAGGTCAACTTCCGAGCCGAATCCACGGAATATCCCCGCAAATTCCACGCCAATGTAGCCACCACCCACCATGCACACCCGATGCGGGCGCTGTTTGAGGTGAAAGGCCTGATCGGACGATATGGCGTATTCCGCACCAGGAATTTTCGGGGCCGTCGGGGTGGACCCCACCGCAATGACGATCCGGGCGGCGGTTACCCGGCGGGGGGCTTCATGGGGAGCAAGCGGGGACGGGTCGATGCGCAGGGTGTGCGCGTCCTCGATGGTGGCATGGCCGGTGAACAGGGCGACGCCCGCCTTTTCCAGCATCGAGACATACAGGCCGTTCAGGCGCGTGATCTCCCGGTCCTTGGCTTCGATCAGCGCGGCCCAGTCGTGCTGCCCGCGCTTCGTGTTCCAGCCGAAACCATGGCTGTCATCCACCCAGTCGCCATATTCACTGGCCTGGACCATCAGTTTCTTGGGCACGCAGCCAAGGTTGACGCAGGTACCGCCCCAGTGGCGGCTTTCCGCCACGGCCACGCGCGCCCCATGGCTGGAGGCCACGCGCGCGCACCGCACGCCCCCCGAACCCGCGCCGATTACAAACAGATCGAAGTCATAACTCATGCCGGTTGTGCATCCTGCTTCCGGCCGGAAGGACGGCCTGCAGCATGCGTCATTCCGGCGATCTCCCGCCCGGACGCGGGGTGGGAGCAATAAAAAAAAGCCCCGGCCATGGTTCCTGTGGCCGGGGCTGGTGCGCGATCAGCGTTCAGCGAACGCCTTTTCCACCACGTAGGCGCCGGGGTTGGAGTTGTTCCCCTCGTCAAAGCCACGGTCCTGCAGCAGCTTTTCCGTATCGGCCAGCATTTCCGGCGAACCGCAGATCATGACGCGGTCATGCTCGGGGTCCAGTTCGGGAATGTTCAGGTCGGTAAAGATCTTGCCCGTCTCGATCAGCTTGGTGATGCGGTCGGTCACGGCAAAGGCTTCACGCGTCACGGCCGGGTAATACAGCAGCTTGCCCTTCACGTCCTCGCCGAGGAACTCATGTTCGGGCAATTCGTGGCGGATGTGGTTGGCATAGGCCAGTTCACCCGAGATCCGCACCGTGTGGCTCAGGATCACGTGGTCATAGCGTTCGTAGCATTCCGGGTCCTTGATCAGGCTCATGAAGGGCGCAAGCCCCGTGCCCGTGGACAGGAAATACAGGTTGCGGCCCGGCCGCAGGTTGTCCAGCAGCAGGGTGCCGACGGGCTTGCGGCCGATCAGTACCTTGTCGCCCACCTTGACATGGCGCAGGCGCGAGGTCAGCGGGCCGTCGGGCACCGCGATCGACAGGAATTCGAGGTGATCCTCGTAATTCGCGCTGGCGATGCTGTAGGCGCGCAGCAGGGGCTTGCCCTCGACCTCGATGCCGATCATCGTGAACTGGCCGTTCTCGAAGCGCAGCGCGGGGTCACGCGTGGTGGTGAAGCTGAACAGCCGGTCGGTCCAGTGATGGACCGACAGGACGGTCTCCGCATTCAGGTGGCTGTATTCCTTGGTCGGTTCAGCCAGGTGGAACACGCCTTCCTGCCCATCGACCGGGGCAAGACCGGTGAGCATGGTCTCAGCGGTTGGCACAATCAATGTATCTGACATCTGGTTATCATTCTCCCGGCTGGATATGACGCAGACACAGGATTCCCTGAAACATGCGCCCGGCCACAGCTACATAACTAAGGCGGGCATGTTTAGGCCATCCACAGCGTGGAATTCCAGCACAAAACTAACATATCACGCGCCACGGGAAGCAGATTCACCACATAATCCCCATTCCGGGGCGCGCATGTCACGTCACACGCGTACGATGCGGGGTTCTATTCAATGATTTCGGGCATGGATGCAAGTACTGAGTCCATTGTCGTCAGCGCGTGGATGACGCACATAGTCAGGTATGACTTCTGAATTCCCCGACCGGGCCGCCCCTGCCCTGCTGGCGCTGGATGCGGCGATCGCCGCCACCGGACTGCATGTTGAAACCCGCGAACGCCCGAAGCTGGAACGCGTGATCGCCCGCAGCCTGCAGCCCGGTGCGACGCGGATAGATGACGCCACGTTCCGCTCCGCCCTGTGCACCGTCCGGCGCAAGCCGTGGGGATCGCGCCTTATGGACCTCACCCGTCGCGCGGGGCAGGTCTGGGTAACGCGCGCGGATACGGAAGCCGCTGCCGTCAGCGTGGACGACCCCGAACCCGATGATGCGCGCCTGCTGTCGGCCCTTGCCCCCGTGCTGCGCCAGAAACTGCGCGCGCAGGGCGATACGCCGCGCGTGGCGGTGGAAAACATCCGCGCGGACCTGTTTGACGGCACCGGGCGCACGCTGGCGCCTGCGGAACTGCGCACCCTTGCCGTGGCGGTGGCCGACGCCTTCGCCCTGCCGGATGCGGACGCCTTCGCTGCCGAACTGGAACGCGAGGACGCAAGCCGCAAGGACCGCGACACCCAGATCGAGGATACGGCACGTGCGCGCAGGCGCGAGGAAGTGCTGCGCCTGCGCGAATGGGAAAAAAGCCTTGTCCCCTTCAGCGACGTGCCCGGCCTGCTGCGCTGTTCGCACCGCGAGGCCCTGCGCTGGATCGCGGAAAACCGCCTGCCCGTCGCCCGGCGCGTGCCACAGGCGGATGGGCAGGAACGATGGGAGTTCGACCCGACCGAACTCATGGCCCTGCGCCAGCAGTTGCCCCAGTGGCGCAGGGAAGGACAGGAAACCCCGTCCCGCACGCCGCTGGCCCCCGACCTTGGCAACCGCCGCGTAGGCAACGCCGTCATTGCGCAGGTCGCGGCCCTTGACCGCTACGCTACCCATTTCCGCACCGCGCGCGCGCTCAACCGCCGCATCACGCTGGTGACGGGGCCGACCAACAGCGGCAAGTCCCATACCGCGCTCGATGCACTGGCCCGCGCCGAAAGCGGGCTGGCGCTGGCCCCGCTGCGACTGCTGGCGCATGAGTTCCGCGAGTCGCTGACCGCGCGTGGCGTGCCGACATCATTGGCCACGGGCGAGGAACGCATCGACGTGCCCGGCAGCCGCCATCTGGCCGCGACCGTGGAAATGTGCCCGCTGAACAATCCGGTCGATGTCGCGATCATTGACGAAGCCCAGATGCTGACCGACCCCGACCGGGGGGCGGCGTGGACGGCGGCCATCATGGGGGCACCCGCGCGGCACCTGTTCATCCTTGGCGCGCCGGACTGCATCCCCATGGTCAGGCGCATTGCCGAACTGTGCGGTGACCCGGTGGATGAAATCCGGCTGGAGCGCAAAAGCCCGCTGGTCGCCGCCGAACGCTCGGTCAGCCTGCATGAACTGCAGAAACATGATGCGCTGATCGCCTTTTCCCGGCGCGAGGTGCTGGACCTGCGTGCGCTGCTGCTGGCGCAGGGCAAGCGTGTCGCGGTGGTGTATGGCGCGCTCAGCCCCGAAGTGCGCCGGGCGGAAGCCCAGCGTTTCAATGATGGCGACGCCGATATCCTGATCGCGACCGACGCCATCGGCATGGGGCTGAACCTGACCATACGCCGCGTCGTCTTTGCCGCGCTGCGCAAATATGACGGCAACCAGACGCGCGACCTCAACCCGCAGGAAGTCAAGCAGATCGGCGGTCGCGCCGGGCGCTACGGCAAGCATGAACAGGGTGTGGTGGCCGTGCTGGAAGGGGTGGGCAGCCCGTCCTTCATCCATGCCATGCTGGCAGCCCCCCCGCAGCCGATCGAGGACATGCGCCCGCAGGTGCAGCCCGATGCCGACATTGTTCAGGCGGTGGCCGCCGAAATCGGGTCGGACAGCCTGTTTGGCGTGCTGGTGCGCATCCGCCGCGCGGTGCTGCGGCGTGATGACCCGAATTACCGGCTGGCCAACATGGAACAGGCCTTCGCCATCGCAACCGCGCTGGAAGGCGTTGCGGACCTGACACTGGCGCAGCGCTGGGTTTACGCCATGTGCCCGGTGGATGACCGCGACAACGGCATCCAGCGTCTTGTCCACTGGGCGGCGGACCATGCGGCGGGCAATGCCGTGCCGCCACCGGGCACCGGCCGCCTGCCACCGCCCGAACGGGCCGAGCGCACGGAACTGGAACGCGCGGAAAAGCGCCACAAGCGGCTGGTGGCCTGGCGGTGGCTGGCGCTGCGCTTCCCCGAAGCCTACGTCAACCGCGAGGAAGCCGAGGCCACGACCGCGCGCCTGAATGACTGGATCGAGGACGTGCTGCGCCAGCAGAGCATCCGCGCCCGCGCGCCGCGCATATCCCCCTTCAGCCCCGATAACCGCGCCAGTCCACCGGGACGCGGCAAACGGGGTGCCCCATCAAAGGACAAACGCCCGCACCGCAAGCGGCGTTAAGGGAAAGACGGGAAAACGGAAGCTTCGCCAAAAACGTCTTTACTGATTTCAAGTTTTCAGGCGGCGCGGATGACCTCGATGCCGCCCATATAGGGACGCAGCACATCGGGGACGGCAATGCTGCCATCCGCCTCCTGGTAGTTTTCCATGACCGCGATCAGCGTACGGCCCACGGCCAGGCCGGAACCGTTCAGGGTATGGACGAAGGCGGGCTTGCCCTCCGCCGTGCGGTAGCGGGCATTCATGCGGCGGGCCTGAAAGTCACGCGTGGTGGAACACGACGAGATTTCGCGCCATGCCTTCTGCCCCGGCAGCCAGGCCTCAAGATCAAAGGTCTTTGCCGCGCCAAAGCCGGTATCCCCCGCGCATAGCAGCATGCGTCGATAGGGAATGCCCAGCTTTTCCAGCACCATTTCCGCGCAACGGGTCATGCGTTCATGCTCGGCGTCACTTTCCTCCGGCGTGGTGATAGACACCATCTCCACCTTCTGGAACTGGTGCTGGCGCAGCATGCCGCGCGTGTCGCGGCCTGCGGCCCCGGCCTCGCTACGGAAACACGATGACAGCGCGACAAGGCGGCGCGGCAGCATGGTGCCCGGCAGGATCTGGCCCGCGACACTGGCGGTCAGCGGCACTTCCGCCGTGGGGATCAGCCAGCGGCCGTCCTCGGTGCGGAAGGACTGGTCGGCGAATTTGGGCAACTTGTCGGTGCCGTACATCGCCTCGTTATTGACCAGCACGGGCACGGCGGTTTCCTCGTAGCCGTTTTCGCCGGTGTGCAGGTCCAGCATGAACTGCCCCAATGCGCGTTCCAGCCGCGCAAGCTGGCCACGCAGCACCACGAAACGCGCCCCCGACAGGCGGGACGCGGTTTCGAAATCCATCATGCCCAGCGCTTCGCCCAGTTCGAAGTGTTCACGCGGGGCAAAGGCGAATTCACGTGGCGTGCCGTTCTGGTGCACCTCCACGTTCGCATTTTCATCCGCGCCCTCGGGCACGCTGGCATCCAGGCGGTTGGGCAGGCGTTCCAGCGTGCCACGGATCTGTCCATCCAGGTCATCGGCACGGGTCTGCAGTTCTTCCATCCGGCCTTTGGCGCTGGCCACTTCGGCTTCCAGCGCCGAACTATCCGCACCGGATTTGCGCATTGCCCCGATTTCCCTGGAAATCTGCTTCCGGCGCGCCTGCAGTTCCTGCAATGCGGTTTCAGCGGCGCGGCGATCATGGTCCAGCAGCAGCAGCGCCTGCGCCACGGCAGGCTCGCCCCGCCGCTTCAGGTCAGCATCAAAACCGTCGGGATCGGCGCGAAGGGCGCGCAGGTCGTGCATCAGGGGGTCTCCTCGGTGTCTTCAGGCGGGGTGCGCGGCTCGACAAGGCGGGCGCAGATAATGGAAATTTCGTACAGCCCGATCAGCGGCACGGCCAGACCGGTCTGGGTAATCACGTCGGGCGGCGTCAGGATGGCGGCGGCCACGAACGCGCCGACATAGGCATAGCGCCGGACCTTCGCCAGCCCCTTTGACGTGACCAGCCCCACCCGCGCCATGAGTGTCAGCACCACGGGCAGCTCAAACGCCATGCCGAACGCCAGGATCAGCTTCATGACCAGCGTCAGGTATTCCGATACCTTGGCCTGCAGTTCGATCTGCAATCCGTCCTGCCCGTCCGCCGTCTGGAACGACAGGAAGAACTTCCACGCGGCGGGGAATATGAAATAGTACGCCAGCGCCGCCCCGATGGCGAACATGACGGGCGTTGCGACCAGGAACGGCGCAAAGGCGCGTTTTTCGCTGCGGTACAGCCCGGGGGCTATGAAGATCCACGCCTGCACCGCCATCATGGGGAACGACAGGCAGGCCGCGCCGAAGAACGCAACCTTCATGTAGGTGAAGAAGGCTTCATACAGCGCGGTATAGATCAGGTGCGGCTGTTCCCCATTCTGGCGCATGATGTCGCCCAGTGGCTTGGCCAGGAAGAAATAGATCTGTTCCGAATAATAGTAACAGACGGCAAAGCACACCATGAACGTCACGATGGACCACAGCAGCCTGCGCCGCAGTTCCACCAGATGTTCCAGCAGCGGCATGGGCTGGTCGTTGATCGAATCCTGATTCAGGGTTTCGTCTCCTGCATCCATCGCGTTCTTATTCCCGCCCATCGGCTGTAACGGAGACACGCTGCCCCCGGTGAATGACCCTGACCGGCGGCAGGAAGGCCGGGGGCGTCAGGTCTGGCAGTTCCGCCGCGATACGGCGCGCGATACGCGGCGGAAGGAAATCCGGCGCACTGGCCAGCAGGGCTTCATCAACTTCTTTCCGGGCGGCGGCGGACACGGGGGGCATATAATGGCGCGCAGGCACCTGCTGTTCAGGCAGCGCGTCACCTGCGACGGGTGTTGCCGGAAGGGCGGCGGGGGTATCCCCCATCAGCGTGGCGGGATCGAGCGAGCGGCGCAGCGCGCCATCCCCGTCAATCGCCTTCATCAGCTTGTCGCGCACGTTCATCCGCTTGAGCTGGCCAAGCTGGTCGCGCGCTTCCGTCAGGTCCGCCTCACGCACCATTTCGTCCACATGAGACTGGAATTCGGTGGCAAGACCGCGTGCCTTCTTGATCAGGCCGGTCACCGTGCGGATGGCGATGGGCATGTCCTTTGGCCCGATCAGCAGCAGGCCCACCACCCCGATCATGGCAAATTCAGACCACGCGAAATCGAACATGACCACTTTCCTCCACCACCATGCACGCACGGCACACCCGCACGCCACCGCGCGGCTTCATGTTTCGCCCGTGCATATCCTGCACACCTATCACGACGCGGGCGGGTCAGGAACCTCGTCCGGCGCATCGGGGGGCATGGCGGTATCGGGCACGTCCACCAGCAGTTCCTCGCGCCGGGGCAGGTCGCCCAGATCCTTCAGGCCGAAATGCCGCAGGAAACCCGATGACGTGCCCCACAATATGGACCGCCCCGGTACTTCCTTACGACCCAGCGGCATGATCAGTTCCGCCTCCAGCAGGGTGTCCAGCACCTGCTGGCTCAGGCTGACGCCACGGATTTCCTCGATCTCGGCACGGGTGCAGGGCTGGTGATAGGCAATGATCGCCAACGTTTCCATGGTCGAACGCGCAAGCCTGCGTGGCCGTGGCATGACGCGGGTCAGGCGCGGGGCCAGGTCGGGCGCCGTGCGGAACTGCCAGCCCCCGGCCACCTCCACCAGCACGACCCCACGCCCCGCATACCGCGCCGCCAGCGCGGACAGGGTGGCGGTGACATAGGCGTCCCGGTCGGCCGTGTCATGCGGTATGCCGCCCTGCGCGCCCAGTATTTCGGCAATGGCGCGGGTGCTGAGCGGATCGGCGCGGGCAAAGATCAGGGCTTCCACCAGGCGTAGCGAAAATTCCCGCACGTCGATCATGGCGGCAATCTCATCTTCCGGCGGCAGTCCCGGCTGTTGCGTCTCGTTCATCAGGCCATGTCCCCTTCCGGTTCTGTCCCGGCAGCATCTGGCTGCCCTGTGCGTTCGCGCAGCCAGATACGGCCAAACTGTTCCGCCTGCTGGAGTTCGATCATCCCGCTGCGCGCCATTTCAAGACTGGCCAGCAACGTACCCGCCACGGCGGCGCGGCGGCCGGTCTGCACCATTGTTTCCGTCATGCCGGCCTGTGGCGGCAGGTCGGGCACGAAGCCCTCCAACCCGCACCAGTCCGCCTTCAGGTCATGCGTGCCGAGCATGCGCCGCAGCCGTGCCAGCGCGTCCTGCACCGTCCAGAACCGCAGCACGCGCGGCTGGTAGACGGATCGGCGCGCGCGCCGGCGCATGGCCGCCATGTATCCACGCATAAGCTGCGGCACATCGACCGCAAGGCCCGAGCGATCGATTTCCACAAGGTTTTCCGCCTGCCCGCGCTCGAATACTTCCAGACCCAGTTGCGGACGCGCGGCCAGCCAGCGGCCAAGCTGGACCATCCGCTCCAGTTCCAGCAGCCGTTCATGCAGCAGGCTGGCCGCTTCCTCCGCATCGGTGGCTTCGTCGTCGTCTTCCGGCAGCAGCAGGCGGGACTTGAGCCACGCCAGCCACGCCGCCATCACCAGCCAGTCCGCCGCCTGTTCCAGCCGCACGTCGCGTGCCGCACGCACCACGGCCAGGTACTGATCAACCAGTTGCAGGATGGAAATGCGCCACAGATCCACCTTCTGCGCCCGCGCCAGTTCCAGCAGCAGGTCCATCGGCCCGTCAAACCCGTCCAGATGCACGATCGGGGCGCTGGTGGACGCGGATGGAACGGACGGGGAATTATCCCCGCTCACCGTTCCCTCCGCAGCACAGGGTCGCGGGCCGTGGCGGGATCAGGAATGGACCAGCTCGCACGCCTGGCTTTTCGCCTTGGCCTTTTCACACAGGCTGACCGCCTGCGCCTTCGCCAGTCCCTTGACGCGCAGGCGATAGAAGGTCTTGCCACCCCGTTCCGCCTTCACCACGGTGGGCTGGTATGGCCCGAACACATCGGGATAACGCGTAATGAGGCGGGTCCAGCTTTTCAACGCCGCTTCCTGCGAATCCAGCGCAGCAAGCTGCACGCCATACGCCCCTGTACCCGTGCCGGATGCACGTGGCACGGGGGGTGGCAGCGGGGCGGCCTGCGGTTCGGGTGCTTCCGCCCGCGCCGGGGCGGCGGGTGGCGGCGCGCTGGCGGGCGTATCCGCGGCTGGTGGCGGGGCGGGGGCGGCAGCTGGCGGCGTCTGCGCCGGGGCCGGGGCCGGTTCGCCTTCACCGGCCACCTGTCCGTACTGGCGGGCCATGGCGTCGGGCTGTGGCTGTTCGGGCGGCGGGGACAGGCGCATCACGCCGCCATCGGCGGGCATGCCGTCGCCCGCGCCAAGTATCTGCATCCCGCCCGGATCGGCGGGCTTGACGCGCACCGGGCCGGGCGGCGGCCCCAGAACGGGAATCCCGGCCTGATGATGACCGAACAGCGACCATCCCCCAATGGCCACCACCAGCACGCCACCAAGACCCGCCGCGCCATAGACCAGCTTGCGCGTCAGCGGATCGTCACCCAGCAGGTTGCTGCCCGCCACGCGCGCCAGCAGGGCCCTGAAGTCAAAGCCGCCCCGGCGCCCCTGCGAGGAGGCGGCCGGACCGATGTCATCCGCCGGTTCCATGGGTTTGCGCATGCCCAGATCGGGATTGGAATCGGTCCCCATGCGCTCCCGCCCCGGGCCGGAGGGCGCGGAATAGGGATCGGGCGCGGGCGGGTTGTCGCCCCTGCTGTCAGGGGGGACATTGGGGGGGGATGTGTTGTCAGGGCTCATCGCATCTCCTCGACCGGCTGTACGCCGAGCACTTTCATACCCGATCGCAGCACGGTTGCCGTTGCCTCGACAAGGGCAAGCTTCATGCGGGTGGCGGCAATATCATCTTCCTGCAGGAAGCGCAGGGTCGCATCATCGCGCCCCCGGTTCCACAGCGCATGGAAATCCGACGCCAGTTCATTCAGGTAAAAGGCAATGCGGTGCGGTTCATGCGCGGCCGCCGCCGATTCGACCATGCGCGGCCACTGCGCCATGCGCTGCAGCAGCGCCAGTTCCGCATCCGCCGTCAGGCCCGACAGATCCACGCCCGCCAGTTCCGCGGGCGTGATGCCACCCGTGATCCTGCCGTCATTGACCATGCCTGCCGCCGACCGCAGCACGGAACAGCAGCGCGCATGGGCGTATTGCACGTAGAAGACGGGGTTGTCGCGGCTCTGCGCCACGACCTGATCCAGATCGAATTCCATCTGCGCATCGGCCTTGCGGGTCAGCATGGTGAAGCGCACGGCGTCGCGCCCGACCTCATCAATCAGGTCGCGCAGGGTGACGAAGGTTCCCGCGCGCTTGGACATGCGCACCGGCTGCCCGTCGCGCACGATGCGCACGATCTGGCATAGCAGCACATCCAGCACCGGCCGGCCGTCCGTCGCCAGCGCCGCGACCGCCGCCTTCATGCGGGTGACATAGCCGCCATGGTCAGCACCCCATACGTCCACCAGCACATCCGCGCCCCGGCGGATCTTGTCGGCATGATAGCCGATGTCGTTGGCGAAATAGGTGTTCGATCCATCGGACTTGCGCAGCGGACGGTCCACGTCATCCCCGAATTCGGTGGAGCGGAACAGCGTCTGCGGCCGGGCTTCCCAGTCATCGGGCAGCTTGCCCTTGGGCGGCTCCAGCACGCCTTCGTAGATCAGGCCCTTCTTTTCCAGCTGCGCGATGGCGCGGTCGGTTTCGCCATCGGCCAGTATCCCGGCCTCGCTGGTGAAGACATCATGATGCACGCCAAGGGCCGCAAGATCCTCGCGGATCATGGCCATCATGGTATCGACCGCCTCACGCTTCACCGTATCCAGCCACAGGGCGGGATCGGCGGGTTTCAGGCCGGGAGCGGCGAGGCTGTCGGCAAACCTGCGGGCCAGCGCCTCGCCTACCGGGACCAGATAGTCGCCACCATACTGGATCGCGCCACCGGGCACGACGGCGGCGAATTCTTCCTCGGTCACGGTGGTGCCCAGCGCCTGCAGGTAGCGCCAGTAAGTCGCCCAGGCCAGGGCGATGACCTGCGCGCCGGCGTCGTTGATGTAATATTCCTTGGTGACCTCGTAACCCGCCTTGATCAGCAGGTTGGCCAGCACGTCACCCACAACCGCCCCACGGCAATGGCCCACATGCATCGGGCCGGTGGGGTTGGCGGATACGTATTCCACGTTCACCTTCACTCCGTTCCCGGCGGTGCTGGTGCCGTAATCCTCCCCCGTCTCCAGCACGCTGCGCGCCACGCCCTGCCACACGGCGGGGGCCAGGCGCATGTTGACGAAACCGGGGCCGGCCACCTCCGCATGGGCGATGCCGGGCACATCCGCCAGCGCCGTCACCAACTCGCCCGCGATTTCCGCCGGGCGACGCCGCGCGGCCTTGGATACGACCAGGGCCGCATTGGTCGCAAGGTCGCCATGGGCCGGATCACGGGTGGGCGTGACCTCCACCCGGTCCAGCAGCGCAGGCGGCAGGTCGGGCACGATCCGGCCCAGTGCTGCGCGCACATGCGTAAGGTAACGGACGAACAGACTGTCTGACATGCGGCACGGTTTCCCAACAAAACGGTAAGTGGACCATCAGGCCCGGCAGGAATGGCCCGCCGTGATACCAGAACGGCAGGCAATCGGATAAATGCGATGGGCGTGTTTCACCCCGGCGAGGACAGGTCCGTCAACCGTCGATATTCCTCCATCGCGCAGCGATCGGTCATGCCGGCAATATAATCCGCCACAACGCGGCATGCGCCCGCCCTGTCGCCCCCGTCATGCGCGGCCAGGGCTGGCTCCCGCGTGCCATCGGGCAGCAGTGCAAGGTTTTCCGACAGGATGGTGAAAATCGATTCGACCGTCAGCCGCGCCTTGCGCGTCATGCGGTTGACGCGCCAGTGACGGTACAGCCGCGCATACAGGAATTTGCGGATTTCCAGATTGGCGGCGGCAATATCCGGGCTGTACGCCACAACGGGGCGGGCGGCATGGCGGATGTCATCGGAACATTTCGGGGCAAGGCGTTCAAGGTTACGCTGGGTCTGCCCGATCAGGTCCATGGCCAGCGTGTTGATGACGCGCCGGATGGTTTCATGGCGCAGGCGGGGATCGTTATTGCTGGCCTGACACCCGCTGAGGCGCTGGGCCGTACGGGCATCGGCCAGGGCTTCACGCACGACGGGCAGGGCTTCCAGTTCCTCGATATGCAGCAATCCCGCGCGCAGGCCGTCATCAAGATCATGGGCGTGATAGGCGATATCATCCGACAGGGCCGCAACCTGTGCTTCGGCCGCGGCATAACTGCCCAGTTCCAGCCCGTGCCGGGCCGCGTAATCGGCCACATAGGGCGTGGGATGGTCCACCGGCCCGTTATGCTTGGCCAGCCCTTCGAGCATTTCCCATGTCAGGTTCAGGCCATCAAAGGCGAAATACCGCCGCTCCAGCAGCGTCACCAGCCGCAGGGACTGTGTATTGTGGTCGAAACCGCCCCACGGCTTCATGGCCGCCGACAGCGCTTCCTCCCCCGCATGGCCAAAGGGGGTGTGGCCAAGGTCATGGGCCAGGGCGAGGCCTTCGGTCAAGTCTTCCTCCAGCCCCAGCCTGCGTGCGATGGAACGGGCGACCTGGGCGACTTCCAGCGAATGGGTCAGGCGGGTGCGGAAAAAATCGCCTTCGTGGTTGAGGAACACCTGCGTCTTGTACTGCAGCGTGCGAAACCCCGCCGAATGCAGCACCCGGTCCCGGTCGCGCTGCCATGGGCTGCGGGTCGGGGCCTCGGCTTCGGGGTAGAGCCTGCCACGGGCCGTGGCGGTCTGGACAGCATAGGATGCAGTGCTCATATAAGATCAGGATCCAGCCATGGATGGAACGGCACATGATGATGCCGCCGCCCATCCATAACCCGCGCGCAGCCTGTGGCCAACATGGTCCCATAGCCCTGCGTGCCATTGATCATGGTGAAACCCGATGTCCATGCCCCCTGCCCCCGCCACTGACAGCTTCCGCGTATCGGACGCGGCGGCTCGCCGCCTACGTGAAATACTGGATGAACAGCCAGCCTCCCCCGCGGGGGAGCCTGCGCTGCGGGTATCGGTCGAGGCAGGGGGGTGCAACGGCTTCCAGTACAAATTCGCACTCGATGGCGAAAGCCAGCCCGATGATATCGTGATCCCCGCGGGCACCGTCCGTGTCGTGGTCGATCCGGCCAGCATGGACCTGCTGACAGGGGCGGAACTGCATTTTGATGACAGCCTGATGGGCGCGCACTTTACCGTGCGCAATCCCAATGCCGCGTCATCATGCGGGTGTGGCACGAGCTTTTCGGTCGAATGATGAAATTCGCCACCTGGAACGTCAATTCCATCCGCCAGCGCCAGGACCATGTGCTGGACTACCTGGCCCGCGAACAGCCGGACGTGCTGGCGCTGCAGGAAATCAAGTGCCAGACCGAGGTCTTTCCCGTCGATGTGTTCAGGGCGGCAGGCTATGACAGCATCATGGTGGGCCAGAAAAGCTATAACGGCGTCGCCATCCTGACCCGCCACCCGCACGAAGTCACGCATACCGCCCTGCCCGGCTGGGAAACCGATCCGGCACAGGCACGCTACGTCGAAATCCGTTGCCGTGGGCTGGTGTTCGGCAACCTGTACCTGCCCAACGGTAATTCCGGCGGCAGTGCGGGCTACGACTCCAAACTGGCGTTCATGGAGGCACTGGCCCTGCATGCACGCGGCATGCTGCTGGCCGGTCAGGATTTCGTCCTGCTGGGTGATTACAATGTCTGCCCCACCGACGAGGACTACGCCCCCGGCGCGCTGTCGCCCGATGACGCCTTGGTCCGCCCGCAAAGCCGCGCGGCCTTCCGCCGCCTGCTGTGGCTGGGGCTGACCGATGCGTTGCGCGCGCTGCACCCGGTGGGGCGGTTCTATACATTCTGGGATTATCAGGCGGCGGCATGGCAGCGTGACAGCGGGCTGCGCATTGACCATGCCCTGCTGTCCCCCCGCGTTGCCGAACGGCTGCTGACCGCCCTGCCCGCACGTGACGAACGGGGCAAGCCGCAGCCATCCGACCATGTGCCGCTGGCGGTTACGCTGGCGGATGCGCCGGGCTGACGCCACCATGCCCGCGCGCCCCACCGGGCAGCGGGCAATGGTCGGGCACGGGCAGCAGCCGGAATTCACGCAACGTGCCCGACATGCGGAACTGCCCGAAATCCATATCCACCCGGTCGGCCACGCCATTGCTGAAATAACGCATGCCCGTCTCGAACACCGGGGTCATGTCGCGGGTGGTGGTATTGTAATAGGCAACATGCACCCGCTGCGCCGCAAGCGGGGCAAGGGCGGGGAACGTGGTCGCGACCGGCGGCGCGTCATGCCCCAGAAACAGCACGTATGTGCCAAGCGCCCCGGTATCCACCGTGCCATCGAACAGGAATGGGGCAATCGGCCCCTGCCCGTCCTGTCCCGCCTGAATGACGGCTGCCGTATGGGCCACGGGAAACAGCGTGCCCATGGGCAGCGTCACGTCATGCGCCACGGGATCGGTGTAATGCACCTGTCCCCCGGTGGGGCGCATATGCGCCTCCCCCGCGATACGGGGGGCGGGATGGCCGTTTTCCGTCTGGTCGGCACGGAATACCAGGGATGAGCCGTCCTTTTCCTCCAGCACGGCATAATCCGAATCACTGACCGTTTCCGTCCCTTCGCGATCCACGGTGCGCAGGCGCAACTGCTGCTGCGTGGACCATGCCGAACACATATCGGACAGGACGAAGGTCAGCCTGCCCTCCGCCGTGACGACATCGCCACCGCTGACCGCTACCAGCGTCAGGTCATAGACCGCGCGGTGGGCCGCCATGACCGGCGCCGCCTGCACGGGTGTGGCGCGCCACAGGGCCGCCAGCGTCATGCCCACCATCACGCACCGCCCCACCGGCACCCCGTACTGCACGGCACGGGGCATCAGGAAGGCAAGTGCATCGGCCGGCATCACGCCACTCAGTTCTTGGCCTGACCAGGCTTGGGGCGCGGCAGGTCAAGGGCGAGCGAGAGTTCCTTCAGCCGCTGCGGCTCGACCGGGGCGGGCGCGCCCATCATCAGATCCTCGCCCTGCTGGTTGAGCGGGAACAGGATGACTTCGCGGATGTTCGGCTCATCGGCCAGTAGCATCACGATACGGTCCACGCCGGGGGCCGAGCCGCCATGCGGCGGCGCGCCATAGCGGAAGGCGTTGAGCATGCCGCCAAAGCGGGCCTCGACCTCGCTGGCCGGATAACCCGCGATCTCGAACGCGCGGATCATCACGTCAGGCTGGTGGTTACGGATCGCGCCCGAGGACAGTTCGATGCCGTTGCACACGATATCGTACTGGAACGCCTTGATGGTCAGCGGATCCTGGTTCTGCAGCGCATCCATGCCGCCCTGCGGCATGGAGAACGGGTTGTGGGAGAAATCGATCTCACCCGTTTCCTCGTTGCGTTCATACATCGGGAAATCCGTGATCCAGCAGAAGCGGAAGGCGTTCTGTTCGATCAGGTCCAGTTCGCTCGCAACCCGCGTACGCACGGCGCCGGAGAACTTGACCATCTCATCGCCCTTGCCCGCGACGAAGAACACGGCATCCCCCGCCTTCAGGCCGGTTCTGGCGCGAATGGCCTCGATGCGGTCGGCCTCGAGGTTCTTGGCGATCGGGCCCTTGCCGCCTTCTTCGGCGAAGATGATGTAGCCAAGGCCGCCAGCACCGGATTCGCGCGCCCAGTTGTTCAGCTTGTCAAAGAATGCACGCGGGCGGTCACCCGCGCCGGGGGCCGGGATGGCGCGGATCTGGCCGCCATCGGCTGCGATACGCGCGAACAGGCCAAAGCCGGAACCGGCAAAGGCTTCGGTCACGTCCGACAGCTTCAGCGGGTTGCGCAGGTCTGGCTTGTCGCTGCCATAGACTTCCATGGCCGTGGCGTAGGGAATGCGCTCGAACGGTCCTTCGCTTACGATGCGGCCACCGCCGAATTCGCGGAACACGCCTTCCATCACCGGCTCGAGGGTCGCGAACACGTCTTCCTGCGTCGCGAACGCCATTTCGAAATCAAGCTGGTAGAACTCACCGGGTGAACGGTCGGCACGGGCGGCTTCGTCACGGAAGCACGGCGCAATCTGGAAATAGCGGTCGAAGCCCGCCACCATCGCAAGCTGCTTGAACTGCTGCGGGGCCTGCGGCAAGGCATAGAACTTGCCGGGGTGCATGCGCGCGGGCACCAGGAAGTCGCGCGCGCCCTCCGGCGAGGACGCGGTCAGGATCGGGGTCTGGAATTCCACGAAGCCAAGATCCGTCATCCGCTTGCGCAGGCTGGCGATCACCTGCGCGCGCAGCATGATGTTGCGATGCACCTTCTCGCGCCGCAGGTCGATGTAGCGGTAGGTCAGGCGCAGGTCCTCGGGGTAGTGCTCGTTGCCCGCAACCTGCAGCGGCAGCACGTCGGCGCTGGACTGGACATCGATTTCACGCGCGCGCAGTTCGATCTCACCGGTGGGCAGGTTCGGGTTTTTTGTCGCGCCATCACGCAGCACGACTTCACCCGTGACCGTCAGCACGCTTTCCACGCGCACGCGTTCCGCCGTTTCCAGCACGGGGGAGCCTGCGGGGATCACGATCTGCGTCATGCCGAAATGGTCGCGCAGGTCAATGAACAGCAGGCCGCCATGATCGCGCTTGGAATGTACCCATCCGGAAAGGCGGGCCGTCTGCCCGGCGTCTGCAGCCCGCAGGGCTGCACAGCTATGGGTACGATAGGGATGCATGATCTTGTCCTGATTCTACCAGATTTGGGGGATGCGCCCTGAAGGGGCCACACCCGGTTGCAGGCGCGACAAAGCCAATACCGTCCACGCCTGTCAAGGTCATAGGTGGCAGCCCCGGCCTGCGGGGCCGTACCTTACACGTATTCGGGGAACAGGTCGCATAACCCGTCCGCCGTGGCGGGGCAGCGGCCACGTTCGGTAATCAGCCCGGTCACAAGCCGCGCGGGCGTCACGTCAAACGCCGGATTGGCCGCCCGGCTGCCATCGGGCACAAGCTGCACGGCCGTTACGGCGCCGGCGTCGTCACGGCCCTGGATGTGGGTGACCTCGCGCCCGCTGCGTTCCTCGATGGGGATTTCCTTCACGCCATCGTTGATGGTCCAGTCGATGGTGGTGGACGGCAGCGCCACCCAGAAGGGCACGCCATTGTCATGCGCCGCCAGCGCCTTGAGGTAGGTGCCGATCTTGTTGGCCACGTCGCCCGTGCGGGTCACGCGGTCGGTGCCCACGATCACCATGTCCACCTGGCCATGCTGCATCAGGTGGCCCCCGGCGTTATCGGCAATGACCGTGTGCTTCACCCCGTGGCGGCCCAGTTCCCATGCGGTCAGCGATGCGCCCTGGTTGCGCGGGCGGGTTTCATCCACCCATACATGCACGTCAATGCCCCGGTCATGCGCCATGTAGATTGGCGCCAGCGCCGTGCCCCAGTCCACGGTCGCGATCCAGCCCGCGTTGCAGTGGGTCATGATGTTGACCGGGCCGGGACGGCGGGCGGCAATGTCCTCGATCAGTTCAAGGCCCTGCCGGCCGATGGCCTCGTTCTGGATCACGTCTTCATCACAGATGCGCCCGGCTTCGTCATACGCCGCCGCCACACGGTCCGCGACTGCCGTGGTGCGCAGGCGGGTCAGCATGCGCCGGATCGCCCAGCCAAGGTTGACCGCCGTGGGCCGGGTGGCCGCAAGCAATGCCGCGTCACGTTCCATGGCTTCATCGCTGCTGTCATGCCGCAGGGCCAGCGCCAGTCCATACGCCGCGACAGCACCAATCAGCGGCGCGCCACGCACCTGCATGGTGCGGATGGCATGCGCCACCTGGTCGCGTTCGGTCAGGCGCAGGATATCCAGCGACCACGGCAGGCGGGTCTGGTCAAAGATATGGACCGACCAGCCATCATCCGTGTCCACCCATACGCTGCGATAAGAGACGTTATCAATCTTCATATAATACGTGCCGCCATCCAAAAGCCAGAACACACAAAAGGGCGCGCAGGGAAGCATCCGGCCCACCGGCATTCAAGCCCCTTCGGCCCCGAATACTTCATGAACCGGCAATATGGGCCTTTTGTACCACGTGGCAACATGGCCGTGCCCCCGCATGGCAACCATCATACAGGCAGTCCGCATGGTATTCCACACCGGAGCGCATGCCCGGTCATGCATGTGGTCCCGATGCCCTGCAAAGGAAAGGGTACGGGCATCATCACGCCATGGGAATGCACGAAAGAAACACTGCCGTTCCATGACGGGCACATGGACCCATGTGTGCGGCAGACAGACTGATAAAAAACAATAAAAGTTTCCGGATACCGCCTTTTTTGAAAAAAGCTTCGCCAGAAACTTCCTTATGACTGACAGCCTTGAGGAACAAAAAATCCCGCCATGCGCAACGCATGGCGGGATCGTGCCGATCAGCCCCAGGGCCGGGATATTTAGCCCTGCGGTCCGTCCGACAGCGGCAGACGGGTCAGGATCGTGGTCAGGCGCTGGGCAAAGCCGGTCGGGTCCTTCGGGCTTTCGCCATCCTGGATACGGGCCATGTCCATAAGCGTCAGGGCGATGTCCTGCACCGGGTCGCCATTCTTCACCCGGGTCGCAAGATCCGCGATCAGCGGATGCGCCGGATTGACCTGCAGCACGGGCGCGGTGTCGGGCACCTGCTGGCCGCTGCGCTTCATAAGCCGGATCATCTGCAGGTCCGGTCCGGATTCGGGGGCCGCCAGCACCACGGCGCTGCTGACCAGGCGGTTGGTGCCCTTCACATCCGATACCGCATCCCCCAGCGCTTCCTTCAACGCGGGAATGACGACGTCCAGCGCATCCTTTTCAGCCTGCGTTTCCTCCGGTGCGCCGAACTTTTCCAGATCGGTGTGGAACTGGCTGATATTGCGCAGCGGCGTGTCCTTGTACACGCCCAGGCGTTCGGGCCAGAAGGAATCCACCGGGTCGGACAGCAGCAGCACCTCGATGCCGCGGGCGCGGAAGCCTTCAAGCTGCGGGGAGGACGGCAGCATTTCCGTGCGGTCGCCAGTCAGGTAGTAAATGGCTTCCTGCTCGGGCTTCTTGCGCTCAAGATAGGCATCCAGCGTGGTCCAGCCGTCCTGCGTGCTGGAACGGAAGCGCGCGATGGTGGCCAGTTCCGTACGGTGTTCGGCGTCGTCCCAGATGCCTTCCTTGAAGGTCGGGCCGAAATTGTCCCAGAACTTCTCGAAATCCGCCTCGTCCTTGCTGCGGGTCTTGAGTTCCGAGATCACGCGGTTGGTCACCGCCTTGCGGATGCGCGCCAGCACCGGTGTCGCCTGCAGCATTTCACGCGATACGTTCAGCGGCAGGTCCTCGGTATCCACCACGCCGGTTACGAAGCGCAGCCACGGCGGCAGCAGCCCTGCGTCATCGGTAATGAACATGCGGCGGACATGCAGGCGGATCTGGCTTTCACGCACCGGTTCGGCGAATTCGAACGGCTTGCTGCCAGGAATGAACAGCAGCGCCGAGAATTCCAGCATCCCTTCGGCATGCCAGTGCAGCGTGGCCCATGGCGTGTCGAAGTTGTGGCTGACGTGGCGATAGAACTCGTTCAGCTGTTCTTCATCAATCTCGCCACGCGGCTTGCGCCACAGCGCCGTGCCCTTGTTGGCCGACGTTTCCTCGCCATCGTCCTTCACGATCGTGATGGGCCACGAAATATGGTCGGCCCATTTGCGCACGATGGTTTCAAGCTGCCACGAATCAAGGAAGTCGTTCGCATCTTCCTTGATGTGCATGATGATGTCGGTGCCCGCCCTGTCGCGCGTCGCCGGACTGATCGTGTAGTTGCCCTTGCCGGTGGAGGACCAGCACCAGACTTCATCACTGCCCGCGCGGCGCGAGATCACGTCCACCCGGTCCGCCACCATGAAAGCGGCGTAGAAGCCCACGCCGAACTGCCCGATCAGGCTTGGCTTGTCCTCGGGCCTGGCATTGGCCAGTTCCTCGCCAAAGGCACGGGTGCCCGAACGCGCGATGGTGCCAAGGTTGCGGGCAAGGTCTTCCTTGCTCATGCCCGCGCCATCGTCGCTTATGGTCAGCAGGCGGGCGTCCTTGTCGGGATTGATGCGGATCTTCGCATCATCAGGCAGGGCGCGGGCGCCATCGGTCAGGGCCTCGAAACGGCGCTTGTCGGTGGCGTCCGCCGCATTGGCGACGAGTTCGCGCAGGAAGATCTCGCGTTCGGAATAAAGCGCATGCACCACCAGATCGAGCAGGCGGCCGACCTCGGCGCTGAATTCATGCTGTTCACCCGTGGCTTCGGGCGGGGTTGTCGTTGTGTTTTCCGTCATTGCCGGTCCTTTGTTCATGAAAATATGGTCAGGTTTCAATTTGTAATGAATATGGAAATCTTCGCGGCGTTTTCAATGGCCTGCGTGCAGGAGGAAATGGAGAGCGTTTCTGTATCCCGCCTGTAAAAGGTCATTTGAAAAATCAGGCCGGGAAACATCGGGCAATCAGGAAAAGTTCTTGGCGAAGCTTTTTTCAGAAAGCTTCGGGAAACGCCGCCTTTTGGAAAACAGGTGGCACCCGGAAACTTTTCTCATTTCCTGTCAATCCGTTATTTCAAAACCCGCTTTCAATCAAAATCCGTCGGCAGGGCCGGATCGCGGACATGGTCGAACATACGCGCGATCTGGTGGGGCAGGACGCGGCCCATGGACAGGTCCGTAGGAATTTCATCGGGGCCAAACCAGCCGATTTCGGATGTCTCGACGCTGGTCCGTGCCTGTCCACCAGTCAGCGCGCATATGAAATACAGCGTGTGGCATGAAAACGGCGCGGATGGATGGCCCTGCCGGTCACGGTCCCATACGGCGGCAAGCTTGGTCACACGGACATCATATCCGCTTTCCTCGCGCACTTCCTTGACCGTGTTTTCCACCGGACTGAGGTTCACATCCGCCCAGCCGCCGGGAAGGGTCCAACGGTCATGGTCCAGTACTTCACGCACCAGCATGATCCGCTGGCGGTCATCAAACACGGCGGCCCGCACTGTCACCTTTGGCGTGGCATAACCGTCCTGCTGGCTGAACAGATCCAGCACGCGCGTCATGTCGGCATCACTGCCTGCGGCCATCATGTCGGCTGCGATCTGCCGTATGCTTTCATAACGTTCACGGTCGAACGGGCTTTCGGCATAGGTCAGGCCACTTTGCGCCAGCGCCTGCAGGTCACGGGCCCAGATCAGCCATTGCGGGGTTGTCATGCATTTTCTCCTTCGGGTGACCAGCCGGGCGGGGCCAGTTCAAACTGGCTGAAGACAAAAGCGGGCGCGACCTGACAGCCCATGAGGCTCCATGCCCCCTGGCTGGCCGCCGCCTGCCATGCGCCCGGTGGCACCACCGCCTGCAGCACCTGCCCCTGCGCGGGCAGCGGCCCCAGCACGATCCGCTCAACAGGCGCGCCCTGCCCCGCCGCGATTTCAAGCAGCAGCGGGCTACCGCCCTGCCAGCACCAGATTTCCGCTGCATCAACCCGGTGCCAGTGCGAACGTTCCCCTTCCGCCAGCAGGAACGTGATGGTCGAGACCGCGCCACGCGGGCCATCAGCGGATGCGTCACGCCATATCTCGCGGTAGCTGCCGCCTTCGGGATGAGGTTGCAGGTCCAGCAGTCGCCGCACGGTTGCGGCAGGCGTGCCGGGATCGCGCAAATCTGTCATGGTGGTTCTGGCTCCGGTCATGATCTCATGCCCCGGCGTAACGCCCCTGCCGCCAGACCGCAAATGGCAGGCATGATAAGGAATAAAAGTTTTCGGGTGCCCTACGGCCCGCCACCATCCGGCGATGGCGTGAAATCGAGGTTCTGGTCCGTATAGATTTCCATCACCTCGCTAAACGGACGGCCCTGCCCGTCGCGCAGCACCGCGCGCTGGCGCATGATCGTGGCCGGCGCCACGACCCGCCCGCTGGCCGCCCCGAACAACGGGCCGGGCCATGGCGCCCATAACGGGGCAAGCTGCAGCCGCTCACGGGTGAAATGCAGCGGTGCCACGACATGGCCAAAGGCTGTGTCCGTATTTTCCAGCGTAGCGTTCATTTCCGGCGTCAGCAGATCAGGCACATACCAGTTATCCGCAACCGAAAGCACATGCGTGCCGCAGGTCAGCCGGACCCGCCGGTGCCGCACCGCCTGCGTGGCGCCTATGCCCAGATCGGCCCGCACCTGCGCGGGCACCGGGTCAGGCTGCGGCAGGGGCGCCTTCTGCGCCACCACCACGGGGCGGGCGGCCATATGGTGGGTGGCGCACCAGTCTTCCAGCGCCAGTGTGGCGCTGGCGTGGGTCCGCAGCGTCTTTTCCAGTGCCTGCACGACTGTCAGCAGGTTCGCCCGCCCGGACGGGGTATCAGGCCAGGACAGGCCATCCGCCCGGGCATAACCGGCATTGAACAGGCCAGCCCCCACGATTATCGCCGCCACAAACCGGCCCCTGCCCATGCTGCGTCGCTTCACGGCGCCATGGTCCGCCCATGCACATGCACCGTAACCTGCTGGCTGTCATCCACGGCTGACGTACCCAGCCAGACCCGGAAGCGGCCCGAAGGGATGTCCCACCGGTCATGCCTGCCATCAAAATGAGCCAGCAGCCGCGGATCAACCTGCACCGAGACCTGACGGCTTTCACCCGGCGCCAGCTTCACGCGCTGCCAGCCCGCCAGCCTGCGCGCCCCCCCATCGGGCAGGCCGACATAGACCTGCGGCACGTCCACGCCGGGACGCGTGCCGGTGTTGCGCACGTTGAACGTCACCGTCAGCTGCTTGTGGTGATACCCCGCCACCAGCCCATCGGTCGCAAAGGTGGTGTAGGTCAGGCCATGGCCGAACGGATAGAGCGGCTTGAGGTGATTGCGGTCGAACCAGCGGTAACCGACATCGCTGCCTTCGTCGTAAACCAGTTCCTGATCGGTGTGGAACTGCATTTCGAACACGTTGTTCGCGTTCACGCCCGCGATATCGGGATGGGCCAGCTGGGATTCAGCCTGCGGGAAGGTCATGGTCAGATGACCCGATGGCGCGACCTTGCCAAACAGCAGCCGGGCGAGGGCGGTCCCACCGCCGGAACCGGGGAACCATGCCTCCAGCACGCCCGCTACGCTGCTGTTCCACGGCATCAGCACCGGGTCGCCGGTTTCCATGACCACGACAGTGTGCGGGTTGGCGGCGGCGACAGCGGCAATCAGGGCATCGGCATTGCCATCAAGGTGCATGTTCGGCGCGTCCATCCCCTCAAAGGTGAACTGCGTTGCATACACGACGGCCACATCGGCCGCGCGGGCGGCACGGACGGCGGCGGCGATATTCGTGCCCGGATCATAGGTGATATGGGCGGCCGGGGCTTCGGCCCGCATGGCCCTGAGCGGGGAAGACGGGAAATACACCGGATCGCCCGGCCAGTCCTTCTTGCCCGGTCCCTTGACCACTTCGCCCCCGATGGGATCGACCTGACTGGAACCGCCCCCCGAAATCACGCCCACATCCGCATGGCCACCAATGACCGCGATGCGGGCGGTGGTGGCAAGCGGCAGGACATTGCCCTCGTTACGCAGCAGAACCGCGCCTTCTTCCTCATCACGCTGGGCGACAAGGGTATCGGTCACCACATCCAGCGGGGCCCGCACGGGCGGATGGTCAACCAGCCCCTGCGCGAACAGGGAGCGGACAATCCGCTGCGCCATGTCATCAATACGCGACTGCGGCACACGGCCTGCCTTCACATCCGCCGCCAGCAGCGTCTGGAAATAGGGGCGTGCATCGGCATGGTCCCCCGCGGATTCCTGGTCCAGCCCGGCCAGCGCCGCACGAGCGGAGGAATGGGTCGCGCCCCAGTCGGACATGACGAAGCCGGGATAATGCCAGTCCTGCTTCATCGTCCTGGTCAGCAGGTACGGGTTTTCGCACGCATACAGGTCATTGACGCGGTTATACGAACACATGACGGAACCGGGGTGCCCGGTTTCCATGGCGATCTCGAACCCCAGCAGGTCGCTTTCGCGCATGGCGACGTGGTCGATATCGGCACTCATGGTCATGCGCGATGTTTCAAGGTCATTCATCGCATAATGCTTGAGGGTGGAAATCACGTGCTGTGACTGCACGCCCGCAATGGTGCTGCCGACCATGCGGCCAGTCTGCAGCGGATCCTCGCCCGCATATTCGAAATTGCGGCCACCGCGCGGGTCACGGGTCAGGTCGGCCCCACCGCCCAGCAGGACGTTGAAACCGCTCTGCCACGCTTCACGACCGATCATGGCCCCGGCCTCACGCGCCATGTCCACATCCCACGAACTGGCGGTGGACAGGCCCGATGGCAGGGAAACCGCCGCACCATCCTTGCGGATATGCGCCGGATTACGGATACCAAGCCCCGCATCGGAAATCTGCAGGTCAGGCAGGCCCGACCCCGCAGGCGCGCGCAGGTACGCCGCCGAGCCAAGCCCGCCCGGAGGGGCGACACTGCCATTGAACCCGCCGCCATCCACGCTGAACAGCAGGGACATCTTGTCTTGCAGGCTCATATGCGCGAGTACCTGCCGCGCCCTTTCATCCGCCGGGTCGGTCGGGCCTTTCGCGGCATGGGCATGCGCGGCACCGTGCGCCACCATCATGCTGCACGCCACGGCAGACAGCAGGAATATCTTGCGGGACAATTTCATGCGGCAGGCTCCTCCTTGATGATCGGGGTAGCGGCGACGCGGGCCAGGCGGTCCCATCTGCCGGCTACGGCAATATTACTGAAACACTCTATCCCCAATCCGCATGATCTGGCGCAAGGCGGGACTGGAAATTGGGGCAACAGGTGTAAAAAAAACCCCACCAGCAGGTCATATACATGCCTGCGGGCGGGGTTATCGGCAAAAGCGGCCGGGCAGTTCAGGTCAGTTGCTGTTGCTGCGGGTGCGCATGTACAGAATGACAGTCTGGGTCGGGACGGAGTTCAGGTCTTCCGCATCGACGTCGCGGCTGACAACATAATCACCAAACGCACCGGGCTGCGACGTGATCCAGCGGCCATACAGGCCTTCCAGCACCGGGGCCAGCCATGTGCCCGACGGCTCACCCGCGCTGCCGACCTGCGGCAGGTCTTCATGCACGATGCGCATGGCCTGCTCTTCCGCCAGCAGTTCCAGCTTCACATAGCCCCAGTTGATCATGCCCAGCAGGGCATTCAGTTCGATCTGCAACTGGTGGATGGTGTTGCACAGGGGCGGCTGCAGACGACCAGCCATTCCGCGGCCGACCTCCCGCAACAGGTCATTCCTGACCTCGATCCCGGCCTGATCGTCAATTTCCCATGACAGGGCCTGCAGAAAAAGCGAGAAGTCCGGTTTTGCGTTGAAAGTTGTCATTACTGGTCCATAATAAGATAGTGTGCGGAAATCATGGCGCCGCTTTCAGTCCAGTTACCGGCCTTCTGCCAGCGCCCCGACAGATCAAGACGAAGATTATGGGTAAACCGATACCCTAGCATTAAAGCCACCCGTAAGACTAGCAACACTGTCCCCGGGATAATAGGCGCTATTTACCGTTTCCTGTGAGAGATAATCAGAACTTGTCGCATTCGTCACGTAATTATTAGCCACATACTGCGCACCCGACTGCAGCAGCGAAGACGTGGGGAAGAACGGCGACGAATGTTCGTGGAAGACCTGATAGCCCACGGAAGCATTCACGTCCCAGTCAAGCCGCTTGTGCTGGCCGGCATAACGGATCGGAACGGTGGCCGCGTAATAGGACTGTGGCGAGAAGTAGCCACCCTGTCCGTAGGTATAGAAATCCTGGTTGTTCCCATAACCGAAGTAGGTCAGGCTGACACCGATCCGCACCAGCATGTTGGCGTTATGCCACACCAGCGTATTGACGCCGATGCCGGCTTCACGCTCGCTGTTGCGCCGCACGTTCTTGCCGGTCTGGATCGCATAGCCACCGCCACCATACACGATGGTATTGCCCAGCGTCGCCTCGACCTGGCCATGGAAATGGTTGGTGACGACGCCACCCCATTCCTGGCTCCACTGCGAGGCCAGTTCCTTGCCGTACAGGCTGCGGGCATAGCGCCCGATGGCGGAATAGTAGTTCGGATCACGCATGCCGCCATAGGACAGGACGCTGTTGGTAATCGAACGGCGTTCGGCGCTGACGCGGAATGTCACAGGCCCGACACGTGGCGAGAACTCGACCCCACCCAGCACGTTGGTGATGGGGAAGCCGATCGGTGACGCACCGACATCGGCCCGCACCCAGCTATTGCCGAACTGTACATCAGGTGCAAAGCCGGCTTCGCCTTCCCCACCCTTTACAAGCTGGGATTTGTAACGGCTGGTGGAACCCTGGTTGTTGCGGTTCATGTAATTGACGTACTGGTTCCACGCCTGTGTCGCCATGTCGGTGCCAAACCGGGGCACGTCATAGACTGAACCACTATCAAGATCACCCGACCAGATCATGGTTGGCGTGATCGAGAAGGTCAGGCTGGACTCACCCGCCTGTAGCGGCAGACGGCCGACAATGGGGATATTGGCTTCCGTCAGGCGACCCATGCCGTGTTCGCCCGAACGCGACCGGAACCCGAGGCCACCGTCAATGGACGGGGCAAGGTTTTCACGCAGCGTGTTGATCTGCCCGGAAATGGAAGACAGCATCTGGTCCGATGCCTCGGGCGAGGTCGCTTCCATGCTGTAGGATCCACCGGTGACCGGCGCGCCCAGTTCCGTCTGCCGACCATAGCCATGGTGGCGGAAGGGATTGCTGGACGGCGGCGCAAGCGCATCCTGCTCGGCCCCGGCAGCACCCGCGCCCGCCGCCATGCGGGATCCCTCGACCTGCTGCAGGCGCAGGTCGTAGGCCCGGCGCAGGTCCGCGATGGTCCGGTGGCCATGTCCGTCCGCCTGGTCGGCCACGGCCATGCTCAGCCATGCGCGGGCATCCATCGGGCTTTCCTGCACGCCATCCATCGCCAGACGGGTCGCCAGGCTCTTGTGACCGCTATTGACCGCAGCCTGCACCGCAGCCTGCCGGGCATCGAGATCCTGTGGATTGTGGCGCAGCACCGCAAGGTCGATTTCCAGCGCCTTGCTTGCCTTGCCTTCACCATTGTACAGACGGGCCAGCGCCAGTTTGGGCGCCGTCGCCTCCGGATCCGCCCGCAACGCGGGGGCCAGCTGATCGTACGCCTGCGCCTGATCGCCACGCTGGTTCAGCAGGTCGGACTGGGCCACGGAAATGCCCATGCGCAACTGCTGCAGGGTCTGCTGCTGTTCCGGTGGCAGGGCATTGCCCATGCCGCTCCCGCTGCCATCGCCAAGGGGCGCAAGCAGGCGGGCGGCGGCAACCGGGTTGCTGATCTTCATATACTCGGTGGCGTAGGCAAGACGCTGGTCCGGCGACAGGTCGATCGTACGTGTCGAGGCGATACGCAGCGCCATGCGGGCATGGAGCATGTCGCCGCGCTGGCGGAACAGGTCGGCCACGGCCACGCCACGCGCACCCGTCGGGTCAGGCGGGGACAGGGCTTCCCGGATCAAGGGCACCGGGTTGGCCACCATCGACAGGCGGCTGGCCAGGTCTTCCTTGATCTCCATTTCGGTGGCGATGGAACGGATGGCCGGGGAATAATCCTCTGGCGACAGCCCGGACAGCAGGCGGCGGGTCGCCGCATCGTTGCCGGCGCCATAAGTGTACAGGATGCCTGCCTGACGATCCTGCGCCGTAACCGGATTGGCCAGGATCGGCTGCATGACACGGCCGGCTTCCGCCACGTCACCCTGCTGCTGCAGGGCATTGGCGAGGTTGATGCGCACCCACGGATCGCGCGGCGCCTGCGTCATGGCTTCACGCAGGATGGATACCTTGCGTGCCGAATCCGATGTGTGCGAGGCCGCGGCCATCAGGCCCGTCACCTCGATCTCGCCCACCTGCTCGGCGTATTGTGGTCCGACGCGTGACAGCAGCTGACGCGCTTCCGCCGTATTGCCCTGCGCCATGTCCACCCGCGCCAGCCCCATCAGGGCCAGCTGACTGTTGGGATCGCGCGCGAGAACGGAACGATATGACTGTTCGGACGCATCGATCTGCCCGGTCGTGCGCTGCAGGTCCGCCAGCATCAGCGTGGCGCCAGTGAACTGCCCCGGCTGACGCGCCAGCGACGTCAGGCGCTGCTTGGCTTCGGTATATTGATGCGCCGCGATCATCTGCCGCACGGCGGCATAGTCACCGCTGATTTCCATGCCGGCCAGCGCGGGACGCCAGCGGTCAGCCGTCTTGGGATCGGCGGCCATCGCTTCCTGGAAATAACGACGCGCTTCCGCCGCATCGCCCTGACGCATGCTGACCAGACCCATGCCGCCCAGCGAATCCGCATCATGCGCATTGATCTGCAGTGCGGACTGGAAGGACTGCTCGGCTGCGGAAAGACGACCGGCGTTCAGCTGCTGGTAACCTGCCTGGCGTGCAAGGCCCGCCTTGTCCGGCGGACCACCAGGGGGGTGAAGCATGTGTTCCTTCAGCGCCGTATCATTGGGATGCGCCGCCAACCACTGCTGCATGAGCGGCTGCGTCTCAGGCGTGACCGGCAGCCAGTTCAGTGTCTGTCGATAGGACTGGGCTGCCGCCGCGGCTTCAACCGGCGCCTGGGCCCGGAAACCCTCCAGGTCCTTCAGTCGCGCCAGACCTTCCATACGGGTGGGGGTATTATAGGTCAGTGCCTGCGCAAAGGCGAGCTGGGCACGGTAATCCTGCGGATTAGCCGCCACGACGCTGGCCAGTCCCGCCCGTGCCTGATCCCAGTCGGCGGGCACGCCAGCCATGGTCTGGTAATATTCCACCGCCAGCGAATGGGGTGGCTTTCCGCCATTGAACAGCTTCTGGTACCCGGCCACGGCCTGCTCGTTATGGCCAGAAGCGGCAAGGGCGCGCACCTGCGACAGGTCGCCCGTCGAGATTGACCGTTCATGCAGCAGGTCGGTCAGGCTGTTTGCCGCCGTACTGCCCGGTGCAACCTGCTGCAGGTGACGCAGGGTGTCGGCTGCGGCTTCACGGTTGCCGATGGCCGTCTGGTATTCACCCTGAACCTCCAGCACGTCGGGAGAGTCAGGCGCGATCCGCTGCGCGTTCTGCAATGCCTGCCGGGCATTGTCATACTGCTGCTGCTGCAACCAGAAGCGTGCCTGCTGCAGCAGGATCTGCCGTGGCGCGGCAGTCCCGCCGGTGGCCTGCGCCCCCGTCATGGCAGTTGATGCCTGCTCTGTGCACGGGCTACCGGCACAGCCATCATCACCCCCATGCAGCTGCTGGCAAGCAGCCCGGCAGAAAGTGAAAAGACGTATCGTCTACTCATGATCACGATTTCTGCCTTTCTTCCTGCAGCTGCCGGCGACGGTACATCGCGTGGCGGAACAGTGCGCGCACCAGGACGGCCACCACCAGCAGACAACCGAACAGGCCGACCACAACCACACGGATCGGATGATTGTGCATATACCAGTCAGGCATGAGCCACATCGGCAGCGTGCCAACCGTATAAAGCGGTGAACTGCGGTAGGATGTCAGGTCGTCGCCATGCGCCAGCACAAGGTCGCCCTGCACTTTTGCCTGATTCTTACGCTGGCCCAGGATCTGGACCAGGTTATCCAGCCCCTGTCCGTCACCCGACAGCAGGGCCAGCACCGTGCGCCCGGATGCCAGCGGGGATTCCGCTTCCACCATCGCGCCGACACCACCGGTCAAGGTCGTTTCGACCTCGGTCGGATGGGTATTGCTGATGACCGACATCGGGTCCTGGAAGATGTTCCACACCCCGCTGAGGGTGGAACGCAGCCCCATGTGCAGCCGCCCGTCCGAAATCTGGTAAGCCGAGTTGGACAGCAGCGAGGAGACTTCCCCACTGTTCGACAGGGTGGACAGGACGATCAGGTTCCGGTCCGCCACGTCGCTTACATGATCGGCCGAAACGATATCGACACCCGACACGGGATACCAGGTCGTCGCCCCCATGAAGCCCATCAGGTCGAGATAGGCGCTGACCACCGTGCCATTGGGATGATCCGGCAGCACCACGGCCGAACGCGACAGATCGGCATAGGTGGTGAACGGATACCCCGCGCTGGCCATGTAAGCCAGGTTGGGCATGCGCGTGATATGATAGGCGTTGGACAGGTCGATGGTTGAATCCGGGTCGACCGACATGTGGATCAGGCTTGGCCCGGGGCGACAGCCGGGCTCCGTCAGCGGAGCTGCGTCAAAGTAGAACTGCAGCTGATCCTGACCGAACACCATCCACGGCGGAATGGTCAGCGTATGCTGTTCCACGCCTGCGTTCTGCGTGCCCACGCCAACACGGCGCAGAAGCTGGTCCACAACGGAATTCTGCTCCCGCAGTGAATAGGACTGCAGGTAGGTGTTATTGATACCGACATCCAGATGGGAACGCGCGACATCCAGGATCGGACCATCCGGCGCGCGGAAACGCACGTTCAGCTTGTACGGCCGGTCACGCCAGGTATACAGGTCGGGGGACACGCGGAAGGGAACCGACAGGACACCCGGCGTATAGCCTTCCCCCTGCAATGCGCTGACAGGCACCAGTTCACCCAGCCGGACCGGGCGGGTGGTGGGCAGGAAGGATGGCGCATCATTTGCGACACGCGGCGCCACGTCGATCGGCGCCACGTCCATGCGGCTGGCGACCGGCAGGGCACTGGAACCGAAACCGATCCCCTTGCTCGCCGTAATGACTTCATCGCGGTCACGCCCGGTCACCAGCAGCAGGGTGCCATTGGGATCGGACGGATTGGCGACCTCCATCAGGGTCGGGCCACTGACCGAAGGCCGCCCCAATGCGGATGGCAGTTCATCCGCCACACCGACCACAATGGCGTTGCCTGTCTGGGGAATGGTGGAAAAGACGGGGAAATTGACCCCGCGGTAATCGGTCTGCTGCCCGAACCATGACGCAATGATGCCGGAAGCCTTGAGCACCTCGGGATCAAATGTCTGTGCAAGAACAAACGGAATGACCACTTTCTGCCTTACAGTCTTGTCAAAGAAAGGCTGGGGCAGTCGAGCCAACTGGCGCCGGGGGGGAAGCGGAATGGTTGTGATCTGCAGTTGTGAATGTTCGGACACGCTGGCCCACTGCAGCCCGTTGGACGGGTCCGTGCATCCCTTCGATCCGGTGGCAAAGCTGAAATTCAGGCGGTTGCCGCTGACAAAGAAGATGGGGTTGACGTCAAATGACAGCGGACCAAACGCCGGGTGCGACGGATCGGGGCGCAGCGTACCGATATACTGTTCATTCAGTGTGATCGTGACCGCACTGTTGTCAGGCTGGAGGTTGGGCGACATCGCACCCGACACCACCAGACGGGCCGACGTCACCAGCTGGTCCGCCGGGATGCCGAACTGCAGGCCCTGCAGCGGTGCCGTACCCCGCATGGTCAACGCGCCTGCCGCACCCAGTTCCTGCAGGGAATAGGTATGAACGGTCGCGACATCGGAACTGGCGCCGGTCGCATTTTCGGCGTTGTCCAGTATCGCATCAGCATTGCTGCCCGCGTCCCCTGCAGGGGCGGCGGCAGGCAAGGGAGGCAGGTCGTTACCCGTCGGCTGGGGGGCTGGCGCCTTGGATGCAATCGGGGCAGCCTGTGCTCCCGTTGCAAAGACCAGTAGCGCGATCAGGGACACCATTTTCATATCACGAGGCCGCACGACTGATCTTTCCTTCCTGTTTCTGACCACCCTGACTGGTTGTTGGCTCCCGACGCTCAACCGGCAGTGCAATTGGTTTTTTCTTGGGACGACTATGGGCAATCATCTGACCCTTCTTGCGGAACAGTGCCTTGATGCTGAGGATCAGACTCCACAGGCTTCGTAACGGCCGGTCATCCTCATAATTATTCCACTGCAGCCAGGCATCGGCACGTCCGAACACGAACCGGACCACAGATGCTTCAATCTGAATGTTATTGATCGACCATGTAAACACGGCCTTGCCGTTGGCGCTGCGGATCATGGTGGCCGGAAGGTTGACTTCCTCGCCCTCCAGTATCGCATGCACCACAACCTGTACAGGCTGATCCGGCGTCACGTCGCGCCAGGGCATATGGATCGCCACACCACCCATGGACACGTCCTCGGTAATGCCGTGGCTTGAATTGCCTTCGTAATCATAAACCGTAACGGGAATATGGGCTTCGATACGGTGGCTGTGGCGGATCTGCTTGGTTTCACGGCCCACGGCGATGGCGGCCAGCAGGATGATCAGGCTGATCACCGACCAGATGCAGTTCAGCGCGTAGGCACGTTCCGCAATGATGTCCAGATGCTGGAAAATCAGCGCATATGCCCCGCGCAGCAGGCCAAGGGCCATGACGACAGCGAAGATGATGTTCGGATAGGTGGCGTCAAGGTCGAATGTCTCGTTTTCCAGAACGCCGCCTTTTTCCGTCACGTTGAACTTGCCCTTGGAGGGGAATATCATCGTCACGATGGTCACGCGCACCAGGAACAGCGCCATGACGGTTTCGTACACTTCACTCCAGAACGAATAACGCCAGCCCCTGTTGACCTTCGCCGCCGTCGCAATCGAATGGAACATATGCGGAATGGCGTAGGCCAGCACCGCCAGTGGCGACGCGGCGATAATGTTCTGGTTGAAGAACAGGAAGGCCAGCGGGGATGCCAGGAAGATGACGCGGGGAATGGCGAAGAAGAACGACGTCATGGCTGACAGGTAGCACAACCGCTGCCCCAGCTTCAGTCCCGGCCCCAGCATCGGGTTATCAACACGGAAGATCTGGATCATGCCACGGGCCCAGCGCATACGCTGACCGATATGCGTGATAAGGCGTTCGGTCGCCAGGCCACTGGCCAGGGGGATGCGCAGGTAGGCGGTCGACCAGCCCTTGCGCTGCATGCGCAGCGCGGTATGCGCATCTTCCGTCACGGTTTCCGTTGCGAAGCCGCCGATTTCCTCAATCGCCTTGCGGCGCAGGATGGCGCACGAACCGCAGAAGAAGGTCGCATCCCAGAAGTCGTTGCCGTCCTGAATGACACCGTAGAACAGGTTGCCTTCCGGCGGGGTGCGATACCCCACGGCCAGGTTACGCTGGAACGGGTCAGGGGAATAGAAGTGATGCGGGGTCTGCATCAGGGCGATCTTCGGATCCTCGACCATCCAGCCCATCGCGATCTGCAGGAATGCACGCGTCGGAATATGGTCACAGTCAAGGATGAGGATGAAGTCGCCCCTCGTCTGCTTGATGGCGTGATTAAGGTTGCCGGCCTTGTAATGCGTATTATCCGGACGGGTGATGTAACGCGCGCCACATTCCTCGGCAAAACGGCCGAATGTCTCACGCTTGCCATCATCCAGAATATAGACGTTCATCTTTTCGGGCGGCCAGTCAATGCCAAGCGCCGCCAGCACCGTCAGGCGCACGATGCTCAGGTCCTCGTCATATGTCGGGATGAAGATATCGACCGTCGGCCATTCGTCCGGATTGGGCGAAAGGGGAAGTGGCGCGCGATGCAGGGGGGATATGGTCTGGAAATAACTGAGGAACAGCATGTACAGCGCGTACAGTTCCGCCAGCAGCAGCGTGACACCCAGCAGGCCCTGGATCCACGTATCGAAGTCCAGTGTTTCCGTCAGGCGCCATGTCAGGTACCGCAACGACACCAGCGCCGAAAGCACCTCAAGAAAGACCTGTGTGCGGCGGCTTTTACGCCGGCCGACGATGAAAAATACTGCGACACATATTAATGCCACAATCAACTGTTCATGTATCGACAGCGTGACTGTAGTGGCGGCGAGCAGGGCAAAAAGCCCCACAGCCCCGACTATGTAACTGGCACCGCGCAGTGACAGTATCTTGTTGGAAAAGCGGCCAAACCAACTTTCCGCAGGCGCTGACGACTGAACCTCTGACATCAATAACTCGTCCGATTAATAAATACTGATAAAACAGATAGTTACGTTCAAAAGAAAACCGTCAGACGCATCTGGTCCGTCATGTCGCCTTTCGGCCCGCGTGGCCTGCGGGTCATACGCGGGATCATTCCCTTCCTTTTACCCGTCGCGGGCTGGCCTGCCATCATGTCCAGCCCGCCGACGTGGCTCAGGATTCCCCGTTTTCTTCTTCGCGCTTGCGCAGCAGGGCTTCACGCAGGCTGGGCTTGGGGATCAGACGATCCGTGGCCCGTCCACCCAGCGTCATGAAGACTTCCGTCAGGGTCGGGGAGTTGTCCGTCGGGGCCGACGGCCGTCCCGCGCTCTTGTTCCATGTATTCTTGTCTAGTTTGGTCATCGTGGTCACCTTGGAAACAGGTTTGGGAACAGGCGGTGATGTCGGCACCGGAGGGGATTGGAACAACCGGGCCATCTGGGTCCGGTCACCTGCCTTGGCGAAGAAGAATCCAGGCCCTGTCGGGCGCTGTCCACGACGTTGCTGCGCCTTTGGTACGGGGGCCCAATCATCTGTCGCGGTAACCACCGGTTCAGGCGCTTCAACCGTGAAGGGCGCTGACTGCACCGGCGCCGGACGTGGCCGCACGGGGGTGGCCGGCGCTTCGGTAAATGGCGGCAGGCCACGTCGTTCCTGTCCACCCGCCTGCACCACATCCGCTGCCGGAGCAACAGGTTTCGGCTGCGGCGCAGGACGCACCACGGTTTCCGGCGGCGGAGGAGGAGGTGGTGGGGGCGGTGCAACCGTTTCGGCCACAGGCGGCTGGGGCGTATGCACGACTTCCGGTGCGACCGGCGGCGGCGCGGGGGCGGGCGCAACCGTTTCAGCCACAGGCGGGCGGGGCGCATGCACGACTTCCGGCACGACTGGCGGCGGAGGCGGTGCAGGCGGCGGAGACGCTACAACCGGCGGCGCCACAGGTTCCGGCTCAGCGACAGGAGCAGGCTGTTCCGGTTCGGCATAATGATCCTGGGTGTAGGCATGCATGTCCTCATGGACGGACTCTTCCGGGTCCGCCACGGGCATATCCCGTACGAGCGAGCGGAAGGAACGGTAATGGAACCCTTCCCCGCTCAGACCGTAGCCAGCCGTAAGCATACGGGCCACATCCTGTGGATTGTCCATGTCCACGTCAGGGCGAGGTGGCTGCGCCCCTGCTGCTTCATTATTGGCTGAACTCACATCCCACCTCCCTCGGCACGGGCGATATAAACCAGCAATGTAAGCGCTGCGGAATAATAATCCGGCGCGTGGTCCAGCGTGGGCAGTTCCCCTGCCGATGCCAGACCCGAACACGACGCAACGGCCAGATAGCCGGGAGGCGCATTATAGGGCGATCGCGAACCATTTGTCAGGTCCACCCAACCCGGCAGCGCCGATGCGCCGAAATGGTTCCAGAAACGGGTGAAATCCGCCAGCAAATCCGGCGACAGCATATGCGCCCAGTACAGGTAGAGCGGCACGCGAATCGCATCATAGGAGAAACGTGGCGGCCAGCCCTTGGCAATTGAAAAAGCGCCGGTCTGCCGATTGATCGACAGCCAGTCCGGCGGAAGCTTCCATTCCCCGAATCGTCCCTGGGCAATAATGCGCAGCCCGTTTTCCATTACGGTCTGCCACCGGGCATCGGCCGTCAGTTCAAACGCCTGCATGAGCGAGGGCATGACGTAATAGGACAGGTTAAGGGTGACCGCTTCCTTGGTGACGAATCCGGTCGCGCCGGGCAACAGCACTTCGTAAGGACCGACCTTCATGGTCATGAGCTTAAGCACATCGGCGTAGATGGCCATAGCGTCCTGAATATAGTCAGCCCGCTTCCAAAGCTTGCCGGCCCGCGCCAGGCCAAGCGCAATCAGCAGATCGCCATCGGTGGCGTTGTTCTTGTCCGCGACCGGTGGATTATGCCCGTCCAGATAGCGCCAGGAAAACAGGGCATCGGTCTTGTGCTGGAGATTGGTGCGCGCCCACACCCATATTGCCTCGAACGCTGCCTGGTCACCCGCGGAGGCAGCGAAAAGCATGCCATAGCCCTGCCCCTCGCTATGGGATTCGCCACTGTTCCCCGTGTCAACGATACGACCATCGGGGCGGAAATATTTACTGCGGAAAATGGCCCACTGCTGGCTTACCGGCGTACTGTCGCCCGCTTCAGCCGTGGAAACAAGCGGAATGCTGCCTGCTGCCGCCATGACGGACAGAAAGGACCGACGCCCCATCCCGGATACATGTTTCTGCAGCTTCATAAAATCCAACAGCATTGATCACCACACACTTCAGAAATCCGAACCGATGCAACCACAGGCGGGAACTGGTGTTCAATTCCACACCCGGTCGCATCCAATGACGCCTTAGTCGCAAACTCCCCCATCCTGCAACCCGGACACCGCCACCACGAAACGGACTTTGTTACGGAAGATGAGCATACCGTCTTACCTCCCGGTGACGAAACAGCCACCAGCGTCTTTACGGACCGGAAAGGCGGGGAAGTTGCATTTTTATCACGTCAGGCCCGCAGGCACCCCCAAAATCCTGTTGATTATTCCTGCAAAAATCAAAAGAGAAATATGGAAAATGGCCAGTGCCAATATGCTGCCATCCTTCCCGAAATTAAAAGATGGAAAATATTTTTAAATTTCAGGGCGACTTGACCTGGATCAATGCTTTTCATTCAAATCGTACAGGAATCGATATAAGATGCCTTTATTATATATTAATATGAAAAGCATCGCCATGCCATAGCCTGATCGCTCTTCAATAAAAAATAACTATTTAAAAATATTACGCGCTATACGAACAAAGCCGCCGCATGCCGTTTCTTTTCTTCGACAACCATGGGGGATGGATGAAGTCCACCGCCCCCATCCATATGCACTGACGGCAGGAAACCCGTGGGCCACCCCGGCGCATGCCGCCAGTTCCAGCATCATTTCATGGTCGATATAAGCGCCCGCCCAACCGGAAAATTCCAGGTTGCCGCGCATGACGATTGCCCGGCCACGGCCCCGTCGTGCCGTATGCGCCAGCACATCCAGCCATATCCGGGTCACTAACGAACGCAGTCCACGCAAACAAGGCCATCACTGCATGAAGGGTCATCACGCATGGACTGACCATCCACGGGTCGAATATTTCATGTGTGGACCGGTCAGGTTAAGTGATGATTTCCACCATATCACGCATACATCCTGAATCCATGAACGCGGGGCAACAGCCCCGATACCTGTTACATGGTCGCAATTCAGGAAAATGATGGCAACTGGCCAGCCACCACGAAAAAGCTGTGGCAGGATATCTGGCGTCCCGTACGGGATTCGAACCCGTGTTGCCGCCGTGAGAGGGCGGTGTCCTAGGCCTCTAGACGAACGGGACAAAGGCCGGTGCCGCGTTCTATGCGATCACCCGTGGGGATGCAAGGAAAGAATTGTGGGTCGATCCATCAGGAGCGGCCAAGAACCAGCCGGGCCACGATACGCCGACCGGACGGATCCCACACCACCACACGGTCCGCAACGCCACCGCCGGTCAGCACCACCGCCAGCAGTCCATCCGCCCGGGCCGTCACGGCCTGCACATGCGTGCCCGGCGCTTCATCCATCACCAGATCCCCCGCCGCGTCCGCGCCCG
>NZ_CADP01000009.1:31869-34727 GCF_000285295.1 Komagataeibacter europaeus LMG 18890 | reverse complement strand
GCGGGGCCGCAACCGGCCCTGCCACGGCGGTCGCCGGTGTGGCCACCGGGTGCATCATGCGGTGCACCAGCACGCCAACCAGCGCCAGCGAGCCAATGAACAGCAAAACCCCCATGCCGATCACCGCCGCAAGCAGCGCGCGCGATCCCTGTTTTTCCATTATGTGCTTTCCGTTCCCGAATACCGTTTTTTCCGATAGACACATGCCATGAATGACACCGCTGCCCCTGTCATCGCCACCGCCGACGACGCAGGCCAGCGCACGGACCGCTTCATGGCCAATGCGGTCGAAAGCCTTTCGCGCTCACGCGTCAAGTCGCTTATGGAAAGCGGACACCTGTTGCGCAATGGCGCCCCGCTGCGTGATCCGGCGGAACCCGTGCGGGCAGGCATGTGTTATGAAATTCACATCCCCCCCGCAATCCCCACCACGCCACAGGGGCAGGATATTGCGCTGGACATATTATATGAAGACCGCGACCTGATCGTGCTGGACAAGCCCGCGGGCATGGTTGTCCACCCCGCGCCGGGCAACGAGGACGGCACCCTGGTCAACGCCCTGCTGGCCCATTGTGGCGAAGGGTTGACAGGCATCGGCGGGGAAAGGCGGCCGGGCATTGTCCACCGTCTGGACAAGGACACATCGGGCATCATGGTCGCGGCCAAGACCGAAATGGCGCACCAGGCGCTTTCCCTCGCCTTTGCCGAACGCAGGATCGACCGGGCGTACCAGGCCATCTGCTGGGGCATCCCCTCGCCTGCCAACGGATCGTTCAATGGCGCGATCGGGCGCGACCGGCGCGACCGCAAACGCATGGCGGTGATTGCAAATGGCGGCGGCAAGGTGGCGCTGACCCATTACCGGGTGCTGAACACGTTCCATGGCGGCCTTGCCCATGTGGAATGCAAACTGGCGACCGGACGCACCCACCAGATCCGGGTACATTTCGCCCATGCCGCGCACGCGCTGGTGGGCGACCCGGTCTACCTGCGCCGGATTCCGGCCGCCGCCCGTGGCCTGCCGCCCATGGCAAAGGATGCGGCGCTGGATTTCCCCCGTCAGGCGCTGCATGCCCGCAGGCTGGGATTCGTTCACCCCCGCACGGGTGAGCAGATGCTGTTCGAGACCGCGCCACCGAAAGACTTTCGCCTCCTGCTGTCCAGTATTGCCTGATCTGCAGGCATATTCGTTGACATGGCAGGGCCAGATGCCTATGTTCAGTGATTGTTCGCCGGGGCCGACGCCCCCAGGCTAACTGGACGTCCTGTATAAAACTGCCCATGACGGGGGTCATATACAGGGACGTGAGATGTCCAGTCGTGCGTCTATCAGAGATGACGAATGCAACCCTTCCGGTCACGGTTACGTTAGACCGGATCAAGGCTGTCCCGTCCCTCTGGAACAGGAGTCCGTTACAATGGCCTCTTCTGCTTCTGCTCTTATTTCCGGTCCCGAAAACAACCTGTCCAAATACCTTCGGGATATCCGCAAGTTTCCCATGCTCTCCCCCGAGGAGGAGCTTCGTCTGTCGCGCCGCTGGAAAGACAAGGGCGATACCGAAGCCGCGCATAAGCTTGTCACCTCCCACCTGCGTCTCGTCGCCAAGATCGCCATGGGCTATCGTGGCTACGGCCTGCCGGTGGGCGAACTGATCAGCGAAGGCAACATCGGGATGATGCAGGCGGTCCGCCGCTTCGACCCCGACCGTGGCTTCCGCCTGGCGACTTACGCCATGTGGTGGATCCGTGCCGCGATACAGGAATACATCCTGCATAGCTGGTCACTGGTGAAGATCGGCACAACCGCCGCACAGAAAAAACTGTTCTTCAACCTGCGTCGCCTCAAGGGGCAGATGCAGGCGATAGATGATGGTGACCTGCAACCTGAACAGGTCAACAAGATCGCCCAGTCCCTCGGCGTGCCCGAACAGGACGTGGTGAACATGAACCGCAGGCTGGCCGCCCCCGACCACAGCCTGAATGCGCCGCTGCGCATGGATGGCGAGGGGGAATGGCAGGACTGGCTGGTTGATGACAACGACAACCAGGAAGAAACCCTTGCCCAGAGCGAGGAATATTCCGGCAGGCAGGCACTTCTGGCCAACGCCATGAAGTCACTGAACGACCGTGAACGTCATATCCTGACCGAACGGCGGCTCAAGGACGAACCGGCGACGCTGGAAGAACTGTCCCATGTCTATAACATCTCGCGTGAGCGCGTGCGCCAGATCGAGGTCCGCGCCTTTGAAAAGGTACAGACCGCGATGAAGGCTGAAGTCGCGTCCCGCCGCGCGAAACACGAGGCACAGGCCGAGGCCTGACCACCCGACGACCTGCCTGATAAAAAAGCCCCGCACGCTTCTGGCGCTGCGGGGCTTTTTGTCTGTACTGGCCATAATTAAAGAAGTTTTTGGTGAAGCTTTTTTCAAAAAGCTTCAGGGAACGCCGCCTTCTTGAAAAAAGGCGGCACCCAAAAACTTCTGTTCTGTTTTAATCAGTCCTCGAACGGGTCGCGCATCAGGATGGTGTCGTCACGTTCGGGGCTGGTGGACAGCAGGGTAACCGGTGCCTCGACCAGTTCCTCGATCCGGCGGACATACTTGATGGCCTGCACGGGCAGTTCAGCCCAGGACCGCGCGCCCCTGGTGCTGTCCTTCCAGCCTTCCATCGTCTCGAACACCGGGCGGATACGCTGCTGCGCACCGGGGGCCGAGGGGAAACTGGTGATCTTCTTGCCATCCAGTTCGTAACCGACGCAGATGCTGATTTCGTCCAGACCGTCCAGCACATCCAGCTTGGTCAGCGCCAGACCGTTCACGCCACCCACGCGCACCGCGCGACGCACCAGCACGGCGTCA
>NZ_CADP01000009.1:10739-31845 GCF_000285295.1 Komagataeibacter europaeus LMG 18890 | reverse complement strand
GGCCCGTTACGGTGCCGAATTCATGCCCGCGTTCCCCCAGCGTGCGGCCCATCTGGTCATGCAGTTCGCTGGGGAACGGTCCCTCACCCACACGCGTGGTGTAGGCCTTGGCAATGCCCAGAACGAAACCGATGCTGGTCGGACCAACACCCGCGCCCGTGCCCGCATTGGCCGCGACGGTATTGGAACTGGTCACGAACGGATAGGTGCCGTGGTCCACGTCCAGCATCACCGCCTGCGCGCCCTCGAACAGGATACGCGAACCACTGCGCCGGCTGTCATCCAGCAGATCCCACACCGGGGCCACGAAGGGCAGCACGCGGGGTGCGACGGCGTTGAGGAAATCCAGCAGTTCAGCCTTGGTGAACGTATCGGCCCCAAGACCCTTGAGCAGGGTGTTGTGGTGCAGCAGCAGTTCGTCCAGCTTCCAGTCCAGCGTTTCCGGTTCGGCCAGGTCACACAGGCGGATGGCGCGACGGGCCACCTTGTCTTCATAGGCGGGACCGATGCCACGGCCCGTGGTGCCGATCTTGCGGTCACCCCGCGCGGCTTCGCGCGCGCGGTCCAGCGCGCCATGAACGGGCAGGATCAGGGGCGCGTTTTCAGCAATCTTCAGCGTCTCGGGCGTGACCTTCAGGCCCTGCGCCGTCACGCGGTCGATTTCCTTCAGCAGCGCTTCGGGATCAACTACCACGCCATTGCCGATCACGCCCATCTTGCCCCGCACCAGCCCGGACGGCAGCAGGGACAGCTTGTAGGTCTGCTCACCCACAACCAGCGTATGGCCCGCATTGTGACCACCCTGGAAACGCACGACCACATCGGCCCGGCTGGCCAGCCAGTCCACGATCTTTCCCTTGCCCTCGTCACCCCACTGGGTGCCGATCACGGTGACGTTGGACATTTCTTGCTCCTTGCTATACGGCCCGACCGGAACAAAGGCGACCAGCCGGAAAAAACCTTGTTATATTAAACAGATAACAGAAATTCAGATGCCATCCACCGGCATGGGCCGACCATCAGCCACCACCAGCGCACAGGACAGGCGCCGGGCCTCGGCCCGTGCATCGGCTTCATCGCCCAGCGCGCTGACCGTGGCATAGCCCCCCGCACGCAGGGCGGCCCCCACTTCCGGCGGGGTCCCCCACGGCAGGAACACACGCGTCCGGCACGGCAGCGGCGGGGCCGCGCGCAGGATGATGTCAGGCCGCAGGGTCAACCCGCAGGCCGGTTCATCATTATTGGACAGGTAGCGGCCACCCCGGCCCAGTTCTTCGCGCTGGCCTGCGGCATAGACGCTGACACATACGCCGGTATGGTACTGCCAGCCCCGGAATTCCACCGGATCCACCGTCAGGCGGATACCCGGCACACGCGCCTCGATCGCGGCGACGGTTGCAGCCAGACGCGCACTGTGGGCACGCACCACCGGCGGCAGGTCCACCGCCGCCAGTTCCGCCAGCGCCCCATGGGCCGGGCCGGCCGCATGCAGCAGCCGGATCAGGACCGGCGCCAGGTCGCCGCCATGGCGTTCCACGGCGGCCGCATCCTTGCGGTCCAGCGCGCGCATCAGCATGCCGCGCACATGCGCATCAAAGCCCCCGGCATCCACCAGCGCGGTGGTCAGCGCGGGCATGGTCAGGTCAAAGGACACGCCCTGCACCTGCAGCGTGGCAAGGCATTCGGCCGCAAGCGCCACGATTTCGGCATCCGCTTCCGGCTGGTCGGGACCGATCAGTTCCACCCCGGCCTGCGAAATCTGGCGTTCGCCATCACCCCGGTTGCTGGCCATGAGAATACACGGCCCGGCATAGGCAAGCCGCAGGGGACGCGGCACATCAGGCAGCCGGGTCGCGGCAATGCGCGCGATCTGGGGCGTCATGTCGGGACGCAGCGCCATCATGCGGCGCGTATCGGGGTCCATCAGGCGGAAGGTCTGTTCCGCCACGGCAGCGCCCGAACCCGACAGCAGCGTTTCCTCGAATTCCAGCAGCGGCGGCGTGACGCGGTCATATCCGTGGGCGGCGAAGACGCGCATCAGCGTCTCGACCCCGGCCGCCNCCTCGGCCTCGGCCTCGGGGGGGAGCCTGTCCACGAAGCCTGCGGGCAGCAGCGCGGGGTTGAACGGCGGGTCATCAGTCATATCGGGGGCCTATCGTGCTGCACCATCTCCACGGTGGCAGCCGGGACATGATGGATCAGACATGGAAAGCGGAAGGATCAGGCGTGCTGGCCGCGTACCTGCGCATAGGCCCAGTCCAGCCACGGCAGGACCGCCTGCAGGTCGGCGGTTTCCACCGTCGCCCCGCCCCACAGCCGCAGGCCCGGCGGCGCATCACGGTAGCTGCCGATATCCAGCGCCACCCCTTCCTTGCCCAGCAGGGATACGATCTGCTTGGCAGCCTTTGTCTGGCCCGCATGGTCCAGCGCAGTAAACCACGGGGCGACAATACGCAGGCAGATGGCCGTGCTGGAACGGTGCGCAGGGTTGGGGGCAAGAAACTGCGCCCAGTCGGATTGCGCTTCCCACCCGGCAATGGCGGCCAGATTGGCTTCGCTGCGGGCGATCAGGCCCTTCAGGCCGCCAGCGCCTTCGGCCCATTTCAGGCCATCCAGCGCATCTTCCACGCACAGCATGGACGGCGTGTTGATCGTGTCACCCCGGAAGATACCGTCAATCAGGCCCTTGCTGTTGGTCAGGCGGAAGATCTTGGGCAACGCGCGGGGCGCTGGCGTGGATACCAGCCGTTCCACCGCGCGCGGCGACAGGGCCAGCATGCCGTGGGCGGCCTCGCCCCCCAGCACCTTCTGCCACGACCATGTGACCACATCCAGCTTCTGCCACGGCAGGTCCATGGCGAAGGCGGCGGACGTGGCGTCGCATATCACCAGCCCGTCGCGCTGCGTGGGAATGGCGGCGTCATACGGCAGGCGCGCGCCCGATGTCGTGCCGTTCCATGTCAGCACCACATCGCGCGCCCAGTCCACCTGCGACAGGTCGGGGATTTCACCGTAATCGGCCTTCAGCACGCGGGCGTCGGGCAGTTTCAGCTGGGCTATGATGTCGTTTGCCCATGTGGCGGAAAAGCTTTCGAACGCCAGCACGTCTACCGGGCGGGTGCCCAGGATGGACCACATTACCATTTCCACCGCACCCGTATCCGACGCGGGCACGATGCCCAGCACCCAGTCATCCGGCATGCCAAGCATGGCCTTTGAACGGGTAATGACCTCGTTCAGCCGTGCGCGCCCTTCGGCCGAACGGTGCGAACGCCCCACCAGCGCATCCGACAGGGCGGAAAGCGACCAGCCCGGACGCTTGGCGCAGGGACCGGAAGAGAAGCACGGATTGGCAGGCCGTACGGACGGCTTTGCAGTAAGGGCATCAGGCAAGGGAGACATCGTCCTGTTCGCGACACGGGCAAAGGGACAGCAACACCGGGGCGGTGCGCCAGACTGGTGCGAGAGGGGGGATTCGAACCCCCATGCCTTTCGGCGGTCGATTTTGAGTCGACTACGTCTACCGTTCCGTCACTCTCGCATACAGGCAGCCCGCCCTGTGCGGGACGGAATACCACGGCAATCAGTCCAGGGACGTCTTGCGGACCCGCTATATCACACGGGCGGCGGCGGTTCCAGCCCAAGCATCAGCGCCACATTCTGCAGTGCGGCACCCGACGCGCCCTTGCCCAGATTGTCCAGCCGTGCGGTCAGCACGGCCTGCCGCAGCGCGTCGTTACCATGCACACGCAGTTCCATCCGGTCGGTGCCCGCCAGCGCGTCCGCCACCAGCTTGGCGCACGGTTCGGCCACCGTTACGCGGTCCGAACCCCGGTAATGCGCAGCCAGGGCTTCATGCAGGTCCGCAATGGCGACCCTGCCGGGCAGGCGGTCCAGATGCAGCGGCACGGACACGATCATCCCCTGCGGGAAATGCCCGACCGACGGCACGAAAACCGGCGGCTGCGCCAGACCGGCATACAGGGTCATTTCCGGCATGTGCTTGTGGCCCAGACCCAGCCCGTACAGTTCAAACGCTGGCCCGCCATCGCGCTCATGCGCTTCGATCATGTTGCGGCCACCGCCACTGTAGCCACTGACGGCATTCACGCACACGGGGTAATCCGCTGGCACCAGCCCTGCCCTGACCAGCGGGCGCAGCAGGCCGATCAGCCCGGTGGGATAACAGCCGGGATTGGAAACACGGACGGCGGCCCGGATGGCGGCAGGCTGGGCCGCATCCATTTCGGGAAAGCCGTAGACCCATGCCGGGTCGGTGCGGAACGCGGTGCTGGCGTCGAGTATGCGCGGCGCATCATCCCCCATGGCGTCTGCCATCGCCACGGCTTCCTTCGCCGCCGCATCGGGCAGGCACAGGATGACGATATCGACCGCTGCCATCATCTCCCGCCGGGCGTCGGGATCCTTGCGCCGCACGGGATCGATGGAACGCACGGTGACAGGCAGGTGGCGCAGGCGATGGCGGATGCCCAGTCCCGTCGTCCCTGCCTCGCCATCGATAAAGACCGTTGCCTGTCCGTTGCTGCTCATGTTCGGTGTGTCCTGATAAAAACTTCCCGCCTCGGGATGGGCGATCTATACAAAACCTGTGCCCGACCGCAATACAAACAGGCAGGACTTCCCACCCATGCACGATGCTTCTTCCGCCCTTGCCCGCCTGCTGGACATCATGGCCCGCCTGCGTGACCCGCAGACGGGCTGCCCATGGGACCGGGAACAGGACTTCGCGTCCATAGCACCCTACAGCATTGAAGAAGCGTATGAAGTCGCGGACACCATTGCGCGCGAGGACTGGGACAGCCTGCCCGATGAACTGGGCGACCTTCTGCTGCAGGTCGTCTACCACGCGCAGATGGCCGATGAAAAAGGCATGTTCGACTTCGCCACCGTGGCCCGCATGATTGGCGACAAGATGGTCCGCCGCCATCCCCATGTCTTTGGCGATGCGCCGGTGGAAGCAGGCCAGTGGGAAACGGGCAAAGCGCAGGAACGTCTGGCGCGCAACAGGGGCGGCACGCTGGATGACGTGCCGGTGGGCCTGCCCGCCCTGCTGCGCGCGCGCAAGCTGTCCGCGCGCGCGGCCCGCACCGGCTTCGACTGGGACACGGTGGGCGAGGTCGCGGCAAAGGTGGATGAGGAACTGGACGAACTGAAGGTCGAACTGGAAAGTGGCGACCGGGCGAAGATATTCGATGAACTGGGCGATGTGCTGTTCACGCTGGCAACACTTGCGCGCAAGCTGGACATGGACCCCGAAGCCTGCCTGCGTCAGGCCAACGCCAAATTCACCCGCCGCTTTACCGCCGTCGAGCACGACCTCGCCGCCCGTGGCCTTGCGCTGGCGGACGTGGATGTCAAAACCATGGAAGAAGGCTGGCAGGCCGTCAAACGCCGTGAACGCGCGGCACAGCCACAGGACTGAAACCCGCGCAAACCATCAAAGGTTTTTGGTGAAGCTTTCTGAAAAAAGGCGGCACCCGGAAAGTTTTCGCTTTTTATCAGCCATTTATGCAGCAGGGGTCAGCAGCAGGTCACGTAGCGCCTGCCAGCTTGCCCTGTCCGGCGCGTAAAGCAGCCCGCCGCTACGATCCGTGACACGGTAGGGCGAGCCGTCAAAATGGGCGCTGTAACCACCGGCTTCCGCATGGATCAGCCACCCCGCCAGGTGGTCCCACGGCAGGGTACGGTTGAACAGCAGGAAGTGGCACCGCCCATCGACCAGCATCAGGTATTCATGCGCCGCACACCGGAAATCCCATGATCCCGCAACCTTGGGCAGGTTATGCGTCACCACGTCGCGCACCGGCGCGGGCAGGTAGCGCCATGATGCATTACCCGACATCTCCCGCGCGGGCACGGGGGCTGCCACATGCAGCCTGCGTTCGGCGCCCTTGCCGTCATGCAGCCATGCACCCTGGCCGCGCGCGGCCAGAACCGCGATGTCGCATACGGGATCAACAATGGCCCCGCCAATCACTTCCCCCCGCGACACGGCGGACACCATGACACCAAACAGCGGCACGCCCGCCGCATAATTGGCGGTGCCGTCAATCGGGTCGATCACGAAGGCAAGTTCCGCCGCGCCAAGGCCGTCCAGCAGGGAGGGATCAGCCGCGACCGCTTCCTCCCCCAGTACAAGCGCATCAGGCCATGCGGCCCGCAGGGCGGCGGTCAGGTCACGTTCGGTGGCTTCATCGGCCACGGTCACGATATCCAGCGGCCCACTCTTGGCACGGATGTCGGCACGATCAAGGCAACGGAAGGACGGCATGACATGGCGCGACGCCGCCCCCCGCATCATGCCCACCACATCGTGCATGTCCGCCAGTGTGATCCGTGCCGTCATTGCAGCCCCTCCGCTATGCGTATCCGTCCTTCACCGGTGCCCATCCATGCGCCGGTACCGGCCTGTTTGCCACCCCGCCCACAGTCACGAAACGGTCGGCACGCAGGCGTGCCTTAGTCCTGCAGGCAGGTCACGATACGGCCGAACTGCATTTCAAACCGCGCACGATTGGCGGGGGACAGGCGCACGGTCATCTCCACGCCGTCCTCCCCATCCTCGCGCTCCGTGACCTCGCCATGTTCATACAGCCACGCCATCGCCGCCCCTTCGGCCAGCGGCACGCGGTAGGCGACGACTTCCATCGCCCGAGTCATGCGTTCGTCAATTGCGGCCAGCAGATCGGGCAGGCCATCGCCGGTAATGGCGGAAATGACCACATTGCCCGGCCGCGCGCCCACCGCGTCACGCCCGCCCACCAGGTCGGCCTTGTTCAGCACCTCGATCACACGGGACTGCCAGTCCTGTTCGATGGTGCCATTGCGGGCCATGCCTTCGAGTACTTCGATCACATCATTGCGCTGCGATGCGCTGTCGGGATGCGAGACATCACGCACATGCAGGATGATGTCGGCTTCCGCCACTTCTTCCAGCGTCGCGCGGAAGGCCGCGATCAGTTCGGTCGGCAGGTCACTGATGAACCCCACGGTGTCGGACAAGATTACCCGCCGCCCCGATGGCAGCTGGATGCCGCGCATGGTAGGGTCAAGCGTTGCGAACAGCTGGTCCTGCGCATAGACGCTGGCCCCGGTCAGGGCGTTGAACAGGGTGGACTTGCCGGCATTGGTGTAGCCAACCAGCGCCACGATGGGGAATGGCACCCGCCTGCGGGCCTGCCGGTGCAGGCCACGGGTACGGCGGACCTGTTCCAGTTCGCGCTTCAATCGCACGATCCGGTCGCCAATCATCCGGCGGTCGGCCTCGATCTGGGTTTCACCGGGGCCGCCAAGGAAACCGAAGCCACCACGCTGGCGTTCAAGATGGGTCCATGTGCGCACGAGACGGCTGCGCTGGTATTCCAGATGGGCCAGTTCGACCTGCAGCGTGCCCTCACGCGTGGCCGCGCGTTCGCCAAAGATATCAAGGATCAGCGCGGTCCGGTCGATCACCTTGCAGCCCAGCGCGTGTTCAAGGTTACGCTGCTGCACCGGGGTCAGGCGGGAATCAATGATGACCACGGTGATGTTGTCAGCCTTGACCGTTTCCTTGAGCGAGTCCACCTGCCCGCCACCAAGCAGGGTCGCCGGCCTGCGCGCACGCAGCAGCAGCACCGCCTGACACACGACCACCAGCCCGATGGACTCGGCAAGGCCGACCGCTTCTTCCAGCCGGGCTTCGGCCGCACGCGCGTCATCATGCCGGTCGGGGCGCTCCCACGGCAGGATGACGGCGGCGCGCGTGGCGGATGGTGGCTGGGCCGCCGTCACGACGGGCTGCCATCCGTGGCTGCACGCTCCTCTGTGCCGTCGGTCTCGGCCGGGGGTTCAAACAGGCTGACCGGCGTGGCCGGCATGACCGTGCTGATCGCATGCTTGTACACAAGCTGCGTATGGCCATCGCGCCGCAGCAGGACGGAGAAGTTGTCAAACCAGGTGATGATCCCCTGAAGCTTGACGCCATTGACCAGGAAAATGGTAACCGGCGTTTTCGACCGACGGACGTGGTTGATGAACACGTCCTGGACATTCTGTGAAGGTTCTTTTGCCACGGCAGGGCCTTACTTGTTGTTTGTTGGGCGGAATCACACGGCACAGTCGCGTGTCATGCTACGGCGTTGCCACCGTCCGTATCACAGTTCGTTGTCTAGCAGTCATGGGCTGCATGGGCAAAAGCTCATCCCGTGTTGCGATCCTCGGACGTCACGCCAAGCTGCTTGAGCTTGCGGTGAAGCGCACTGCGTTCCATCCCCACGAATCCTGCGGTACGGCTGATATTCCCACCGAAACGCAGCAGCTGCGCCTGCAGGTACTGGGTCTCGAACAGGTCACGGGCCTCACGCAGCGGCAGGCTCATCACATCCTCGTCAGAATCGAACTTGAGCAGCGCGGGCGCGCCATCCCCCACGGTGGAAGGCAGCATGTCGGCGCGGATCGGGTCCGTGCTGTTGCCCGGCATCATGATCAGCAGGCGTTCCATCAGGTTGCGCAGTTCGCGCACATTGCCCGGCCATTCATAACTCTGCAGCGCCGCAATCGCGTCGCCCGACAGTTCACGCAGCGGCAGGCCGGCATTTTCGGCCGCGCGGTCAAGGAACATGCGGGCCAGTTCGGGTATGTCCTCACGCCGTTCACGCAGGCTGGGAATACGCAGGGGCACCACCGCGAGGCGGTAGTACAGATCCTCCCGGAAGCGCCCCATCGCGATTTCGGACTGCAGGTCGCGATTGGTGGTGGCCAGCACGCGCACATCCACCTTGACCCGCCGCGCGCCGCCCAGCCGTTCGAATGTCTGGTCCTGCAGCGCGCGCACGATCTTGCCCTGCGTTTCCAGCGGCATGTCGGACACTTCGTCCAGCACCAGCGTGCCACCATGCGCGCGTTCCAGCACCCCGGTGCGGCGGCCCGCGCCGTCATCCCCGCCCTCGATGCCGAACAGTTCCTCCTCGAACCGGCCGGGGGCGAGGGTGGCGCAGTTGAGCGCGATGAACGGCCCTTCCGCCCGGCGGGAACTGGCGTGGATCATCCGCGCCGCCACTTCCTTGCCGGTACCCGCAAGGCCTGAAATCAGCACGCGCGACCCGGTGGGGGCCACGCGGTCGATCTGGTTGCGCACGGCCGTAATGGCAGCGCTGCGTCCTTCCAGCACGGTGCCGGAGCCCGCGCGCAGGCGCAGTTCGGCATTTTCGCGCGCCAGGCGGGACGCCTCCAGCGCGCGGCGCACCACGACCAGCAGGCGGTCGGCCTGAAAGGGTTTTTCGATAAAGTCATACGCGCCATGCTGCAGGGCGGCGACCGCGGTATCGATCGTGCCATGTCCCGATATCATGATGACCGGGATGGACGGCTCCTCCTTGTGCAGGACATTCAGGATGCCCAGGCCATCCAGCCGTGAGCCCTGCAGCCATACATCAAGCACCACCAGCGAGGGCCGACGTTCCCGGAAGGCCGCAATGGCGGAATCGGAATCCGCCGCCAGCCGCGTCTCGTATCCCTCATCAGCCAGAATACCCTCGATAAGGAGCCGGATATCCGGCTCGTCATCGACGATCAGGATTTCATGCCCCATGGTCGTCCTTTATCGGCAAAATCAATGTCGACACAGCTCCCCTGCTCCCGGCGCGATCCGCAAGCCCGATGCTTCCGCCGTGATCCTCAAGAATCTTCTTGACGATCGCAAGACCAAGTCCGGTTCCCTTGGGCTTGTGGGTCACATATGGCTCGGTCAACCGGGCGCGATCCTCGACCGGCAACCCGATTCCATCATCCTCAACGCTCAGGATGACGTTCGGATCATCCTGCTTCAATGTAATACGGATCGTGCCGATCACGCCATCCACGCCGGCCGCCCCGACTTCGGGACGCATGGCGATGGCGTCCGCCGCGTTCTGCAAGAGGTTGGTCAGCGCCTGCCCCACCAGCCTGCGGTCACACTGGACCAGCTGGCCACGGTCGGGCAGATGGACTTCATACAGGATTTCGGGGTGCGCGTTGCGCTGCAGGATCAGGGCCTCACGCACGATGCGCGACAGATCCTCCATGCGCATGACCGGTTGCGGCATGCGGGCAAAGGCGGAAAATTCGTCCACCATGCGCCCGATATCCCCCACATGGCGGATGATGGTGTCCACGCACTGCGCAAAGGTATCGGGATCTGACGTGATCTCGCGCAGGAAGCGGCGCTTGAGCCGTTCGGCGGCAAGCTGGATGGGGGTCAGCGGATTCTTGATTTCATGCGCGATGCGGCGGGCGACATCAGCCCATGCCGCCTTGCGCTGCGCAACCTGCAGGGCAGTTATGTCGTCAAAGGTCACGACATAGCCATCAGCGAAATCGCCGGTCACCGTACTCTGCATTTCCGCGCCGATTCGCACCAGCAGGGTACAGGCGCGCCCGCCCGCCAGCACCTGCACCTCGCCCGTCAGTTCACGCCCGCCCTCCTGGGCGATGCGTTCCAGCATGGTGCCCAGTTCCGGCACCACATCCGTCAGGGGGCGCCCCACGCCGGCCGCCATGTCACGCTGCAGCAGTACGCTTGCCGCACGGTTGGGCAGTTCGATCATACCGTGCGAATCCAGCCCGATGACACCGGCCGACACCCCCGACAGCACGGCCTCGGTAAACCTGCGGCGTTCGTTGATCTGGTTGGTGGCGTTGACCAGTTCCGCGCGCTGGGTCGCAAGCTGCGTGGTCATGCGGTTGAAGGCGCGTGACAGGCTGGAGACCTCGTCATCGCGCTCGCCCTCGGGCACGTTGCTGTCCAGGTTGCCCTTGCTGACCCGTTCGGACGCCAGGATCAGCAGCCCCAGCGGCCGCACGATCTGGTTGGCCAGCATGAGGCCGATCAGGATCGCCGCCCCCAGCACCAGCACGGCCACGAGCGCGAAGATCAGCACGAAGGTGAACTGGATCTTGGCCCGGTTGCCATTCAGGCGCTTGTAATCGGCCACCACCTGTTCGGTGCGGTGCATGTGTTCAAGGATATCGGGGTCCACCGGGCGTGCGATCATGAGCATGAGCGGCGGCGTATCCCCCAGGGTCACGACCGCGCGGACGGTCTTTTCATCCGGTGAATCAAGGATTGCGATTTCGTTCGTCCGCGCCATCAGGGTGGCCGCGGGCGGCGGCAGGTCCTTCAGGTTGGCCGCCTGTCCCATAAGCCCGCCCGACGCCACGACGGTATTGGTGAACGGGTCATAGACCACCGCCACGTCCAGCCCCCGCAGCGTGGCCTGCGAATCCAGCACCTGCGACAGCGCGTCGGGATCATGCAGAAGGTCACCCCCCGACCCGGACAGCCCGTTCTGCGCGCTGACCAGGTAATTGGCCAGCGAGAACGCCTCGGTCCGGATATTGGCGTTATGTTCCTGCAGGTAGCCACGGGATGTTTCCAGCGCCTCGTTCAGCGCGGTGTTCACCCGGTCACTGAACCAGATCTGGATGCCGTAATGGAAGAACACGGCGGCGAACGTGCCCACCACGATGGTGGGCGCCACCGCGACAATGCCGAACAGCGTGACCAGCCGCACATGCAGCCGCGCCCCGGCCAGCCCGCTGCGGCGTTCGGCCACCACACGCCCGACCTTTTCCGTAAGCGACGTCGCCAGCAACAGCAGCACGAGGAAGTTCAGGATGAACACCAGCGCCTGGATCTGCGGGTGATGGGCCAGCGACTTGCCACCCGACAGCACGACGAAGGTCGCGACCCCCAGCACCAGCGCCAGCAGCACCAGCACCAGCGCCACGTTGCGCCGTACCAGCATGTCCAGCACCCTCCGGGCCAGCCGGTAGGCCATGCTTGGGCGCGGCGTCGTGTTCATGCTCATGCGCCGCCGCGCACGACCGGAATATCCAGATCCCTGATCTTCTTGCGCAGCGTATTGCGGTTCAATCCCAGCATGGCCGCCGCCCGGATCTGGTTTCCACGCGTGGCCGCCAGCGTCATGGTGATCAGGGGGCGTTCAACCTCGGCAATCACCTTGTCGTAAATATCGCTCAGCGGCATGCCGTCCTGCCCGGATGACAGGAAGCGGCGCAGGTGCCGTTCCACCGCCTCGGCCAGTGTCTCGGCTGTTCCGCCGCCCGCGCCTTCGCCTGGTGGCGCCGTATTGCTGGCCTCCGCCAGTTCGGCGGCGATGATGTCAGCCCCTATGCTTTCCTGCGGGTGCAGCGCCGTGATGCGGCGCATGAGGTTTTCAAGCTCGCGCACGTTGCCCGGCCAGCGATAGGCCTGAAGCTGCGCCATCGCCTGATCATCCAGCACGCGCGCGCTGCCCGCGCCTTCGGCATTTTCATTCAGGAAATGCCGCGCCAGCAGGGGAATGTCCTCCACCCGTTCGCGCAGGGGTGGCAGGCGCATGGGCACCACGTTCAGGCGGTAGTACAGATCCTCGCGGAAGGTGCCCGCGCGGATCGCCTGCCGCAGGTCACGATGGGTGGCGGCGATGATGCGCACATTGGCGCGGATGGGCATGGTGCCGCCCACGGTCGTGAACTCCCCATCCTGCAGCACGCGCAGCAGGCGGGTCTGGGCTTCGGGGGGCATGTCCCCGATTTCATCAAGGAACAGCGTGCCCCCCGCCGCCTGTTCAAACCGCCCGGCGACACGGCTGGTCGCCCCGGTAAAGGCGCCGCGTTCATGCCCGAACAGTTCGCTTTCGATCAGGTTGCGCGGGATGGCGGCCATGTTGATGGCGACAAAGGGGCCGGCACGCCTGCGCCCGTAATCATGCAGCGCGCGGGCCACCAGTTCCTTGCCGGTGCCGCTTTCGCCGTTGATCATCACCGTCAGGTCCGATGTCGTAAGGCGGGCGATGATGCGGTAGATATCCTGCATCACCACCGATCGCCCGATCAGCGACATCTGTTCATCCGGCTGGGCCGGGGCCAGCGGCTGCACGGGGGTGGCGGGAGTTGCCAGCGCGCGGGCGACCACCGCCAGCACTTCCTTGAGGTCAAAGGGCTTGGGCAGGTATTCGAACGCGCCGCGCTGGGTCGCCTTTACCGCCGTCATCAGCGTGGACTGGGCGCTCATGACCACGACGCGCAGGTCGGGGCGGATGCGGCGGATGCGCGGGATCAGGTCCAGCCCGTTTTCATCGGGCATGACGACATCGGTGATGACAAGGTCGCCCTCGCCCTCCTCCACCCACTGCCACAGGGTGGACGCCTGGGCGGTGGTGCGGACCTGATAGCCCCCGCGCCCCAGCGCCTGGCTCAGCACCGTACGGATGGAGCGGTCATCATCAGCAACAAGAATGGTCGGCAGCGACATACGCTATAAATCTCTCAGGTCCAGTGGGGGAACATCAGGGCGTGTCCCGGCCCTCGGTCACGACGGGCAGGTGCAGCAGGACCTCGGTGCGGCCGGGCTGGCTTTCCACCTCGATCACACCGCCGTGGTCGCCCACGATCTTGCCAGCCAGCGCCAGTCCCAGCCCGCTGCCCGTGGTCTTGGTTGTCAGGAAGGGTTCGAACAGGTGCGGCCGGATGTTTTCGGGAATGCCCGGCCCGTTGTCCCGCACCGACACCAGCAGCGGCAACTGTACGCGCTGGCTGCCCGCCCCGGTGGAAACCCAGATGCCGGGCCGGTAGCTGGTGGTCAGGGTGATTTCTGGCGGGGCCGCATCATCGGGATTGGCATGCAGCGCCTCGGCCGCGTTCTTCACCAGATTGAGCAGCACCTGCACCAGTTGGTCACGGTTGCCCCACACCGGCGGCAGGGAGGGGTCATAGACTTCATGAAAGCGGATATCGGCGGCAAAGCCCTGCTGCGCCAGCCTGCGCACATGTTCCAGCACCCTGTGGATATTGACGGGCCTGCGTTCGATCGGCCGGTCGCTGAACATGTCCATCCGGTCCACGAGGTCGCGGATGCGGTTGACCTCGTCCTGAATCAGGACCGCAAGCTCACGGTCGGATTCGCCTACCGATGTTTCCAGCAGCTGCGCCGCGCCCCGGATACCCGATAGCGGGTTCTTGACCTCATGCGCGAGGATGGCCGCCATGCCCGCGACACTGCGCGCCGCGGACCGGAAGGTCAGCTGCCGGTCCAGCACGCGGACAGCGGAAAAATCATGGAAGGTCAGCACGACCGAGCCGGGTTCTTCCATGACCGGCGCGCCCTGCACCGTCACCCCGTCATGGCGCAGGCGGGGACTTTCCAGCGTGACCTCGTGCTCGACCACCGTATGATCCTCGGCACGGACCTGTTCCATCAGCAGGAACAGCGGGCTGTCACCGGGCAGGATGTCCGTCAGGCGCATCTGCACCAGGTGCGCGCGCGACATGCCAAAAAAAGGCTCCGCCGCGCTGTTCACGTATCCGATGGCGTTATCCGCCCGCACGACCACAACCGGCAGCGCCAGCGAGTCGAGGATCACGCGCCCGTTGCCCGTCACGTTATCGGGTGCGCAGGGCTCATGGGGGACAGGGGAAGGCTGGCCCATCCTCATGCCGCCTGTGCCGCGGCCCTTTCCGCCCCCACGGTGGACGGGCGGGGCCCGCGCGCATTGCCCGCTTCAATCTGGCGGTCATAGAATTCGTGGATCATGCCGATGACCGCATCCACCGTATCGACCCGGTTGACGGCGGCACGGAAACCCGCGGAATCCGGCAGGCCCGCCGAATACCACGACACATGCTTGCGCGCGAGGCGCAGGCCGGGATGGGCGCCGAAATGGTCGATCATCATGCCGTAATGTTCCAGCACGATGGCCTTTTCCGCCGCAAGGTCGGGTTCGGGCACGTTTTCGCCATGCACCAGCGCGCGCGCCACCTGCGCCAGAAACCACGGCCGGCCATAGCAGCCACGTCCGATCATCACGCCGCGCGCACCGGAGCGTTCCAGCGCCACGCGGGCATCTTCCACCGTCAGGATATCGCCATTGACGATAACCGGCAGGTCCACCGCATCGACCACGTTGCGCACAAAATGCCAGTCCGCCGTGCCGTTATAGAACTGCTGCCGGGTGCGGCCATGGACCGTCACCATGCGTATGCCCGATTCCTGTGCAATCCGCGCAAGCCTGGGGGCATTCAGGCTGTTATGGTCCCAGCCCATGCGCATTTTCAGTGTCACGGGCACGTCCACCGCGCGCACCACGCCTTCCAGCAGGCGGCCGGCCTGTGCCTCGTCACGCATCAGCGCGGAGCCTGCCAGCTGCCCCACCGCCACCTTTTTCACCGGGCAGCCGAAATTGATGTCGATGATATCCGCCCCGCGATCAACCGCGATCCGCGCGGCCTGCCCCATCGCTTCGGGGTCGCACCCGGCCAGTTGCACGGAATTGGGGCCGTCATCCGCCACTTCGGCCATGCGCAGGGTGTTTTCGTTTTCGCGGATCATGGCCCATGACGCGATCATTTCGGACACGACCAGCCCCGCCCCCAGCCTGCGCGCCAGCCTGCGGAACGGCAGGTCGGTCACCCCGGCCATGGGCGCCAGAATGACGGGCGCCTGAAGGACGACCCCACCCCCCAGATCAATGGGCGACAGCAGCTGAGACGACATGAACCACGCTTCCCCACCGGAACCCAGCCGCGCCCGATGGCGGCAGAAAGGCATGCCGGCTACAATATCCACCAATAATGCTTATGATTTAGGCAGAATACCCTCTCCCGCCGCCCCGTGCAATCAGGTTCGGTGCATTGGGGCAACATTTTCATGCCAGCCCATGTCCGCGCGCGGGCCGGTCAGTCCACGCTCAATGCTTGACGCGCGGGCCACATGGCCGCATTGCTCCGCATCATGCGTGTTGCAGCCATCCTTCTCGCCGCGGGCCAGGGCAGCCGGTACAGCGCCCAGACCGCGACACCCCTCGCCAAGCAGTATGTCACGCTCGGCGGGCGGCCCGTCATCCGCCACGCGGCGGATGCCCTTGCCCCCCATGTGGGCATGATCCAGCCCGTGGGCGATCCCGCCCTGCTGGCCGGTGCGCTGGAGGGGTTCGCCCCCCCCGGCTGCACGGTCCTGCCGGTCGTGCCGGGCGGAACCACGCGACAGGCCAGCGTCAGCGCGGGGCTGGACGCCCTTGACCGCCTGCCTGAAGACGAGCGGCCCGAACTGGTGCTGATCCATGACGGCGCGCGGCCCTATGTGCCAGCCGAGGTGACGCAGGGCGTGATCGCCGCGCTGGAAAAGCATGCGGGCGTCATTCCCGCCGTGCCGGTGGCCGACACCATCAAGCGCGCGAAGGACGGCATCATTACCGATACCGTGCCCCGCACCGACCTGTTCCGCGCCCAGACGCCACAGGGTTTCCGTTTCGCGCTGCTGCGTGACCTGCACCGCGCGGCCAGTGCCGCGGATGCCACCGATGACGCCGCCCTGCTGGAACAGGCGGGACACCACGTGGCGATCGTCCCCGGTTCGGAAGACAACATCAAACTGACCTACAAGGAGGATCTGGTGCGCCTGGAACGCCTGATCGGCCCGACCCTGCTGCCGCGCACCGGCACGGGCTACGACGTGCATGCCTTTGCCGAAAACCGGCCCCTGATCATGTGCGGCATCAACGTGCCGCACACGCGTGGCCTCGCGGGTCATTCGGACGCGGATGTGGGCATCCATGCCCTGTGCGACGCCATTTACGGCGCACTGGCGGAAGGTGACATCGGCCGCCATTTCCCGCCCAGCAAGAACGAGTGGAAGGACGCCGACAGCGCGCGCTTTCTGGTCCATGCGGGTGAGCGCATCCGCCAGCGCGGCGGCATGCTGGTCAATGCCGACGTGACCCTGATCTGCGAACGGCCCAAGATCGGCCCGCATTCGGAAGCGATGCGCGCGCGCCTGGCGGAACTGCTGAAGGTTGATGTGGGCCGGATCTCGGTCAAGGCCACGACCTCCGAACGCCTTGGCTTTACCGGGCGCGAGGAAGGCATCGCCTGCCTGGCCAGCGCCACGGTTCTGGTGCCCTGAGCACCCAAAAAAACGGCCCGGTGTAACGCCGGGCCGTCTTGCATTCCGAAAGAAGTTTCTGGTGAAGCCTTTTGCAAAAGGCTTCAGGGAACGCTGCCTTTTTGGAAAAAAACGGCACCCGGAAACTTCGACCTGTTCAGGTCATATGGCACAGGCGCAGGAAACGCGATGCGTCCGTGACCTCAAGGGCCAGCAGACGCAGGCTTTCGACCTGTTTGTCATCCCTGCCCCATATATCCATCTGGGTGCGTTCATCCACGGACGCGACCTCGGCCGCCTTCGCGGGGGGCAGCGCGCCGGTCACGACCGCCAGGCCCAGCACGATGCTTTTCATGGCGGGCACCATCACCCCCAGCGCCGCAAGCGTGGGATTATCCATCTTTTCCAGTATGCCGCGCCACGCCGCCTGCACCGCCGGCGACTGCGACAGGGGCATGATGCCCTGCGTCACCGCCATGTCGATGCCATGGCGCGCATGCAGCCACGCAAGCTGCGGATCCCATTCCGCCTTCTGACGTTCACATAGCAGGGCGGGATGATCCGCGCGGTAGCACAGCAGTTCCCCATCCACATACTGCAGCAGGGCGGTCACCTGCGCTGCCGGATCCGGGGCGACACGTTCGATCATCGTGCCGGCAATACGGGTCAACGGCAGGTCGTCGGGGGTGAAATCACCCCCCTTTTCCCCACCGGCATGCGCCCATTCATCGGCAATCGCACCGGCCAGCGCGCGCGACGCGACACAGAGTGGCGTCCCACCGGGCAGGCGGATGCCGCGGCCGTCAAGCGCGACGCTGAAGCCCCCCTCCGCCGGACGGGCGGCGGCCTGTACCCAGAACCGCTTTCGCCTGCCCTGTGTCTGGGGCGTGGGGGGGCGTACCCCCTCCTTCATCCCGTTGCCCTGCGTCATTTCAGGATACCCAGCCCCTTCAGCAGGCCAGCCGCCTTCTTCACATCAGGCGAGGACTTGGAATTGCCCAGCAGGCCCGCGGCGCCAGAGGACTGCGCCTTGGGCGCCGCCGTCGTGGGTTCGGGCCCGGCCTGCCCTTCACGCGCGACCTTCAGCGTCGCGGGGCACGGATCGGCCACTGCCTTGCTGTCCGACCCGCCCAGCAGCAGGCCGATGGCGTAACGGCCATCCGCGCCGCCATCCATCTTGGGACGCGGGGACGAAAGCGTGCCCCCCACGCGCAGCGGCACGGTGGCCCCGGTGCCACCGATCATGACCTGCGGCACAAGATGCAGGTCCAGATCATGCGACACCATGCCCACCGTGCCCTTGCCGGTCACGGTCAGCGCATTGGTCTGCACGCCGATGGTGTCCACGTTCGCCTTCTTGTCCGCCATGTTCATGTGCAGGCCGAAGCAGCGCAGCGCGATCGGGCCGGAACCCAGCGCGCCACGCGCCGCATCCCCCAGCAGTTCGCCCAGCGCGCTGCCGCTGACCGTGCCATTGACCATGGACACGCCAAGGTGCCCGGTCATGCCGGTGCGCAGTTCGGTCGCGGTATTGCCCTGCGTACGCACTTCACCCACGACCTGCAACGCACCCTGCACCATGTTGGACAGGCCCGCCTTGCTTTCCAGCCATGTCGCCGGCAGCACCAGCGTACCGATCGTGCCCGATACGGTGGGCACGCTGCCCGAGGCATCGACCTCGAACTGGCCCGACAGGCGGCGGCCCGTGCCCTCGGCCTGTAGCGGGTCAACCTTCAGCAGCCCGTTCCGCAGGCTGATATGGGTCAGGGCGTTGTGGTATTCATCACCCTCGAATTCCAGCTGCGCCACGGTCAGGCGCAGGTCCGCATCCAGCTTGCGCAGCCGGTCGAACGGCAGCGTTTCATCACTGCCCTTGCCATTCGCAGGCGTGACAGTACTGGCATCGGCCTTGGTGGCGTTGGTGTTACCCATCAGGGCATCCGCATTCACCCAGCTTGCGTCAATCGCGCCACTGACCAGCGGCACGCCCGCATGGCCACCATGAACCGACAGGTCGAGCGCCCCCTTGAGGGAGACCTGCGTGCTCTTGACCGCAATATCCGAAAGCTGGAAATGCGCGCCGTTATCTTCGCTGACCAGATGGGTCGAGGCTTCCAGGTGGTCGATCACGGCACCATTGGGCAGCGGCAGCTTGCCAGCCGATGCATTGACATTCACCACCGCGCGCGACCCGCCCAGCGTGCCCGCGACACGCAGGCTGCCCGGATCACCCGACAGGTCCAGCGACAGCGGCAGGGGGTCAGCCAGATGCGACAGCGCCGCCTGCTCCACCTGCTGCAGCGATCCCAGCGTGCCGGACAGTTTCAGTCCCTGCCCCTGCCACGTGCCCTGGCTGCGGATGGTCACGGCGTCCTTCGGTCCCGGCGCGTCAACCGACAGCCCCTGCAGCGTCAGGCCGGACAGGTACTGCCCGGCATCCACCGCGCCCGTGTCCAGATGCAGGGAATTGAGCAGCGGCGTGCTGCCTTCCTTGTCCGCGGCGCTGCCATCCACCACATTGGCCTTGAGCGACAGCCGCCGCACATCCGGCAGGCTCAGGCCGGGGACGAATGCCTCGATCGCCTTCAGGCTGGCGATCTTGCCATCCAGACTGATGTTGTAGCCCTTCATGTGGTCGGGGTCGGCCACGGTGCCATCCACCGCCATCTGCCCCACCTGCTGCCCGCCAGCCCTGAACGCCGCCTGCAACGCAACCGGCCAGCCCGCCCGCGCGGTGGATGTCAGGTTGATGGCGCCCGTATGGCCCGCCAGCGTGAAGCTGCCGCTGTCATTATGGCCCGCCACGTCGATCTCGGGCTTCGCGCCATCAACGTCGGACAGGTTGATGTGGTCCAGCACCACCTTGCCCTTGCTGCCCGACATCCGGTCGTCCCAGTCAAGGTCGGCATTGCTTATGCGAATGCTGCCGATCTGCACCTTCCAGTCGGACGCGGCCTGCGCGGTCCTGGCGTCAGGCGTTGCGGTGGCCTGCGCGCTGTCGGGTGAAAGCCGCCAGTTGGCCTGCCCCTTGTCCGTGCGTTCCAGATGAACGACGGGGTGGACCAGCTTCAGGTCCTCCAGCCGGATTTCATGGTGCAGCAGCGCCATCAACCCCATGCTGGCCTGCAGCTTGTCCGCCGTCACCATGTCGGTATAGGCGCCACCGGCCATGTCCGACAGCCCGACATCACTGACCGACAGTGACAGGGTCGGCAGGACATGCAGTTCCAGTCCCCCCATGCGCACCTTGCGGCCGGTCTGCTTTTCAATCGCGGCAATGGCCTTGGTGCGCAGCGCGTCTGGGTCCAGCATGGACTTGACCGCAAGTCCCGCCCCCCCCGCGATCACGACCAGCGCCGCGACCGAGCCGAGGAGTATGCGCCGTGCATTTCCGTTATGTGCCATTTCAATTCCTGTCCTGTACCATTCGGGCCGCGCTAGCTGCGGCGGGGCTGTGCCGTGGCGGGTGCGACAAAACCGATCTGCCGGAATGTCTCACGCATGTGAGGGGGCAGGTCCGCCTCGACCATCAGCGTGCCACCGGCCGGATGCGGTATTTCCAGCCTGCGGGCATGCAGGTGTAGCTTATCCGTAAGACCCGTGACATGCGCTATGTCACCGCCATATTTCGGATCACCCAGTATGGGGTTGCCCAGTGCCTCGCAATGCACGCGCAACTGGTGGGTGCGGCCCGTCAGCGGCGAAAGCGCCAGCCATGACAGCTTGCGTCCCGCCGCATCCAGCACCTCGTATTCCGACAGGGCATGCACCGCGTCCGCATCGCCCCGTTCGGCCACGACGCTGATGGCGCCCGCCCCCGCGCCCAGCTTGGTCAGCGGCTGGTCGATGATGCCCGTGGCCGGGCTGGGGCGGCCCACGACAACGGCCCAGTAAACCTTGTGCACGTCACGGCCACGGAACGCCGCCGCCAGCTTGGCCGCAACCCCGGGTGTGCGTGCAACCAGCAGCAGCCCGGACGTATCACGGTCAATGCGGTGGACCAGGCGCGGGCGCGGGTCATCGGGGCTGTCGCGCAGGCCATCGAGCAGCGCGTCAATATGGTGCGTGATGCCCGGCCCGCCCTGTACCGCGATGCCTGCGGGCTTGTTCAGCACGATCACGTGGTCATCGCGGTAAACGACCATCTGGTTGATTTCACGCACCTGCCGCGCGTCCAGCGGCTTGACC
>NZ_CADP01000009.1:6481-10731 GCF_000285295.1 Komagataeibacter europaeus LMG 18890 | reverse complement strand
GCGGGCGGCTGGCATTGGGTATGGGCGGCACGCGCACGGCCTGTCCCGGGGCCAGACGGGTGGCGGCGGTGGCACGCCTGCCATCCACGCGTACCTGTCCCGTTCGGCACAGCTTCTGCAGCGCACCCTGCGTCAGGTGGGGGTAATGCCTGCGGAACCAGCGGTCGAGGCGGATATCGGCTTCGTCATCGCTGACGGTAAGGGTAACGACACTCATGACCCACGGCTTTCGCGCACTCTGTTCCAACTGTCCAGTCGTCGCGCCACTTCGCGTTCATATCCGCGCCCGGTGGGCTGGTACAGTTTCGGGCGGCGCATGCCATCGGGGAAGTAGTTCTGGCCCGATATGCCACCTTCCGTATCATGGTCGTATTCGTAGCCCTTGCCGTAGCCGATATCCTTCATGAGCGTGGTCGGCGCGTTGAGGATATGGGCCGGCGGCATCAGGCTGCCGGTGGCGCGCGCGGCCCGGCGGGCCATGTTGTAGCCCTTGTACACCGCGTTGGATTTGGGGGCGGTGGCCAGATGCACTACAAGCTGCGCCAGCGCCAGTTCCCCCTCCGGCGATCCCAGCCGTTCAAATGTCTCCCACGCCGCGACCGCCAGCGGCAGGGCCTGCGGGTCGGCCATGCCCACGTCCTCGGCGGCGAAGCGGGTCAGGCGGCGGGCGATATAGCGCGGGTCCTCGCCCCCTTCCAGCATGCGGGCGAACCAGTACAGCGCGGCGTCCGGGTCTGATCCGCGCATGGATTTATGCAGCGCGGAAATCAGGTTGTAATGTTCCTCGCGGTCCTTGTCATACAGCGCCGCGCGGCGCGCCAGCAGGCTGGACAGGGCGGCGGGGTCCAGCGGCGCCTTCTGCGGTGGCAGGGCCAGAAGCTGCTCGACCATGTTCAGCAGGTAGCGCCCGTCCCCATCGGCCATGGCGCGCAGGGTGGCGCGGGCTTCGGGCGTCAGCGGCAGGGTCGTGCCGGTAGCAAGCTCGGCACGTTCCAGCAGCTTTTCCATCGCCGCGTCATCCAGACGGTGCAGCACCAGCACCTGGCAGCGCGACAGTAGCGCGCTGTTCAGCGCAAAGGACGGGTTTTCCGTCGTGGCCCCGACCAGCACGACCGTGCCATCTTCCACCACCGGCAGGAAACCGTCCTGCTGCGCGCGGTTGAAACGGTGAATTTCATCAACGAACAATAACGTGCCGCCACCACTGGCACTGGTGCGCCGCGCGTCCTCGAACGCGCGCTTGAGGTCGGCCACGCCGGAAAACACCGCCGAAAGCTGCACGAAGCGCAGTCCCGCCGCATCGGCCAGCAGGCGGGCGATGGTGGTCTTGCCCACACCCGGTCCACCCCACAGGATCAGGCTGGCCAGCGACCCGCGTGCAAGCATCTGCCGCAGGCTGCCCTGGGGCCCGAGCAGATGGTCCTGCCCCACCACGTCATCCAGCGTTGCAGGGCGCAGGCGGTCGGCCAGTGGCTGGGTGCGCGCGGCGACTTTCGGTTCATGGGCCGGAAACGGGACCGGGCCGCGCCCGTCCTGCCGTGGCGGCGGCCCNGCCAAACAGATCCGCTGGCCCGTTATCCATGCTGTCACGCCTGCCTGCCATATGCTCCTGCCTGTATCATAGCGGTCCCATGTGGCGGACCATGACTGAATCTGGGGACTGTTACCCTTCAATACCAGTACCACCGGCACAATACATGCCCGATGCCGCCATGACACGCGATGTCAGAACTGGAAATAGATGAAGGGTTCCGGCGGTCGGCCGCCAATCAGGAACAACAGCAGCACGAAGGCCATGCCTGCCGCCACCGCCATCCACGGTGCCGGCCGCAGGCGTTCCAGCACCACCTGCTGCGAGGCCGGGCCGATCACCGCCACGGCCGCCGCCAGCCCCAGCACGACCGGGTGGCGGATCGCAGCCCCGCCCATGCCATGCAGCCCCGCCATCGCCCCCAGCATATGCCCTGCCGTCGCAAGGTCCGCCGCGCGGAACACCACCCATGTCAGCAGCACGAACCCCATGGTCAGCACATACCCGCCCACGCGCGGCATGGTCCGTCCCGCACGGTCCCACACATGGGCCACCGCCAGCGCCGCGCCATGCAGCAGGCCCCACACGACAAAATTCCACCCCGCCCCGTGCCACACGCCCGCCAGCCACATGGTGACCATCACGTTGACGGCCTGCCGCAGCGGCGTGCAGCGGTTTCCGCCCAGCGGGATATAGATGTAGTCACGCAGGAAACGCGACAGCGTCATGTGCCACCGCCGCCAGAAATCCCGCACCGAAACCGCTGCGTAGGGCGCGTTGAAATTGAATGGCAGGCGGATGCCCATCATCAGCGCCATGCCGATGGCCATGTCGGAATAACCCGAAAAATCGAAATAGATCTGCAGCATGTAGGCCACCGCCGCCAGCCATGCCGCCGCCATGCCGGGCACATGACCCGCGTGGGCGGCATCAAACACCGGCGCGCAGATGGTGCCCAATGTGTCGGCCAGCCCCACTTTCTTGCCAAGGCCAACCAGCAGCAGCAGCCCGCCCCGGCCCAGGTTTTCCCACATCGCGGCGTTGCGGGGACTGGCGTCGAACTGCGGGATCAGTTCGTTATGCCGCACGATGGGACCGGCCACGAACTGCGGGAAAAACGTGACGAATTCCATGAAATCCGCCAGCCGGTACACCCGCGCCTGCCCCCGTGCCAGATCGACAAGGTAGGAAATTTTCTGGAACACGAAAAACGACAGCCCCAGCGGCAGCACGATGGGCCACGCCACATGCTCCCGCCCCATCCAGTGCATTATGCTGCCCGCCAGCCAGTCGGCGTATTTGAAGCCGAACAGCACGGCAATATTGCCCGCGATCCCCACCCGCAGCCACAGGCGCTGGCCTGTTCGCCCCCACATGATGGCGACCATCTGGCTGAACCCGATCATCGCCAGCCAGAACGGCACGAAACGCCAGTCCCACAATCCGTAGAACAGCACGGAGGCTGCAATGATCACGCCCTGTCGCGCGGCCCGGCTGTCGCCCACGGCGTAATACAGCCCGAGTACCAGCGGCAGGAAGACAACCAGGAACGACTGCGATGCAAACAGCATCAGCCGCCGCGTTCCGCCACCGCCTGTCCCGCCGCATGGCCGCTGGCCCATGCCCATTGAAAATTGTAGCCACCCAGCCAGCCGGTCACGTCCACGGCTTCCCCCACCATGAACAGGCCAGGCACGTCACGCGCCTGCATATCGCGCGAGGACAGGCAGTCCGTATCCACCCCGCCGCGCGTGACCTCGGCCTTCACATAGCCTTCGGTACCATGTGGGTTGAGCCGCCAGCCCGACAGGACACCGGCGACATTGGCCAGCACCGCATCGGGCATGCCCGCAAGCTGCCCGTCAGGCAGGTGCGCATGCGCCATGAGCTGGGCCAGGCGCTGCGGCAGCAGCATGGACAGCATGGCCACCCCGCCCGCGCGCGGACGGTCGCGCTTGATTTCCAGCAGCCTGCTGGTGGCATCGATGCCGGGCAGCAGGTCGATATCCAGCACCTGCCCCGGCTGCCAGTAGGACGAGGCCTGCAGGATGGCGGGACCGGACAGGCCACGATGGGTAAAGACCATGCCGTCACGGAAGGTAACCTGGCGCGCCTGCCGCCCTTCCCCCGCATGGCAGGTAATGCCGACCGTGACAGACAGCCCGGCCAGCGGTTCCATCCATTCGCGGTCCTGCGCGCCGAATGTCAGTGGCACCAGTGCGGGCGCGGGCGACACGACGCGCAACCCGAACCGGCGCGCAAGATCGTGGGCCAGGCCGGTCGCCCCCAGCTTGGGAATCGACAGGCCGCCGGTTGCGACAATCAGGCTTGGGGCATGGAAGGTACCGTGGTCCGTCTCGACCCGGTAGTGTCCGCCCGCGTCACGCGCCACGTCGATGATCCGGTGCGACACCCGGACATCCACCTGTCCCGCCGCGCATTCACGCCGCAGCATGTCCACGATATCGCGCGCCGAGCGGTCACAGAACAGCTGGCCCGCCGCCTTTTCATGCCACGGGATGCGATGGCGCCGCACCAGGTCCACGAAATCGGCGGGCGTATAGCGCGCCAGCGCCGATTTGGCGAAATGCGGGTTGGCGGACAGGAACTGCCCCGGCCCCGTATCCATATTAGTAAAATTGCACCGGCCCCCGCCGGAAATCAGGATCTTGCGGCCAGCATGGGGCGCATGGTCCAGCACCAGCACCCGCGCGCCCGC
>NZ_CADP01000009.1:0-6457 GCF_000285295.1 Komagataeibacter europaeus LMG 18890 | reverse complement strand
CATGAGGCCGGCCGCCCCGGCCCCCAGCACGATGGCGCTGAAACCGGCAGTGTGTGCTGTCATGTCCCTAGAAATCCAGATCCGCGTAATGGGCGGGGGGGGTGAAGCCGGTGATGCGGTCCTGCAGCAGGGCGCGGAAGCACGGGCGGCTCTTGACGCGGGCATACCAGTCCTTGGCCGCGGGCGCGCGCGACCAGTCCACGTCATCAAGGAAATCAAGGCAGGACAGGTGGGCGGCGGCGGCGAAATCCGCCATCGACAGCATGTTGCCCGCCAGCCACTGCCGCGTTTCCGCCAGCCAGTCGATATAGGACAGGTGGACGCGGATGTTGGCATAGCCCGCACGCAGGGCCGCGCCATCGGGATTGCCCTTGCCCGAAATGCGCTTCATCACCTTTTCATTAAGCAGGTTGCGCGAGACCTCGGCCCCGAATTTTTCATCGAACCAGACCACCAGCCGGCGCACTTCCACCCGTTCGGCCAGCGTACGGCCCAGCAGCGGGGTGTCGGGATAGGCTTCCTCCAGATATTCGCAGATCACCCACGAATCGGGAATGCACAGCCCGTTGCTTTCCTGTAGCATGGGCACCGTGCCGGCCGGGTTGCGGTCAAGGTATTCGGGACGGCGTTCCCACACCCGCTCGGTCTTGAGTTCAAACGGCAACCGCTTTTCCCCCAGCACGAGGCGGACCTTGCGGGAATAGGGGGAAAGGGGAAGGTGATACAGGATGCGCATGTTCCCGCTTTATTGCATTGTCCCGCCCTTCGCCAAGCCCCGAGTGCGCAGGCATGAAAAAGTATGGCTGCATGGCGGGTGAATGGCGCATCCTTCCCTCGACAGTGACGGCCTGACACGGTAGCTGAAACAACACGCCCCATTCACCAGACAGGACAGGATAACGTTGCCCGACGAACTGCGTCCCCCACCGAAAATCCGCGCACGCGGGCGGTCGTTCCTTGCCCTGGTGCTGTCGCCCGAACCCGTCCTGGCCGACTGGCTGGCCGGGCTTGATGCGCAGATCGCGCGATCGAGCACATTCTTCGCCGGCAAGCCGGTCATTCTTGACCTGTCCCTGCTTGACGCCACGACGGAGGGGCTGGCCGAACTCTATCCCGCGTTGCGCGCGCGTGGCATCCGCATCATCGGCATAGAAGGCGGCGATGCCTCATGGCCCGCCTGCGCGGGATGGGACTGGCCATCGGGGTTCATGGGCTGGCGCGCGTCGGGGGCGGTCGACATACCCGATGACGCAGCGCCCGTGCAGCCGCAGCCGCCACGCGGGTCATCGATGATAATCGAACAGCCCATACGTTCGGGGCAGGTAATCATGAACCCCGATGGCGATGTCATCGTCATCGGCTCCGTCGGGTCGGGCGCGGAAGTGACGGCGGGCGGGTCGATCCATATCTATGGCCCGCTGCGTGGCCGTGCCATCGCGGGCATGAACGGGCAGCCCCACGCCCGGATATTCGCCCATTCCATGCAGGCGGAACTGCTGGCGATTGACGGATATTACATAACGGCGGAGGAAATTGATCCGCAATATGTTGAAAAACCTGCACAGATCGTCCTCACTAATGACACACTTGTGGTCCAGCCGCTGGTGCCACCTGTCTTTCCCGTACGCAAACGCTAGACAGGCGTCCGAAAGTCCCCCGTCGCGCTCCTCAGGCGCGCCCACCCATCCAACCGTATCCATCAGGTCATGAACAAGAAAACACCTCCTAAAAGCGGACAAACAGGTACCTCAATGGCAAAAGTTCTGGTTGTCACATCCGGCAAGGGTGGCGTCGGAAAGACCACGTCAACCGCCGCATTGGGCGCCTCGCTGGCGCAGACCGGGCAGAATGTCGTCGTGGTTGATTTTGACGTGGGCCTCCGTAACCTCGACCTGGTGATGGGGGCCGAACGGCGGGTCGTGTTCGACCTGATCAACGTGATCCAGGGCGACGCCAAGCTGTCGCAGGCGCTGATCCGTGACAAGCGCATCGAGACACTGTCCATCCTGCCCGCGTCCCAGACGCGCGACAAGGACGCCCTGACCGCCGAAGGGGTCGCCCGCGTCATGCAGGAACTGCGGGAGAAGTTCGACTGGGTGATCTGTGACAGCCCGGCCGGGATCGAACGCGGCGCGCAGCTGGCCATGTACCATGCCGACCACGCCATTGTCGTGACCAACCCCGAAGTATCATCCGTGCGCGACAGTGACCGGATCATCGGGATGCTGGACAGCACGACCGAAAAGGCGAAGGGCGGCGGCAAGATCGAAAAGCACCTGCTGCTGACCCGCTACGACCCGGCGCGCGCGGCGCGCGGCGAGATGCTGCGGATCGAGGACGTGCTGGAAATCCTGTCCATCCCGCTGCTGGGCATCATTCCCGAAAGCGAGGAAGTGCTGCGCGCATCGAACCTGGGCGCGCCGGTGACGTTAAGCAGCCCTGACAGCCCGCCTGCCCGCGCCTATGCCGAAGCCGCGCGCCGGCTGGAAGGCGAGAAACTGGAAATCACGGTCCCGACCGAACGCAAGGGCCTGCTGGCGCGCCTGTTCAAGGGGAAAAGCTGATGGGCCTGTTTGATACCCTATTTGGCCGCGGCACGAAAACATCCGCCCCCGTCGCCCGCGACAGGTTGCAGATCCTGCTGGCGCATGAACGGACGGGAGATGGCAATGAATCCGACCTCCTGTCCAAGCTGCAGGCGGAAATCCTTGAAGTCATCAAGCGGCACATTCCCGTCGAGCAGGAAAAGGTGCAGGTGAAGCTGGACCGTGGCAATTCCGTCTCGATGCTGGAAATCGACATCGAGGTGCCGCAGATCCGCACGCCGGGCCGCCCGTAAGGACGCGCCCGGCCGGGTCATGCCCCGTCAGGACAGGCGGGGTTCGATCCAGCGGCGCGCGTGTTCGAAATCACGCGTGACCGCTGCCTGCGCCGCCGCCACGTCACGCTGGCGCAATGCCGCGATCAGGTCGTCATGCGGGTGGGTGCGCCCTTCATGCTGCATCTGGATCATGGGCCGCGACAGGGCATAGATCGGTCCGATGCGCATCCACAGGTTGCGCAGGATCGTCGCGGTCAGCGGCAGTTCGGCCAATGTCGCCACCGTGGTATGGAAATCCGCGTTGAAGGCCGCCATGCCGCCATCATCACCCGCGTGCGATGCGTTCATGAACTGCTGCTGCAGGATGACCAGTGCCTCGATCCCATGATCGGATGCGCGCCGGGCCGCAGCGGCGGCAAGACGCATTTCCAGGTCAACGCGCAGGTCATGGATTTCGGCAAAGCTGCGCTGGGTCATGGCGGGCACGACGGCGGTATTGCGATCATTGAGTTCCAGCGCATGTTCGGACACAAGCCGCAGCAGCGCCTCACGCACGGGGGTGGGACTAAGCCCCAGTTCCGCCGCCAGCGGCCGCAATACCAGCCGCTCGCCCGAGCGATAACGGCTGCGGATCAGCCCACGACGCACGTGGTCATAGGCGTCGTCGCTCAACGCGCGGCGGGGAAGCTTTTCAGACTGGCCTGCGCTGAATGATACCATGCCGTTTACTTCATCCTTAATGCAAATAGGTCTTATTTATATCGATCAATAATGATCTGGCCGTGAATGGCAACGCCTGACGCAACGAAAAAACCATTTTTGCCGCATTTAGGCTGCCTGCGGGCCGATCCGCCCCCAAAACCGCCTTGTGGGGGAACCCCTTTCCTGTCGGCCCGTTAGGACCAGCAATGATCCGTAACGGACATGCCACCGCGCGCATGCCCGAAACCGACAAGGAGAGCATCATGTCCGATGCAGCCGAAAATACGTTCCTGACCGATGTGCAGACCCTGCGTGAACGCGCGAAGAAAGCAATCGAAAAAGGGGCCCTTACCCCCGCGTACCAGGGCAATGTCCAGACCGCGATCGACCTGCTGCAGACTGTCGTTGCGACCGAACTTGTATGCGTGCTGCGCTATACCATGCATTCCATTTCCGTCACGGGCATTACCAGCGAAAGTGTTTCCAGCGAATTCGCAACCCACGCCAAGGAAGAACGGGCCCATATGATGTGGGCGGCCGACCGCATCGACCAGCTTGGCGGCGTGCCGAACCTGTCGCCCGAAGGACTGGCGACCCGGTCCGCCACCGAATATGGCAATGGCGGCAACCTGATTGAAATGGTGCGCCAGAACCTTGTGGCCGAACGTCTGGTCATCGAACATTATCGCGAACTGATCCGTTATTTCGCCGACCATGATCCCACAACGCGGATCATGCTTGAAAAGATCCTTGCGGAAGAAGAAGAACACGCAACCGACATGCATGACCTGCTGGTCGCCCACGAAGGCCGCCCCTTCCTGCAGTCCTGACCTTCTTCCGCCTAGCTATCCCGCCGCCTGCCCCACATGCGCCCACCCTGCCCCGGACGGACCGGGGCGGGTGGCGTTGCCGCGCGCGGCGTCCGGCCACAGGGCCGACAATCCACAGAACTGACTGAAAACGGAGATTCCCCATGACCAAGCCGAAAACCCATGACCTGTTCATTGGTGGCGCATGGTCCAAGGCTGACAATACCGAACGCGATACCATCCGTAATCCCGCAACCGGGGACATACTGGCCCATGTGGCGGTCGCGGGTGAAGACGATGTCAACCGCGCGCTGCGTACCGCACAGGACGCCTTTCCCGCATGGAGCCGACTGGTTGCCACCGACCGGGCGGATTACCTGTACCGCCTGATCGAACTGATCCGGCGTGATGCGGAAAAGCTGGCGCGCATCATCACCTCGGAAAACGGCAAGCCGCTTAAGGAAGCCCGGATCGAAGTCAATTTCGCCATCCAGCTGATCCGCTTCGCTGCTGAAAACGTACGCCGCCTGGAAGGCAACATCATTCCCGGCAGCCGCCCCGGTGAGAAGATCCTGATCGAAAAGATCCCCCACGGCGTGGTGGCCGGCATTTCGGCATGGAACTTTCCCCTTGCCCTGACCGCGCGCAAGATGGGTCCGGCGCTGGCGGCGGGCAATACCTTTGTCATCAAGCCGCATGAACTCACGCCACTTTCCACCCTGGCGCTTGCGGAACTGTCGGTCGAAGCCGGTTTCCCCAAGGGGATATTCAATGTCGTGACCGGCGGCGGCGCGACGGTGGGCAACGCGCTGGTGACCAACCCGATCACCAAATTGATCACCATGACCGGCAGCACGCCCGCAGGCCGCAAGATCATGGCCGCCGCATCCGCAGGGCTGAAGGAAGTCCGGCTGGAACTGGGTGGCAAGGCCCCGTTCATCGTGATGGAAGACGCGGATATCGACGCCGCCGTGAATGCCGCCGTCGCCGCGCGCTTCATGAACTGTGGCCAGGTCTGCACCGCCAATGAACGCACCTATGTCCATACGGCGGTCTATGACGCGTTCCTCAAGCGCCTGCGCACGAAAGTCGAAGCCCTGAAAACCGGTAACCCGCTGGATGAAAAGACCGATATGGGGCCGAAGATCAGTGCGCAGGAACTGGAAAAGGTCGATGCCATGGTCCGCAAGGCCGTGGAACAGGGGGCGAAGGTCGAACTGGGCGGCAGGCGCCTGACGGGCGGTGACTATGACAGGGGCAATTTTTACGCACCCACGCTGCTGACCAACGTGAACGGTGACATGGACATCGTGCGCAATGAAGTGTTCGGCCCCGTGCTGTCACTGATCCGCGTAAAGGACTTTGATGACGCCATCGCGCAGGCCAACAATTCGCGTTATGGCCTGTCCGCCTACATGTTCACGCAGGACCTGAAGAAGATCATGCGCATGACCAACGAACTCAACTTCGGTGAGATCTATGTCAATCGCGAAGGGGGCGAGGCCGCGCAGGGCTTCCACCATGGTTATGGCGACAGCGGCATCGGCGGGGAGGACGGCCAGTACGGGCTGGAAGCCTATGTCGATACCAAGACCGTTTACCTGAACGCATAAGGTCAGGGCACTATGCGCCACGGGCGGTCCGGAGCAGTCCGGGCCGCCTTTTTATTGCCCGATGCCCTGCCTGTCGCCATCATCCCGGCTGATAAGGATTGCGGCACCTGCCAACCATGGAAAAGTCTTTGGTGAAGCTTTTTCAGGGCCTGTTGGGAATTAACGCGAATTGATGATTGCGGCGGTAAGATAAATCATCGCTGCGAATGATCTGTCGGTCTTGTCGCTTCGCATGGCGATGCGCTTGAACTCCTTGAGCTTGCAGAAGAAGTTCTCGATGAGATGGCGTGCCTTGAACAGGGCTCCATCGAAGGGGCGCCTGTCGAGGCGGTTCCGACGCTGGGGAATGACCACGCGGGCCCCTTGCGCGCGTATGGTGTCCACGATCCAGTGGACATCGAACGCCTTGTCAGCAAGAAGTCCCTCAAAATCAGCCGGTTCAAGGAGAGGCGCCACCCCGACCGTGTCGTAATGCTGGCCGGGGATAAGCGTAAAGCGGACCAGATTGCCCA
>NZ_CADP01000010.1:44762-62087 GCF_000285295.1 Komagataeibacter europaeus LMG 18890 | reverse complement strand
CGCGCCTGCCGCTGACGGAAATCAAGATCGACCGCAGCTTCATCAACGATTTCGAATACGACACCAACGCGCAGGCGGTGACCATGGCGGTGATCGGCATCGGTTCGCGCCTGGGCATGACGGTGGTGACCGAAGGGGTCGAGACGGAACAGCAGCGCGAACTGCTGGAAAAACTGAACTGTGACGTCATGCAGGGCTACCTGTTCGCCAAGCCACTGGCCCCGCAGGACCTGGAACAGTGGGTCCGCAAGGGGGGCGCGCCTGCCGTCATTCGTGAAATCGAAGCCGCCCGCGCCGGGGCGGCCGATGCCGCGACGCCACCCGCGCAACCCGTGGACAATACGGAAAAACAGCCGGCCCCCACCGCAAAGGCGACGACCACCACGCTGTTCCCCACAGCAAAAGCCAAGTCCTGATCCATTCAAGACGAAAGATGGAGCAACGCCATGTCACTCAAACACGATGATCGCCTGCGCGCGCTAACCCACAAGGATTCCGATTTCTGGGCCGACGTGGTGGACAATGTCCTGATCGTCGCCATTACGGATGTGCGTGGCGTGATTACCTACGTCAACGACCGCTTTTGCGAGATCAGCCGATACCCGCGTGAGGAACTGCTTGGCTCCACGCACCGGATCGTCAATTCGGGGTATCATGACGCCAGCTTCTTCAGGCAGATGTACCGCACCATCCGGTCGGGGGAAATCTGGCGTGGCAATATCTGCAACCGCGCCAAGGACGGGACGCTGTACTGGGTGGCGACGACCATCATGCCCAAGCACAACTCGCTTGGCGCGGTGGAGGGATATGTTGCGACCCGCTTCGAGATCACGGAGCTTATGAACACCCGTGACCGGCTGAAGTCGCTGGCGGCGACCGACCCGCTGACGGGGCTGTTCAACCGTGGCGGCTTCAACACCGTGCTGCAGGCGTCGGTGGAGGAAAAAGCCCGCAATATCACCCGTGAAATCATGCTGGTCATGTTCGACCTTGATGGTTTCAAGCAGATCAACGACATCCACGGCCACCATGCCGGTGACGTGGTGCTGAAGACGATTTCGCACCGGCTGCTTGAACTGGTCAGCCCGCAGGACGCGGTGTGCCGGCTGGGTGGGGATGAATTCGCGCTTATCCTCAACCACACGCTGCTGACCACGCCGCTGAACACCATGCTGGAACGGCTGCTGGCGGCACTTGAAGCCCCGATCGAGGTCGGCAATACCATGGTCAACGTGTCGGGCAGCATTGGCGTAAGCCCGATCGCCAGCCAGGAAAGTGCCGAATCCCTGCAGAAGAACGCGGATATCGCGCTGTATGCGGCCAAGCGCGCGGGCGGGCACCAGGCACGGATGTTCGATATCACCCTGCACCAGCACGCGCTTGAACGCGCGCAGATCCTGACTGATGCGCGCGATGGCGTGGAAAAGGACCAGTTCGAGCTGTATTACCAGCCGATCCTGAATGTTGCGACCGGCAGGTGCGACCAGATCGAGGCCCTGCTGCGCTGGCACCATCCGCTACGCGGGCTGCTGGCGGCGGACAGCTTCCGTGACGTGTTCCTTGACGCCACGCTGGCGCAGGCCATGAGCCCGCGACTGGTGAAGTCGTTCCAGAACGACATGCGGCTGTGGAACAGCAGCCTGACGACCTATCCCAACCTGACCATCAACCTGTCGCGGCTCGACCTGCTCAATGTCGGGTTCCAGAATGACCTCGAAGCCGAGATCAGGCGGCAGGGCGGCAATGCCAGCGACTATGTGCTGGAAATATCCGAAAGCGTGCTGGCGGGCCGCCGGTCGGACCGGGTGCTGATGCGGTTGCAGGAACTGGCCAGCCTGGGTTTCCAGCTGACGCTGGATGATTTCGGGCAGGCGACGCTGCCGATCGCGGTCCTGCGTGACATCCGCTTCACGCAGGCCAAGATTTCCCGCCGCCTGGTGACCGATATCGCACACAACCCGGCCGCGCGCGACGTGATTGCGCACCTGACGGGACTTGCCCATGCCTTTGGCCTGAGCGTGACCGTGGGCGGGGTGGAAACCAGGGAGCAGATGGATATCCTGATCGAACTGAAAGTCGACCGGATTCAGGGTTTTTACATTTCCCCGCCCATTTCGGCCGCAAATCTGGTTCTTGCGGAGCACATCCTTGCGCCAGATCATTCCGAAGTCGCATTACAGGCGTCATGAGGTGCCATGCGCCTGACACTTTATACGGATTATTCCATTCGCGCCCTCGTCTACCTTGGACAGAATCCGGGTAGACGGGTTGCGATCCAGGAAATTGCCGACACCCATGGAATTTCACAAAGCCATCTGGTCAAGGTGGTCAACCGCCTGTCCAACAATGGCATCATCCTTGCGCGGCGGGGCCGCAGCGGGGGGGTGGAACTTGCGGTCACGGCGCATGAAATCTTCATTGGCGACATTGTCCGGCTGATGGAAACCGACCTGCATGCGATCGTGGCCTGCGTGCCCGCCAGGGGGCAGCCATGCGTGCTGGCGGATGCCTGTCGGCTGCGCGGCCTGTTTTCCAAATCGCTGAACGCCTTCATGGCCGTGCTGGACCGTGTGACGCTGCATGACCTGATACTGGACCATAAAAAATATTAGTCGGTGGCAGATGGATCATTCTGGCTTTTTATTTATGGGGCGTATAAGCATCCACCCAAGGAACGATACAGAATTGGCAGTTTTCTGCCGGTTTAATTATAAGTTTTGTTTATGATTTGATAAAAATATATTATGCGAAACGCAACGGGATACTTCCCTATTGCAGTGCGGACCGATACAGTCTTTTTTCATAATATATTAACGTCGTCACCCTATCTGACCACAGGATACCGATGCCGCGCATGCTACAGTACCGGGTCATACCCGCCACCCGGGCCGGGAACCGCCACCCTGCCGTGTCAGGTCCATGCGACAGCCGGGGTGGGGAGGCCGTGAACACCATACCATGCGCCTGACCCTTCATACCGACTACGCCATTCGCGTGCTCGTTTATCTGGCGTGCAATGCGGACAGGCGGGTTTCCGTGCACGAGATTTCCAGCCACCACAGCATTTCCCACAATCATCTGGTCAAGGTGGTCAACCGTCTGTCCAACGAGGGGATCGTGCTGACGCGTCGTGGCCGGTCGGGTGGGCTTGTGCTGCCCTGCCAGCCGCAGGAAATCATCATCGGCGATATCGTACGCCTGATGGAAGCGGACATGCAGCCTGTCGTGGCGTGCCAGCCGCAGAACGGGCTGCCCTGCGTGCTGGCTGACATGTGCCGCCTGCGACGCCTGCTGTCGCAGTCGCTGGATGCGTTCCTGCAGGTGCTCGACCGCACCACGCTGCGAGATATCATGTCAGACCGGGTATAATCCGGCCGGGATGGCCCGGTGGATATTGCCGCCACTGTCTATATATGATGACATATAATCAATGCGGCCCATAGGGTTGCGCCCGTTGATAGACGGGGCTTATCAACAGATAAATCTCTGTTATACGTGGTAAAATCTGCCTTTGCGCAGTTGCAATAATGCCAGCCCGGCGGTTTCCTGCGTGCGAACACGGGAGAGCGCCATGTCAGAAAAACCGGAATTCAAGCCCTATACCCATCCCGCCGGTGGGTGGGGGGCGGCCAACGCCACCGCGCGCGTGCTGATGGAACAGAGCGTACTGGCCAAGGGATCACGCGCGCTTCTGGCCATGAACCATCCCGATGGCTTCAAGTGCCCAAGCTGCGCATGGCCGGATCCCGACCGTGAAAAGACACTGGAATTCTGTGAAAACGGGGCCAAGGCGCTGGCGTTCGAGGCCACGAAGCGCAGGATCGGCGCGGATTTCTTTGCCGCCCACACCGTAACCGAACTCATGTCCCGCAGCGACCACTGGCTGGAGGAACAGGGCCGCCTGACCCGGCCCATGCGCTATGACGCGGCCAGTGACCACTACGTGCCATGCACGTGGGATGAAGCCTATGACATGATCGGCCGGCACCTGCGCGCGCTCGATCATCCCGACCAGGCCGAGTTCTATACATCGGGCCGCACGTCAAACGAGGCCGCGTTCCTGTATTCCGTGTTCGTGCGCGCGTTCGGCACCAACAACTTCCCCGACTGTTCCAACATGTGCCACGAACCGACCAGCCGTGGCCTGCCCATGTCCATCGGCATTGGCAAGGGCACGGTGCGGATGACGGATTTCGCCCATGCGGAGGCCATTTTCATCATCGGCCAGAACACCGGCACCAACAGCCCGCGCATGATGACCGAACTGGTGCATGCGCGTAAGCGCGGCGCGCCGATCGTGGCCGTCAACCCCATGCCCGAACGCGCGCTGATCCGCTTTACCGAACCGCAGGACCCCATCAAGATGGCGACCTTCGGTTCCACGCCCATCGCCAGCGAATTCTGTCACGTGCGCATTGGCGGTGATGTCGCGTTCCTCAAGGGGGTGATGAAGGCCCTGTTCCAGATGGATGCGGAAGCTGCGGCCAGGGGGGAGCCGGCGGTCCTGGACCACGCCTTCATTACCGAGCATACCGACGGGTTCGATGCCCTGAAGGCCGATATCGAGGCGACGCGGTGGCCTGATATCGTCGCCACCTCCGGCCTGAGCGAGGAACAGATCCGCCGGGTGGCCGGGATCTATGCCGCGTCCAACGCCACCATCATCTGCTTCGGCATGGGGGTGACGCAGCACCAGCAGGGATCGCGCGTGATCCACCAGATCGCCAACCTGCTGATGCTGCGTGGCAATTTTGGCAAGGAAGGGGCGGGGATCTGCCCCGTGCGCGGCCATTCCAACGTGCAGGGCGACCGCACGGTGGGCATTGAGGAAAAGCCGACCACCCTTTACCTCGACCGGCTTCAGGCGGCATTCGGCTTCAGCCCGCCGCGCGAACATGGCCACCATGTGATTGAATCCGTGCAGGCCATGATTGATGGCACGGCGAAGGTGTTCATCGGCATGGGGGGCAACTTCATCCATGCCATTCCCGACACGCCAGTGGCGTATGAGGCGATGTCGCGGCTGGACCTGACCGTGGGCATTGCCACCAAGCTCAATCGCGGGCACCTGGTGCATGGACGTGACGCGCTGATCCTGCCGGTCATTGCGCGGTCCGAAATCGACATGCAGAAAACCGGGCCGCAGTTCATCACCGTCGAGGATGCGATGTCCGGCGTCACGCGGTCCCACGGCGTGCTGCACCCTGCCAGCGCCGACCTGCGTTCGGAAATCGAGATCGTGTGCCGCATGGCACGCGCCACCCTGCCGGACAGCACGATTGAATGGGAAGCCTTCATTGACGATTACGACCTGATCCGCGACAGGATCGCGCAGGTCTATCCCGACCTGTATGCCGGTTTCAACACGCGCATCCGCCAGGGCAAGGGCTTTTCGCTGCCGGTGCCGCCGCGCCAGCGGATCTGGAACACGCCCACGGGCAAGGCCAATTTCCTGCTTTTCGACGGGCTGGACGAGGACACGCCCATTGGCGGCCCGGACATGCTGCGCCTGTCCACCATCCGCTCGCACGATCAGTACAATACGACCGTCTATACCAATAACGACCGTTACCGGGGCGTGTACAACACCCGCATGGTGGTGTTCATGAACCGGGATGACATGGCGGCGCGGGGACTGGCGGATGGCGCGATGGCGGACCTTGAGACCATCAGCACCGACGGCACGCAGCGCCGGGTGGGCGGGTTGATGGTGGTGCCATACCCCATGCCGCGCGGGTCGATTGCCGGATATTACCCCGAACTCAACCCGCTGCTGCCGCTTACGAATTTCGACCAGATCGCGGGCACCCCCGCCGCCAAGTCGATACCGGTGCGCGTCACGGTGGCAAACCCCGCAAGCCAGCCCGAACCGACCTGAAACCCGGCCCTGTCATGAACAGCAACGCTTTCACGCGGCTGGTGGATTATCCCACCGCCCTGCGGCTGGTGCTGGCATGCGCGGCGGGCAGCGCGCGGCCCATGACCCGCGTGCCGCTGGCGCAGGCGACGGGGCGGGTGGCGGCGGCTGACATCCTTGCNCCTGCCGCCCGCCTGCCGATATTTCCGCGATGGACGGGTATGCCTTCGCCCATGACGCCATGGCGGCCCATGCGCCGCTGCCGGTCGCGGGCCGCACGGTGGCGGGCGACCGGCCCGAACCGCTGGCGCCGGGGCATGCGCGCGCCATCCTGACCGGGGCGCGCATCCCGGCGGGCGCCGACTGTGTCATGGCGGCCGAACGCATGGCGGTTGTGGGTCATGCCGTGGCCCCGGCCACGCCGCTTGCGGCACGGGGGGCGAATATCCGCAGGCAGGGGGAGGAATTCGCCACCGGCACGCGGCTTGTCGCGCGCGGGCAGGTGCTGGACTGGCGGCATGTGGCCCTGCTGGCGGCACAGGGGCTGCGCGATGTGCCGGTTACCCGCAGGCCACGCGTATCCGTCCTGTCCAACGGCGCGGAACTGGCGGCGGGGGCGGCCAGCGCGTGCCCGGATTCAAACGCCCCGATGCTGGCATCCATGCTGGGGGCCATCGGCGCGCGCGTCAGCACGCATGCCGCCCCGACCGATGACGTGGCCGCGCAGGCTGCCCACCTGCGCGCGGCCATCGGGGGTGCGGATATGGTGGTCACGACGGGCGGCATATCGGTGGGCGGCACGGACCATATGCTGGATATCCTGCGCGACATGGGGGCGGATGTGGTGTTCCGGGGCGTCGCGATCCGCCCCGGCCGGCCGCTGACGGTGCTGGAACTGGGGGGACGGACGATATTCTGCCTGCCCGGCAACCCGGGTGCCGCGGCCATCTGCGCGCTGATGTTCGTGCGGCCCTACCTGCGCGCGGTCATGGGCGCGGATACGCCACAGCCCGCCATTCCCGCCACGGCCGGTTTCACGGCGGATGCCCCCGCCGGTGTGACGCAGTTCATCCCCGTCACCCTGCACCACGGCCCCGATGGCGCGTGCTGCCGCCGCGTGCCCACGGTTGGCGCATCCGACATCATCGCCTTTTCCCGCGCGGATGCGCTGCTGGCGGTCACGGCGGAAAACCCCATCCGGGCGGGGCAGGTGGTGTGGGGCATGCCGCTGTCTTAACAAGCGGCGCCCAAACGTCTTTCTGGTCTGCATGATGGTTGGTCAAGGCAATGCGTCTTTCATTCAATGACAACACGACAGGCATGCCGCAGGGCGAAATCGGCAATTGCGTCCGTATCGTTCACATCCAGCACCGGCAGGTGCGCGGGCAGGGTGGGGTCATGGGGCGTGTCGGTTGCGATGGCGATGATGTTGTCCTGATGCCTGAACAGCGGATCCTTGCCGATGCCGGGGCGATAGACCTCGATACTGGCGGGAACGGTGGCGCGGAAGCCTTCGACCACCACCAGGTCGGTGCGCCGCATGCGCGACAGCAGATCCTGCAGGGTCGGTGGCGCGTCGGGGCATTCGTGCTGCAGCACCCACCGGCCGGGGGCCGCCAGCATGACCTCGGCCGCACCCGCATTGCGATGGACCCAGGAATCCTTGCCCGGCCGGTCGATGTCGATATCATGATGCGTATGCTTGATGGTGGAAACCGCCTGCCCCCGCGCGCGCAGTGCTGGCAGCAGGCGCGACAGCAGGTGCGTCTTGCCCGACCCGCTGCGCCCGGTCAGGCCGATCACCGCCTGTCGTGGTGGATGGGACATGGAACGCACCCCCTGAACACTACGTCATCCCGCCCGCCCATGCGGGGGATGGCGCAGGGTACGGCCTTGTCCCGCCGCGTGCAATGCGGGCGCTGATGGCGGGGGCGCGCGTGGCCGGACTGGTCATGGCCGGGGGCATGGCGCGGCGCATGGGGGGCGGTGACAAGCCGTTGCTGCGCTTGGGGGACATGACGTGCCTTGACCGCATCCTGACCCGCCTGCGTCCCTGCTGTGCCGCCCTTGCCATCAGCGCCAATGGCGACCCGGCGCGGTTCGCGGCCCACGGCCTGCCGGTGCTGGCCGACAGGGTTGCGGGCGTCGGGCCGCTGGCTGGCGTGCTGGCCGGTCTGGAATGGGCGGCGGGGCAGGGGTGCGACGTGCTGGTGACGGTGCCGGGCGATACGCCGTTCATCCCCGCTGGCCTTGTGCCCCGCCTGCTGCCCGCGCCGTCCTTTGCCATCAGTGGCGGGCAGCGCCACAGCCTGGTCGCGGCATGGCCGGTGGGTTGCCGCACCCTTCTGGCCCGCCAACTGGGCAGCATCACGCCCGATACCCGGCGCGAGATGACCCGCGTGCGCACGCTGGCCGATGCACTGGCCGCGCGCGGGGTGGATTTTACCGTGCCGCCCGATGGCCCGGACCCGTTCATGAACATCAACACCCCCGCCGATTACGCCTTGGCCCGGCGTCATGCGCGGGGCTGAATGACCGCAAAACCATGCCCGGTATCGCCCTTTCAACGGCCTGCCGCCCTTGCGCTGCGTTACCGGGGCCATCACCCGCGCCGCCCGCCATCGTGTACGGCCCCGGCCATTACGCCATGCCGCCGAAGGGATTGGCGTATTCATGAACATGACCGGCCACGCCCTGTCCCGCACCCGAAGGACCGCATCATGACCCGATCCCTGCCGCCCGCCATCGTTCCCTGCGCCATGACGGTTCATGCGCCCGGCGCCGCCGCCCACGCGCGCACGCTGGACATTGCGGAGGAAACGCCCGTTACCCTGTCGTTCAACGGCATGGCGCATGGGGTGATGATGGCGACGCCGCTGGACCTGCATGACTTCGCCACCGGCTTTGCCCTGACCGAAGGGATCATCCCCGACCTTGCGGCGCTGAAGGATGTCGCGGTCCGGGCGGAAGCCGACCATGCCCGGGTGGACATGCGCATTGACGGTCCGTCCTTCCACCGCCTGCTGGCGCGCGGGCGACGGGCGATGGCGGGACGCACCAGTTGTGGCGTGTGCGGCACGGACGCGCGTGACGTGCTGGACCGCCCGCGCCGCCATGTGCCCGATGCGCCGCCCGACCTTGCGGCGGTGGGGCGGGCGCTGGCGGCGCTGCCGGGGCGGCAGGTGCTCAATGCCCGCGCGCGCATGCTGCATGCCGCCGCGTGGTGCGCGCCGGATGGCACGATCATGCAGGTGCGCGAGGACGTGGGCCGCCACAACGCGCTGGACAAGCTGGTAGGGGCGGGGCTGCGGGACGGGCTGGATTTCGGGCGCGGGTTCTGCGTGATCACCAGCCGGTGTTCGTATGAAATGGCGCACAAGGCGATCATGCCGGGGCTGGTGGCGGTGTCAGCCCCCACGGCGCGCGCGCTGCGGGTGGCGGGGCAGGCGGGGCTTTACCTGGTCGCGCCGGCGCGCGCGACATCCGTAATGGTTCCCGATCTGGTTGTGGGTAAGTAAAAAAAACATTTCGTGTGCAGCCACAGCAGGTCTGGATTCTAAATACGTCATGATGAGAGCTGTTTTGTGGCGGAATACTTACAGCGCTGAAACAATCATAATAAAGTCGTGACCAACCTCGCGATTTCGTTTTTTCGCGTTTAACAGGCGCGGGACTAGCCTCCGCTTCATGATACTGGAGGAACATCCATTATGTCTGCTTTCATGAAACCACACAGCGCCGCGGGATGGGCGACGCTTTTACTTGCTGTCATCATTATCCTTCTGGGCCTGCCCCTTTTATACATGGGCGCGGAACTCGCGTTCCTTGGTGGCTCGCTTTACTACGTCGTCTGCGGCCTGGTGGTCACCGCCGCGGGCGTGCTGATGGCCATGGGCCGCCCGCTGGGTGGCCTGCTTTACCTTGGGGCCTGCGCCTTTACATGGCTGTGGGCGTTCTGGGAGGTCGGCCTTGACGGCTGGGGACTGCTGCCGCGCGTCTTTGGTCCTACCATCCTGGCCATTGGCGTGGCGCTGTGCCTGCCGGTGCTGCGCCGTGCGGAACACGCACGCACAACCAACGTGCGGGAGGTCGCATGATGTCCAATACAACAATGCTGCGCACCCTGCTGCTGGGTGCTACCATCATCGCCGGGACGGCCGGTGTCACCGCGCTGGCGCAGGTGCCGCCTGCCGACCAGCCGCCGGGCAATGGCAACGCCACCGTATCCCCCGGCACGCCCACCCCGCCGACGGATGCATTTTCCCCCCCGTCGCCCAACGCGCCGCAGGCGCCGGGCGTGAACGCCGCCAACATTCCCGACGGGCCGCCCGCCGAACCCAGCGAGGCCACGCCGATGGTCGAGCAGGTCACGGCCAACCCCGCGCATGATGACTGGCCCGGCTATGGCCGTGATGACAGGGCGACCCGCTTCTCGCCGCTGGACCAGATCACGCCGTCCAATGTCAGCCACCTGAAGCGTGCGTTCATCTACCATACCGGCAGCAAGCCCGCGCCGGGGCAGGTGAACAAGTGGGCCGCCGAAACCACGCCGATCAAGGTGGGGGACGGGCTGTACATGTGTTCGGCCATGAACGACATGATGCGCATCGACCCGGCCACGGGCAAGGAAGTCTGGCACTTCCACGCCAATGAGAAATACGACAGCATTCCGTACACGGCGGCGTGCAAGGCGGTGGTGTACTACACGTCCTCCACCGTGCCCGAAGGCGAGCACTGCCACCACCGCATCCTTGAAGCCACGCTGGATGAACGCCTGATCGAGGTGGACAGCGAGGACGGCAAGGTATGCGAAGGCTTTGGCTGGCACGGCATGGTCAACCTGATGAAGGGGATGGGTGAATCCGTGCCCGGCTTCGTGGCCGAAACCGCGCCCCCGCCGATCGTCAATGGTGCGATCATCACCAACCAGGAAATCCTGGACGGCCAGCGCCGCTGGGCGCCGTCGGGCGTGATCCGTGGTTACGACGCCGAAACTGGGCGCTTCCTGTGGGCATGGGACGTCAACCGCCCGCATGAACATGGCGAGCCGAAGGAAGGCGAGCACTACAGCCGTGGCACCCCCAATTCCTGGGCCGCGATGATTGGCGACAACGCGCTGGGGCTGGTTTACGTGCCGACCGGCAACTCCGCTGCCGATTACTACAGCGCCATGCGGTCGCCGGAAGAAAACAAGGTGTCCTCCGCCGTGGTCGCCATCGACGTGAAAACGGGCGAGCCGCGCTGGGTGTTCCAGACCGTGCACAAGGACGTGTGGGATTACGACATCGGGTCGCAGCCGACACTCATGGACTTCACCAAGCCTGATGGCAGCAGCGTTCCCGCGCTGATCATGCCGACCAAGCGTGGCCAGACCTTCGTGCTGGACCGCCGCACGGGTGAGCCGGTGCTGCCGGTGGAAGAACGGCCCGCGCCATCGCCGGGCATGGTGCCTGGGGATACGCGCGCCCCGACGCAGCCATGGTCGGTCGGCATGCCGCGCCTGGGCTTCGCCCCGCTGAAGGAAGCCGACATGTGGGGCATGTCCCCCATCGACCAGCTGTACTGCCGCCTGAAATACCGCCGCGCGCATTATGTGGGTGAGTTCACGCCGCCCAGCATTGACAAGCCGTGGCTGGAATATCCCGGCTATAACGGCGGGTCCGACTGGGGCAGCGTCGCCTATGATGAAAAGACCGGCATCCTGATCGCCAACTGGAACAACACGCCCATGTATGACCAACTGGTCAGCCGCAAGAAGGCCGACAAGCTGGGGCTGATGCCGGTGGATGACCCCAACTACAAGCCCGGCGGCGGCGGCGCCGAAGGGGCCGGGGCCATGGCGGAAACGCCGTACGGTATCGTGGTCTCGCCGTTCTGGGATGAATACACGGGCATGATGTGCAACCGTCCGCCCTATGGCATGATCACCGCCATCGACATGCACACGCAGAAGGTGCTGTGGCAGCACCCGCTGGGCAGTGCGCGCGCCAACGGTCCGTTCGGCCTGCCGACCCACCTGCCGCTGACCATCGGCACGCCCAACAATGGCGGCCCGGTCATTACCGCCGGTGGCCTGATCTTTGTCGCGGCGACGACGGACAACATGATCCACGCCTTCGACATCCATACCGGCAGGGAAGTGTGGAACGATGTCCTGCCCGGTGGCGGACAGGCAACGCCCATGACGTATGAATACAAGGGCAAGCAGTACGTCGCCATCATGGCCGGTGGCCACCACTTCATGATGACGCCGGTTACCGATGACCTGGTGGTCTACGCCCTGGATAACGTGAACTGAGGGTCGCGATCATACCCTGACTGACCCGACCGGGGCCGTATCATGCGGCCCCGGTTTTTTTATGCGTGGCCGGGACAGGGCGGCAAACCATGGATTCAGTCCTTTCGGGACTGTCAGGATCATGGCGGATATTGCCACGGGCAGGCGCGTGGTGGACATCATCGCCCGCGCGGGACGAACGCATGCGGCGTTCAGGCACGAACCGGCCCCGATGGGCAGCCCCGCGCCCCATGCGCACGGGCGTGCCCCGTGATAAACGGATGGATAGGACATAATACGGACAGGACGACGGAGTACCACCATGCCATCCATGCCCGATCCACACAGGGGCGATGGGCCGCCAGACACGGCTGCCATGTCCCCTGACCCCGGCCGCCCACGGTGCCGCTGGGCGCAGGCCGATGCCATGATGATGGCGTATCACGACGCGGAGTGGGGCCAGCCGGTGCATGACAGCCGCCAGTTATGGGAAATGCTGGTGCTGGAAAGTTTTCAGGCCGGGCTGTCATGGCGCACGATCCTGAAACGGCGCGCGGGGTTCCGCCGGGCCTTCGCCGGGTTTGACCCCGACCGCGTGGCCCGGTTCGGGGATGCCGACATCACGCGCCTGCTGGCCGATCCGGGCATCATCCGCGCACGCGCCAAGATTGTCGCCGCCATTGGCAACGCCCGTGCCTATATCGCCATGCGTGAACGCGGCGAGGACCTTGCCACCTTCGCATGGGGCATGGTGGGACATGCGCCGGTGCATAATCACGGGCCGGTGCAGGCGTCATCGCCCCTGTCGCACGCCATGTCCGCCGCGCTGCGCGCACGCGGCTTCCGCTTTGTCGGGCCGGTCACGGCCTATGCCTGGATGCAGGCGGCGGGAATGATCCATGACCATGAACCCGGCTGTTTCCGGTATGCGGGGGCAGGGGTTTTGTTGTTAAACAAAAATGAATTATAGGCGGTAGCAGCCGGTCGGGGCATGCCTTCCCGACTGCCCACACGGATGCTGAAAGGTTGTATGGACATGCCTGCACACACAAACACCGGCATGCCGGGTTTTCGTTCCCGGCCACCCATGCGCGGCAGTTGCGCGCGGGGTGGTGGCGTGATGCGGCCATCCGTCATGTTTTCGGCGCTGCTGCTTGCCTGCACGGCCCTGTTGCCGGGGCACGGCCATGCAGCATCTGTGACGCAGGCGAAGCAGGCTGCCGTGCCGTTCAATCCCCTGCGTGGGGACCGGGGCTATGGCTGGACGGGGCAGACACGGTCCGAAGTGCTGGGCACGCACGGCATGGTGGCGACCAGCCAGCCGCTGGCGGCGGATGTGGGGCTGGATATCCTTAAACGCGGGGGCAATGCCTTTGACGCCGCGATTGCAACCGCCGCCGCCATCAACGTGGTCGAACCGGAATCCGCCGGGATCGGGGGCGACCTGTTCATGATTGCATGGGTGGCAAAGGAACACCGGCTTGTCGCGCTGGATTCCGCCGGGCGCGCGCCATCCGGCGCCACGCCGGGACGTTTTAGCGCCCGGGGGCTGAAGACGGTTCCGTACACGGGCATTGATTCGGCCGTCGTGCCCGGCACCGTGGCCGGGTGGGACGCCATTCGCGCCCGTTATGGCACCATGTCGTTCAAGGATACGCTGGAACCTGCCGCCCGCCTGGCGGAAGATGGCTTTGGCGTGAGCGAACGCGTGGAAGCCGAGTGGGAGGAATATGCCAGCCTGCTGGCCAAGGACCACGACACGGCCGCCACCTATCTGCCCCATGGCAGGCCGCCGGGCCTGTATGGCGTGTTCCGCAATCCCGATCTGGCCAGGGCATTCCGCCTGCTGGAAAACGGCGGTGCGGATGCTTTCTACAAGGGGCCGATCGCGGATGCCATCGTAAAGAAATCGCAGGCGCTGGGCGGGACAATCACGCCCGCGGATTTTGGCACGGTCAGGCCACAATGGGTCAGGCCGCTGACCACGTCCTATCGCGGCTACGACATTTATGAAATGCCACCCAGCACGCAGGGCGCCGCCGTGCTGGAAGCCCTGAATATCGTTGAACAGTGCGGGCCGAAACTGGGCATCAACCCGCGTGGGGAGGGGCCACGTTCCCCACTGTTCTGGCACCTGCTGATCGAGGCGAAGAAAGTCGCCTATGCCGACCTGCGGCAGTATGTGGGCGACCCGGACTTCGTTGCCGTGCCGACCGCGAAACTGACCGGCAAGGCCTATGCAAGGTCGCAGTGCCACCGCATCGACCCACGCCACGCCGCCGCCATTACGGCGGATCGCGACCCGGTGGGGGGCACCGTGTACCTGACCACGGCTGACCGCGAGGGAAATGTCGTCTCGCTGATATTCAGCGTGTATGACGAATTCGGTTCGGGCATAACCGTGCCCGGCTACGGCTTTTTGCTGAACAATCGTGGCGCGCAGTTCAGCCTTGATGAAAAAAGCCCCAACGTCATCGCGCCGGGCAAGCGGCCATTCTATACCATCATTCCCGGCTTCGTGCTGAAGGGGGGCAGGCCGTTCCTAAGCCTTGGCGTGATGTATGGCGACCAGCAGGCACAGGGACAGTTGCAGGTGCTGGAAAACATGCTCGACCTTGGGGCCAACCCGCAGGCCGCATCCGACGCGGCACGGTTTTCCCATTCACAGCAGAACAATCATGTCGTGCTGGAATCTGAACTGTATCAGGCCGTTGGCCCCGCGCTGCAGGCCATGGGGCATGATGTCAGCACGGGCAACGGGCTGGGTATGGGCGGTTACCAGGCAATCATGATCGACCCGCATTCGGGCGTGTATCGCGGCGCATCCGACCACCGCAAGGATGGCGCGGCCGTCGGTTATTAGGCGGCCCCGCACGCCCTGCCGCGTCCTGTCCCCTGCATGCCGGCAGGGGAGCATGGTGTCTGTCTGTGTGTCATGAATGGCCAGGACGGCGGCGGCTGGAAACAGTCATTCAACACACTGGTACCATTCACCCATTGACCGGTATGGTCAGCACGGCGCCCGGGTTCTTGGTGGTTTTTGAAAGCTCCATCAATATCTGCAACATTGTAAACCCGAGCTTGCTGGGAAAATCGGTATCCGAGATATAGTAGAATCTATTGTTGTATTTTATTGATACAAAAGAAAGGCGTGGCCGTTCATTACTGACGTGAACAAAAACCGTTGGCTTCGTATTGCGCCCGATCAGAATGATTTTGGGCAGGGTGCGTCCTGAATCAATATCTTCCTGCGGAACGTCGATCTGGTAGGCAATCTGCCCCAATACGCCAAGCATCGTGCGGGTAAGCAGCCTGATCTGGCCATGTTGTGGCCTTCCGGCCCCATATATGACTTCCACGCGTTCATCCTTCGGGCCCATTTCAAAAAAACGACGTGTTGATTTCACCACGTCGGCCAGAAGGGGGTCGGTCGTCGATGACACCGTAAGGAACACCCGGTCAAACGCCGGGGTCTTGCCCGGTATTTCCTCGCTATGTTCAAGTTGTATGCCCAAGAGGCCCGCTATCTGCAACCGGCGCAGATCATAGATCAGTTCGAAGAATTCAGGCGACCCGCGCCCGACATCGCCCCCTATGGCGCCCGCATTATTGATCAGGTTGACCGACTGGACCGACAGGCGGAACAGGATATCAATGGGCAGTCCCCCCATGGCCAGCGGAAGCAGGCTGCCCGGGGGAAGCGGGCGCAGGAAACTTTGCGCATAGGCATCCCCCGTAACGGGCTGGAAGGTAAAGGTCGGGCTTTCCTGTATCTGCGCCCCGATCGCCACGGCAGGCCGGACCGGAGTGGAATCCGAGCCAACGCCGATGGAAATATTACGCTGCAACTGGTAGCCGGAAATCAGCTGGGTCGTGTCCAGAAAGCCCGGTGTGTCGGCATATCGCAGACGGACCACGTTAAGGAGTGTCTGTTGTTTGGAAGAGCCGATCAGCGCCTGGGAGTAGTCAAGTTGATCATGGTCCAGTCTTTGAGAGCCAACGCCATAACATCCGCCCAGCAGGAACATGAGCGGCACAACCGTAAATTTTTTCATAACAATAGAACTCTGCATTTCTTAATATGACGTATTATCTTGTATTCTTGACTACTTTCCGATGGTGGTCGGGCACATGACGTCATAAACTGACCTGATGGTATCGTGCCATGATAACATGCGGTTTTCTTAAATTGTAACGACACCGATTTTTATCTGGCAATGACGATCATCGTTATTTAATGTATGTTTCTCAGTGTTATAGGGCGGATCGTGTAGCACAGCGCGCCGGTTGACGGCATGTGCGGCATTATTAAAATAACGTAAGTTATACCGGATCCGCATGCCGTCATGGCACGCGGCCATGAACCCGTGGCCCCATGCCCGTCCTGTGCAGGGGCATGAATTTGGGGTATTGAACAGGATTGCAAGGTTTGCCTGAATTTCCCGTTAAGGTGTCTCGTACCATGAGTAAAAGCTTTTTTGTCCTTGTTCCGGCGCTCCTGCTGGCTGGACATGCGTATGCGGCAGACGTGAAGCTGCCGGATGGCACCCCGGCAAGCGTGACCGTCCAGACACCCTGCACGAGCGAAAGCTACAGGGAATACGAAACCTGCATTTCCGCCATCCTCAGCCTGCCCTCCAACCGTGGCGGCGACATCGATGTCAGGGCGATCGAGACGCTGCTGCCCAAGGACATTCAGAAAGCAGCCATCATAAGCGGAATCACGGCAGCGCCGGTCGTGCCGATGACCGTGTCGTTAAAGCATTATGATGACAGGAATATCGTCTGGCCATCAACGGATACCCCGCTTGACCATATTATAATTCCCAATAACGGAACCTATCAGGTCGTGCTGACAACGGCTGATGGTGGGAAAACATGGGGCATGCGGATCATTATTGAACAGCCGGGATCGGCTGACCAATAAGGGGAAAACGATTTCCGATGAGCGATCATCTGATATTGTATTTATGATCAATACAGATGATGCGTCCTGTTTCCTGGCGCGCAGGATATGAACGGCTCCGGTCCCCGCGGCGGGGCCTTCCCGGATGATCGCGGGCACGGCGGTTTCAGCCTGCCCGGCGACATGTTCATGCTATGCGATCAGGTGTGGGTTTCCGGGTCAGGCTGTAAAAAAACCCGCCGCGCCGGGGGGATGGACCCCATGGCGGGCGGGCAGTCTGGCGGG